>NZ_CATZBU010000012.1:0-157350 GCF_958405935.1 Ralstonia psammae
CTGCCAGCGTCCGCCAAGGTCGATCCTATCCGGTAACGCTTCCCGCCGCGATCGTCAACACCATCACCTACGGTACCGGTCGGGTGCTTACCTTTCTCGTCGGGTTGTTCAATTCGGACATGCAATTGAACGAGCGCGGGTATTACTTCACCGTGCTGGTGTATGGGCTCTTTGCCGCCGTCTCCGTGCAGAAGAGTGTGCGAGACAGGCTCGAAGGCATTCCGGTTACAGGCATCTACTACGGCCTGAGCTGGGTGTCGGTGTTGTTGGCTGTCCTGCTGCTTTGCGTGGGTCTTTTTAACGCCACGCTGGCGTTGAGCGAGAAGGGCTTTTACGGCATGTCGTTCGCACTGGCATTGTTCGGCGCCATCGCGGTGCAGAAGAACACCCGCGACATTCAGGCAGCCAAGCCACATGTCATTGATGGCGATCTGGTTCGCCTTTCGGAAGACGGCGTGGGCGCGGAACGCTAAGCGTATCCAACAGCCAAGAGCTTATTACACAAGAGGGCAAGCACCATGGGCGCAGCAGAACACGTACTCGGCATTGGCAGCCACCGCACCGTCAAGGTAACGAGCGCAGCGATCCCCCAATTGTTGGGCGAATCGCAGTTGGAATTCGTGCGCGTGTCTGGCTGCGAGAGCTTGAGCGAACTGTTCACCTACACCGTCGACCTGCGCCCGGTCAACGTGGTTGCCGCCCAAACGATGCTCGAAGCCGATCTCGACGATGCCATTGGTTTGGAGATGACGCTCACGATTGAGTTGGGCGGCATGGGTACAGGCCTGCTAGGTGGAGTCGGTGCGGGCTCTCGCGAAATCACCGGCATCATCAGCGCGGTCGAACAGGTTGGCGGCGTCTCCGACAACAAGTTGTATCGGTTTACCCTGCGCCCCT
This sequence comes from Ralstonia psammae, assembly GCF_958405935.1. Lineage (NCBI taxonomy): Bacteria > Pseudomonadati > Pseudomonadota > Betaproteobacteria > Burkholderiales > Burkholderiaceae > Ralstonia > Ralstonia psammae. The sequence goes on from NZ_CATZBU010000012.1 coordinate 898, forward strand.
GGCTGTGGCTTGCCACCCAGACGTCTGATTACAAAGCCTTCCAGAACAAGACCGTCATCGAAATCTTGGATGAAGTCCTGGGCGACTACATCTACAGCGTCGAAAAGCGCCTGGACACCAGCGTCTACCCTAAGCTCGAATGGGAAGTCCAGCACGGCGAGACCGACGCCCACTTCATCCAGCGCCTCACCGAAGAATGGGGCATCACCTACTTCTTCGAACACGACAGCGGCCACCACCGCCTCGTGCTCGTCTCCGAATCCGGCGCCTGGCGCAAATTCCCCAGCGCCGCCTACCACACCCTGCCAATCTACCCGCAAGGCTCCAAGGTCGATGAGGAACACCTCACCCGCTTCGAACCCATCCACCGCCTGCGCACCGGCAAGATCATCCTCAAGGACTACGACCCTCGTGCCCCCAAGGCTGATCTCACCACCGACGACGGCCTGCCGCGTGACACGCACTATTCCGAGTACGAGCGCTACGAATACGCCCCCGGCACCTATGTAGACCGAAGCGAAGGCGACCTGCGTGCCCGCATCCGTATGGAAGAGCGCCGCGCCAAGGGCAAACGTCTGCGCGGCGCCGGCGCCCTGCGTGGCGTCGCAGCCGGCTGCACCTACCAGATCGCCAACCACGACACCCGAGCACTGAACCGCGAAGTGCTCGTCATCCGCACTGAACTCCAACTTGAGGATGTTGGCGTCCAAAGCGGCAGCACCCAACGCTACGCCTGTTACGTCAGCTTCGAGGCTCAGCCTACGGATGAAGTCTTCCGCCCCGAGCACACCGCTCACAAGCCGCGCGTGCGCGGCATCCAGCGCGCCGTCGTCACCGGCCCCGAGAACCAAGAGCTTTGGACCAACGACCACGGCTGCGTCAAAGTCCAGTTCGAGTGGGACCGCTACGGCCAATACGACGAGAACAGCTCCCCCTGGATTCGCGTCGCCAACGCCTGGTCCGGCGACCAATACGGCGGCATGCACATCCCCCGTATCGGTCAGGAAGTGCTCGTTGACTACCTCAACGGCGACCCCAACAAGCCCATCGTCATCGGGCGCGCGCCCAACCAGTTGAACCTGCCGCCCTGGAGTCTGCCCGGCCAGCACGCGCTCTCGGGCATCGCCAGCAAGGAGCTGTTCGGCCGGCGGCGCAACCACCTGGTGATGGACGACACGCAGGGACAGATACAGTCGCAATTGTCGTCGGACTATCTGCTGTCACAACTGAGCATTGGCCATATCACTCGTATCCCAGATTCGGGTGGTCGGAAGGACAAGCGCGGTGAAGGGGCGGAACTGCGTACCGATGGCCACATGGCGCTGCGCTCCGCCAAGGGCACGTTGCTCAGCACGGAGGCGCGCCAGAATGTCCTGGGTCATGCGTTGGACATGCGGGAGACCATCGCTCGCCTGAAGGAAGCGCTCAGTATTGCCGAAACCTTGCATGAAGCCTCATCCAGCGTGCTGGCCCAGGTTGACGAGCAGAAGGGCGTTGCGGATGCCATTCAAGCGCAGAACGATGCCATCAAGGGCTCAGGCGAAGCATTGGGAGAACTGACATCTCCTCATGTCGTGGTATCGAGTGCCGCCGGCATAGCTGCCACTGCGGAAGAAAGCACGCACCTGCACAGCAAACAGCACACCTCTCTGACGACGGGGGAGCACTTGTCCTTCAACGTGGGCAAGAGCTTACTGGCAAGCGTCAAAGACATGGTGTCCATCTGCGCTCACAAGCTCGGCATCAAATTGTTTGCCAGCCGCGGCCCCGTGGATATCCAGGCGCAGAAAGACTCAATGAATCTTCTCGCCAAGCTCGGCATCAGCATCGTCAGCACCGAAGACAGCATTCGCATCATCGCCAAGAAGGAATTGCTGATTGGTGGGGGTGGCAGCCATACCCGATACAACGCCGGAGGCATTACCCATCTGACAGACGGGAAATACATCGCCCATGCAGCCAACCACGCATGGCCGGCAGAGCAGAGCCTGCCAATCGAGATGCCACTGACACCGAAGCCGATTTGTATCGAGTGCCTGCTCAAGGCGATGAAGGCAGGCAGCGCGCTCGCCGCTGTGTAATCCAAAAGGGAAGACATGTACTTTGCTGTTGATCCACTGAATGTGGTGGATGTCACCGACAAGCTGGTGAAACTCATTGCGTTCAATCCGGAGGCAAACTGGACTGCGGTTGTCGATAGTGCTTTCGACTACGGCCGTGGCAAGTGCGATTACCCTGGATCTCCAGAGGCCCTGTACGCCTGCGACGAGTTGGACGCCATGCAGGAGGTTTCGCCACTTCTTGTCCCGCTGGTGACCGGGAAGCCCGCACTATTGGACGAGCAACTAAGCGGTTTGGCGAAGCATTGCTCAGGCCGACCAATGCTCAGTGTGGTGGCGTCACCCAAGAATGCCGAGGAGCTCAAACCAAACTGGCAGAAGTGCGCACGTGTCACCACTGACGACGGGCAGAAGCTGCTGCTGCGTTTTGCCGATACGCGAGTACTGCCGGTCTTGCCAGAAGTCCTACACCCAGCGTCGTGGGCCGCGTTGACACACGAGCTCAGCCAATGGTGGTACGTGGACCGCGCTGGAACTATTGCGCACGTCCCTGTTGCTACTGTCGACACAGCGCCCAAGTTTCCATTCGCCATCGGGAAACGAGAGTTCAAAAAATTGCTGGAACAGGGCGAGCCGGATTCGGTCATCGATGCAATTTCCAGGCAGTTGGCTGAGATCCTGCCGCCCTCCAACAAGGCAGCGTTTTTCGAGCGGATCGAGATCGTGTGCGAGTTTGCACGCGCACGCGAAATCGATGCGTTTCCAGATGTTGTCGCCTTGGGGATCTTCGATACCTTGAATGGCCATCAAAGCCTGAGCAACCCGAAGCTACTCAACCTCGTGGCAGAGCGTGGGTGGAAGCGAGGAGAGATGGCTGCGGCGCTAACCAAGTTGTTCGATTGAGTGGCAAGAAGTGCTTGATAGGAGGGCAAGAGTGAAAAGACTGATGACGTTCTGGACTCGACGAATTCACCGGCACCTGTTGCTATTGCTCGGGGCATTGGTGCTTGGGTGCGCGATGACCGGGCAGGTGAACGCAATGGATATTGTCGGATACAACTACACAGATGAAGTTGTTTCGGCGTTCTCCGTGAATGGCTATCCCGGCCCGAATATCTACCCACACGGAGGTGGTGGTGGGGGGGGCGTTTGCTGCATTTCGGTTCCTGAAGAATGGACGCCTGGGATGACGGTCACCGTGAAATGGACCGCCCACCGCAATGCAAATCCGATTCCTTGGAAGACAAGGGTTGTCGAAGTGCCGCGCTATACACCTGATGACATCAGTCGATTTGCGGTGCACTTCTTTCCGGGCGATGAGGTCAGGGTACTTGTTACTACAAAGGGGCCGGGCCATCCCAACTATCCATATCCCTCACCGAAGGTGGGGAGGAAGCGGCCATGACAACAATTTCGCCCAGCCTACCTTTTTCCCACCGGAGGTTCGAGTTGATAAATGCGATGAACTCTTGGATTCAACACATCTACGCTCGTTGGCTCCTATTGCCGGCACTGCTTGCAGGATGTGCGATGACAGGGCAGGTGAACGCAATGGATATTGTCGGATACAACTACACCGATGACGTTGTCGAGGCATTTAGCGTAAACGGTTATCCAGGCCCGAATATCTATCCACACGGAGGTGGAGGGGGATTCGTTTGCTGCATTTCGGTTCCGCAGGAGTGGAAGCCCGGGATGACGGTCACCGTGAAATGGACCGATGATCGTAATGCCGACCCGATTCCTTGGAAGACACGCGTTGTCGAGGTGCCGCGCTATACGCATGAGGACATGGGTGTCTTTGCAGTGCATTTCTTCCCGGGTGATGAGGTTAAGGTTTTGGTAACCGACAAACTTGCAGGCCACGCTGACTATCCCTACCCCGTACCGCAGGTGGGTAGGAGGCGGCCATGACAACGATCTCGCCCTCGCTATTTCCCACCGATGGTCTTCGCGTGCTGTCGCCACGTGAAGCCATGCAACGTGCGGCTGCTCTTGCTTGTACCTTGCCCAAGGACGATGCCCCTGCATGTACGGGGCAAGTCAATGTCAGCATTTTTTTTGACGGCACTGGAAACAACCGCCTAGAAGACTACGAAGGCATTGCTGCTGCAGACCAAGTCAGGGCCATGAAGGCTGGCGTTTCGCCTGCGCTGCCAGAATCGTTTTCCCCGCAGCGGCGCAAGCATACGAACGTTGTTCGTTTGTTTCATGTCCACAAAGACGATCGACCCAGTGGCTTTTTTCGTTACTACATACCGGGCGTAGGTACGCCGTTCGCGGAAATTGGAGATGCAGGTGGCACCCGTGGCAGTGCTGCTGCTGCTGGTGGAGAGGCTCGCATTCTGTGGGCATTCACACGCTTGCTGAACGCTGTGTATGGCTATGTACTTACAGGCTTTTTGGTCAAGGATGATCAAGCCAAGACAATATCCAACAGCCTATCGAGTGCCTTCAGCCCAGGCTGGCAGCGCCGAACTGCATTAAAGAACTGGCAAGACAAGCTCAAGGCTGCCTTGAGCGGGAAAAAGCCTGAAGTCACGCAAATCAATCTGTCGGTTTTCGGGTTCTCGCGCGGCGCGGCAGAGGCGCGCACGTTCGCGAACTGGTTGTTCGAGGTATGTGAGCAGCAAGACGGCGGCTGGCTATTTGCCGGCATTCCGATTCGTTTCCATTTCCTCGGCATTCTCGACACGGTGGCCTCAGTCGGTGTCGCCGATGCGACTGGCAACGGTATCTCAGAAGGCCATCAGAGCTGGGCTGACCACACGATGGAAATTCATCCAGCCATCGAGCAGTGCGTTCATTACGTGGCGGGGCACGAGGTTCGTGCATGCTTCCCTTTGGATTCTGTGCGGGTGCGAGATGCCTATCCTCCCAACGCCAAGGAGGTGATGTATCCGGGCGCTCACTCAGACGTGGGGGGCGGGTACCCACCGAACGCACTCGGCATCTCGCCAACACCGAACAGCTTCATGAGCACGATTCCTGGCGCAGACATGTACCACGAGGCGCGCCAAGCAGGCGTGCCATTGAAGCACATAGACGAGTTGAGCAAGGGTGACCGCGCTGACCTGACGCCGGCGCCAGAGGTTATTGCTGATTTCAACAACTACGTCCTTGCAAGCAAGATTGGTGATGGGCAGGTTGAAGACATGCATGCCCGGCATATGAGTCTCTATTTCAGCTATCGGTTCAAGTACCGGCTGAACTACAAGGAGCGTCCGTGGTTTGAGCGCGCGTCAGAGGAAGACAAGGCCTGCCTCACCAAGACATCCAGAACCGTCATGGAGCGCATGAGTACGCTTTATGGCCATCTGCTCCCGGTCGACCCCAGTTATGACGCCAGGGCTGCATTGGCCAACAACGACGCTGCGATGAAGTCCGCAGGAATGGAAGGTCAGTACAAAAACAACGTACCTTACCAGCAGCTTCGTAAGGTCATGGCATCCATTGATCCAACCAAACTGTCAGCCCCGATAGAGCGGCTATTCGACGAATACGTTCACGACTCGATGGCAGGTTTCATTGGCTTTGGCATGAATGAGTACAAGGTCAATGGCATGGGCATCATGAAATTCCGCAGGATCTTCGACAAAAACGGATAAATCTATTGTGGCGTCGGTAATTTGTATTGCTGTTGAGGCGCTAGATTTCGGTTTAAATAAGAGTGGAAGACGGTGAAAATAAAAGGCTGGATCTGTCAGGGAGATGCTGCGGCGTGTGGTGCGGTGGTTATTGATGGCATTCCCGAAAGCGATGCGCGTGGGCGAAAAGTGAGCTACGTGGGTGCGCGCATGAGTTGCGACCATCGTTGCGTCATTGCTGAAGGACAGTCGACCATGAGCATGCGGGGAAAGATGCTAGTGCTCAATGGTCACAAGACAACAAAAGGGTGTCCGCTGACTTCGCAGTTGAACCATCAGACTGGTCATGGCGATGTGTCAGAAGCACTCATGCATACGGACTACGTCCAAGACTCGGCCGGGCAATGGGTGCCCAAGAAATTTGACGAGAGCATCCAATTCAAGAGTGCAGAAGGCACACCGTTAAGCGGCGTGTACTACAGCATCCTCATGGAAGATGGCAGCCAACACTCAGGCGTGACAGACAAACAGGGTTATACCCAACGAATCGAGACGGCAGGCAAGCTCAAGATGATCCGCGCAAAACTCAGCCCGGATGGCCGAGTTTCCGGAGACCTCGGGGGTGAGTGATTACGTAGACAACCCGTCTCGTGTGTGGAATTTTGATTTTTCAGATACCTACACAACCTCGGAAGGTATTGGGACCTCCTCAAGGCGGGTCCAAGTCCCGGTGGTGAATCTCTACAACTACAAGGACTTGGAGAACATCACCAGAGAGGAGATTTTTGTATGGGTGCTGATTGATCAAATATTAGTGCACTTCATCGGTGTTGACATTGCCGCGGCCGCTGCGGTGGTGGCGGGCCAGCCATTCATACCAACGAGAGCAAAGTTTGGTGGAGCAACAAAAGGGACATCTCCCTTGTCGATCGTCTCCAGGCGTGCCGTGAATAAGCAAATGCCATTTCGACTGCCGATGATTACAGGCAGGTCGCTCAGTACATTGAAAATCTCAATGACAAAGCGACTGGGTGCCTGGGGTGGAAGAACCGTCCCCATTGTAGGTTGGATCATCCTGGCCTACGACGTGGAGGAAATCATTCGGCATACCTTGGTCAACTACAACAAGCTGGCGAAGCCCGGGGACAAATTATGGTGAATGAAGCGATTTGGACGAGGCTTGTGAAGATCGCTCAGGAGCATCGAGCCTACAGCATCTTTCCACCAGCGAAGCGCGATGCGATCACGCCTAAGACGCGCGTGGTTGAGGACCTCAATTTACAAGGCGAGCTTGCAGAGGATTTTCTGGAAGATGTTGTTCAAGCGTTCCTGGATTTTGAGCTTTCAGAAGGTAGAGGTGACTTCAATTTTGATCGCTACTTTGCATCAGAAATCAGCCGGCGTTCGATGCGCGGCCTTCTGTACCTGCTTTATCCGAAAGCTAAGAAATCAGATCAGGAGAAAAAGGCTGTATTGACTCCTGGCATGCTGCAGGATGCGATTTCAAGAGGCTACTGGGACAGTGCCAGATATGCGAACTGGAACGATGGAGATTGAGTTGGGTGTGTATAAGCCAATGCGTTTAGGAAATCGAGAGGTCATGGAACATATCAGGATGAAGCAGCCCCTATCCTTCCCGATTGTGGTGGGAGCGTAGGTCATGCTTCTCTACACATGGCGCCGTCAGGTCCGTCATCATCATCATCATCACGATTTCATTGCGTTGGCGTGTGTCGTACTTGCATTGCTCGCAGGTTGTGCCAGCACCCCCCCACAGAACGAGCAGATGAAGCTCGATCTGGAGATCGAGGCCAAGTCGACGGTGAATCCGGACGATAAAGACCGCGCCTCGCCGGTGCTCGTGCGTGTGTACGATCTCAAGAGTGAGAACGCTTTCGAGAACGCCGATTACTTCTCGCTCGACAAGAACGACAAGACGCTGCTGAATCAGGACTTGCTGGTACGAGACGAGTTCATCCTCCGCCCTGGCGATTCGCGCGACATCGAACGCAAGCTGAACCCTGAAACGAAGGCGATCGGCTTTCTGGTGGGCTATCGCGATCTGGGTAAGGCCACCTGGCGTGTCGTGCACAAGCTGCCACCGGCTCCGGAGGCTGCGTGGTATCGGGCCGTTGTTCCCGCACGCAAGATCAAGCTGCAAGTGGTCCTTGACCAACAAAGCATCACATTAACCAAGCCTGACTGATTCCATGAGTTGGTATAACAAAGTCGTCTGGAGCGAAGGGTTGTTTCTGCGCCCGCAGCTCTTCCAGCAGCAGGAGCGCTATCTGGAGCATTTCGCCCACAAACGCGCCGCTGCCTTGAGCCCGTTCTTTTGGGGGTTCCATCACTACGCCATCGATGCGGAGGCGCTTGCCTTGGGCAAACTGGTGGTGTCTGGCGCGGCAGGTGTGTTTCAAGATGGCACTCCGTTTGATGCGCCAGCCCACGCTGTGCTTCCCGCGCCGTTGGCGCTGCGGCATGAACACCTGAATCAACTGGTGTACCTTGCCGTGCCCATCCGAACGCCCAACGCAGAGGAAACGAATTTTGGCGACGCTGCCGATTCGCTGGCGCGCTATCGCGCCTTCGAAGAGGAGTTACTGGATGCGAACTCCATCGCCCAGGGGCCCAAGTTGGTTCAACTCTCAGACCTGCGCTTGCGTTTGTTGCCAGAGAAGGAACTGACCAACTCATGGATGGGCCTGCCCCTGGCCAAGGTGGCGGAAATCCGCGCGGACGGTAGCGCCAAGCTGGACCCCGCTTTGATCCCCCCCGTCAATGTGTATCCGGCCAGCAACCAGCTGATGACGTGGCTGACGGAGCTTCAGAGTCTGCTACACCTGCGGGCGGAGTCGATGGCGAAGAACCTCACTGCAGGCAGTACACGTGGCGGCGACGCGGCAGAGATTTCCGAGTATCTGATACTGCAGCTGCTGAATCGCTACGAGCCGGTGCTGACCCATCTTCTGGATGCCAAGGCGGCTTCCCCGGAGACGTTGTACGTACACCTATCTGCGCTGGCCGGTGAGCTTTCCACCTTTGTGAGAACCGACACGCGGCGGCCGCGCAAGTACCCGCCGTATCAGCACGCAGAGCCGCACACGTGCATCAAGCCGCTGGTGGACGATCTGCGCTACCTGCTCAACGTTGTTCTGGAGCGTGGGGCACAACGTATCGAACTGCGTGACCAAGCGCACGGTTTGCGGGTCGCAGTGCTTGAGCCAACGGAGATTGGGCGCTTCTCGACTTTTGTGCTGGCTGTGCATTCGCAAATGCCGGCCGATGTTCTGATGCATCAGTTTCCAGCCCAGGCCAAATTGGGGCCGTCTGAACGGCTGGCCGAGTTGATTCGTTCTCATCTGCCGGGCATCCCGATGGCGGGTATGCCGGTGCCGCCGCGGCAGATTCCGTTCAATGCCGGTCATGTCTATTTCGAATTGAAACAAGACCATCCACTGTGGGAGCAGGTCGCCCGCTATGGTGGGCTTGCCATGCATGTCGCGGGCCATTTTCCTGATCTGCGTCTGGAACTGTGGGGCGTGCGATGAACAAGCGAGCCGATCTGTCAACAATGGGGCTCGAAGACCATATTGTCGCGCCCGAGCAAGACCAACCCGCTACCGCAGCGGCCAGCCCGCAAGCCTCACCCCCTCAGCCGGCACGCGTGCGACGCACACCTTGGCAGTGGCAGGCTCAGGAAACGCAAGACGAATGCGTCGCCCGGATCCTGAAGGAGCCGAATCCTCTGTTGGAAGCGGCGCAACCGTTGCTGCGCGCACTCGCGGAAATGCCAGAAAACCTGCCTGGCTTCCAAGAGCAAGAGACGCAGGGCGATGACAAACAAGATTCAGTCGAGGAGGATGCTGGAGAGGCGCCACATCCCCAAAGTGCAGCAGTAGCGCTGCGCCATCTTCTAGCAGAAGAACTCAATCGGTTTCAACAGATTTGCGAGCGCGCTAATATTCGGCGTGACCACATTCTGGGTGCGCGCTACCTGCTATGCACGGCGCTGGATGAAGCTGCCCATAGGAAGCCATGGGGCACAAAGGGGTGGCCTCAGCACTCTTTGCTGGTCAGCTTCCACCAGGATACAGAGGGCGGCAACAAGTCTTTTCATGTACTGGGCCGGCTGGTCAACAGCCCCGAAGAACACCTGGAGCTGATCGAGGTGTTCTATCAGGTGCTATCCCTGGGGTTCATTGGCCGATACGTTAACCAGACCGATCGAGACCGGCATTTGGATGCCGTCCGCCAACGTCTGCTCAATCTGATCTCCAGCAAACGAGAAGAGGTTCCGCGCGAGCTCTCTCCGCACTGGCGCGGCGCGGCGCCGGGCCGTTTTGGCCTGCTGCGGTCCATCCCCGTATGGGTCAATATTGCTGTACTCGCCTTGGTGGCGTTCGGGCTCTTCGGTTGGTTCAAATACCAACTGATGTTCCACACACACGACGTTGAACAAGTGATTCTGGCCATCGGAAAGGTTACGCCTCCCGAGCCGCCAAAGGCGTTGCGTTTAGCGGAGCTGCTCAAGGGTGAAATCGCCCGTGGTGTTGTCCGTGTGGACGAAGATGCAACGCGTAGCGACGTGATCTTCCGTGGTGACGACATGTTCGGCGGCGGTCGGGCCGAGGTCAGCCGGAAGATCCTCCCGCTGTTGGACAAGGTGGCGGCCGAGATCAGCAAAGTGAACGGCAAAGTCACCGTGATCGGCCATAGCGACAACGTGCCCATCAAGACTGCCAAATTTCCCTCCAACCAAGCGCTCTCGGACGAGCGGGCGGCAACGGTGGTGGAGTATCTGGCCAGCAAGGGCGTAGCCAAGGGCCGGTTGGAGGCGATTGGCAAGGGCGATACCGAGCCGGTGGCGGATAACAAGACGGCGGCGGGTCGCGCACAGAATCGGCGCGTCGAGATCGTCGTGACGCAGTAACGGAATCAAGCGATGGAAATGTTGAAACGAATTGGCGCAATGCTGTTCTCGCGACAGGCTCTTGCGTTCGTTGTCGCGTTGTTGGTGGCGGCTGCCATTTGGTTTATTGGCCCGCTTCTCCGCTTCAGCGGCATGCAGCCATGGGCCAGTGTTGGCATGCGCGTCACCGCTATCGTGCTGCTGCTGGCGTTTGTGCTCTTCTGGCTGGCAGGGTGGCCGGTTTCCACCATTGGGGTGGCGGCGCTGAGCCTGCTGATCTGGCACGCGGGGCCGCTGCTCGCGATCGGGCATGGCAAGCCGTTGGAGCCGACGTCCATCCGCATTCTGCTGATTGCGGGCATTGTGTTTCTGTTTGTGGCTTACGCATTTTATCTGTTGGTCAAGCGCGCCCGTACAGACCGCACATTCCTTGAGCAGGTGCTTAATTTTGGCGGCAAGCCCAAGGAAGCCGTAGCGAAAGTTGAGATCACTCAGCTTGCTGACGAGATTCAACGTGCGTTGCGGCAACTCAAGGGTATGCGGGGCGTTAGCGGCTTCCGCCGCCTGGTGGAGAACAAGCGCTATCTGTACGAGCTGCCGTGGTTCATGATGATCGGCCCCGCCGGGGCCGGTAAGACGACCGCGCTGCTCAACGCTGGCTTGCAGTTTCCGATTGCGGACCAGATGCGCGCTTCGGTCGGCCCGCACGCGGGAACCGCTCATACGGACTGGTGGCTGACCAACGACGCGGTGCTGATTGACACAGCGGGGCGCTATACAACACGTGAGTCGAACGCAGCCATTGATTCTGCCGAGTGGCAAGGGCTTCTTGGATTGTTGCGCAAGTATCGGACGCGAGCACCCATCAACGGTGCACTGCTGGCCGTGAGCAGTACTGACTTGCTGACGTTGTCCCCAGAAGAACGCATAGCGCAAGCCTCCATGCTGCGCGCGCGACTGGCGGAGCTGCGGGACGATCTCGGTATTCAGTTTCCAGTGTACGTCGTTGTTACCAAGCTTGATCAGTTGGTCGGCTTTACCGAGTACTTCCAATACCTATCCAGCGAAGGACGCACTCAGCCGTGGGGGTTCACGCTGCCGCTGGGCGACAAGAAAGGCAAGCGCGGTATGCCTACGTTTGACGTTTTGGCGCGCTGCCGAGAAGAGATGGTGTTACTGGTCGAGCGCTTGCGAGGCAGGCTCAATAACCGCTTCTATGAGGAGTTTGACGAGGCACGGCGTAAGCGCATGCTCGCATTCCGCCCGGAATTCGCCAGCCTGACGCAGCCGCTGATGGAAATGCTGGAGCACGTCTTCCTGGATTCGCGCTTCGATGAAACGGAGCGGCGCCATATGCTGCGCGGGGTGTACTTCACCAGTGCCACCCAGTCCGAACATGTGGTGGCGGGAGACTACAGCACGATCTTCCGCAAACTTGAGCGTGGCGAGGGCCTGCTTAAGGCTTTTGGCGACGAGCCTGAGAAAGACATAGGTAACGGTATTGCCATCGACGCGGCCAAGACGACGGGCAATCGAAGCTATTTCCTGCAGGACGTGCTGAAGCAGATTGTCGTGCCAGAGGCGTATCTGGTTAAGCCGAACTTGCGTTGGGAAATCCGCTTCCGATTGCTGCGTCTGCTCGGGCATGCATTGAGTTTGGTGGCTTTCCTGTGGCTGGTTGGCGCGCTATATGTCAGCTTCGGGCATAACAAGGACTACTTGGCTACGGTGCAAAGTAAGGCCAAGGCCTTGGCCAGCACGGTCACGGCGTTCTTCAAGAAGCCGCAGCCGGAGGCAATGCCGGAAGTACTGGCGGCGGCGCACGATCTGCCTGCCTACCATGGCTTGAATCCGACGGCTCCTGACCTCGATTGGCGCTTCGGCCTCTACACGGCTCCACCCCTGTTGGCCGCCGCCAAGATCACCGATATTCGGTTGCAGGACACGTTGCTTGTGCCCTATCTCGTACGCCGTGTGGAAAGCGTACTTTCCTCGGCCATCAGCAGCAAAGACGCCAAGTTAACCTACGATACCTTGCGTGTCTACCTGATGTTGTACGACAAGGCGCAGTTCAACGCCTCCGATGTGCGAAGCTGGGTACAAAACGATTGGGCGACAGGGGGTGGGGCGGATGCGTTTGGTGGCCGCGTTGCCATCGCAGAGCATCTGAACAATCTGCTCGATGGCAGTCGGCCAATCCAATCGCCGTACGCCAAGAATGAAATACTGATTCGCTCGGCCCGTGATTTCTTGGATGGCAACACTTCGACCGAGCGCCTATACGACCGGGCCAAGGCCGCCATGATGGAAGAGGCACCGCCCGACTTCACGCTCGTGCGTTCGATTGGCCCGCAGGCTGGCACGGTCTTCTCCCGCGCCAGCGGAGAGCCGATCGAGCGGGGAATCCCGGGCCTGTTTACTTATGCAGGCTACCACGAGTTGTTCAATGTCCGGTAGCCCGAGTTCGTCAACAAAGCCCAATCGATTGACGCGTGGGTGATGGGGCGAACAGGCATCGACGCTCAAAAAAAAACGCTTGAAGGGACCGCTGGCAAGCTGACCGGCGACGATCCTCTTACCAAGGAAATTCGTCGCCTGTACTTGACCGAGTACGCCCAACACTGGTCGGAGTTCCTGGCAGACATTCGGGCGCTGACAGGAAACAACCTGGCCTTCGACCTGGAAGTCTTGCGCAACTTCGCCGCGCCAGATTCGCCGCTGGCGCGTCTAGGGCGCGCCGTTACCAGGGAGACGACGCTTAGCCAGCCCATGGAGCAGGAAGCCCCGTCGCTGGCCGACAAGGCGCTCGCCGTGCTGGACAAGAAATCCGGCAAAATCAGCGGCTTTGCAGCGCGTGCGGAAGCGCGCCAAGAACGCGAGCTGGTCGACGGCCGCTTTGCCGCCTTGCGAGAGGTCGTCACAGGGCAAGCCGATGTGGCGACACCCAGTGCTCAAGCCGCGAGCGGTAAGCCGCGCCTGGATGCCATTGCTAGCATGGTGAATGCTTATTACACCACGCTTGTAGTGGCGAGCAACGCGCTGGATACACGTAATCTACCGCCGCCCGCAGATGCAGGCGCTCAATTGCGCATGGAAGCGGCGAAGCTGCCCGCCCCTTTTAAGGAGGTGCTGGCCGACTTGGTGGTGCAGGGCACGCGCGACGTCAACAAGGGCATCGGCGACATTCTGATCGCCCAGATGAACGCCATGATTGGCGAAAGCTGCCGCAGCGCAATTGATGGAAAGTACCCCTTCAACCCCACCTCTGCCCAAGATGTGGATACAGAGGATTTCTCTCGGGTCTTTGCCTCGGGCGGCGTACTGGACGATTTCTTCCAACAGGTGCTGGCGCCGCACGTAGATACCACCATTTCCCCGTGGCGTTACAAGCTAACTGCCCCCGACGTACCCCCAGTGGCAGGCCCGAGCCTGATCCCATTTCAACGCGCCAAGGAAATCCGGGAGGTCTTCTTCCGTGACCCAGGTGCCAAGAAAATGGCTTGGAAGGTTGACCTGAAGGTGGTGGAGCTCGACCCGGAGATCGTTGAGCTGAACATGGACTTCGATGGCCAGAGCCAACGATATGTGCACGGCCCTATCATTCCACTCAAGGTGACATGGCCAGGCCCACGTGGCGGGCAGGGGGCAGAGATCACCGCCAACCCGCGTGCTCGCCCCGAAACCTCTATGCTCACGGCGAACGGCCCGTGGGCCATGATGCGCGTCATTGCCAAGGGCAAGCTCGCCGGTTCCGTATCGCCCAGCCATTTTGTTGCTGAGTACACCTTTGATGGTCGCAAGGCCAAGCTCGACATCAATACTGGCAGCTTGGCGAACCCGTGGACGACCGGGTTGCTGCAAGGCTTCCAGTGCCCAGGGAGATCTGGTTGATTTCGGCCCCCTCCATCTTTGGCAAGCTGCCGGCGCTGGGCGACTATGTTCGCCACAATGCGCCGCTGGAGCAGGTCGAGGCGTGGCGCGCATGGTTTGATGCCGCCGATGCGGAGTCGTCCAGGCGGCAATCACCGCCGCCACACCACGCACATCAATACAAGTACGGTCGCGCGACGTTTCTGTTGCTGTCGGCGCGTGAGTTGGTTTTTCCTGGTGATGGTTACGTGGTGGGTGTTGCGATGCCATCCCATGATCGCGTGGGGCGGCGGTATCCGCTAGTGGTTTGGCAGAGTGCTACTGGCTATTGGGCAGAGCAGCTTCTCGAGGCCCCCGCGACGTGGCTCACCAACCTTGCCAGAACCATGTATGAGCACGTCCATCTGCGCGAGAAACAGAATTTGGCTGCTGCCGTGGATGCGCTTTGGGCGTGGCACCGACCCTACTGGCGCAGCCGTTATGGAATCCGTTTCACGCAGAACATTGGTTCCCACTATGCCGGGACGCTTCTCAGCCCTCGGCTCACACGCCCCTTGGTTCGCCACGATTGGCCTGAGCCTCGCTTACAACGAGGTAGCGGTGGTTGCCTTTGGCAGGTGGATTGCGTCTGCGCCTCTCAAGTCGCAAGTGCAAGCGAGTTGATGCGCTTGATTGCCGAGCTTTAAGCACATGATGTTCACGAATCAAGCGGGCACGCAAAGTGCCGCCAGGAACCACATCCTTCGGCTTGCCCAACCGCTGTTCTGGCTGCTGGACGAGCTGTCGCCGGAATTGAAATCGCTGGCACGGCTGGATGCGCTCAAATCGGAAGCGCGCGTGCGTTTGGCGACCTTCAAGGCCGCCAGTCATGCGGCCGGGCTCAAGGCTGACGGCGTGGAAGCCGTTCACTACTGCTTTTGCGCCGCGATGGATCAGGCGGGAAGCCGCGTGCGTGGCCGCGCAAACAGCCTTCGCGGCGTATGGCTTCAGCCAGGTTTGTTGGCAGAGCTTTACGGTGAGAACAGTGCAGGCCATCGGTGCCGCGCCTGGATCGCCACCTTGCAGCAAGCGCCGAACGTGTTTAGGGATGCGCTCGAAGTGCTCGGCCAATTGATCGACCGTGGGCTGCACGACGAGTATGGGGCTCCGTTGCCGAAACCGGAGCTAGCACGCCAAAGCACAGAAGCACCCGTGCCGATGGCTGCCCAAACTGCAGCACCAAATCCGATACCGGTCCCAAGCGCAGCCGACTCCGGCCCAAAGATGTTCTTCGTGCACGAGGAGCCGCAGAAGCGCAGCCGCGCTCCTGTTGTCATCACGGCTATCGTTGCTGTGCTGGCGGTTGTGCTTGCGCTGGTGGCCTATTTCCAGCACCGCGCCAATCAAGCATTGGCGGGCAAGGTCGAACAACTATCCACGCAGGTCGCTACCGTCGAATCCGCGCAAAGCGATGCTTTGGCGCACCTGGTGGTCAGCGCTGATCTAGGGTTCGCGCCAGGCCGGGCAGAATTGACGCCAATGCTTGTACGTCAACTGGACGGGCTTGCGACAGCGTTGGCCGCGACGCGCGGCACGATCAAGATCGTGGGCCACACCGACGACTCGCTCGGCCCAAAAGGGAGCCTGGAGTCGAATCTTGCACTATCCGAAGCCCGTGCCATGGCGGTTGGGCGCTATCTACACGGGCGAGGCATCGCTATGAGCAGGATGACCATCATCGGGCGTGGCGCACAAGACCCGGTTGGTGACAATCGAACCGCTGCGGGCAGAGCGTTGAACCGGCGTGTGGAAATCATGCTGGATCGCCTGCGAGACGCGGCGTCCTGATGAAACCTAAAGCTGCGGTCAACGGGTGGCTGTACACGCGGACGGATGCGAAGGCGGAGGCTCGATGGCGCAGATAGGGGGGCGGAGGCGTACGTGAATAGCTCCACAAAGATGGCATGGCTTTGTTATCGAGGCCACGCTTGGCGAGCATCATGCGCCGCAATCTTACAAGGCCATTGGTGCCGGGAGTGCGCGAATATGGCCAAGATTAGTAACGCCAAATCTGAGGCTCGCCTTCATTATCAACTGGCAGGCGGCACTCAGATTGATTTGGAGAAGGAAGCAGCGGTAAGCACGTGCACGTCAGATGGAGAATGGTGATGTTAGGGTTGTTTGTTTGGCCCAAGTATGACGACCTTAAGGTCCGCTGGGGTGCCCCCACGATGATCCTTATCGGTGCGGGCCGCGATGAGAACGACAAGGAAGGCCTGGCTTGGTACATCAACAAGCACATGGCAAGGGAAAACGAGGTGGCACGGCCTGTGCTGATCAAGTCCTTGAAGGACCATTTCGGCTTGCAGTTCCAGTAGGCCGTTGCGAGATCGCGGCCCGTAGAGATTGTGCCCCGCTTCGGCGGGGCATTTTCTTATCGACGATCTGCGATGCACGCCCAGGACAGGGAAGGGCGCGACTAGGCTTGTGCGGTGCTATCAGTTGGCTGAGGCGTTGTCGAGCACGTTACCAGTTTCGCGCCTGCCCACTGTGGCAAGAGCAGCCACTCCAATTCCGACCGAACATCTTCCTGTAGTGGGATCGGCGGAAACGGCCAGCACATCTCGGCCTCGGGGCAGACAACGGCGAGTCGGCCCGTCGGTAGCACTCGTAGTGAGAAGGTTGGCGTCGTCACTCCCTTTGACTCTACCTCTGCCATCACCAGGCTCTACCTTGAAACCTGCTTTTCCGACCCCGCCATACACGTATGGCCGCTCCAACTGAGACAAGGAGTGCTCGGCTGCATCAACCGATTTTTCTGCTGCGCGCGCTGCAATAGCGGCGTCTTTGGCGCCTTTAGCCATCAGACGCAACTGGCGCCAAAACATGAAGAACTGGCCGACCCCGACAGCAACCAGCAAGAACGTCGCAATACCTAGCCACTTTGTCCAGACGGCTAAGTTGTGATCGTCAGCTTCCTTCGCCTCGTCCTTGACACTCTTCACGACAACGGGTTGCTCGTCAGTGCCTCGCATGTCCCCGCGTGCGGGCATGCTGGCCGGGCTGCCAAGAGTTTTTTCGTATTGTCGGGTGTCGACCGCCGAGCAAAGCACCGAGAATCAGGTACGAGAGATACGTGCAGCCGGTTTCAACATCGAATCGCGTCGTGTAGTGGTGGAGGTAGTGTCCGGGTCGGTTGCTGCGAGTTAGCGGCAAGGTTTCGCCAAGCTGCGTGACCGCCTGGAAGCCGGGGATGTGTTGGTGGTGACGAAGCTAGACCGGCTAGGGCGCAACGCTATGGATGTCCGCATGACGGTCGAGGACTTGCAACAGGCAGGGGTGCGTGTGCACTGTTTGGCGCTGGGTGGGGCAGATCTAACCAGTGCTGCGGGCAAGATGACGATGTCCGTGCTGACGGCGGTCGCGGAATTCGAGCGCGACTTGTTGCTAGAGCGCACCGCCTCTGGACTTGCTAGGGCAAGAGAGGCCGGCAAGATTCTGGGCCGTCCACGCGCGTTGACGGCCAAGCAAGAAGTCCTGGTTCAACGGCGCCTCGCCCAAGGGGATGCCGTCGCCGCCATCGCCCGAGACTTGGACACAAGCCGCCAGACAGTGATGCGGGTACGGTCCCGCATGTCGGTCGAGCTATCGAGTTGAGCTGTCGCGGTGGTTGGCAACCGGTTGCAAAATCTCTGCCGATTTCAAAGCCATTGCTGGAATGTTGTTGCGGCACGTCAGTTAATCTGAATTCAATATTTCTAAATTCAGATTTAAGTTGCTCGCAACGTCGCGCATTTGCATCGAATTTACGGTTGTTGATTATCAGTAAGGCTGTTTCGATTATCATCCGCGCACACAGCAAAAAGGCAATCGCTCTGCACCAGACAGGGCGAGGCCGCCAGGGGTTTGTTCCGTTCCAGACGGGGCAGGGAGTGCTTTCGCACGAGACGACATCTCGGGCGCGCTTTTGTGTGTCACCGCTTTGTTGGGTCTTCGACCCAGCACTCCTCTAGTCAGCGCCACGTGCTGACCTGCCTTATCGCCTGATCAGGAAGTGCCCGCGCTGTTGTCAGCGCTTGCCTGCTGTCTGTCGTCGTCCCTTTTGTGGCCTGCTTAGCGAACGCTAATGCGTCCGGCAGCAGGCTGTTGCCGTCTGCCGTGTCAGTAGAAAAACACCATGAGCGCCAAGCCTTTCCGAGCGGTCTTCGTCGTCGCATCCGACGAGCATGTGGCAGAAGACATGACGAGTCGTCATGGCCGCGTGCGGCGCTCGCTGTTGATCCGTGCGTTCGCAATGGCGGTCGCCGTGGTGTCCTGGCTCGGCCCGGTGCAAATTTCCTGGCAAGTTGCGCGTCAGAGCGCAGCCATCATCGCCGTTCGTGGCAAAGACTCTCACGTTCCAATTGCTGATCTGCTGGCGTCGTGGCGCACGACTGGCAGCCTGTTGGTGCGTTGGGGCATGCAACAGGCAGACGCTGCGCCGATCACCGATCCCGCCGCGCCGATCCGTTTCACGCCCACCATCACGCAGACCACGGCGGGGGTGCCGACCATCAACGTAACGGCTCCGAACGCGAGCGGCCTGTCGCTGAATCAGCTACGTTCGCTCACGGTCGATCAGAGTGGGCTGGTGTACAACAACTCATTGACTGGGGGCGGCACCTTCCTGGGCGGGAATGTCGCGGGCAATTCGAACCTCGCCGCGTCTGGGCCAGCGTCCACGATCCTCACGCAAATCACCAGCACCGACGCGATCCGACTGAACGGCACCGTCGAGGTGTTTGGGGCGCCGGCGTCCTTGATCTTCGCGGCGCCGGGCGGCTTCTTCTTGGCGGGGGCCGGGTTCACCAACAGCCCCAAAGTCACCCTATCCACGGGCGTGCCGCAGTTCCTCAACAGCAGCGGTGCAAGCGTTCCGTTCGATCAGGCCACCGCTGTCGGCTACTCGGTCACGAGCGGCCGCATCCAGATCGATCCGGTGGCCGGCACGATAAACGGTGCTGGCATCGAGGGCACGGTCGGGGCGATCAATCTCATCGGCCAAACGATCGGCGTCAATGCCGCTCTTTATGCAGGGCAGCAACTGAACTTGATCGCAGGTAACCAGCTGGTGACGCCGGTCGCCACCGGCACCGGCCGCGCAGGCTCAGATTGGCAGGTGAGCGCCAACGGCCAGAATACTGCCGCAAATAGCGCGAGCGCACAGAACGGCCTCGCGATCGACGCCACCGCGTTCGGCGCGATGACGAGCGGTCAAATCAAAATCGTATCGACCGCACAGGGGCTGGGGGTACGTACCGCTGCCGACATGGCCGCGAACACGTCCAACGTGAACATCGACAGCAACGGCAACGTCTCGGTCGGCAACGTCTACGCGCAGCAAAACGTCGGCATCAACTCAACGGCCAACGTCTCCACCACGGGCACCATTCGTGCGCCGCAGGACATCGCGCTGACGGCCGGCGGCGACCTCAGTGTCGGTGGTCCGACCCTGACCGGCAATAACCTGACCTTGAATGCCGGCGGCAACATTAGCGGCGCTGGCAGCCTCTCAGCGACCAATGCGCTCACCGCCACGGCGGGGAATAGCGTGAACCTGGGCGGCAATCTCAACGCCGGCAGCATCGCGGTGACTGCCAAGGGTCAGGACGGCTCCGGCGACATCACGCTGGGCGGTACCGTCTCCTCCCCCGGCACCATCGCGCTCAATGCGGCGCGTGATACGACCATCGCCGGTTCCTTGACCGGTAGTGGAGACCTTACCCTTGCTACCCAGCGCAACCTGCTAGTTTCCGGCAGCATGGGCACCACGTCGGGCAATCTCGGCTTGGCGGCACGGACCGGCAGCGTACAAGTCACCGGCAGCGTGGCCGCACCGCAAGATTTGACGGTCACCGCTGGCACCGATGCGCTGCTGGGCGGCACGATCACGGCCGGTCGCAACGTTTCCGTGACGGCGCAAGGCGGCTCGGCGGACCTTTCCGGCACGCTGACGCACAACGGTAACCTGAACGTCACGGCAGCACAGAACGCTTCCGTCGACGGCCAGGTCAACACGGGCGGCACCGCAAGCCTGCAGGCGCAGTCTGGCAACGTGAACGTGGGCGGCAAGCTCGTCTCCAACGGCGCCTTGAATGCGACCGCCGGCCAAGACGTGTCCGTCACCGGCAGCGCGACGAGCACCAGCACCATTACCACAACAGCCGGTCGCAACCTCTCAGTGGGCGGCACCGTTGCTTCCACAGGCGACACGCAACTGACTGCCACGACCGGCACGCTCTCAACCTCGGGCGTCGTGCAGTCCGGCGGTAACCTGAACACGACGTCGCAAGGCACAATGACCCTAGACGGCATCGTATCGGCCAATCAGGCCGTTACCGCGCAGTCAACGGGCGCGGATGTGAACGCGACGGGCGCGCTGACTGCGCACGGCGGCCCGTTGACGCTCACCGGTGCCACCGACGCCACGGTCAGCGGTACGACCCAATCGGCCGGCGATACCGCGATCACCGCAGCCCAAGGCAGCGCCACCCTGGCTGGCAAGACCACCACGTTGGGCCAGCTCAGTGCCACGGGTGGACAGAACGTCACGGTGACGGGCGCCACGCAGTCGGTGGGCGACACGACGCTGACCGCGACGCAGGGCACCACGACGCTTGCCGGCACGACCGTGGCCGGCGGCAACCTGAACGCATCGGCCGGGCAGGATGTGACGGTAACCGGCACCGTGCAAAGCGGCATCGCCACCGCCCTCAATGCCGGGCGCGATCTGGCCGTGACCTCAACCGGCGCGGTGACAACGAACACGACGCTCAATGCCACCGCCGGCCGGAACCTGGCGGTAGCAGGCAGCGCGATCTCCGGTACCGACACGCAGCTTGTCGCCACGGGCGGGACGTTGACGACAGCGGGGGCGGTTCTCTCCGGCGGCAACCTGAGCGCCACAGCCCATGGGGATGCATCGCTGGGCGGCATCGTGTATGCGGCCAAGGATGTCAGCGCACAGTCCACCGCTGCCAGCGTCACCGTTCCGGGCAGCGTCACGGCAGCCAACGGCAACCTGATCGTGAAGGCAGCCACCGATTCGACCGTCAGCGGCACAACGGTATCGGCCGGCAACACTACGATCCAGGCCGCGCAAGGCAACGCGACGCTCGGAGGCAAGGTCACCGCCCTCGGTGATCTCGCCGCTTCGGCGGGGCAGGATCTGTCCGTGAGCGGGACCGCCCAAAGCACAGGCGCCTGGACCCTTACCGCTGGCCGGGATGCCACGATCGCGAGCACCGGCTCAGCCACGGCGGGCGCAGCGCTGACCGCCACGGCGGACCGCAACCTTGCTATGGCCGGCGCCACAGCCTCGGGCGGTGACACCATGCTCACCGCGAGCACAGGCGCGCTGTCGACCTCTGGGGCCGTGCTGTCTTCAGGCAGCGTGGCGGCCAACGGGCAAACCGGCACCGCCCTGGGCGGCACCGTCTACGCGGCGCAGAATGTTGCCGCGCAATCGAACGCGGGCACGACGAGCGCGACCGGTAACGTGATCGCCTACAGCGGCAATGTCGCGCTCGCGGGGACCAACGTCGCAGTGTCTGGCGCCACCCAATCCGGCGGCGACACGACGCTTACCGCGACGCAGGGCAACACCAGCATCGACGGCCAGGCCTACGCACTTGGCAAACTGACCGCAACCGCCACCCGGGACATCACGGGGGCGGGCGCCACGGCAAGCTTGGGCGACACCACCCTGAATGCGGGGGGCAACATCGCGCTGACCGGCAGCAGCCAGACAGCCGGCAACCTGACGGCAACGGCTGCCAACGGCGTGTCCATCGCCGCGCTGCCCGTCGTGGGCGGCAATGCGACGCTGACAGGCACCAACGTCTCGTTGGGCCGTGCTGGCGCCACCACCCAGGTCAACGGGACGCTTACCGCCACCGGTACCCAAAGCGTTGCCACGGCCGGCACG
This sequence comes from Ralstonia psammae, assembly GCF_958405935.1. Taxonomy (NCBI): domain Bacteria; kingdom Pseudomonadati; phylum Pseudomonadota; class Betaproteobacteria; order Burkholderiales; family Burkholderiaceae; genus Ralstonia; species Ralstonia psammae. The sequence goes on from NZ_CATZBU010000012.1 coordinate 23,272, forward strand.
CTCACTACCAGCTCGGCGAACCTGATCGGCGGCACGGTGACCAATACGGGCACCGTGAGCGCGTCGAACGCGTTGACCGCTACGGGCTCCACGATCACCAATTCGGGCACGCTTGGTGGCGCTACGACCACGGTCCACGGCACGAACGTGGGGAACTCGGGCCTGATCGGCGGCCAGACCGTCAATGTGACGGCCGACAACAGCCTGAACAACCAGAACGGCACGCTGCTCGGCACGAAGACGCTGAACGTCACGACCAGCACGCTCGCCAGCAATCAAAATGGCGTCATCTTCGCGGGAGACCCGACCGGCAAGACTACGGGGGGCGACCTGACCCTGACGATCTCCGGCGGCAACGGTAGCTTCAACAATGCAGGCGGGCAAAGCCTCGCGGCCAACAATGCCACGCTGAACCTGTCGAACCAGGCGCTCGATGGCGCTAACCCGAATCTGGGGACCATCAACGCCGGCAACCAGCTCACCTACAACGTCGGGGCCGTGAACAACACGGGAAGCTGGACCCTGGGCGGCAACAGCGCCACGGTCAATGCCGCTAACGGCATCACGAACTCGGGTTCGATTCAGCATGCCAACGACCTGACCCTCAATACGCCAGGCTCGGTGAGCAATACCGGTCAGATCGTGGCCGGTCACGACTTGACGGTCTCGGGCGGCACGGTGAGCAATGCGGGCGGTGCAACGCTGCACGCCGACAACGACCTCTCCGTGACGGGTGCAACCACCAATCGCGGCACGGTCGAGGCGCTCAATGACATCAAGATCGCCGGCACCGGCTACGACAATGCCGGCGCACTCACGCAGGCCAACCGCGACGTCAACATCAACGTCTCGGGCGATGTGCTGAACCAGGGCGGCACGATTGGCGCTAAGCGCGATGTGAACCTGGTCGCAAGCCGAGTCATTAACGATGCCACTGCACCGAATGGCAGCGGCACCACCGTGGTGACCGGCCAAGAGGTGAATTCCACCTACTGGTCGCAGATTCAGATCGGCACCAAGCAGGTCATGTTGCCGGTTCCCGGTGCGGGGTCGGCAGATGGTGGTCCAGTGTTTGGACCGTATACCTTCGCTGTCACGATCGGCGATTTGAAGCCGAATGCCAACGGCGTGATCTCTGCGTACCAAGGCGTTGAGAATTACACGCCCAGCAGCGGCGGTGGCGACAATGGACCACAAACGCAGCAATTGAACCTGTGGCACCTTGGCGGGACGCCCGATACCACCAGCTTCCCGAGCGCCGATTACAAACCGGCGCCCGGGACGCCGACGCCCTTCATCACGCTACCGACCGTCACGCGTACCGAGACCACCACGGGCAGCGGTACGGGCGGCATCATCCAGGCCGGGCGCAACCTCTCGGTGACGGCCTCCACGCTGTCGAACAATGGCGGGCAGATTAGCGCCGCCAACGACATCAAGATGGCGGTCGGGACGCTGAACAATGGCACCTCGGCGAGCGTGACCAAGACCATCACTGAGTCGCTCGATCAGGGCACGGTCAACGCCTTCATGCAGCAGCTGGCGAGCCAGTTGGGCTACAACGCCATCTCGTCGAACAATCCGCTGGCCGTGCTTAATGACGGATGTCTGCCGACCGAGTGCTACAACAGTGGCAACGGCAACGGCCCGCCCCCGGGGCCGGAGGCACCGCACTGGGTCTGGTTCGGTCCGTCTTCGTCCATGGGGTTCAACGGTGATGTCACCGCCCAAAACGGCCTCGCCGGTTTCACGGCTACGCCGCCCGCACCGCAAACCACGGTGCAGCAGACGGCTGGTAAGCAGGGTGTGATTGCCGCCGGTGGCAACATCGACCTGACGCAAGTCGGAACCTTGAATAACGGCGGCCAGATCGCCGCTGCCGGCAACATCAGCCTTGGCGGCTCGGTCAACAACGTCGGTCAACTGAACGTCAACCGCACCACGCTGCCCGGCTGTGTGGGCAATCCGGCAACCTGTACCGATCCGGGCGTTGCGCCGGGTGGTGGCGGTAGCCCGTACCACGAGGTGATTGATCCCAAACAGCAGGTGGCCAGCATCATTGCGGGCGGCACGCTCACGGCCAATCTGTCGCAACTGACGAACCAGACCGCCACGATCGCGGCGGCGGGGCCCGTGCAAATCACCGCGCCGACGGTGACGAACACCGGAGCGACGATCCAATCGACCGCCAGCTCGGTGACGATCAACGCGGCCACCAGCCTGGTCAACCAGGCCGCGCCTACCACGACGGTCTACGCGAGCCACGGCTCGGACACGTCCGCCTGCGGCAAGGTGGGCGGCACCGCGTGTGCTACCGCCACGCAGACCGCCACGGGCGACGCCGGCATGATCCTCGCCGCGACGGATCTGAACATCAATGCCGGGGCTGTACACAACAATGGCGGCGCAATCGTGGCGCCGGGGGCGGTCTCCATCACGACGGGCAGCTTTGATAACAGCCCTGTCTTCCTGCGCCAGTATTACCACTGGTCGTACTACAACCAGAACTCGACGGCCAGCGACACGTGGGGCTGCGACGTGGCTGGGGACATCTCGGGTTGCCAGCGCGTGTTCGGCAGCAATCTGGCCAACGGCTGGAACGGCACGGCCGAGAACGCCCCGACGATTAGTCAACTGAACTCGTACGTGAGCGGCGGCAATCTTGCCATCCGCTCAGGTGGCGCGCTCATCAACAGCGGCAACATCGAAGGTACGGCCGTCTCGCTGACTGGCGCCTCGATCTCCAACGGCATCTCCAACCCGTCGATCCAGACGCCCCCGTCGACGAGCGGCAAACAGGTAATCAGCCTGGGGCCGGTCGGCACGCCGAACGCGCAATTGCCGGTGACCGGCACACCGGACAGTTTCACCGGGCCGACGACGACTCTGCAGAAGGGTGTGCCGAATCCCACGAATCCGGGCACGTCGAACGGTCAGTATCAGTTCAATCCGGTGATCGTGACGGGGCAACCGGTGAGTCCCGGTCAAGCGGGCCCAAGCGGCGCGCAGGCCGCAAACGTGCCGACGTTGGGTAACCCGAGCGCAGGTGGTGCCGTCAACGGCATCACGTGGCACTTCAACGCGCCGTCGGCGGGTAGTGCGCTGACGACGCCGACCGGCAGCGCGACGACGCAGTATCTGACCAACACCCCGGCGACGGCGGTGCTGGGTGGCATTGGCCCGCAGACGCTCATCAATGCACTGCCGGCCGACCTGCGCCCGGGAAGCACGCCGTTCTATTACGACCCGCAGGCCGAGAATGCGCGACTGGACCAGCAGGCGCTGGCAACAACCGGCCGCACAAGCTTCATCAATGGCCTGACGTACGACAACCAGAACCACCTGACGGTTGACGATCAAGAAAAGCTGGTCCTATATCAGAACGCGGTCGACTACGCGAAGGCCCACAACATCCAGGTGGGGCAGGCGTTGACACCCGACCAGCTGGCTGCGCTCGACAAGCCGATGCTGTGGTACGTGACACAGCAGGTGCCGGACCCGAGTTGCATGAGCGGCGCATGCCCGATGGTGAGCGCGTTGGTGCCGCAGGTGTATCTGCCGCCGGGCTACTCGGGCATCGAGCCGGGTGGCTCGATCGTGGCGAGCAAGAGCCTGGACCTGATCGCCAACAATCCGATCCAGAACACCGGCACGCTGGGCTCGTATGGTTCGCTCACGAGCAACACGACCATCGTTAACCAGCAGCGCGCGGCCGAGATGACGGCGGCGTGGCAGCCGATCGAGGATGGGTGGGCACGTACCACCGGTCAGCAAGGGCAAGCCAATAGCGGCTTCATGTTTGCGGCCAATGCGGCGGACATCGCTGGCCAAGTGCAGAACATCAACGGTGTCCTGGCCCAGCTCAATGCAGATGGGTCGATGAGCGCAGCGGAGTCGGCGCGTGTGGCGCAAGCCATTCAAGCCAACATGGCTGCGGTGACGAGCACGCACACCGACACCTTCGTGCGCGAGGAGGGATGGGCTGGGAAGGTCTTCTCGGGCGTGGTCATGACAATGATTACTGTCATGAGCGGCATGACGTTTGGTCCCGTCATGGGCGCCATGATGAGCTCCACCTTCGGGCAGTTGGCAGCCACAGGTGAAGTCGGCCTCGGGGACGTCTTCAAGGCAGGCGCCGTTGCGGCGCTGACCTACGGCATCTCGAACGGCGTCTCGATCGACGAGAACGGTGCACTTGGAATTGCCGAGCATTTCGGACAGGGAAGCACGCTTGCCAACCTGGCTGGCGCACAAAACATCGCTGGCACCAACCTCGCGCAGGCGAGCGTCAGCGGCGCGAGCAACTTTGCGCTGCAAGCCGAGGCGATTCTTGTGATGAGCGGGGCAACGGCCGCGATCAACACCGCCGCATACGGCGGAAGCTTTGGGCGCTCATTCCTGAATAGCCTTGCATCGAATGCGGGGGCTGCTGCGGCAAATGCGCTGGGCACGTATAGCCCGGGCATTGGCGAAACAAACGCTACTGCGACTTCCATCGCAGGGAACGTGCTCGGCCACGTTGCGATCGGCTGCGCGATTTCCGCGATGGAGGGTACAGGTTGCGCTGGCGGCGCGGCAGGGGGTCTCGCTGGCGCAGTTGCCGCGCCGTTAATCGGCATGGCTCTGAACGCGCCGGCGGGCGGTCCGAATCCGGCTCTGGACCTGCTGACTGTGGCGATGACGGGGATTGCAGGCGGTGCCCTGGCACATGCCATTGGTGGCAATGAAATGGCCGGTGTGACAACGGGCCAGAACGCCGCGCAGAACAACTGGTTGAACCATCGTGCGCCCTTTGTAGGGGCGCTCTCTGAACAGCAGCGGTACGACAACGCAAATGCCGCCTGCCAGCAGAATGGCGAACAGTGTGGCACCGCCCAGGATTTGGCTACCAAGTCTCAGCAGCGGGATGCCGCTTTGGAGGGCGCTTGCTCAGGAGGGGCATCCTCTGGCTGTACGAGCGCCATGCTGGATGCCGTAGCAGCGGGAAATGTAATTCGAATTATCGGAGGCAAAGTATATGCCCTTGACCCCAATGCGTCGTTGATCGTAGCGTCGCCGACCGGGCCAAATATGGCGGCGGTGACGTTGGACACTATGTTGGGCTCACCGTTTGCAGGAATATTCGGAGGAGTCGCCTATCTCAGAGACAATCCAGATCCGGCTGCTGGTTACTACGGCGCCTTGTACGGGACCAGCATCGACGGTTACCTGGCGGGGATTTCCGGCTTCCAGATGCCGCAAGCGCCGAAACCTGGATCATTGGCGGCCGGGCCCAAAATTCCCCCCAAGCTGGATGCTTTGACAAATCCGGAGCAAGGTCCCGTCATTCCTTCTGATTGGCTCTCCAGGCCGGGGAGAACGGCGGGCAGTACCATCTATTATCCACCGGGCACCGATCCAAGTGCCCCAGGGAGTACTTATATTCGAGTTATGCCGCCCGGCTCGACGCAGGTACCTGGCCTTGGGAATGGCTATTGGATATCAGTGGTTAATGGTCAGCCGATTAATCCGGCTAATGGCTCGCCTAATGCAACTCGAGGTGACATTCATGTCCCGTTGCCGCCTAACTCTATGCCCCCTCCAAGATAGGAGTTGTTATGATTGAAAAAGCTGATTTAGATGAAATCGTTGGGCGAGAAATTATTGGTGTTGCTATAAATCCATACTCGGTTTCCATGTCTTTTGGTGATAATAATTCCACTGGATGGATCTTGATTCAATGCGATTTCTCACTAAAAATTCTGGGCGAAGAGCATTTTGGGAGTGCGGCAGATCAAGAGTCGGCTGCTTTCCTGAAAAAATGTTTGGGTGAGAAAGTTATAGGTGCGGATTTTGGGGGCGATAGCACGCTGTCGCTATATTTTGATAAGGGCGGATACCTTCGCATGATTCCGATGAAAGATGGATTGGAGTCTTATGTTCTCCATACGAGAAACGGAATCGTTCCTATTTCGGATTGCTGACCGATATAAATTCCTGCCCGTATTGTTGATGGCGTAAAGCGACATTCGAAAAGTTTCATTTCGATGCGTTGGGGCGACTACTCCAGGAGACGCTCGCAACGCTGAAAACTGATTTATCTGCTCACGATCAGAATGATGTCCGTGAATACATTTAGCACGGCGAACACGGGGTTGCATGTGAATTGCTCGCATTCGATGAGGTGATCTTGGATATAAGCAAGAATAGGCGATATCTGATATCTGATATTTGATCCGGTGAGAGGGTGCCCGGCTGGTTTGCGCATTCGATATGAGTGCGCTGACTGCGGCGAAATACTCGAATCACTTCCCGAACACGCTGCTGCCTGCAAGTGCCGAAACATAATTTTTGACTCCGAGGTGGGCCGCATTTCCGTGAAGGACGCGGGTCAGTTTCGTATCTTTGAACTGTTTTGAACTGCTTTGAACAGACCCTAGATTCGAACCGGAGGTCTTACTGCATTGCTGCTTTACAAGGTCACGAGCGAAGTCAGTCGGATGTGATAACTCATCTTATTCCGTCCACGTGCCACCTTGTCCAGTGGTGGCGATAGAGGGAAACGTGCTCGTAAAGGAATGACGATCGCCGAACTACGTGTGCATTTCACGCACCTGATCAACACCTATGTGACCGATCCGGACCAGAGATCAAGGCTGCTCACACTTGTCAGGTTGGATGATGTTCCTGCGAAAGGAATTTTGGTTGAACTGACGGCATATCTTTCGGCGTGCATTACAGAGCATGATGCGAAGGTAATCAAAGATATTGCGTTCTATTTTTGCTAACCGGAGATGTTGCGGGCGTCGGCTCAGAGAGTCGAGTGATGGCGCCTACCACCGGCACTGAAGATCAGAACTGTGAACCATAGTACAAGGCCAATTGGATTCGGCCGACAAGTTTGTAGAAGGGGAGTTCTTGTGGAATCACCACATCGCGTGGCCGGATTGGCCGTGCTGACCGGCTTGTGCACAGTTTTAGTGCCGCCATTTGCGACTGCGGGTGGCATTGTTCCCGACGGTGGCACAGCTACATCTGTCACGACCGGCGCATCGGGTCGACAAGCAGTCAACATTGCCCCCAGCGTCGCTGGCGTCTCGCACAACACCTATTCGTCCTTCAACGTTGGCACGGCAGGCGCGGACCTCAACAACACGACAGTTGCCGCCCGCACCATCGTCAACCAGGTCACCAGCACCAACCCGTCTCTAATCCAGGGCAACATCGCCGTGCTGGGTCCGCGTGCCAACGTAATCCTGGCCAACCCCAACGGCATTACCGTGGACGGCGGCTCGTTCACCAACACGGGCAACGTGGCGCTCACCACCGGACAGGTGTCGTTTAACGACTTCACCAACAGTGCGGGTCAACTGCAGCGCAACGTGGTGCTCAACACCAACGCAGGCTCCATCAACATTGGTCCGGGCGGCTTGGCCGGCACGATGCTCAACCTGGAACTGATTGCCAAGCAGGTCCGGGTGGCCGGTGCGGTGCAGAACAGCTACACGGACCCCAACAGCCGCGTGCGCGTTGTCGCGGGTGACAGCCGCGCCGAAGTCGACACCAGCGTCTCCCCCACCGACAACCTCGACCCCTGGATTAGCTACAGCAGCACGGGTACCGGTACACCCCTGGGCTATGCAATCGACATCGCCTCGGGCGGATCGCTGACGGGCGGGCGGATTGAACTGATCGCCACCGACCAGGGTGCTGGCGTGCGTCATGCCGGTGCTGCCTATGCAACAGCGGGCGATTTCGTCGTCAGCAGCACGGGCAATCTGCAACTGGTGTCTGGCAGCGTCCAGGCGGCCAACGATGTGCTCGTCAACTCCGCCGGCCTGACCGGCAACGGCTCGTTGAGCGCCAACCGCAACATCCAGATCGCCTCGAACACTGTACGTCTGGACAGCAGCACCTTGACGGCCGGTACCAGTAGCCAAACGGGCAACATCATCATCGGCAGCGCTGGCCAGGTCCACACGGAACCCGTCACCATCGACCGCAGCACACTGACCGCCACCGGCGGTGTGGGCCTCTACGACGCCGGCCCCGGCGTGTCCATGACTGCCACGCAATTGACAGCAGCCGAGAACGTCGTCGCCAAGGTTGCCTCCTTGTCGCTCAACGCTGACGGCACCGGACAGACGCAGTGGACCTCGCAACAGGGCACCGTAGCGATCACAGCACCCGGCGCCGTCCAGCTCGCCGGCAGCAAGGTTGATGGGGTCGGCGGCACATCGATCCAGGCCGGCTCCATCGCGCTCGCGTCCGCAAACGGCAATGCCAGCACCGTCCAATCGTCGGGCGGTGACGTTGCACTGAACGCCGCAGGCGGCTACAGTCAGACTGACTCCAGCGTGATCGCTGCAGGCAATGCCACGATCCACGGCAGCAACGTCACCATCACCTCCTCCGCGCTACCAGCGACCGTCGCCGCATTGGCCGGCGGTGTACTGATTCAGAGCGAAACCGATCTCACCAATACCGGTGGTCTGATCCAAGGCCAGACCCGTAACACGAGCCAGGCGGCTTCAGAGGGCGCCGTCACGTTGCTCGCAGGCCGCACAATCCGCAATGACGCCACACCTAGCACGCAAGGCATTGTCTTCGGGCAGAACGACGACGTGGTACTGCGCGCCGGTGGCGATATCGTCAACCACCAGAGCCGCATCCTCTCCAACGCCAAGCTCATCCTGGCGGCTCAGGGTGACGTGCAAAACCTGCTCGACAAATCCTCAGGCGCCAACGGTGAACAACCGACTGCCTGGACCAGCAGCGGTACCCGCTGGCTGATCCTGCGCAATCACAGCTCGGGCTTCGATGTGGACTACGGCACCATCCCAGCCTTGGGCCAGGTGCCGTACCTGGTGTCGCAGACCGGCACCACAATCAGCGGGCGCAACGTCAGCAACATCGGTGGCCAGATTCTCGGCAACGAAAAAGCCGACATCACCATCACCGCCGTCAACACCTTCCACAACGAAACGCTGGCCACCGGCAGCGCGCACTTCTACCGCTCGTGCACGATCTTCTGCCGAGAAACCGCTTCCAGCACAGTGTCCACCACGGGCGGCGCCATTTCGGCGGGTGGCAACCTGACGATCAATGCCGGGACGCTGGCCGAGAACATCGGCGGCCAAGTCCTGTCGCTGGGCAACCTGACTATCACCGCACCCAAGGTCCGCGCGGTCGGTATCACGGGTTACACGGCGCTCGCGCGTGATCGCGGCTTCAAGGCGTTCTTCGGGGATAGCTGGGCACGCCTGTACGCAGCGGACGTGGGCGGCGCTTGGCTTGCAGCAAAGGGGTTGACCATCAACGGCCAAGGCCAGATCGAAGGCGGCAGCTTCGACGGGCAGACGGTGACAGCCAGCAACGGCATCACGACCGTACGCGCTAAATCGCGCCAACCGGTGTCGATCGAGTCCCATCTGGGCCTGACCTCGTGGCTGTGGCAGTGAGGCGAGTCCATATGAAGCTGAAGCCTCTCGCCATCGCGGCGTTGTTGCTGACCGGTGTCGCCCACGCCCAAACGCCGCCCCTTGAAGACCCGGCCCAGCGCGCACTGCGTGAGCGCCAGGAAGCCGAGCGCCGCCGCGAAGCCACGCAACCGCCGGCGCAGATCGCGGTGCCGGCCGCCGTACCGGAGACGGCCACGGTTGACTCTGTGGTGGAAGCCGGCGCCACGTTCGCGATTCACCGCATCGAGTTGACCGGCAACACGGTGCTCGATGCGGCCACGGTCGCGCGCATCACACAGCCGTTCGTCAACCACGATCTCGGCACCAATCGCATCAACCTGCTGCTGCGCCGCCTCACAGAAGCGTTCGTACAGCAAGGGTTCGTGACGACCCGCGCGTACCTGCCGCCACAGAATCTCAAGGACGGGGTGCTGACCATTGCCGTGTTGCCGGGCAAGGTGGAAAGCCTGCAAATCAACGGCCAGACCGTCAAGACGACGGTTCCAAATCAGCCGACCGCAGAAAGCTCGCGCAACGGCGGGTGGCTCACCGACGCCGGCACCGTTTGGTCCATGCCCGCCGTGGGCGACACGCTAAAACTGACGGACCTGGAGCAAGGCGTGGACCAAATCAACCGTCTGCGCCGCAACCAGGCCGAAGTCCAGATCCTGCCGGGGCAAAGCCCAGGCGGCTCTGTCATCGCATTGACGAACCAGCCAGGCGACCGGTTCCGCTTCAACGTCGGAACGGACAACTACGGTAGTCGCGCCACAGGTGTGACACGTCTGCGTGCGGGCATCGACGCCGACAATGCCCTTGGCTTCCAAGAAGCGCTCTCTCTGTCCTACATCGGCACGACCGACACCAATGCCGCGATCGCCTCGGCGGCCGTGCCATTCGGCTACAACACCTTCAGCTATACCGGCTCGATTTCTGAGTACAACAACCTGATCGGTGACACGGCGCTGGTCTACGGTCGCACCTTTGCGCACACCTTTGGGTGGAATCGGGTCATCGAGCGCGACTCGGCAGGCCGTACGGCGTTTGACGTCACACTCACGCACCGACACACCGAGCGCGAGGTCAACAACCTGCTGCTCGATCCGCAATTTCTGACTGTCCTGCGCGTGGCGATCAACGGATTGCGCAAGTTCGCCGTCGATGGTCAAGGTGCCTATGCCACCTGGGAAGCCGGACTGTCGCGCGGCATGCGCACGCTGGGTGCCAGCCAGGACGCGCCCGACATCATGCGCGACGAGGCACACAGCCAGTTCTGGAAGCTCGATGGCAATGCCAGCACGCAATTGCCGCTGCCGAAGGTCGGTAACGCCGCGCTGGCCTACCGTGGTCAGGTACAGGCGCAGTGGTCCAACGTGGCGTTATTCGGCTCGGAGCAGATATTTGCGGGTGGCATGAGTTCGGTGCGGGGGTTCCGCGAGGGACTCATCAGCGGCGACCGGGGACTGACCTTGCGCAATGAAGTCGTGTGGGCCAACGCGCCCGCGCTGTGGGGCATCCGTATCGAGCCCTACGCCTTTTTGGACGGTGGCCAGACGCAGCTCGTTGCCACGCAGCGCTGGCAGTACCTCGCCGGCACGGGGCTCGGCTTGCGCTTATCGAGAAGCCTTGGCAAGAGCGCTTTCACCAGCGAGCTGCTGCTCGGTCGCGCGCTGGTGCAACCTGCCGCGTTTGGTAGTAAACCCGCCGTCTTGTTAGCTACATTGAATTGGTCGTACTGAAAAACCGGAACCGATATGAACGCATTGATTCGTCGCACAACTTTGGCCGTACTTTCGCTGACTGCCATGGCCACTTCGTTCGCACACGCCGATGGGCTGCCAGCGGGTGTCGTGGCGAGTGTCAACGGCACGCAGATCACGCAAGCGCAACTTGACCGAGCCGTCGCGCAAAGCGGTGCAGGCGCCAATCCGAACGTGATCCAGGCGATCAAGCAGCAACTGATCGCGCGTGAACTGTTCCGCCAGCAAGCAGCCAAGAATCCGACCTACGACAAGCTCCCCGCCGTTCAGCAGGCTGCGAAGGAAGCACACGATGCCGCTGTCACGCAGGCTTGGCTCAAGGACAACATCAAGCCGTCACCGGTGACCGATGAGCAGGTCAAAGCGCGCTATGACGCCATTGTTTCCAGCTTGGGCGACAAGGAATACAAGGCCCGAGTGATTCAGGTGGGCGACGATGTGACGGCCACGCAGGTCATCACGCAACTCAAGCAGGGCACAGACTTTGCCAAGCTGGCGCAGCAATACAGCACAGCGCCGAACAAGGCGCGCGGCGGCGAGTTGGATTGGGTGAGCTTCAAGGTGCCTGTGGAAGAGGGCAAGTTGCAGAATCTGCCGCTGCCGCTGGCGCGCGAGATTGTAGTGCTGCAGCCGGGGGCAATCAGTGCTAATCCGGTCGAAGTCGGTAATCAGCGCTACATCGTGAAGGTAGATGCGGTGCGCCCCACACAGGTGCCGGCGTACGACTCAGTGAAGCCGGCGATTAAGCAGGCGCTGGAGACGGCTGAGCTTGAGCGAGCAACGGTGCAGCTCGTGGGCGGTTTGCTCAAGACCGCCAAGGTAGTGCAGTAACTGCGCACTATGACGATTGAGATCTTTACTGGAGGGCGGCGCAGCTTTCGGGGTGAGGGAGCGGTCCTCACAGTCATTGAAGGGATCTTGCGCGCCCAAGGTGAAGACGCCGTCATTCTCCGTAACGTGCGCGTCGTGGTTCCACACGCCGAAACCAAACGCACTGCCGAAGTCGATCTGTTCGTTGCGACCACGCGCGTAACGCTGGCTATTCAGGTCAAGAATTACCGACTGCGGGTGCTTGGTGGTGTAACTGGAGATTGGACCAGCCCGGATGCGAAGTCAGATTCGAACAGGGCAAACGCGTGGGAAGATGCGCTGGAAGGCGCGTACGCCTTGCAAAACGTCGTCGCGGGAATTGCTGGCATGACCCTCGCCCGGCCGTTGCCGGTAGTGCTCTTCGCACGAGGTATTCCGGACGGCTCGCAATTGCCCCACGGTGTCAACGGAGTGGTGATCTGCGGACCGGACGGGCTTTCCGAATTGTTGGCCGGAACACATTCGCGAGCACAGGCGTGGTCACTTGATCTGGTGAGGGACTTTGCCACCAAGAACCGGTTGGGCTCTAAAGTCGCCTCGGAACCAAACCGAGCCTGGCGCCAGCCGCTGCAATCTCCCCGCGCTGTCGTACATACCCCCGTTGTCGTGCAGCCGCCGCGTCCGGTCGCGCTGGTTGAAAACGCGGGCGTGTCACGCCCAACGAGCATGCCGACCTATAGCCGATCATAGGCTTCATCGGTGCGCATGGTGTTTCGGAACGAAATTTCATCCTGGAACGCATAGACGGCTGCCAGGACGGCAGGCGATGCAATGAGCGTCATAGAGTTGACAGCATCGGAGTATCGAGCTTGGGCAGCCAACGATGACCGGCCCTCCGTGATGCCAGACAACGCGGCAACGTATTCCCGGTAGTGCTCCAGCTTTGCTTTTCGCCACTCGGACTCATGTTCGCGCTTTTTTGTTAGCAGGTATGTCACGACGGCGACAAGGAGCGCGAAGAGTCCTGCGGCGATAGCGGTGAGAGCGGTGTTTCCCAAGGCGTTGTCCATCCCTCTGGTGCGAGTTTCCGGGAGACGCCAGTGTATTCAGTGCGGGCTAGGCTGGACCCTGTAGGGAAGGAGGGTGCAGGAGGGCGTTAGAATCGGTCACACCGTAGTCACACTAAATTGTGACTAGGGCCAACTTTCAACCAACTACCGTTGGATGTGTTTGTCGTAAGCTCTTGATTCTTCTAGAGTTTTTGGCCTGCCCAGAGGGATTCGAACCCCCGACCGTCGGCTTAGAAGGCCGATGCTCTATCCAACTGAGCTATGGGCAGATATGCAGATGCGCAGGCTGCCCAGGCATACCAAAAACTCGCGGCCTCCGGGTGCCTGGGAGGCCGCGATTCTAACAGATGGGATGTTGCGCAGCGCTAGTGCTGGGGCGGGATTTCCGGCGGTAGCTCGCCGGGTGGCAGTTCGATTGGGGGCGTTTGGGGTTCGGGGTCGTGCACTGGGTCGTGGGCCGGTTCGTCGGGCGGCGGCATTTCCGGCGGCGGATGCGGGGGCTGTTCGGGCGGCTGCGGCGGCGTGATGTGGGCGCGCTTGGTCAGATCGGGGAAGGCGGGCATGGGCTGGCTCCATTCATAGGGCGATTTTCGGGTTTGCCCCTAGTCCGGCGAGCAAGCGTCGTTCCTGCGCATCATCCAAACGGTGATACCTAAAATACGTACCCCCCATTAGGGGGATTTTTGATACATTTCGTGGCGTCGGGTAGTGCCACACAACAATAACGTTTCATTCGAAATTCCGCGCAATGACGCGGAACACCGTGCCTACGCGCGCCAAACGGGGCGTGACGAAGCCTTTTCGGTTCCGACCAGACGGGAAATCAGGGAGTCTTGTTTGGGCAGCCATGGAGCGATCCATGGGGCTGCTGTGTTTCGCCACGGCTGCAGGGAGCCGGGCGAGGCGCTAGCCATGGGGCAGGGAGGAAACAATAATGAGCACGCGTCATGCACGACGCCCGGCAGGGTCGTCACGCAGCACCTATATCCGTAGCGCCCAGAGCGGGCGCATCGGCGATCGTTCCAACGCGAACGATCATCGTCTGCCGCCCAGCGGCGTACCGCGCATGCTGCTGTGGCTGTTGGCGGCTACGATCCTTTTCGCCGTGGCCAACTACACGCTGAAGCTGTTTGGCTGAAGCAACGCTGGATCGCCTTACAACACTTTCCCCGGGTTCATCAGGCCGCGCGGGTCCAGCGCCTGCTTGATCGCGCGCATGACTGCCAGTTCAACGGGGCTTTTGTAGCGCGCATTGTCTTCGCGCTTGAGCTGGCCGATGCCATGTTCGGCTGAGATCGAGCCGCCATGCGCATGCACGCTGTCGTGCACGATGCGGTTGATGCCGTCCTGATTGGCCAGGAAGGCGTCATGCGCATGGCCTTCCGGCGGCGACACGTTGTAGTGCAGGTTGCCGTCGCCAAGGTGGCCGAACGTCACCATGCGGATGTTGGGGTAGGCTGCGGCCAGCGCGCGGTCGGTCACGTCAATGAAGTCTGCAATGCGCGAGATGGGCACGCCAATATCGTGCTTGATGTTCTTGCCTTCATCGGCCTGCGCCAGCGGAATGTGCTCGCGCAGGTTCCAGAAGTCGCGCGATTGGGCCACGGATTCCGCCACCGCCGCGTCGTCGATCACGCCGCGCGCGAGCGCATCTTCCATGAGCGATTCGAACAGCGTGCGCGCGTGCTCTTCGCTTTCCAGATCGGACAATTCCAGCAGCACGTATTGCGGATATGCCTGCGAGAACGGCACGCGCAATTGAGGGTAATGCTTGCGCACCAGGTCCAGGCAAAACGCCGACATCAACTCAAAGCCCGTCAGCAGCGTCCCTGCATGGCCTTGCGCCAGCGATAGAAACGCCAGCGCCTGACGCGGCGATTGCAGTGCCGCCAGCGCGGTCACCTTCGCGCGTGGTTGTGGAAACAGCTTCAGCACCGCTCCGGTGATGATGCCCAGCGTGCCTTCAGCGCCGATCAGCAGGTCACGCAGGTCATAGCCGGTGTTGTCCTTGCGCAGACCACGCATGCCATTCCACAGTTCGCCGTTGGGCAGTACCGCTTCGACGCCCAGGCACAGCTCACGCGCGTTGCCGTAGCGCAGGACGGCGGTGCCACCGGCGTTGGTGGCAAGGTTGCCGCCAATTGTGCAACTGCCCTCTGCCGCGAGGCTCAGCGGGAAGAGGCGGTCTGCATCGGCGGCAGCCTGCTGCACGTTGGCCAGGATGCAGCCGGCATCCACGGTGATGGTGTTGTTGATCGGGTCGACGGCGCGCACGCGCTGCATGCGCTGCAACGAGATCACCACGGCACTGCCTTCCATGTCGGGCGTGGCGCCGCCGCACAGGCCGGTGTTGCCGCCTTGCGGGACGATGGGCACGCCGTGCGTGCCACACAGTCTGACGAGCGCTGCGACTTCCTCTGGATTGCCGGGGCGCAACACTGCGCGGGCCCGACCCGAGAAGCGCTTGCGCCAATCGGTGAGATAGGGCGCCTGGTCTTCCGGCGCGGTCAGGACATGCGCTGCACCGATGGCATCAACGCAGGCTTGCAGGAACGCATCGTGAGTCATAGCGGGTCAGGTGCTGTGTCTGGCGCGTGCTTTGGCCGCACGCTTGAATGGGCGCAGGTAGAAGATGGTCGCCGAGAAAAACACCACGCTGAGCACCACCTCGCCCCACGCCAGCGAGCGCGACAGCCCAACGTCCGATGTCGCCCGCACCACGCCTTCCGTAAAGAACAGCAGGATGAACATCGACGCCCATTGCATCGTGTAGCGGTTCTTGCGTAGCACGCCGGGCAGCGGCCACGCCAGCAGCAGCGCCTTGAGCGCGAGCCACGAGCCACCCGGGCGTACGGGCGCGAGCCACAGCTCCCACGCGGCACACAGGAGGATCAATGCGATGAGGCTGCCTGCACTCAGCAAAGACAGCGTCCTGGATTCGGCGACGACGTTGTTGGTGGGGGTCATGCGGCGAGCTTGAGAGCAGTCTGCGCCAGCCGCCGGCCCATGGCTGTGGCGAGCGTGCGTTCGTGGGCGGTCAGCGGTGCGGTATCACCGCGATGCGCGACGTGTGATGGCCCGTATGGCGTGCCGCCCGCGTCGGTGGAAAGCAGTTCGCTCTGCTGATACGGCAGACCGAGCACGACCATGCCATGGTGCAGCAGCGGCAGCATCATCGAGAGCAGGGTGGTTTCCTGCCCGCCGTGCATGCTGCCCGTGGAAGTGAACACGCATGCCGGTTTGCCGGCCAGCGCGCCCGCCAGCCATTGTGGTGTGGTGCCGTCCAGAAAGTACTTGAGCGGTGCGGCCATGTTGCCAAAGCGCGTGGGCGAGCCCAGCGCCAGGCCTACGCATTCCTCCAGGTCGCGCACTTCCGCGTAGGGAGGGCCGCCGTCGGGCACGTCGGGCTGCGTGGCTTCGCAGACGGTGGAGACGGCCGGCACCGTGCGCACCCGCGCCTGGGCGCCGTCGACGCTTTCAATGCCTTGCGCAATGGCTTCGGCCAATGCGCGCGTGCTGCCGTGACGGCTGTAGTACAAGACCAGGATATCTTTCATAACAAAGCGTTGAGAGCGTCGCGGTATTATAGTTGCGCCCCCCAACCCCGCCTCCCGCCTCATTTTTCATGCTTTTTGACACCCGTGCGCTTCGTCAATGGAATGCCGCCAAGCTGCGTGCGTTGGCGCGTTACGCCTTGCGCCGCGCCGGTGAAGACCACCTGCCGCAGGTGGCCGGCAGCCTGACATTCACGACGGTGCTGTCGCTGGTCCCCATTCTGACGGTGGCCTTTGCGCTGTTTACGGCATTTCCGATGTTCAAGAGCTTCCGGGCGGACATCGAGGGCTACATGTTCAGCAATCTCGTGCCGGGCAACATCAGCCGGCCGATCCTGACGTATCTGAACCAGTTTTCAAGCAACGCCAAGGGGCTGACGGCAGCGGGTCTGATCGGCTTGGTCGTGACGTCGGTGATGACCATGCTCACCGTCGAGAACGCGTTGAACGCCATCTGGCGCGTACGCCATCGGCGCCCGCTTGCACAGCGTGTGCTGGTGTTCTGGGCACTGATGACGTTCGCGCCGGTGTTGATTGGCGCAAGCCTGTCGGTCAGTTCGTATCTCGTGTCGATCTCGGCGGGCTATGTGCACAAGCTGCCGTTCGGCCTGGGCGTGGTGGTGGGCTTGATCCCGATCCTGCTGTCGGCGATTGCGTTTGCGATGCTCTACGTGTTTGTGCCGAATACCAATGTGGAACGCCGTGATGCTTTCATTGCCGGCCTGATTGCCGCGGCGGCGTTTGAAATCGCCAAGCGCGTCTTCGGCGCTTACGTTGCGCATATCCCCACGTATACGGCCGTCTACGGCGCGTTTGCCACGCTACCGATCTTCCTGACGTGGATCTACGTGAGTTGGCTGGTGACATTGCTCGGCGCGACCATCGCGTCGACGCTGCCGATCATCCGCCAGGGCTACTGGCAGCGGCGCACATTTCCGGGCAGCGAGTTCTTTGATGCGCTGGGTGTTCTGTTGCTGCTGTATCGCGCACGCGAACAGGCGCCGCGCACGCTTTCCGAGGGCGACATCGGCCGAAGGCTGCAGCTTGAGGCGGATTACCTGGCGGATCTGCTGACCAATCTGAAGGCGCTGCACCTTATCGGCAAGCTGCAGCAGGATCGCGGCGACGCACATTGGGCGCTGCTCTGCGATGCACACACGACCACACTGCGGCCGCTCTATGAAAGGCTGGTGTTGAATCTGCCGCGTTTGCCGCGTACCGCGCTGGCGCGCCATTTGCGTGATACGCATGCGCTTGTCAGCCAACTACGAAACCCGGGGCTCGATGCCACGCTGGAGAGCATCTTTGCGGCGGGCGAGCGCGGCGTGACGGCCGCCGCGCAAGCTGCGAGCGCTGCGGCGCCGGCCTCCGGGGTGCCGGCAGCGGCCAGCGCCTGACGCTTCAGAAGGGGATCTTGCCCATCCAGATGTCGCGGTACATCACCCAGTCGCCCATCAGGCTGTAGAAGGGGTGGCGGAAGGTGGCGGGCCGGTTCTTCTCGAACCCGAAGTGCCCCACCCACGCGAACGCGTAACCGCTCACGGCTGCCCCCAGCAACCACCACAGGTTGCCCGTGAAAGCCAGCAGGATCAGGCATGCCAGCGCCACCGTCGAGCCGACAAAGTGCAGGCGCCGGCAAGTGCGGTCCTGATGCTCGCTCAGGTAGTACGGATAGAACTCGGCGAAGCTGCCGAAGCTGCGGGTGTCGGTGGCCATGGTGGGTCTCCTGAGTCCCGAAGGGTGTACGCAAGAACGTCGTTACGCGGCGGCCGGTTCGCGTTCACGCGCGAAGGCGATCAGCGCATCGAGCGTGCCGTCGGGGCATTCTCCCATGATGGCATGGCCGCCGGGCAGGCCCACGACGCGGCTGCCAGCCAGTCCTGCTGCCACCTGACGGCCTGCTTTCGCGGGGGTCATCTGATCTTTCTCTCCCACGATGACGAGTGACGGGCACTGCACGGCTGCCATGGCTTCTGCGCCGCGCGCATAGGCGTTGCAGGCGGCAAAGTCCGTGTGAAAGACGGGGGCCTCGGTGCCGCGCGCTATACGCTCCATCAGGCGCTGGCTGCCGCCATGCATCCAGAAGCCGGGGCCAGGCGCCGACGGCTTATTGGCGAGGCTCGAATGCGACCATGTATTGACCATATCGATGGCGCCGGCGGTGTTGTTGAGTGCCGCGTCGAGCAGCGCATCCGACACCTTCATTGGCCAAGCCGTCGCCACCAGCGCGATGCGGCGCACGCGCCTTGCGTACCGTGACGCGCACTCCAGCGCAATCAGCGAGCCCATGCTGTGGCCGACGACGATCACCGGCTGCGTGATGCCGGCTGCGTGCACAAGTGCCATCACCCAGTCGGCCATGGCTTCCACCGTCTGCAGTGGGGCGCCGGCGCTGCGGCCGTGCCCGGGCAAATCCACCGCCAGCACGCTGAAGCCGTGGTGCGCAAACCAGCGGGTCTGCAGGCCCCAGACCGAATGATCATTCTGTGCGCCATGCACGAACACGACGCACGGCAAGTCCGCGTTGAACGGCTTGCCACCTGTGTAGGCGTAGGCGGGCTGGCCTTGTACGGTCCATTCCATCAGCGGGCTCCCGTTGCGTTGGCGGCGGCTTTGCCCGGCGCGGCGGACATCGCGCGCTCGGCGGCTTTCAGGCCGCGCTTGAGATCGTCGATCAGGTCGTCGGCGTCTTCCAGACCGATGGACAGGCGGATCGTGCCTTCGCTGATGCCGGCTGCGGCCAGCGCGTCGGCGTCCATGCGGAAGTGCGTCGTCGATGCGGGGTGGATGACCAGCGAGCGTGCATCTCCCACGTTGGCGAGGTGCGAGAACAGGCCGAGGGATTCGATGAATTGCTGGCCGGCACGCCGGTCGCCTCGCAGATCGAAACTGAATACTGCACCGCTGCCGCGCGGCAGCAGGCGCTTGGCCAGCGCGTGATCGGGGTGCGATTCCAGCTCTGGGTAGGCAACTGACGCCACCATCGGGTGGCTCGCCAGGAAGGCGACGATACGGCGGGCGTTGTCCACATGCCTTGCCATGCGCAGCGGCAGCGTCTCAATGCCCTGCAGCAGTTGCCACGCGGCCATCGGATTCATGCAGGCGCCGAAGTCGCGCAGCCCCTCGCGGCGCGCCCGCAGAAGGAAGGGCGCGGCGGTGCTTTCCTCGGCAAACACCATGTCGTGGAAACCCGCGTACGGCTCCGTCAACTCGGGGTGCTTGCCTGCGGCCACGTAGTCGAACGTGCCGCCGTCCACTAGCACACCGCCGATGGTCGTGCCGTGCCCGCCCAGGAACTTGGTGGCCGAGTGGTAGACGATATCTGCGCCATGCGCGAAGGGCTGCAGCAGCCAAGGCGTGGTGAAGGTTGAATCGACCAGCAGCGGCACGCCCGCATCATGCGCAATCGATGCAATGGTCGGGATGTCCAGCACATCCAACCCGGGGTTGCCAAGCGTCTCGCCAAACAGCAGCCGCGTGTTCGGGCGGATGGCCGCGCGCCAGCCATCGATGTCGCCCGGCTTGACGAAGGTCGTCTCGATACCAAAGCGGCGCAGCGTGTAATGCAGCAGGTTGTGCGAGCCGCCATACAGCGCGGAAGAGGCGACGATATGCGAACCGGCCCCCATCAGCGTGACGATGGCCAGATGCAGCGCTGCCTGGCCCGAAGCCGTGGCAATGGCGCCCACGCCGTTTTCCAGCGCGGCCATGCGCTCTTCGAACACGGCAACGGTGGGGTTGGAAATGCGCGAATAGACGTGGCCCGCGCGTTCCATATTGAACAATGACGCCGCGTGTTCGCTGTCGCGGAACACAAACGACGTGCTCAGGTGAATGGGCGTGGCGCGCGCCCCGGTGGCCGGGTCGGGCGCGGCACCGGCATGCAGGGCCAGCGTGTCGAAGCGGGCTTTGGACATGGATTCAAGCACCGAAGTCGGGTTGGGACGGGCCATGCTAGCACTGCTGCCTGTTGCAGCGCATTCCGGGCAAACGCCGAGCGGGCGCGGTTTTTGACAGGTTTTTTCTGCGCTGCATGCTTGTCGAAGCGATCCGGTTTGGGCTAGGATCGAAACACAACCATAACCACAACCCGCGCGCGGTCGCTCCCCGGCAGACCGGCACCCCGAACCCTGGGAGACGCACTATGAAAGTCAGCGACATCCTCCACGTGAAGGGCAACACGCTCTATACCGTGGCACCTGAAACCAAGCTCCAGGTGGCCGTGCAGACGATGGCGGAAAAAGACATCGGCTCGCTCGTGGTCATGGAGTACGGCGAGCTGGTCGGCATGCTGACCTTCCGAGAGATCATCAAGGTTGTCGCCAAGAACCACGGTTCCGTGGGCGACGGCACCACCATCCGCAAGGTGATGGACGATCATCCCGTTACCTGCACGCCCGAAACCGAGGTCAACGAAGTGCGCCGCATCATGCTGGAGCACCATGTGCGCTACCTGCCGGTGCTCGACAGCCGCACGCTGATGGGCGTGATTTCCTTCTACGACGTGGCCAAGGCCGTGCTGGAAGACCAAAGTTTCGAAAACAAGATGCTCAAGGCGTACATTCGCGATTGGCCGGAAGAAAAGGCCAACGAAGACTGATCTGCGCGATCTCTTTACCGCATTCCCGAAACCCGCCCGCCGTTGCGAGCGGGTTTTTTGTTGAACCCCGAACTTCCTGCCGATGAGCCAATCGAGCCAGTTTTCCCTGCTGAAGCAGCGTCGCTTTGCACCGTTTTTCTGGACCCAGTTCCTGGGCGCGATGAACGACAACGTTTTCAAGGTGGCGTTTTCCTCGTTGGTCACGTACCACGCTGCGCTGTTCGGCAATGCGGACCCGGCTTCGGCGGCGTTCCTGATTTCTGCGATCTTCATCGCGCCGTTTGTGCTGCTGTCGGCCACCAGCGGGCAGATTGCCGATCGCATGGACAAGGCGCGGCTGATCCGTCTGGTCAAGACGTTGGAAATCGCCATCATGGCGATCGGCTGCGCGGGTTTTGCGCTGCGCCACGTTGAGCTGCTATACCTGTGCACGTTCTTGATGGGCGTGCACTCGACACTGTTCGGGCCGGTGAAGTACGCATATCTGCCCCAGCATCTGCAATCGACAGAACTGGTGGGCGGCAACGGGCTGGTGGAAATGGGCACCTTCGTCGCCATCCTGATCGGGACCATCGGCGGCGGCGAGCTGGCCAACTACACGCGCAACGGCGAGCTGATCGGCCCGATGTTCACGGGCATTGCCTGCATCGTCATCGCGGTGGCCGGCTGGTTGACGGCGCGCGGTGTGCCAGTGTCGCCGGCGTCGCAGCCGGACTTGCGCATCAACTGGAACCCCATCTCCGAGACCTGGCGCAACCTGAAGCTTGCGAGCAACCAGCGCGCGGTGTTCCTGAGCCTGATGGGCATCTCGTGGCTGTGGTTCGTGGGTGCGACGTTCCTGACGTCGTTCTTTGCCTTTGCGCGCAACGTGCTCGGCGGCGACCAGAACGTCGTGACGCTGCTGCTGGCCGTGTTTTCTGTCGGCATCGGGTTGGGCTCGGTGCTGTGCGAAAAGCTCTCGGGCCGCATGGTGGAGATCGGCCTGGTGCCGTT
This sequence comes from Ralstonia psammae, assembly GCF_958405935.1. Taxonomy (NCBI): domain Bacteria; kingdom Pseudomonadati; phylum Pseudomonadota; class Betaproteobacteria; order Burkholderiales; family Burkholderiaceae; genus Ralstonia; species Ralstonia psammae. Next base: position 45,499 of record NZ_CATZBU010000012.1, read on the forward strand.
TGGCTCGATCGGCATGACGGTATTTGCGGTGGACCTGTACTTCGCTTCGCATGCCGAGGCATTGGTTGCGCACGACGTGCTGACGGGCATTTCCGGCTTCCTGCAGAATCACCGCCATTGGCGCGTGCTGGCCGATCTGTTCCTGCTGGCGATGTTCGGGGGCTTCTACAGCGTGCCCTTGTACGCCTTGATCCAGAGCCGCTGCGAACCGACGCACCGCGCGCGCATCATTGCCGCCAACAACATCCTCAACGCGTTGTTCATGATCGCTTCAGCCGTGCTGGCAATGGTGCTCACGCGCGCCGGGTTCACGATTCCGCAGTTGTTCCTGGTCACCGGCATCCTCAACGCAGTGGTGGCGATCTACATCTACTCGCTGGTCCCGGAATTCCTGATCCGCTTTGTGATGTGGCTGCTGATCCATACCGTCTACCGCGTGAAGGTCGAAGGTTCCGAGCAGATTCCCCATGAAGGGCCATGCCTGCTCGTCTGCAACCACGTGAGCTTCGTCGATGCCGTGGTGGTGGGCGCCTTCGTGCGCCGGCCTGTGCGTTTTGTGATGGACCACCGCATCTTCAAGGTGCCGGTGTTGTCGTGGTTCTTCCGGACGGTCAAGGCGATTCCGATTGCGCCAACACACGAAGATCCAGAGATGCTCAAGCGCGCCTACGACACCATTGCGGCCGCGCTGGCGGAAGGCGAGGTGGTCTGCATCTTCCCCGAAGGCAAGATCACCGCCACGGGCGAGATGAACCCGTTCAAGGACGGCATGCGCCGCATCATCGAGCGCACACCCGTGCCGGTGGTGCCGATGGCGCTGCGCGGGCTCTGGGGCAGCTTTTTCTCGCGCAAGGGCGGGGCGGCGATGTCGCGTCCGTTCCGTCGCGGTTTCCTCAACAGGCTGGAGCTGTGCATCGGCACGCCGGTACCGGCGCATGCCGTGTCGCCGGAAGCGATGCAGGCCGCCGTGCTGGCGCTGCGCGGGGAGCGCCTCTAGCGACTGGCGCGCCTTCGGAATTCGATACACTGCCGGTTGGCCTGCAATCGGCCTCCAGGCTTTTCCTGACCTCCAACTCTCCCGTCATCTGCCATGAAACACGTTTCCCCGCTGCTGTGCGCTTCGTTGCTTGCCCTGGCTGCTGTTACTGCGCAAGCCGCATCGCCTGCATCCGAGACGCTGCCCTCCGGTGTGATCGTCCAGACGCTCACCAAGGGCACCGGCTCGTCGCCCAAGGCCAGCGACACGGTCAAGGTGCACTACCGCGGCACGCTTACCAACGGTACCGAGTTTGACAGCTCCTACAAGCGCGGCCAGCCGATCTCGTTCCCGCTGAACCGCGTGATTCCGTGCTGGACCGAAGGCGTGCAGAAGATGCAGGTAGGCGGCAAGGCCAAGCTGACCTGCCCCGCAGCCACCGCTTATGGCGAGCGCGGCGTGCCAGGCACGATTCCGCCCAATTCGACGCTGAACTTTGAGGTCGAGCTGCTGGGTATCGGTGGCTGACCAAGTGGCCGATAGATCGGCCTTACAATAGCGTTTTCCCGATGTCTCGCGCCGCGGCAGTCGCGGCGCCTTCCTGAGCACGATCATGTCTGGCAATACCCTGGGCCTGCTGTTTTCCGTCACCACCTTCGGCGAGTCGCATGGCCCGGCCATCGGCGCTGTCATCGACGGCTGCCCGCCGGGCATGGCGCTGTCGGCAGAAGACATCCAGCCCGATCTGGATCGCCGTAAGCCTGGCACCTCGCGCCACGTTACGCAGCGCAAGGAAGAAGACCTCGTCGAGATCCTCTCCGGCGTGTACGAAGGCAAGACCACGGGCACCCCGATTTGCCTGCTGATCCGCAATACCGACCAGCGCAGCAAGGACTACAGCAATATCGCCGAGACCTTCCGCCCCGGCCACGCCGACTACACCTACTGGCACAAATACGGCATCCGCGACCCGCGCGGAGGCGGCCGTTCTTCCGCACGACTGACGGCACCGACGGTGGCCGCAGGCGCCGTCGCCAAGAAGTGGCTGCGTGAGAAGTTCGGCATTGAAATCCACGGCTTCATGTCGCAACTGGGTGATATCCGGATCCCGTTCATTGACTGGAATGAGGTGCCGAACAACCCGTTCTTCGCGCCCAATGCCGAGATCGTTCCCGAGCTGGAAACCTACATGGATGCACTGCGCAAGGACGGCGATTCCGTCGGTGCACGCATTGAAGTCGTGGCCACCGGCGTGCCGGTCGGCTGGGGCGAGCCGTTGTTCGACCGTCTGGACGCCGACATCGCCCACGCCATGATGGGCTTGAACGCGGTGAAGGGCATTGAGATCGGCGCGGGCTTTCACGCTGTGGCGCAGCGCGGCTCCGAACATGGTGATGAGCTGACGCCGGAGGGCTTCGTCGGCAACAACGCCGGCGGCATCCTGGGTGGGATTTCGACGGGGCAGGACATCTCTGTGTCGCTGGCGATCAAGCCGACGTCGAGCATTCGCACGCCGCGTCGTTCGATCGACAAGGCCGGCGATCCGGCGATGGTCGAAACGTTCGGTCGCCATGACCCGTGCGTGGGCATCCGAGCCACGCCGATCGGCGAGGCGCTGCTTGCGCTGGTGCTGATCGATCACGCGTTGCGCCATCGTGCGCAATGCGGCGATGTGTCGGTCGAGACGCCGGCGATTAAGGCAAAAGTTTCCTGAATCGATTCGCTCAGGCAACAAAAAAGACGGCTTCAAGCCGTCTTTTTTGTTGGACCGTCGCCCAAGACTACATGCCGACGTAGTTCGGGCCGCCACCGCCTTCCGGCGTGACCCACACGATGTTCTGCGTCGGGTCCTTGATGTCGCAGGTCTTGCAGTGCACACAGTTCTGCGCGTTGATCTGCAGGCGTTCTGTGCCCTCATCGTTCTTGACGAACTCATACACGCCAGCGGGGCAGTAGCGTTGCTCGGGGCCGGCAAACTGCGCCAGGTTGATGCGCGTCGGAACGGTCGGGTCCTTCAGCGTCAGGTGGGCCGGCTGGTTTTCTTCGTGGTTGGTGTTCGAGATGAACACCGACGAAAGGCGATCGAACGTAATCTTGCCGTCCGGCTTCGGATACTCGATCTTCGGACTCTCCGATGCCAGCTTGAGCGACTGGTTGTCCGACTTCGTGCCGTGCAGCGTCCAAGGCGGGTTGCTGACGCCAATCTTCGGCAGCAGCCACTGTTCGATGCCGGTCATAATCTTGCCCAGCGTCGGGCTCTTCTTGAACCACAGCTTGAAGTTGCGCGACTGGTCCAGTTCTTCCTTCAGCCAGCTCTGCTCGAAGGCGGCGGGGTAGGCAGACAGCTCGTCAGCGGAACGGCCAGCCGTCACGGCTTCGAACACGGCGTCGCCGCACAACATACCGCTCTTGATGGCCGCGTGGCTGCCCTTGATGCGTGCGGCGTTCAGGTAACCGGCATCGCAACCGACCAGCGCGCCGCCTGGGAACACCGTCTTGGGCAGCGCTTGTGGCGTGCCGTTGTTGATGGCGCGTGCGCCGTAGCCGATGCGCTTGCCCCCTTCGATGTGCGCGCGGATGGCCGGGTGGGCCTTCCAGCGCTGCATCTCTTCAAACGGGCTCATCCAAGGGTTCTTGTAGTCCAGCCCGATCACGAAGCCGAGCGTGACCTTGTTGTCTTCCAGGTGATACAGGAAGCCGCCGCCGAAGGTGTCGTCTTCCATCGGCCAGCCGGCGGTGTGCACCACGAGGCCGGGCTTGGCCTTGGCCGGATCGATTTCCCAGAGTTCCTTGATGCCGATGGCGAAGGTCTGCGGGTCCTTGCCGGCGTCGAGCTTGAACTTCTCCAGCAACTGGCGGCCGAGATGGCCGCGCGCGCCTTCTGCAAAGATGGTGTATTTGCCGAGCAACTCCATGCCGAGCTGGAAGTTCTCGGTGGGCTCGCCGTCCTTGCCGATGCCCATGTTGCCGGTGGCAACGCCGCGCACTGCACCCTTGTCGTCATACAGCACTTCGGCAGCAGCGAAGCCCGGGAAAATTTCCACGCCCAGCGCTTCGGCCTGCGTGGCCATCCACTTGACCACGTTCGACAGCGAGATCACGTAGCAGCCGTGGTTGTGAAAGTTGCGCGGCACGAGCCAGTCGGGCGTACGCTTCGAGTCTGTTTCGCTGAGGAACAGCACGTCGTCGCCGGTGACCGCCTGGTTGAGCGGGGCGCCGTCAGCCTTCCAGTTCGGGAGCAGTTCGGTGATGGCGCGCGGGTCCATCACGGCGCCCGAAAGAATGTGCGCGCCCGGTTCGGACCCTTTTTCCAGCACGACGACGGACACGTCCTTGCCCGTCTCGGCGGCCAGTTGCTTGATGCGAATCGCAGTCGCCAAGCCGGCGGGGCCGCCGCCGACGACAACGACGTCATACTCCATGGACTCTCGCGGGCCGTATTGTTCGAGGAGCTGCTGCTGGTTCATAAGTGTCTCTTCGCTTGTAGGGCGTTTGCTTATTGGTATGACGGATTGCTGCATTAGAATTTTCCGCATTGTCCGGGACACGCCCGGATGCGGCAAGGGAAATTTCTGAACGATCGTTCGATTTTTTGCTAAGCTGCGCGCAAATCACATGCCGGTGTTGCTCCTGAGCAGCCCGGCGCTGCCAAAACCAACACACGGGGATCACGCATCATGGGTTTGTCGATCAATCTGGAAGGCAAGGTCGCGCTGATCACGGGCGCGTCGAGCGGCCTGGGCGCGCGTTTTGCGCACACGCTGGCCGCCGCCGGCGCGAAAGTCGTGCTGGCCTCGCGCCGTGTCGAGCGCCTGAAAGAGCTGCGCGCCGACATCGAATCGAAGGGCGGCAGCGCCCATGTCGTCCGCCTCGATGTGACGGATCCGGACAGCATCCGATCGGCCATCGCCCACGCCGAAACTGAGGCCGGCACGATCGATATCCTAGTCAACAACTCGGGCGTTTCGACCACGCAGCGCATGGTGGACGTCACGCCGGACGACTTCGATTTCGTATTCGATACCAACACGCGCGGCGCCTTCTTTGTGGCGCAGGAAACGGCCAAACGCATGATCGCGCGAGCGAAGGGCGCAGAGAAGAACGGCTCGCCGCTGCCGCAGTCGCGCATCGTCAACATTGCGTCGGTGGCGGGGCTGAAGGTGCTGTCGCAAATTGGCGTGTATTGCATGAGCAAGGCGGCCGTGGTGCACATGACAAAAGCCATGGCGCTGGAGTGGGGCCGTTACGGCATCAATACCAACGCGATCTGCCCGGGCTATATCGATACCGAAATCAATCATCACCACTGGGAAACCGAACCTGGCCAGAAGCTTGTGCAGATGCTGCCGCGCAAGCGCGTTGGCAAGCCGGAAGACCTGGATGGGCTGATTCTGCTGTTGGCGTCGGATCAGTCGGACTTCATCAACGGTGCCGTCATCAACGCCGACGACGGCATGGTGTAAGCCTCTGCGGGCTTAATGCCCCATCAGCCGTTGCACAAGCTCGAGCGAGGTGTTGGCGGCGTACTTCTTCATCAGGCGCGCGCGGTAGATTTCCACCGTGCGCGGGCTGATCTCCAACTGTTTGCCGATCTGCTTGCTGGTCTTGCCTTCGACCAGCTGCGCGGCGATATCGCGTTCGCGCGGCGTGAGCGCTGCCGTCACGGGGCGATGTGCTGACAGATCTTCGAACGTCCAGATGCCTTCGCCCAGCGGTTTGGCGCGGTCCAGGGCGCGGCCTGTGACGTGGCACCAGAACAGTTCGCCATTGGCGCGCTTCATGATGCGTTCGTCAGAATAGCTGCCGCGCGCATTCATGACGGGGATGATGCGCGCGCCGGTGCGCTCGTATTCGTCGTGCGTCGGATAGAGCAGTTCAAAGGATTGCCCGATCATGGTGGTGCGGGCGTGGCCGAAGATGCGGGCGGCTTCGTCGTTGACGTCGAACATCACCCGCTCGCGGGACATCACCATGCCCACAGGGGCAAGCTGGAACGCAGTCTGATAGTCGAGGGCGGGCATATGTATTCGTACGTATTGCTGCGTCGCGCGACGCTTGCGTATTCTCGCCAGATTGTATCGTTACTATTTTCCGGCGCTGCATCGCACAAACCCCAACCGTGTGATCGGTCAAAACCCTGCCGGATTTGTTGGACCACCAAGGAAGGAGCACGCATGAATAAAATCTTCGCCAGCGCCAGCGAGGCGCTCGCGGGCGTCGTCAAGGACGGCCAGACCATCGCCGTGGGCGGCTTCGGCCTGTGCGGCATTCCGGAAGCGCTGATTGCCGCGCTGCGGGATTCGGGCGTCAAGGGCCTCACGTGCATCTCCAACAACGCGGGCGTTGACGGCTTCGGCCTTGGCCTGTTGCTGGAAACCCGCCAGATCAAGAAAATGATCTCGTCCTATGTGGGCGAGAACAAGGAGTTCGAACGCCAGTACCTGGCTGGCGAACTCGAGCTGGAATTTACGCCGCAAGGCACGCTGGCCGAGAAGCTGCGTGCCGGCGGGGCCGGCATCCCGGCGTTCTTCACCAAGACCGGCGTCGGCACGCTGGTCGCCGAGGGCAAGGAGCTGCGCGAGTTTGACGGCGAGACGTACGTCATGGAGCGCTCGCTGGTGCCCGATGTGGCGCTGGTGAAGGCGCAGGTGGCCGACAAGTCCGGCAACCTGCGTTTCAACCTGACCGCGCGCAACTTCAACCCGGCTGCGGCAACCGCCGGCAAGATCTGCATCGTCGAAGTCGAAGAGATCGTTGAAGTAGGCGAGCTTGCGCCGGACGACATCCATCTGCCCGGCATCTACGTGCACCGCATCGTGCTCAACGCCACGCCCGAAAAGCGCATCGAAAAGCGCACCGTTCGTGCCACCAACGGCGCGGCCAACTAAGGAGACCGACATGGCCTGGACACAAGACCAAATGGCGGCGCGCGCTGCCCAGGAGTTGCAAGACGGTTTCTACGTCAACCTCGGCATCGGTATCCCGACGCTGGTCGCCAACCACACCGGCGACAAGGAAGTCTGGCTGCAAAGCGAGAACGGCATGCTCGGCATCGGCCCATTCCCCACGGAAGACGAAGTGGACGCCGATCTCATCAATGCGGGCAAGCAGACCGTGACTACGCTGCCCGGCAGCGCCATCTTCGGCAGCGATCAGAGCTTTGCGATGATTCGCGGCGGCAAGATCAACCTGTCGATTCTCGGGGCGATGCAAGTGAGCGAGACGGGCGACCTGGCCAACTGGATGATCCCCGGCAAGATGGTCAAGGGCATGGGCGGCGCGATGGACCTTGTGGCCGGCGTCAAGCGCGTGATCGTGCTGATGGAACACACCGCCAAGAAGAAGGACGGCACCGAAGACCTGAAGCTGTTGCCCAAGTGCACGCTGCCGCTGACAGGCGTGGGCGTGGTTGATCGCATCATTACGGACCTCGGCGTGATCGACGTGACCGAGCAGGGGTTGAAGCTGATCGAAACCGCGCCGGGTGTTTCGCGCGAAGAGATTCAGGCCAAGAGTGGCGTCAACTTGCTGTAATCGCTGACATCCGGAGACACGCATGCTGCAAGGAAAAACCGCCCTTGTCACGGGCTCGACCAGCGGGATCGGTCTGGGTATCGCCTGCTCGCTGGCCGCGCAAGGCGCCAACATCATCATGAACGGCTTTGGCGATGTGGAAGCGCCCAAGGCGCAGATCGCGGCTGCAGGCAAGAACGCCATCCGCATCGGATACCACGGCGCCGACATGAGCAAGCCTGCCGAGATCGAAGCAATGTTCGCCTATGCCGACGCAGAGTTTGGCGGGGTGGACATCCTCGTCAACAACGCCGGCATCCAGTACGTGGCCAACGTGGAAGATTTCCCGACCGAACGCTGGGACGCCATCATCGCCATCAACCTCACCTCGGCTTTCCACACGACGCGGCTTGCCGTGCCGGGGATGAAGCGCAAGAACTGGGGTCGCATCATCAATATCGCGTCGGCGCATGGGTTGGTGGCATCGGCGCAGAAATCGGCGTACGTGGCGGCCAAGCACGGTATCGTCGGCTTTACCAAATCGGTGGCGCTGGAGACGGCGCAGACGGGCATTACGTCCAACGCGATCTGCCCGGGCTGGGTGCTGACGCCGCTGGTGCAGAAGCAGATCGATGCCCGCGCCGAGAAGGATGGCCTGTCTGCGCTCGAAGCCAAGAAGGATCTGCTGATGGAAAAGCAGCCTTCGGGCGAGTTCGTTACGCCCGATCAACTCGGCGCACTGGCGGTTTTCCTGTGCAGCGATGCGGCTGAACAGGTGCGTGGCGTGGCGTGGAACATGGATGGCGGCTGGGTGGCGCAGTAAGCCGAGCTGCGTTTCAGAAGAGCCTCGCTGCGGCGAGGCTTTTTTGTTTTTGATGGGCATGGATGTCTGTTGCGCCGCCGCATGCTTGCGGGCCCGCGTACAATCAGGCTTCGCTGTCTCCGTCATTCACGTGTAGGAGTTGTTCATGCCAGTTTCGCCACGCCTTGCCTTCGTGCAGTGCCTGAGTCCGTCCGGCTTGCACCGGATGGCGTATCACGAGTGGGGCGATTCGCAGAATCCGCATGTGCTGGTTTGCGTGCATGGCCTCTCGCGCACGGGGCGCGATTTCGACGTGCTGGCGCAGGCGCTGTGCAACGACTATCGCGTCGTCTGTCCCGATGTGGTCGGCCGCGGGCGCTCCGATTGGCTGGCCGATCCGAAAGGCTACGTGTTGCCGCAGTACGCGTCCGACATGGTCACGCTGCTCGCGCGCCTGAATGCCGAGTCGGTCGACTGGTTCGGTACGTCGATGGGCGGCCTGATCGGCATTGGCTTGGCGGGCTTGCCGAAATCGCCGATTCGCAAGTTGCTGCTCAACGATGTGGGTCCGCGCGTCACGGAATCGTCATTGACGCGCATCGGTGCTTACCTCGGGCTGAACGTCCGCTTCAAGACCTTCGATGAAGGGCTGGCGTATCTCAAGACCATCAGCGCTTCGTTTGGCCCCCATACGCCGGAGCAGTGGCGTGAGTTGAATACCGCAATCCTGAAACCACAGGGCGGCGAGTGGATCCTGCACTACGACCCGCGCCTGGCCGAGCCGTTCAAGAACACCACACCCGAAATGGTCGCCGCCGGCGAAGCCACGCTCTGGAAGCTGTTCGAGGCGATTCCCAGCGAGGTGCTGGTCGTGCGCGGCGCGCAGTCCGACTTGCTCACGCGCGAGACCGTCGAGGCCATGATGCAGCGCGGCCAGCATGTGAATACGGTGGAAATTCCTGATGTGGGCCATGCACCGACCTTCATCCAGCCGGATCAGGTAGCGATCGCCCGCAAGTTCTTCCTCGGTCAATGACCATTTTTTTTTGACCCCATTCGATTTGCAGCATGAGCACTGAACTGAAGCGTTACAACGTCGAACATCGCTATTCCGACGCAGCCGTCTACAACGGCGTCGTCTACCTGGCCGGCCAGGTGCCCGAGACCACGCTGGACGCCGGCATTGCCGAACAGACGGCAGAAGTGCTTGCCATCATCGATCGCGTGCTGGCCGCTAATGGCAGCGACAAGACGCGCATCCTGATGTGTCAGATCTTCCTCACAGACATCAGCGAGATTGGTGAGATGAACAAGGTGTGGGACCAATGGGTCGCCGCCGATTCCAAGAACTCGCCGCCGCGCGCCACCGTTGAGGCTGCACTGGCCAATCCGAAGTACCGCATCGAAATCGTCGTGACGGCCGCGCAGAAGAACTGAGCCCGTCGCGTCACAGCAGGACGCATCATGGACAACAAGACCGAACGGCCGGCCGAGGGGCCCGGATCGACGGCAGAGCAGGTCGCACGGGCAATCGAATACCTCGTGGCCAATGCCGCAGACCGCGTCACGCTGACCGGCGAGCCGCTGGAGTCGCACGCGCTCGGCACGATCGCCATCCTTGAAGGGTTGCGCGTCGATGCGCCGTCGTTGCAGGCGGCCGCGCTGTTTCTGTTGCCCACACTGGCAATGGACAACGAAAAGGCGCTCGAGCCCGCGTTCGGTGCCGAGGTTGTCAAGCTCGTGCACGACGTGCGGCAACTGCTGCGCATTGGCGCGATTGCGGGCCTCGTCAGCCCCACCGATGCCAGCATCACGCGCAAGAACGAAGCCGAAGCGCGCCGCGCCCAAGTCGAGGCATTGCGCAAGATGTTGCTCGCGTTCGCGCAGGATATTCGCGTGGTGTTGATCCGGCTGGCGTCGCGGCTGCAGTCGCTGCGCTGGCTCGCGCAGACGAAGCGCTCGGCGCCGGAAGGCATGGCGCGCGAAACGCTGGATATCTACGCGCCGCTCGCTAACCGCCTGGGCATCTGGCAGCTCAAGTGGGAGCTTGAAGACCTCGGCTTCCGCTTTGAGGATCCCGACACCTACAAGCGCATCGCCCGCCTGCTGGATGAAAAACGCATCGAGCGCGAGAAGTTCATTGGACAGGCCATCGCGCAGTTGCAAAAGACCTTGCACGACGCCGGCATTCAGGCCGAGGTAAGCGGGCGGCCCAAGCACATCTACAGCATCTGGAAAAAGATGCGCGGCAAGGAACTCGACTTTGCCGATCTGTACGATGTGCGCGCCTTCCGCGTCATCGTTGACGACATCAAGGATTGCTACACGGTGCTCGGTTTCGTGCACCACATGTGGCAGCCGATCCCGAAGGAGTTCGACGACTACATCTCGCGCCCGAAGGCCAACGGCTACATGTCGCTGCACACGGTGGTGATCGGCGACGACGGCCGTGCGCTGGAGGTGCAGATCCGCACGCGCGAGATGCACCACTTTGCCGAGTACGGCGTGGCCGCGCACTGGCGTTACAAGGAGGCGGGCAACAAGGGCTACGCCGGCCAGTTCTCCGCGAGCGAACGCTACGACGAGAAAATCGCCTGGCTGCGTCAACTACTCGCCTGGAAGGATGACGCCGAGCACACCGTCGCGCATGAGGATTCCCCGTGGGAGCAACTCAAGCACACCGAGCTGGATGACCACATCTATGTGCTGACGCCGCAGGCGCGCGTGATCGCGCTGCCGCAAGGTGCCACGCCGGTCGACTTCGCTTACTACCTGCACAGTGATCTCGGCCACCGCTGCCGCGGCGCGCGCGTCGACGGCACGATGGTGCCGCTGAACACGCCGCTCAAGAACGGCCAGACCGTCGAGATCGTCACCGTCAAGCAGGGCGGGCCGTCGCGCGATTGGCTGAACACCGAGCTGCACTATCTTGTCAGCCCGCGTGCCCGCACAAAAGTGCGTGCGTGGTTCAACGCGATGGAGCTGGAAGAGACGCTCGCGCAGGGCCGGGCGCTCATCGACAAGACGTTGCAGCGTGAGGGCAAGACCGCTGTCAACTTGGAAGAGCTGGCTGCCAAGCTCGGCTACAAGACGCCGGACGATCTCTATGCCGTGGTCGCCAAGGACGAGCTGAGCCTGCGCCGCATCGAGGCTGTCTTGCGCTCGGATGGGGCGCCGCCGCCTGCGCCCGTCGATGACGAGGCGGCCATTACCAAGAAAAGCCGTGCCACCAGCGTTGCCCGGGGCGCCAAGAGCGGCGTGTTGGTGGTGGGCGTCGATTCACTCCTCACGCAGATGTCGCGCTGCTGCAAGCCGGCACCGCCGGACCCCATCGTTGGCTTTGTCACGCGCGGGCGCGGCGTATCGATCCACCGGCAGAGTTGTGCGACGTTCCAGCAACTGGCCGCCCGGGCGCCGGGCCGCGTGATCCAGACGGAGTGGGGTCAACGCAGCGATTCGGTCTACCCGATCGACATCCAGGTCGAGGCGCTGGACCGGCAGGGCTTGTTGCGCGACATCTCGGAAATCCTCTCGCGCGAGAAGATCAACGTGACTGGCGTGCGCACGCTGTCGAGCAAGGGCGTTGCGAAAATGCAGTTCACTGCAGAGGTGTCAGAGGCGACGCAGCTGCAGCGCGCGCTGACTTTGATCGAAGAGGTGCAAGGGGTGTTGACAGCCCGAAGGAAGTGACGGTATAGTTTCGTTCTTCGGCAGGCTCGTAGCTCAGCTGGTTAGAGCACCACCTTGACATGGTGGGGGTCGTTGGTTCGAGTCCAATCGAGCCTACCAACGCATTTAGCAGGACGCGTCGGGTAGGGTGTCCAAGCCGTCATCCTCGCAATTCCCGGGCTTGTCCCGTACAACTGAACACAGGGCGAAATATGATTCAGGCACCGCGAACTACAACCGCTTCGGAGCGACAGTAGTCAAGGTGCGTTTTTCGCCCTTTGCGGTCTGCCCTGGCGGTGGATGGCGCAAATGAAAACGCGGCCTTGGCCGCGTTTTTTTTTCGTCCGCAGTTTCGTGTCACGCGTGGCGATCAAGCAGAAAGCGCTTCGAAGCATTCGATTCGACAACCTGCTGCGTTGACTTGGCGCGGCGCACGACAGAATAACGACCGCTGCGCATCTCTGAAATGCGCGACGGTGACTCCACAGGAGCAAGCATGATCGCAATCACGTTGCCGGATGGTTCCCGGCGTGAGTTTCCCGGCCCCGTGACGGTGGCAGAAGTGGCGCAGAGCATCGGTGCGGGTCTGGCTAAGGCCGCGCTGGCTGGCCGTGTGGACGGCCAGATGGTCGACACGAGCTACACGATCGACCGCGACGCCAAGCTCGCCATCATCACCGACAAAGACGCCGACGGCGTCGACGTGATCCGTCACTCCACGGCGCACTTGCTGGCCTACGCCGTCAAGGAGCTGTATCCGGAAGCGCAGGTCACCATCGGTCCGGTCATCGAGAACGGCTTCTACTACGACTTCGCCTACAAGCGCCCCTTCACGCCAGAGGACCTCGTCGCCATCGAGAAGAAGATGGGTGAGCTCGCAAAGAAAGACGAGAAGGTCACGCGTGAAGTGCTGAGCCGCGACGACGCCGTCAAGCTGTTCGAGGGCATGGGCGAGAAGTACAAGGCCGAGATTATCGCCTCTATTCCGGAAGACCAAGAGATTGGCCTGTACCGCGAAGGCAATTTCGTTGACCTCTGCCGCGGCCCGCACGTGCCGTCCACGGGCAAGCTCAAGGTCTTCAAGCTGATGAAGGTGGCTGGCGCCTACTGGCGCGGCGATCACAACAACGAGATGCTCCAGCGCATCTACGGCACGGCCTGGGCCAAGAAGGAAGACCAGGAAGCCTACCTGCGCATGCTGGAAGAGGCCGAAAAGCGCGACCACCGCAAGCTCGGCCGCGAACTCGACCTGTTCCATATCGACGAGTACTCGCCCGGCACGGTGTTCTGGCACCCCAAGGGCTGGACGCTGTGGCAAGAGATTGAGCAGTACATGCGCCGCGTGTATCGCGAGAATGGCTATCAGGAAGTGAAGGGGCCGCAGATTCTCGACAAGACGCTGTGGGAGAAGACCGGCCACTGGGACAAGTACCGCGAGAACATGTTCATCACGGAATCGGAAAAGCGCGAATACGCGCTCAAGCCGATGAACTGCCCGGGCCACATCCTCATCTACAAGCAGGGCATCAAGAGTTACCGCGACCTGCCGCTGCGCTTCGGCGAGTTCGGTGCGTGCCACCGCAACGAGCCTTCGGGTGGCCTGCACGGCATCATGCGTGTGCGCGGCTTCACGCAGGACGATGGTCACATCTTCTGTACGGAAGACATGATCCAGGCCGAGGTGACGGCGTTTACCACGCTCCTGCAGAAGGTCTACAAGGACTTTGGCTTTACCGAGATTCTTTACAAACTGTCGACACGTCCGGACAAGCGCATCGGCACCGAGGAGAGCTGGGACCGAGCCGAAGCTGCGTTGGCCGAGGGCTTGCGCGCGTCGGGTTGCGAGTTCGAGTACCTGCCGGGCGAGGGCGCGTTCTACGGTCCGAAGATCGAATATGTGCTTAAAGATGCGCTTGGCCGACAGTGGCAGTGCGGCACGATCCAGGTCGACCCGAACCTCCCAGAGCGCCTGGACGCCGAGTTTGTCGGCGAAGATGGCGCGCGCCATCGTCCCATCATGTTGCACCGGGCCATCGTCGGCAGCCTGGAGCGCTTTATCGGTATCTTGATCGAGCAATATGCCGGAGCGCTGCCGACGTGGCTTTCGCCCGTGCAGGTTGCGGTGCTCAGCATCACCGATTCGCACGCCGAGTACGCACAATCCGTTGTGCAATCCCTGCAAAAACAAGGATTTAGGGCGGTCGTTGATTTGCGGAATGAGAAGATTGGGTATAAAATCCGCGAGCATTCCGTGCAGAAGGTTCCCTACCAGGTTGTGGTTGGCGACAAAGAGCGGGATGAAAATCAGGTGGCCGTGCGTGCCCGTGGCAACGTCGATCTAGGCTCCATGCCGCTGTCGGCGTTCGTTGAGCGACTGCAGAACGATCTCGCCAACAAGTCATGAGCTGGGCACGGCCTGTTTTTTTGATTCTTTGAGGACATCAACATCGCTACTGAGAAATCTCACCGCATCAACCGCGAGATCAGCGCACCGGAAATCCGGCTGACCGGGGTTGAGGGAGAAGCGCTCGGCATCGTCAAACTGTTCGACGCACTGCGTCTTGCAGAAGAGAAAGACGTCGATTTGGTCGAGATCGCGCCGACCGCGCAGCCGCCCGTCTGCCGCCTGATGGACTATGGCAAGTTCAAGTATCAGGAACAGAAGAAGGCCCACGAGGCCAAGCTGAAGCAGAAGGTCATCCAGGTGAAGGAAGTCAAGTTCCGCCCTGGTACCGACGATAACGACTACGGCGTCAAGCTGCGCAACGCAACGCGCTTTCTGGAGGATGGCGACAGGGTAAAGGTTACCTTGCGTTTCCGAGGCCGCGAAATGGCTCACCAGGAAATCGGTATGCGCGTGCTGGAGCGTATCAAGACTGACCTGGAGGAATTCGGCCAGGTTGAGCAGATGCCGAAGATGGAAGGGCGCCAGGCAGTGATGATGTTGGCACCCAAGAAGAAGAAGTAATGCAGTGGCGGCCGGACGATTCCGGTTGCGCTGAGCAGGTTCCAGACGGAAACGTCGGAAAACGCGGCAGGTGTTAAAGCCTGCCGCGATACAACAAGTGAGCCCGGGTCTTGCAAGTGTCGGCGCCAGCCGTCCACCTGGCTTCATGTCAAAAACGGAGTTGTTCCATGCCGAAGATGAAGACGAAGAAAAGCGCCTCCAAGCGCTTTACTGCCCGTCCTGGTGGCACGATCAAACGTGGCCAAGCCTTCAAGCGTCACATCCTGACCAAGAAGACCACCAAGAACAAGCGTCACCTGCGCGGTACCGAGGGCGTCCATGAGACGAACCTGAAGTCCGTTCGCGCAATGATGCCGTACGCCTAACCCTAACTAACTACGAAAGGAGCATTTCATGCCTCGAGTAAAACGTGGGGTCACAGCGCGGGCCCGTCATAAGAAGGTTATCAGCGCAGCCAAGGGTTTCCGCGGCCGCCGCAATAACGTCTATCGCATCGCCAAGCAGGCGGTTATGCGTGCTGGCCAGTACGCTTACCGCGATCGTCGCAACAAGAAGCGCGTGTTCCGCGCGCTCTGGATTGCACGTATCAACGCTGGCGCACGCGAGCATGGTCTGACCTACAGCAAGTTCATGAACGGCCTGAAGAAGGCGTCCATCGAGCTGGACCGCAAGGTGCTGTCGGACATGGCCATTCACGACAAGGTGGCTTTTGCTGCCATCGTGAACCAGGTGAAAGCCAACGTCGCCTGAATTGGATTGGCCGGGCGGGCTGCTGGAATTGCCCAGTAACTTTGCCGGCTGATCACCCTGACGGGGCTCTCACCGAGCCCCGTTTTTTATTCCGCATTTCCGAATCACCCGAATTTTTTCGCTCGCCTTCCCATGTCACTGGATCTGGATCAAGTCGTCGTCGATGCCCAAAACGCGTTTGCCTCCGTGGAGGATAACGCCTCGCTGGAAAACGAGAAGGCACGCTTTCTCGGTAAGTCCGGCGTGCTGACCGACTTGCTCAAAGGCTTGGGCAAGCTCGATCCGGAGACACGCAAGTCTGAAGGCGCGCGCATCAACCAGGCCAAGAGCCGCGTTGAAGAGGCGTTGACAGCTCGCCGTCAGGCGCTGGCCGATGCGCTGATGAACGCGCGCCTGGCCGCCGAGGCGATCGACGTAACACTGCCCGGCCGCGACGTGGCCGAGGGCAGCCTGCACCCGGTGATGAACACCTGGGAGCGGGTCGCCAAGATCTTCGGCTCGATCGGTTTCGATGTGGCTGACGGCCCCGAAATCGAATCTGACTGGATGAACTTCACGGCGCTGAATAACCCGGACAATCATCCGGCGCGCTCGATGCAGGACACGTTCTACATCGACGGTCGCGACAGCGAAGACAAGCTCCTGCTGCTGCGCACGCACACCAGCCCGATGCAGGTGCGCTACGCTCGCATGCACGTTGAGAAATACAAGCACCTCGACCGCATTCCCCCCATCAAGGTCATCGCGCCGGGCCGCACGTACCGCGTCGACAGCGATGCCACGCACTCGCCGATGTTCCATCAGGTCGAAGGTCTCTGGATTGCCGACAACATCAGCTTTGCCGACCTGAAGGGCGTCTATACCGATTTCCTGCGCAACTTCTTTGAGCGGGATGACATCCAGGTGCGTTTCCGTCCGTCGTACTTCCCATTCACCGAGCCGTCGGCTGAGATCGATATGGCGTTCGGCAACGGCAAATGGCTGGAGATTTCCGGTTCCGGCCAGGTGCACCCGACCGTGGTGCGCAACATGGGCCTGGACCCTGAGCGCTACATCGGCTTTGCGTTCGGCTCCGGCCTGGAGCGCCTGACGATGCTGCGCTATGGCATCAACGATCTGCGCCTGTTCTTTGAGGGCGATGTGCGTTTCCTGCGCCAGTTCGCGTAAGCGCCGTTCGCTGTTTTTGCCGCCCCGTTAATCGAATTCTCTTTCCTGTCGCGCCATGCAATTTCCGGAATCCTGGCTTCGCAGTTTCGTCAATCCGTCGATCACCACGGATGAACTCTCCCATCGCCTGACGATGGCTGGCCTCGAGGTGGAAGAGGTCGATCCCGTTGCACCGCCGTTCTCGCAGATCGTCGTCGGTCATGTGGTCGAGGTGAGCAAGCACCCGGATGCCGATCGGCTCAACGTGTGTAAGGTCGATGCGGGCACTGGCGAGTTGCTGCAGATCGTCTGCGGCGCGCCGAACGTGTCGGTCGGCATCAAGGTACCGTGCGCAATGGTGGGTGCCGAGTTGCCGCCGGGCGAAGATGGCAAGCCGTTCAAGATCAAGATCGGCAAGCTGCGTGGCGTGGAGAGCTACGGCATGCTGTGTTCGGCACGCGAGCTGAAGCTCTCGGAGGATCACGGCGGTCTGCTGATCCTGCCGGAAGACACGCCGGTGGGCGAAGACATCCGCAAGGTGCTCGATCTGGACGACCAGATCTTCATCATCAAGCTCACGCCCAACAAGGCGGACTGCCTGTCGATCCACGGCGTGGCACGTGAAGTATCCGCGCTGACGGGCGCGCCGATCACGGTGCCGTCGATGGCGCCCGTGGTGGTGACGCTGGCGGACAAGCTCCCGGTGAAGGTGGAAGCGCCGGACCTGTGCGGTCGCTTTTCGGGCCGCATCATCCGCGGCGTGAACGCGCATGCGAAGACGCCGGCCTGGATGGTCTCGCGCATCGAGCGCGCTGGCATGCGCAGCGTGTCGGCGCTGGTCGATATTTCTAACTACGTGATGCTGGAGCTGGGTCGTCCGTCCCACGTATTCGACCTGGACAAGATCCACGGCGGCCTGACGGTGCGCTGGGGCAAGGCCGGCGAAGAGTTGAAGCTGCTCAACGGCGACACCATCACCGTCGACGAAAAGGTCGGCGTGATCTCGGACGAAGAGGCGATCGAAAGCCTCGCCGGCATCATGGGCGGCGACAAGACTGCCGTCACGCTCGACACGCAGAACATCTACGTCGAGGCAGCATTCTGGTGGCCGGCGGCTATTCAAGGCCGCGCGCGCCGCTATAACTTCTCGACCGATGCAGGCCATCGCTTCGAGCGCGGCGTCGACTACGCGACCACCGTTGAGCACATCGAGCGCATCAGCGCGCTGATCCTCGAAATCTGCGGTGGCCACGCTGGCCCGATCGACGATCAGATCATCAATCTGCCCAAGCGCGAGCCGGTGCGCATGCGTGTCGCACGTGCAGCGCGTGTGCTCGGTATTCCGCTGTCGCACGACGTCGTGGCGGACGTGTTCAAGCGCCTTGGCCTCACGTTCAGCGTGGACGGCGATGTGTTTATCGTCGAACCACCGTCGTATCGCTTCGACCTGGAAATCGAGGAAGACCTGATCGAAGAGGTCGCCCGCATCTACGGTTTCGAGCAAATTCCCGCCAAGCCGCCGGTGGCCGAGAGCGCGATGCGCCCGACCGACGAGGCACGCCGCACGATGCACGATGTGCGTCATGCCGTGGCTGCGCGCGACTATCACGAGGTCGTCAACTTCGCTTTTGTCGAAACCGAATGGGAGGCCGACTTTGCCGGCAACACCAACCCCATTGCGCTGCTGAACCCGATTGCCAGCCAGTACTCGGTGATGCGCAGCACGCTCATCGGGGGGCTGCTCGACAAGGTGCGCTACAACCTGAACCGCAAGGCTTCGCGCGTGCGCATGTTCGAGGTGGGGCGCGTGTTTCTCCGCGATGCGGGTGTCGCCGATGGTGGTCTGTCGATCGCCGGCTACGCACAGCCGATGATGGCGGGCGGCATTGCGTATGGTCCGGCCAAGGAAGAGCAGTGGGGCGTGCAGACACGCCCGGTTGATTTCTTCGATGTGAAGGGCGATGTCGAGTCGCTGCTGTGGCCGCTGCAGGCGCGTTTCGAGCGCGCTGAGCATCCCGCGCTGCATCCGGGCCGCTCCGCGCGCGTAGTGCTCAACGGTCGTGCCGTGGGCTGGATCGGTGAACTGCATCCGCGTTGGCTGCAGAAGTACGATTTGCCCACTGCGCCGGTGGTGTGGGAAGTGGAGCTTGACGCGATCACCGCAGTCGGCCTGCCGAAGTATCGTGAAGTGCCGCGCGTGCCGGCCGTAACGCGCGATGTCGCGCTGGTCGTGCGTCAGGATGTGGCCGTGCAGGATCTGGTCGACACGTTCGAGAAAGCGGCCGTCGGTACCCCGTGGCAGCGTTATCTGCAGGGCGTTGTGCTGTTCGATGAGTTCCGTCCGAAGGCCGCCACGGCTGCCATTGGGGCGCAGGAGAAAAGCCTTGCCTTCAGAATTACGTTGCAAGATACTGACAGCACCCTTCAGGACGACATTGTCGAGGCCGCCACACAGCAACTGATTCGAGCGGCCGGCGATGCATTCGGCGCGCGCCTGCGCGCTTGACGTCTCAGACGTCCGCACTGCGCTAGAGACAGCTCGAACGAACCTCCGCATTCGGATCGAATACGCTAAGCGAATCCTATGAACGATCAACACGCGCCCGCGTTGGCGGCATCCTTGGGCGACTCGCTCGGTTCTTCTTCGGCAGCATTGGCCGACGCGCGTGACGCGCGCGGTCAGGAGGTGCCGACGCTTACCAAGGCCGAGCTTGCCGAGATGCTGTTCGAGCAGGTCGGCTTGAACAAGCGTGAATCGAAGGACATGGTCGAAGCGTTTTTCGACGTGATTCGCGAGGCGCTCGAACAAGGTGATAGCGTCAAGCTGTCCGGCTTCGGTAACTTCCAGTTGCGAGACAAGCCGCAGCGCCCGGGCCGAAATCCAAAGACGGGGGAGATCATCCCCATCACCGCGCGTCGCGTCGTTACGTTCCATGCGAGCCAGAAGCTCAAGGCGCTCGTTGAAGAGCGAGTCGAGCCCCTGCCGGTCGACGTTGCGTAATTCTGCAGCGTGATTTCGCTCAGCTGTCCGTTCAATTCGCTTCTTTCGCCAGCCCTGTAGTTCAGTCCTGTATGGCCGCCGATAAACATACGGAGCGGGTCAACCTGCCGCCGATTCCTGCCAAACGCTACTTCACCATTGGTGAAGTGAGCGACCTGTGCGCCGTCAAGCCGCACGTGCTGCGCTATTGGGAGCAGGAGTTCACGCAGCTCAAGCCGGTCAAGCGACGCGGCAATCGGCGCTACTACCAGCATCATGAAGTGCTGCTGATCCGGCGTATCCGCGAGCTGCTGTACGAGCAGGGCTTCACGATCAATGGCGCGCGCAATCGGTTGGATGAGTTGCGGCATGGCGTGAGTGCTGCGTCGCCAGCCGAGGCCGATGAGCCGGAAATGGAAGTTGCGGCGCCGATGCCTGCCGCTGCGAGCGGGTCGGTTGATGTACAGAGCTTGCGGCGTGCGCTGTCGGCCGTGCTGGAAGTGCTGCGTACCGACAAGCCATAAGCCGATATCGCGACAAGAAGTGCGCAGATAGAAACGAAAAAGCCCGCGTAACGTGATCCGTTACGCGGGCTTTTGTTTTGGTCGGGGCGAGAGGATTTGAACCTCCGACCACCTGCACCCCATGCAGGTACGCTACCAGGCTGCGCTACGCCCCGAAGCCTGAAAGTATAACAGAGGGGCAGCGCCGATGACTAGTGGTTCGCTCGTAGTTCGATCAAGCGCCGTAGGGTCGTGCTGTACCTGGCGGCGGCAAAGAAAGTCCTTGCGCTAGAGTGCGCTCTAGCACCTGTAATCGAAGCGTTCCCCCTAGGAGACTCGCAATGAACGCGCTCGAGAACAAGCAGATCTTGCAGACGGCTTTTGCCGAACTGGCTGCGAGCAACGCCAAGCCCTTCGTTGATCTCATGGCAGATGATTTCTGCTGGGTGTGTACCGGTACGACGCGGTGGTCGCGACGCTATGCAGGCAAGCAGACGGTGCTGGACGAACTGTTGGCTCCGCTGCGCGCAAAGCTCGGGCGCATCACGACGGTTGCCAAGCGGTTTACTGCCGATGGCGATACCGTGGTCGTGGAAGCGCAAGGTCGCAACACGACGCGCGACGGCGTCTCCTATAACAATCAGTACTGTTTCGTCATCCGCATGCACGAGGGCAAGATGCGCGAGCTGATCGAATACTTCGACACCGATCTCGTCAACCGGGCGCTCGGCGATCCGGCGGATGTCTCCACCGAGTCCCATGGCTGAGCGCGATCCGGCGCATTTGCTGATCGGTGCCTTGGCTGAACGCACGGGCCGCAGCATTCATACGATTCGTTGGTACGAGGCGCAGGGCCTGATTCCTGGTGTTGCGCGTAATGCAACGGGGCGACGTGTCTACACCGAGCAGCACGTCAACTGGCTCGAGTTGATGGAGCGCCTGCGCGACACGGGGATGTCGGTCGCACAGATGCGCGAATACACGGCGCTGGTGTGCGAAGGCCGCAGCACCTTGAAGGCTCGGCATGCGTTGCTGGTTGCGCATCGTGCGCAGGTGACGCAGACGATTGCCGAGTGGACGCGCTCGCTCGCGCTGATCGACGGCAAGATCGATTTCTACGGTGAATGGGTGGCCACGGGAACACGCCCGGCACGCGAGCCCAGCCTGTCGCAAAGCACCGCGAAAACCAGCACTCGCCGCAAGCCCTCGCGCTAGCGAGGTGGCGGCGGCGATGATCGATCCGTTGCCCGCCGATACCGCGCCGGCGTCATCCCCAGTTGCTGCTTGAACGCTTTGCCGAACGCCGCCTCGGATTGGTAACCGACACGCGCGCCGATTTCGCCTGCACTGAGCCCTGTATGAATCAACGCATCGCACGCGAGTGTCATGCGCACACGCGTGAGGAAGTCCCACACCGTCATGTCGGCTCGCGCCTTGAAGTGTCGCGCGTAGGTGGCGCGTGACATGGCCGCCAGATCGGCGAGGGTGTCGATGGTCCACGCGCGTTCGGGCGCGCTGAGCAGGGCCTGTATGGAGGGCCCGAGGCGCGCGTCCGACAGCAGCGTCAGCGTGCCGGGGCTCGCGTTTTCCCGCTGGCCGTAGACGCGCAGTGCCATTGTCAGCAGCGCCTGGCTCAGTGAGGTGACGATCGCCAGCGCGCCGGGCGCGCGCGTTTCGGCTTCGTCGCGCATCAGCCCAATGAGTGCTTGCAGCGCCGGAAACGACGCGCTATCGCGCAATGACACGTGCAGCGGATCGGGCAACGTACGTACCAGCAACGTGGTCGATCCGTGCTCGTGAACGAAGCGTCCGCAGAGCAGGTCGACCTCGGCGGCACCCCGGCCGGTTTGGCGAAGCGGCAGCATGCCGTCGTGCGATGTGCGGGGCTTGCGGGTGGGCGTGTCCGCAGCGCCGGGGTCATGAATCGTGTGTGCTGCGCCGCGCGGGAAGAGGATGAAATCGCCTTCGCGCAGCGTGAGCGTGCGGCCGCCGGTGTCGACCAGGCAACTGCCCGACAGGACGAGGTGGAACAGGACTTGGTCATTCGGTTCCAGATCGTGCGGGATCGAGAACGGCCCCTGGAACAGGCAGCGCAAATCGAGACTGGCCTGTGGCCGGGTGAGCTGAATGAATTGGCTGAGCGCGTCCATTGAGACGATTTCGACAAAAATTTCGTGAAACAAGTATTCAATGGATCGCCATTGAAGGCAATACTCTTCCCAAGGGCGCCGGCATCGGGCCAGCGCCACACCACCGGAGCACATCATGCTGAATTGGGTCGAGTATCGGAAGGAATTGCTGGGTCGCATTGGCGAGATCGGTCAAATCACGCCGGATACGGTGAAGGGCTACAAGACGCTGTCGGCTGCGACGACCGGCAGCCTGGATGCGAAGACACGCGAGTTGATTGCGCTGGCTGTGGCGGTGACCACGCGTTGCGATGGCTGTATCACCGTGCATACGGCCGAGGCGATCAAGCATGGCGCAACGCACGAGGAGATTGCCGACGCGCTCAGCGTGGCGATTTCGCTCAATGCCGGGGCAGCGTTGGTGTACTCGGCGCGCGTGATGGACGCGGTGCAGGCCTACGAGAAGACCTGACGGAGTCGGTTAGCGTGCGATCCGCAGACGGCAGGTTGCCTGTCGGGCCTCCCCGGGGGCGAGCAGGTGCAGGCCTTCGCCGTGGTGGATCGCATTTGGCAGGCCCATCCATGGTTCGATGCAGTAGAAGTCGGATGTGGCGTTTTCCGTCCAGGTGGTGATGGCGTGCCAGGGTACCGGTGCGCCGTCTACCTCGAAACGAATGCGCCGGCCGAGCGGCGCGTCTGAATGCGGCGGGATGACCAGCGTGGCTGCGCCGGCGTCATCGAGCAGGTGATAGCGGTCTTGCAGCGCTGGGTCGTCGAGCTGGTAGGTCCTGCGGCCCGGCTCGGGTCTGTCGAGACTGCCATCGGACAGTTGGCGCGACAGCCGCGTCGGCGGCATCGACAGCTCCGTCGCGCCACGCAATGCATGCGGTAGCGCGAGGTAGAAATGATGACCGGCGTAGAACGGCATCGGCGCATGCGCGTCGCCTTCGTCCAGATGCTTGACGGAGAAGACGGCTTCCAGCCCATCGTGAATCAGCCGGTACGTCACGCGAAATTCAAAGGCAAACGGATAGCCTTGGCGCGTCTCGGGGCTGTCGGACAGCAGGAGGACGATGTGCGCGTCGCTCGCGTCTTCCACCTTGAACGGCAGGTCGCGTGCAAAGCCGTGTTGCGGCAGTGCGTGAAGTTGTCCGCGCGCGTCGCGCCAGCGACCGATCTCGCCATCCACGAAATGCCGGCCGATGAAGGGAAACAGCAGCGGATTGCCGCCACGGACCTTGGCAGGATTGGACCAATCGGCCGGTTCGGGCCAGAAAAGGACGTCTTCGCCGCGATGGCGCCAACGCACCAACCGGCCGCCGGCTTCGGGGGCGAGCAGCAGCATGGAGCCGTCGGTGTGCCGGTCACCGATGCGGATGAGCGTGCGGTCCTGAAAGCGGGCGGTGGGCAGGTCGTGCATGGGCTGGGCGGAGTGGCTTGTTGGCATGGGAATCGCGTACTAGATTGTCAATGCGTTTTGCCCGGAGGGAAACCATGTCCGTCAATTGCATGCTGCCCGCACATACCGTTCCCCAGCCCGACGAGCCTTCGCCGCCGGGGATTCCCCCAGATCTGCCATCGCCCGATGAACCGCCGCCGCCAGTCGAGCCACCGGAGGTGTCGAGCAAGTAATCTGCTGTTACCAATCGTCACAGCTTTGCGTGAAGCGGTTCGTAAGATAGCGCCAGTTCCCGCGCAACTGCGCGTTTCCACAACGACAATACGAGCCCAATCATGTCGATTCTCCCGCGTCTGACCCTGTGCGCTGTACTGGCGGCCTCCATGGCCGGCTGTGTCGTGGCGCCGCCGCAGCCAACGCGAACGGTTGTGGTGCGTGAGCCGGTTCCGGTCGCGGCGCCTGCGCCGGTGGACCCGCGCGCCCGCTTCGATCAAGTGCAGGGCCGCCTCGCGGAAGAATTCCATCGCGTCGATGTACGCCAATCGCAGGGCTACATCGATCCGTACCGCGCTGATGGCCTGCGCGACCGCCTGCGCCGCATCCGCCAGGAAGCCAATGACATGGCCAGCCAGCATCGCGGCGGCTTGTCCGGCGATGAGCAGCGCGCGCTGAACGACGAACTCGGCGCCGTGGCGCACGATATCGGCCGCTAAATCGCCTTCTCCCATCCCCTCATTCGCCGATGTTGCGTTGCAATATCGGCGAAATGCATTGTTGCGCCGCGATGCGTGCGCAACCGGCGGAAGCTGATACGCTTGCGTTCCTCCTGAACGAGCAAGCCCGACTCCGACGCAGCTTCCTGCGGCCGGTTCTGGCCTTGTGCCGTGCGAAAGATCATCCACTGCGACTGCGATTGTTTTTACGCTGCCATCGAAATGCGCGACGATCCGCGCCTGGTCGGCAAGCCGCTGGCCGTCGGGGGACGGCCAGAGCGGCGCGGCGTGGTCGCGACCTGCAACTACGAGGCGCGCAAGTTCGGCATCCATTCGGCGATGCCCATGGCGCAGGCCGTCAAACGCTGCCCGGACTTGCTGATCGTGCCGCCGTCCATGGACAAGTACCGGCAGGTCGCGCGCCAGATCTTTGCCATCTATCACAGCTATACGCCGCTGGTGGAACCGCTCTCGCTGGACGAGGCATACCTGGACGTGACCGATAGCCCGATGCTAGCGGGCAGCGGCACGCGAATCGCTGAAGACATCCGCCACCGCGTGCGCGAAGAGATCGGCATTACCGTGTCGGCGGGCGTAGCGCCGAACAAGTTCATCGCCAAGATCGCCAGTGACTGGAACAAGCCCGACGGCCTGTTCGTCGTGCGACCAGAGCAGATCGACGCGTTTGTTGCGCAACTGCCCGTCGATCGCCTGTTCGGGGTGGGCAAGGTGACCGCTGCCAAGCTGCGCCGCCTCGGTGCTGAAACCTGCGGCGACTTGCGCGCCTGGGGCACCGACCGCTTGCAGCAGCATTTCGGCGTGTTCGGTTTCCGGCTGCACGACCTTTGCCGCGGCATCGATCATCGGCAGGTACAGCCCTCGCAGATCCGCAAGTCGGTCAGCGTGGAAGAAACCTACGCCACCGATCTGCGCACGCTCGATGACTGCCAGCGTGAACTGATCATCCTCGTCGAGCAGCTTGCCGCCCGCGTCGAGCGTGCCCGCGCCGCCAACATGATCCACAAAACCTACGTCAAGCTGCGCTTTGCCGATTTTCGTGGCACGACGGTGGAGTGCATCTCGCCGCAGGTGTCCTTGCCGGTGTTCTCCAAGCTGCTGACGCAGGGGTTTGAGCGCCGCGGCATTCCTGTGCGATTGCTCGGCGTGGGCGTACGGTTGTATGAATCGGATGCGCATGCGCGCCAGCAACCGCTGTTTGCCGAAGACCCAGCCGCCGAGTGAGAGGGCCCCTCCCCCCGGCAATCGGGTCGGAATTATCCTATTTTCCTGTCTACTTGACGGCGATAGAAGGGCGGTATGTCGCCTGCGGGTAAAATGCCCGCTTTTTTGCATAATCCGCCGCCGCGCACCAAACGTGCGCGACAGTGCATGCCGTCACATTCGGCTGCACGCAGACAGGAGACGCAGTCAATGAGTTTGTTTCGTACCAAAAACGTGGATCACATGATCCGCACGGGTCACAGCGATACCGGCCTGAAGAAAGTCCTCGGTCCGCTCGATCTGACCTTCCTGGGCGTCGGCGCCATCATCGGTACCGGCATCTTCGTGCTGACCGGCACCGGAGCCCTGACCGCAGGGCCGGCGCTAACCTTGTCCTTCATCGTTGCAGCGCTCGCCTGCGGGTTTGCCGCGCTGTGCTATGCCGAATTCGCCTCGACCATTCCCGTGTCGGGCTCCATCTACACGTATGCCTACGCCACGATGGGCGAACTGGTCGCCTGGATCATCGGCTGGGATCTGATGCTCGAATATGGCTTGGCCACATCCGCTGTGTCGGTGGGCTGGTCGGGCTATTTCCAATCGCTGCTGTCGGGCTTCGGCCTTCATCTGCCTGTGGCGCTCACCGCCGCACCGGGCGCGATTCCGGGCGTGCCGACGCTGTTCAACCTGCCGGCGATGGTGATCATGCTGCTGATCACGACGCTGCTGTCGTTTGGCATTCGCGAATCGGCGCGCGCCAACAACATCATGGTGGCGATCAAGGTGACGGTGGTGCTGCTGTTCATTGTCGTGGGTGTGCGCCATGTGCAGCCGGCCAACTGGCAGCCGTTCATGCCGTTCGGCATGGAAGGCGTGTTCGGCGCGGCGGCCATCGTATTCTTCGCTTTCATCGGCTTCGATGCGGTGACGTCCGCGGCCGAAGAGGTGCGCAATCCAAAGCGTGACTTGCCGATCGGCATCATCGGTTCGCTGGCTGTCTGTACGATTCTCTATGTGCTCGTGGCCGCCATCATGACGGGCATCGTGCCGTTCGCGAAGTTTGCCGGCGTGGATCACCCCGTGTCGCTGGCGCTGCAAGTGGCCGGCGAAAGCTGGGTGGCGGGTTTTGTCGACCTGGGCGCCATCATCGGCATGACCACCGTGATCCTGGTGATGGCGTACGGCCAGACGCGCATCATCTTCGCCATGTCGCGCGACGGTCTGCTGCCCAAGCGCCTGTCGCACATTCATCCGCGCTATGCGACGCCGTTCCTGAACACCTGGGTGGTCGGCATCGTCTTCGCGGTGATTGCCGCATTCGTGCCGCTGAACGTGCTGGCCGAGCTGATCAACATCGGCACGCTGGCGGCGTTCTCGCTGATTGCCGTTGCCGTGCTGGTACTGCGTCGTACGCGTCCGGACCTGCATCGCGGCTTCCGCTGCCCTGGCGTGCCGGTGGTGCCGCTGCTGGCTATTGGCATGTGCCTGTTCCTGATGAGCCATCTGCAGGCCGTCACCTGGATAGCCTTCGTTGTGTGGGTCGCAATCGGCTTGCTGGTGTACTTTGGCTACGCGCGCCGCCGTTCGTTGCTGCACACGTCGGAACATGGCGCCGCGCCGGTTTCCGAAACGGCGCACTGATCAATAGCGGCGCGTCCATTCCCTGACGACATGGTTGCCACGCGGCCGCGCACTGTCGTTCAGGCCGCCGGCTGAGTGGATTTCCGCTCAGTCGGCGCGCAACTATTACAACGCCGGTGTATTGCGTTCAATTGCCGCGCTTTTTTGGCGATGGTTCCAACGCATCGGGCGCTGACATCAACGTGTCGCAAACCATGTGGTTGCATGAGCAGGCACACTTTGGCTGCATGTCCGGCACGCGCCTTGCATGTGGCTTCCGCTTTGCTCGGATGAGCAAGTGCGCGACCCTGACAAAAAAGCATAGCTGCGACGAGGGGCGCGCGAGGCCTGATGCTGCCTAGGATGGCGGCCTTAAGTCACCGTTCAAGGGCTGCGATGCGGCAAATGACGCTCGCACGTGCATCGCAAGCTGTGGTTAAAATGATCTGTGCAGTCAGACACGATGTCTGACGAAACCTTGCCGGCCCCCCCGCACGGTTTCCACGCAACAGCGTGTGCGTTGTTGTCCATTGCAATCGGAGGGCTTTGACGATGGAAATCAAGTTCGAAAAGAAAGAAGCGTACGACATCAACAACGAAGGCTTGTTGTTCGACGCACTGGTCGACGGTGAAAAGGTGACTTGCGTGGCAACGCGCGAGGCCCTTTGGGAAGGCCTGGAAGGTGATCAGGTGTTGTCGCTTCAGGCAGCCTTTGAGGCTGGCCAAGAGCGGATCCAGGATGCCGCCCGCGTGCTCATTGCAGACGGCGTGCAGCGATCTCATGGATTGGATGATTTGCCGCAACCGGTCGTGGTCAAGCGCGCGCACATTGCCGTGGTCTGAGTCTGATCGATTGCCCGCGTAGACATCGACGTGCTCGATGCCTCTGCCTGGCGGACACATCGTCCGCTGCCTGAAAAGCCGGTCCGCGTGACCGGCTTTTTCATTGCGCCGCAGTTTCCCGACTTGACATGACCGCCATCCGACTTGATTATTAACATGTTAATTAGTTGAGGTGACAGGAGACACCATGCTGCGAAGCAGAGTGGTATTGCCGGAAGGCCAAGTACTGCAGACGGTGTTTGCATCTGCCGCCGAACCTGCGGGTTCCTTGCGTTGGCTGCCACCGGTTGAAGGCACCGTCGTCGGCACGTTGCTGAACTACCGCGGCGAACTGGATGCGCTGGGCGACACGCTATCTGCGCCGCCTTACCAGGCGCCGCCCAAGGCGCCCATCCTGTATCTCAAGCCGGCCAACACGCATATCGGCCATGGCCACGATGTGGCGATGCCGGCAGACGTCGATGGCGTTTGGGTCGGTGCTTGCCTGGGCGTGGTGATCGGTTGTACTGCCACGCGCGTGCCTGCGCCGCACGCCGCGGATGTCATCGCCGGCTACATGATCGTCAACGACCTGACCGTGCCGCATGCGAGCTACTACCGCCCGGCGATCCGCCACAAGTGTCGCGATGGCTTTTGCCCGATGGGGCCATGGATCGTCGACTGCGATGATGTACCGGACGCCGATGCACTCGACATCACCGTGCGCATCAACGGCGAGATCAAACAGCGGGCAAACACATCGACGCTGGTGCGGCCGATCGCGCAACTGCTTGCCGACGTGACGGCATTCATGACGCTTGAAGCGGGCGATGTGCTGCTCGTTGGCATGCCCGAGAATCCGCCGCTGGCGCGCGCCGGTGATCGCATCGATATCGAGATCGCCCACATTGGCACGCTGACGACGGCGTTGGTCTGCCCAGCGCAGGAGGGTTCGCGATGAAACACGCGCGGATTGCCTATGAGGGTGCGATCCATCATGTCACTGCCGTGCACGGCAGTGACATCCACCTGCAACTGGCCGACGGCCGCGTCCTCCACGAAACCGAAGTCGTCTGGTTGCCGCCGGTCGAGCCGCGCACGGTCTTCGCGCTGGGCCTGAACTACGCCGACCACGCCAAGGAGCTGGCCTTCAAAGCGCCCGAGGAGCCGCTGGCGTTCTTGAAGGGCCCGAATACCCTGATTGGCCATCGTGCCCGCACCGTGCGTCCGGCTGGCGTCGCGTTCATGCACTACGAATGCGAGCTGGTCGTGGTGATCGGCAAGACCGCGTGCAATGTGCCGCGCGAGCAGGCTTATGAATACGTGGCCGGATATACAGTGGCCAACGATTACGCCATCCGCGACTACCTCGAGAATTACTACCGCCCGAACCTGCGCGTGAAGAGCCGCGACACGTGCACGCCCATCGGGCCATGGCTGGTCGACCGGGACGACGTGCCCGATCCCATGAGCCTCGCGCTGCGCACCACCGTCAACGGCCGTGTCACGCAAGAAGGCAGCACGCGCGACATGATCTTCGACGTTCCGGCGTTGATCGCGTGGTTCTCCAGCTTCATGACGCTCAGCCCCGGCGACATGATCCTGACCGGCACGCCCGAGGGTTTGGCCGACACGCAACCCGGCGATGAAGTCATCACCGAAATTGAAGGCATCGGCAGGCTGGTGAACACCATCGAAGCCGAACAACTGAACAAGGAGCGCGCATGAGCCCCGTCAAGGTGGACCCTGTCAAGCATTGGATCGACGGCCGCCAGGTCGACAGCGTCGAGCGTTTCATCACGACCAACCCCGCGACGGGCGAGGCGTTTGCCGAGGTGGCGTCAGCTGGCGAGGCGGAGATCAACGCGGCGGTAGCGGCAGCCAAGGCGGCATTCCCGGCGTGGGCCAACATGCCGGCCAAGCAGCGCGCCAAGCTGATGCGCCGCCTGGGCGAGCTGATCGAGCAGAACGTCCCGCACCTGGCCGCGCTGGAAACAATGGACACCGGCCTGCCGATTGCGCAGACGAGCAAGCAACTCATTCCGCGTGCTTCCGAGAATTTCCATTTCTTCGCCGAGGTGTGCACGCAGGTCAACGGCCGCACGTATCCGGTTGATGATCAGATGCTGAACTACACGCTGTATCAGCCGGTAGGCGTGTGCGCTTTGATCTCGCCGTGGAACGTGCCGTTCATGACGGCCACCTGGAAGGTCGCACCGTGTCTGGCGCTGGGCAATACGGCAGTGCTGAAGATGTCGGAACTGTCGCCGCTGACGGCGGATCAGCTTGGCCGCCTGGCGCTGGAAGCAGGCATTCCGCCGGGCGTGCTGAACGTGGTGCAAGGCTATGGCGCCACGGCGGGCGACGCGCTGGTGCGCCATCCGGATGTGCGCGTGGTGTCATTCACCGGCGGTACGGCTACCGGCAAGCGCATCATGGAGCGCGCTGGGCTGAAAAAATTCTCGATGGAGCTGGGTGGCAAATCGCCTGTGCTGGTCTTCGAAGATGCGGACCAGGATCGCGCGCTGGATGCCTCGCTATTCACCATCTTTTCGATCAACGGCGAGCGCTGTACGGCCGGTTCGCGCATCTTTGTGCAGGAGCGTGTCTACGACGATTTCGTGCGCAAGTTTGCCGAGCGTGCCAAGCGGCTTGTGGTGGGCGATCCGACCGATGACAAGACCCATGTCGGCTCGATGATCACGCGCGCGCATTGGGAGAAGGTCACGGGCTATATCCGCCTGGGCGAGCAGGAAGGCGCGAGAATTTTGGCTGGGGGTGCGGAGAAGCCCGCGGGCTTGCCCGACCACCTGAAGAACGGCCACTTCGTCGCACCCACGGTGCTGGCCAACGTCGACAATCGCATGCGCGTGGCCCAGGAAGAAATCTTCGGCCCCGTGGCTTGCCTGATCCCGTTCAAGGATGAAGCCGATGGCCTGAAACTCGCCAATGACGTGGAGTACGGGCTGGCCTCGTATATCTGGACGCAGGATGTAGGCAAGGTGCACCGTGTGGCGCGCGCGATCGAGGCCGGCATGGTGTTCGTCAACAGCCAGAATGTGCGCGACCTGCGGCAGCCTTTTGGGGGTGTAAAAGCATCCGGTACCGGGCGGGAGGGCGGCGAGTACAGTCTGGAGGTATTTGCCGAGATCAAGAACGTCTGTATCTCGATGGGCAGCCACCATATCCCGCGCTGGGGCGTTTGACGCACCGCCGGGCACACCAAAACACAAGGGCGGAAGGAGACACCATGGGCAAGCTGGCCTTGGCCGCGAAGATCACCCACGTGCCGTCGATGTATCTGTCGGAACTGCCGGGCAAACACCATGGCTGCCGCGACGCGGCCATTGACGGGCATCGCATCATCGGGCAGCGTTGCCGCGATCTGGGTGTGGACACCATCGTCGTGTCCGACGTGCACTGGCTGGTCAACGCTGGCTACCACGTCAATTGCAATGCGCGCTTCGAAGGCGTCTACACGAGCAACGAGCTGCCGCATTTCATCAAGGACATGCGGTATGCCTATCCCGGCAATCCGGCGCTGGGCCGATTGATTGCGGAGACGGCAACGGAGCGCGGCGTATTCACGCGTGCGCACGAGATCGACAGCCTCGAACTCGAATACGGCACGCTGGTGCCGATGCGCTACATGAACAGCGACCAGCACTTCAAGGTCGTGTCGATTGCAGGCTGGTGCGCGTGGCACACACTGGATGAAAGCCGCCGCTTCGGTGCCGCGCTGTTCGACGCCATCGAGGCCAGCGACAGCACCGTCGCGTTCCTCGCCAGCGGGTCGCTCTCGCACCGCTTCAACGACAACGGCAGCCCCGAAGAATCCATCCACCAGATCAGCCGCGAGTTCTACCGGCAAGTCGACCTGCGCGTGGTTGATCTGTGGAAGCAGGGCGACTGGAAGACCTTCTGCGCGATGCTGCCCGAGTACGCATCGCTGTGCGAAGGCGAGGGCGGCATGCACGACACGGCCATGCTGCTTGGCTTGCTGGGCTGGGATGCTTATGACAAGGGCGTCGAGGTCATCACTGAATATTTCCCCAGTTCCGGCACGGGCCAGATCAACGCGATCTTCCCGTTGCCCGAATGTGGGCAAACCGGAGCATGAGGAGGCCACCATGCCGCATGTCATCGTCGAATACACCGACAACCTGGGCGCCGACGCCCGCATCCCCGAATTGCTGCAGACGATGAACGAGACGCTGATTGCGCAGCATGGCGTGTTTCCGACCGGCGGTATCCGCTCGCGCGCCATCAAGCTGACCGACTACCGCGTGGCCGACGGCAAGGAGGACGACGCCTTCGTCCATGTCACGCTCAAGATCGGAGCGGGCCGCACGCCCGAGGTCAGGCGGGCCGCGTGTGATGCGCTGTTCGAGGCGGTCAAGGCGCATTTTGCGGAAGCCTTCGCGCGCCGTTATCTGGCGCTGTCGATGGAGCTGACCGAATTCGACGAGGGCGGCAGCTACAAGCACAACAACATCCACGCGCGTTTTCGCAAGGCTTGACCCATGCTCGACACCACGACCATCCAGACCATTGCGCGCCGCTTGCATCAGGCCGAGATCGACCGCAAGCAGATCCGCCAGGTTTCGCTTGATCACCCCGACATCACCATCGAAGACGCCTATGCCGTCCAGCGCGAATGGGTCGCGATGAAGCTCGCGGCGGGGCGGCGCCTGAAGGGCCACAAGATCGGTTTGACGTCACGCGCAATGCAGCAGTCTTCACAGATCGACGAGCCGGACTACGGTGCGCTGCTTGACGACATGTTCTTTGCCGAGGGCAGCGAGATCCCGGCCAGCCGTTTCATCGTGCCGCGCGTGGAAGTGGAACTCGCCTTTGTGCTCGGCAAGCGACTGGAGGGGCCGGAGGTGACGCTGTTCGATGTGTACGACGCGGTGGACCACGTGATACCTGCGCTGGAGATCATCGACGCGCGTTCGCAATCGATCGATCCCGACAGCGGGCGCCCACGCAAGGTGTTTGACACGATTGCCGACAACGCCGCCAATGCCGGCGTCGTGATGGGCGGCCGACCTATCCGTATGCGCGATGTGGACCTGCGTTGGGTCAGCGCCATCTTTTCACGCAACGCGGTCATCGAAGAGACGGGCGTGGCGGCCGGAGTGCTGAACCACCCGGCCAACGGTGTCGTCTGGCTGGCCAACAAGCTGGCGCCGCACGGCGTGGCGCTGGAGCCAGGGCAGGTCATCCTCGGCGGTTCGTTCACACGGCCGGTGCCTGCCCGGCCCGGTGATACATTCCATTGCGACTACGGTCCGCTCGGCAGCATCGCCTGCCATTTCGTCTAACGCTCAAAGGACGCCTCGCCATGCAACTCCCGGTGAACAACTTCAAGCACGCGCCGAATCAGCTGCAATCGACACTCGCGCAGTTGCAGGCGGTTGCACCGTACGTGTCGCATCCCATCGTGCGGCCTGCCTGGAACGATGCGGTCGAGATCAAGCGCCTGCTGGATATCGGCGCGCAGACACTGCTGGTTCCGATGGTCCAGAACGCCGACGAGGCGCGGGCCGCCGTGGAGGCCATGCGCTATCCCCCGAACGGCATTCGCGGCGTTGGCAGTGCGCTGGCTCGTGCATCACGCTGGAACCGCGTGGACGATTACCTCCACCAAGCCGATGCGCAGATGTGCACGCTCATCCAGGTCGAAACTGCAGAAAGCCTGGAGCATCTCGACGCAATTCTTGCAGTGCAAGGCGTAGATGGCGTCTTCATTGGCCCTGGCGACCTAGCGGCGTCCATGGGGCACCTCGGCGCGCCTGGGCATCCGGAAGTCCGCAAGGCGATCGACGCAGCGATTGAACGCATCGTTGCGTCCGGCAAGGCGGCGGGCATTCTGTCAGCGGATCAGGCGCAGGCGAAGCACTACCTGTCGCTCGGTGCGACCTTCGTTGCGGTGGGGACGGATGTCACGCTGCTGGCGCGCAGTGCCGAACAACTGGC
This sequence comes from Ralstonia psammae, assembly GCF_958405935.1. Classification (NCBI taxonomy): domain Bacteria; kingdom Pseudomonadati; phylum Pseudomonadota; class Betaproteobacteria; order Burkholderiales; family Burkholderiaceae; genus Ralstonia; species Ralstonia psammae. Next base: position 79,692 of record NZ_CATZBU010000012.1, read on the forward strand.
GCAGGCATTCAAGGGAGAGGGCGCTGCCCAGCCGCAGCCGCAGCCGGTTGGCAGCGTGTATTGACGGGCGCTACTCGTCGTCAGTGAAACGCCCGATTGGCGTGTGCGTTTCCATGACGTGGATCGACTCGTCGATGGTGGCGTAGAGCGCGTCCAGCCGCGCGCGACCCAGTTGCGCTTCGATGCGCGCGTACTCGGCATCCACCTGCGGTTCCACATCGGCCAGGAACTGGCGGCTCTTGGGCGTGAGCGAAATCACCTGTCGGCGCTGGTCCACCGACGACTTCGTCCGCACGATCATTTCGGATTGTTCCATGGCCGCCAGCATGCGCGTCAGGCTCGGGCTCAGGATCAGGCATGCATCGGCGAGCTGGTTGGGCTCCATGTCGCCGGTATCGTTGAGCGTACGTAGCACGCGCCATTGCTGTTCAGTGATGCCGTGCTCGCGCAGGATCGGCCTAAAGCGCGCCATGAAAGTCTCACGCGCGCGCAGCAGCAGATGCGGCAGATTGCGGTGCTTGAAGGCGGAAGGCATGCCCGGCGCTCCTTATGCGCTGCGCAAGGCGGCGACCACGGGCGTGTGGTCCGAAGGCTGCTCCCACGTGCGTGGCACGCGGTCGATATGGCACGACTCGCACAGCTTGGCGAGTTCAGGCGACAGCATGATGTGGTCGATCCGCAGGCCGGCGTTGCGCTTGAAGCCGAACATGCGGTAATCCCACCACGAGAACAGCTTGTCTTCCTGCTCGAACAGCCGGAAGGCATCGACCAGTCCGGCGCCTTCCATCGCACGAAACGCCGCGCGCTCTTCGGGCGAGACCAAGTTCTGGCCCTCCCACTTTTTCGGGTCGTGTACGTCGCGGTCTTCGGGGGCGATGTTGAAATCGCCCAGCAGCATCAGGCGCGGGTTTGCGGCCATCTCGCTCGTCAGCCACGCCTGTAGCGCCTCCAGCCAGCGCAGCTTGTAGACGAACTTGTCGGAATCGAGTGCCTGTCCGTTGGGAATGTAGGCAGAAATCACGCGGACCGGGCCACCGTCCACGTCATACGTGGCAGCCACGATGCGCTGCTGCTCGTCGGCAAAGCCCGGGATGTTCTTCACCACATCGCGGCCTTCGGGCACAGACGCCTTGCGCGCTAGGATGGCGACACCGTTGTATGTCTTCTGACCGGTGAACAACGACGCGTAGCCGGCGGCGTCCAACTCGGCCAGCGGGTAGCGGTCATCGGGCAGCTTGAGTTCCTGCAGGCAGAGCAGGTCGATGGGCGTGGCGTCGGCTTCGCGCTCGGCCAGCCACTGCAGCACGTGCGGTAGGCGGACCTTCAGGGAGTTGACGTTCCAGGTGGCGACACGCATGAGGGCTCGGTCCTTGCAAATGGCGACGGCGTGCAAGTTGGCGCCGTCCAGGGGTGCGGTATTGTGCCATCAAGCGCTGCGGACTCGAATGAAAAGCGCCGCTTCGGCGCAAAGCACGAAGCGGCGTTGTCATGGCTGGCGCAGCAGGCTGTTACGCGGCTTCCGCCATCATGCCGCCATGGCGCAGCAATGCATCGATGCTCGGCGCACGGCCGCGGAAAGCCGTGAACGATTCGATAGCCGGGCGGCTGCCGCCAACGGCCAGCACTTCACGGCGATAGCGTGCTCCGGTTTCCGCATCGAGTACCGAGCCACCGAGCTTGCTGGCCTCTTCAAACGCCGCATAAGCATCTGCCGACAATACCTCGGCCCACTTGTAGCTGTAGTAGCCCGCCGCATAGCCACCCGCAAAGATGTGGCTGAACGTGTTCGGCCAGCGCGACAACTCGGCCTGCGGCACCACGTGGAAGCGATTGTTGATCTGGCGCGACAGCTCCAGCACCGACGTTGTGCCCTTGGGGTCGAAGTCCGTGTGCAGGTGCATGTCGAACGTCGAGAACACGATCTGGCGCAGCGTCGCCATGCCGTTCTGGAAGTTCTTCGCGGCCAGCATGCTGTCGTACAGCTTGCGCGGCAGCGGTTCGCCGGAATTCACATGGCGGGTCATGCGCGAGAGCACTTCCCATTCCCAGCAGAAGTTTTCCATGAACTGCGATGGCAGCTCCACCGCGTCCCATTCCACGCCGTTGATGCCCGACACGCCCAGCTCATCCACCTGCGTGAGCATGTGGTGCAGGCCGTGGCCGAACTCGTGGAAGAGGGTGATGACCTCGTCGTGGGTGAACAGCGCGGGCTTGTTGCCGACCGGTCCGGAGAAGTTGCAGGTGAGGTAAGCCACCGGGGTTTGCACGCCCGCATCGTCCAGCAGCTTGCGCCCGCGTGCGTCGTCCATCCACGCACCGCCGCGCTTGCCTTCGCGTGCGTACAGGTCGATGTAGAACTGTGCGAGCAGCTCGCCCTGGGCAGATTCGACTCGGAAGAAGCGTACGTCCGGATGCCATACCGCCGCGGGTTCCGGCTGGATCTTCACCGAGAACAGCGTCTGCACGACATTGAACAGACCATCCAGCACGGCGGGTTCCGGGAAGTACTGTTTCACTTCCTGCTCGGAGAAGGCGTAGCGGGCCTCGCGCAGCTTTTCCGATGCGTAGGCCATGTCCCACGGTTCGAGCCTGTCGATGCCGAGCGTGGTCTTGGCAAAGGACTGCAGCTCTTCCCAATCCTTCTCGGCAAAGGGGCGGGCGCGGTCGGCCAGTTCACCCAGGAAGCGCAGCACGTCTTCGGGCGAATCGGCCATCTTCGGCACGAGCGACACCTCGCCGAAATTGCGATACCCCAGCATGTGCGCTTCTTCGGTACGCAGCGTGAGCTGTTCGGCCATGTTGGCGGTGTTGTCCCACTCGGCCTTGCCGCCGCCGTACTGCGCGCCCAGTTCGGACGCGCGCGTGACATTGGCCTCGTACAGCGTGCGGCGCAGCGCGCGGTCGTCCGCGTATTGCAGCACCGGGAAGTACGACGGGAAGTGCAGCGAAAACTTCCAGCCGGTCGCGGCGGGATTGTCGCGGCGTGCAGCTTCCTGCGCAGCCTGCTTGGCGTCGTCGGGCAGGCCGGCCAGGCGGGCTTCGTCCTCGATCACCAGTGCGTAGGCGTTGGTCGCATCCAGGACGTGGTCGCTGAAGGCCTTGGTCAGTTGCGCCTGCTGTTCCTGAATGGCGGCAAAGCGAGGTTTTTGGTCTTCGGGGAGTTCAGCGCCACCCAGGCGGAAGCCACGCAGTTCGTTCTCCAGCAGCTTCTTGCGGGCGGGCGACAGGGTGGCGTATTCCGCGCTGTCGGCAATCGCCTTGTACTTCTCGAACAGTTCCAGATCCTGACCCAGGCCCGACCAGAACTCGGTCACGCGCGGCAGATTGGCGGCATGGGCCTCGCGCAGCGCCGGCGTGTCGGCTACGGCGCTCAGGTGGCTGACGATGCCCCAGGCGCGGCCCAGCGGCTCGGTCGCGTCTTCCAGTGCGGTCACGACGGTGTTCCAGCTCACTGGCGTGGCCGGGTCTTTGACCTGCGCGACCGCCGATGCGGCGCGCTCGAGCAGCACGTCGACGGCGGGCGTGATGTGTTCGGGGCGGATGTCCGCAAAGCGCGGCAGACCGGAAAAATCGAGCAGCGGATTGTTGGCCGGGGTGGCAACCTTGGGCGAAATGTCGGTCATGGCGGGCTCGATAGAAATATTCGTGGGACAAAAAAAGCGTCCGATCCAAGAGGTGGGGACGCTTTTTCCGTTTCCAACTGGATCAAGGTGAAGCTTACGCCGCCAGCGCGGCTCCTTCAGCAGCGCGCTCGGCGGCTTCCAGGGTATTGATCAGCAGCATGGTGATCGTCATCGGGCCGACACCGCCCGGCACCGGGGTGATGTAGCCCGCGACTTCCTTGACGCCGGCAAAGTCGACGTCGCCACACAGCTTGCCCGCGTCGTCGCGGTTCATGCCGACGTCGATGACGACGGCGCCCGGCTTGACCATGTCGGCGGTGATGATGTTGCGACGGCCCACGGCGGCCACGATGATGTCAGCCTCACGCGTGTGCGCGCCCAGATCGCGTGTCTTGCTGTTGCAGATCGTGATGGTGGCGCCGGCTTGCAGCAGCAGCATCGCCATCGGTTTGCCGACGATGTTCGAGGCGCCGACCACGACCGCATTGGCGCCGCGCACCGGGTAGTTGATCGATTCCAGCATCTTCATGCAACCGTACGGGGTGCATGGGCGGAACAGCGGGGCGCCGGTCATCAGGGCACCGGCATTGGCCACGTGGAAACCATCGACGTCCTTCTCGGGCGCGATGGCTTCGAGCACCTTGTGGCTATCGATGTGCTTGGGCAGCGGGAGTTGGACCAGGATGCCGTGGATGCGCGGGTCGCGGTTCAGCGCGTCGATGCGGCCGAGCAGGTCAGCTTCGGTCAGATCAGCGGGGTAGCGGTCGAAGCTGGACAGAAAGCCGTTGTCTTCGCAGGCCTTGATCTTGTTGCGAACGTAGACCTGGCTTGCCGGGTCTTCGCCGACGAGGACGACAGCGAGGCCGGGCTGGTGGCCGCGCGCGGTCAGGGCTGCGGCGCGTTGTGCGGCCTCGGCACGGAGTTGTTTGGCAAGCGCGTTGCCGTCAATGAGTTGGGCGGTCATGGCTGGGCGGAGGAGGGAGAGGGCAAACCGCGATTATAAATCGCCGCCTTCCTTCCAGCCGCCCGGACGAGCACTTGGCCGTTCCTGCGGCGAATCAGGCGTTGCGCGACAGGGCCAGGCGCAGCAGGTCTGCCACCGTGTTCACGTTGAGTTTTTCCATGATGTTGGCGCGGTGCGCTTCCACCGTCTTGATGGAAATGCCCAGGTCGTCGGCAATCTGCTTGTTCAGGCGGCCGGCGACGATGCGCTCCAGCACTTGCTGCTCGCGTGTGGTCAGGCGGCCGAGCAGGTCCTTGGCGGCCTTTTGTTCGCGGGCGACCGAGTCTTCGCTGCGCGCCTTGCTGAGCATGCGTTCAACCAGCTCGCGCAGTTCGGATTCATCGAACGGCTTTTCGATGAAGTCGACCGCGCCTTTCTTCATGGTCGACACCGCCATCGGCACGTCGCCGTGGCCAGTGACGAAGACGATGGGCATGCGGCTGTTTTCGGCCAGCAGGCGGTCTTGCAGCTCGGGGCCGCTCATGCCTTGCATGCGCACATCGAGGATCAGGCAGCCGACGCCCTCGCCGCGCTTGTCGTCCACCAGGAATTCTTCGGCACTGCGGTAGGTGCGGACGGTGTAGCCGTTGCCTTCGAGCAGCCACGTCAACGAGTCACGCATGGCTTCATCGTCGTCGACGACGAACACGGTTTCGTTGCGCGGCGCAACTGCAGCGGGCGTTGTGCTCATGGAGGAGTCCTCGGTCTACGTTCTATGTTTTAACAACGATTTACAGCGGATTCAGCGGCAGGATGATTTTAAACGTACAGCCGATGCCATCGGCATTGTTTTCTACCCAAAGCCTGCCGAGGTGGGATTCTATGATGGAGCGGCAAATATTCAGCCCCATGCCCATGCCGTCGGATTTTGTACTGAAGAATGGCTCGAACAGCCGCTCCTTGGTGCTGTCGTCCACGCCCGGGCCTTGGTCGATCACCTCGATCAGCACGGAGTTTTCCGGGTCGTTAATCAGGTTGGCGTGCAGGCGCAGGACGCTGGCAGCGCGCAGGCGCGGGTGGGCTGCCATGGCTTCGGCGGCATTTTTGAGCAGATTGACGAGCACCTGCTCGATCAGCACCGGGTCGACATACAGAGGCGGCAGGTCGCCCGGCAAGCGCGTGAGGATGGTGATGCCGCGCCGCGTAGCTTCCAGTTCGGCCAGGCCGACGGCGTCGGCCACGATCTCGCGCAGGTCGGATTCGCGCCGCTGCGGCTGACTGCGTTTCACGAAGCCGCGGATGCGCTGGATGATGGTGCCGGCACGCACGGCCTGGGCGGAGGTCTTCTCAAGCACGGGGATCAGCTCTTCCGGCGTGCTGCGTCCGCTCTTGAGGCGCCCGACGGCGCCCATGCAGTAGTTGTTGATGGCGGCCAGCGGCTGGTTCAGTTCGTGTGCCAGCGACGAGGCCATCTCCCCCATCGTCGTCAGGCGGCTGGTGAACTGCAGGCGTTCTTCGTGCTGGCGCGTCATCTCTTCAGCGGCCTTGCGCACGGTGATGTCGGTGGCGATCTGCATCTGTGCGAGGTGGCCGTCGACCCATTGGATGTAGCGGCGCCGCACTTCAAACCACTTTTGCATCGATGGCACGTAGATTTCGCGCGCGTCCGCCGCATGCGGCGTCAGCTCGGAGGCGGGCAGGCCGGCGTAGGCGTCCACCAGATCGAGCGCATCGCTGGAAACGTCTTCCGTGCTGACGTCATTACCGGAAAGCTGCAGATGGCCGAACGCCTCCCAGCCGAAGAGCTGGCGGTAGTAACGGTTGGCGAACAGCAGCTCGGCCTTGTCGGTCGAGAGCACGGACACGGCCGCGTCCAGGCTTTCCAGCACGGTGGTGAATCGGTCGTGCGCGGCGGCCAGGTCTTCACGGGCGCGCTTGGGCTCGGTGATGTCCGTGATGGAACTCATCCACCCTGTGTGCCGGCCGCGCGCGTCGATCAACGGCGAGACGTACATTCGCGCATAGAAGCTCGTGCCGTCGCGGCGCATCATGCGCAATTCCATGCCGTTGGCCGGCGCCTTGCCGCGCAGGGTCAGCTCGATGTGCTTCTGCATCTCGCCGATCTCATTGGGCGGCCAGTAGGGGAAGGGCGGCATGCGGCCGACCAGCTCGGCTTCGGTCCAGCCGATCATGCGGCAGAACGCGGGGTTCACGTAGGTGATGCGGCCGTTGAGGTCGAGCGAACGCATGCCGATCACCATGGAGTTCTCCATGGCGCGCCGGAACGACGTTTCCGCCAGCAGCGCGCGCTGCGCTTCAGAACGGCGGCTGGTGTGTCGCCATACGCTCCAGAGGCTCCAGATCACAAAGCATGACAGGCCGGCGACCAGCCACATCAGCATGTTGTTGGGCAGGTTGGACGGTGCCGGATACGCCTCGGCCCGCAGCGACAGCGAATGCCCCGGCGGATCCAGCAGCACCTCGTAGGACGCTGCCGCCTTGGGCACTGGCCGCAACGACGTGCTCGCGCGGACCACGTTGTTTTTGTCGACCAGCGAAAAGCGGTAGCGGTCGGTCAGTTCGCCCGGTAGCAGTTGCGTGAGGATGCCTGTGACCGAATACATGGCGCCGACCGTGCCCAGGAATTCGTTGTCGCGCACGATGGGGACTTCCATGAGCATGAAGCTCTCGCCGCGCTCATTCTGGATGGGGCGGGAATAGACGGCGCGCTGCGTTTCACGCGCGGCGTCGTAGGCGGCTTGGATTTCGGGCTCGAGCGGGTGCTCGCGCGTTTCGCGCACGCGCGCAGTGAATTCGGAGGTGGACGGGAACGCCCAGCGCGGGCGGCGCGTGGCATCCAGCCAGTTGATGAAGACCAGTTCGGGGTTCTCGCGCAGAAGCTGGCGGGCAGCATCGCGATAGGCGCTCGGGTCAAGCTGCGCGGCCCCGATATCGCGCGCCAGGGCGGCCACTTGATCCTGGTTGCTCTGCAGGGACAGGCGAACCTTCTGCTCGGCCCAGGCGGCATCGCGGTAGAGGGCGTCGCGCTGCTGCTGCACCTCGGTCGCGTGCAACTGATACAGGATGAAGATCATCGCGCCGGCAAACAGCACGATTGCCACCAGCGGGATGAACATGAACCAGCTGGTCGTCCACAGCCGGCCCAGTCGGGTCAGCCACAGGCGGCGAGGCATGTTCGGACGCACGACTTCGTCTGACGGCAACTCGGACGCGTTCACGGAAATGGGCGCAGGCGCAGCAGGCGTTGACGGCTCGGACTTGGCGGCCGGGTCCTGCGAAGCGTGGGAGGGGGCAAGCATGATGGGCGGACGAACGCCGGAATTCTGCGGAGGTAAGGGAGTGGACATCTGTGCAACTGCGCAAAACTAAGTGTAACGGCAATCAACTTGCGGGTCGCTTGGGGAAACCGCTTGGTGAGGTGTCTTGCCCGCTCGAAAAATGCTGCGATGCAATATCAAAAGTGATTTGTTTTGCATCGCAGTAATATTCCGCATTATAAAAAACCATATCGCAATTTGAAAATTCCGCTTGTGCTGCATTTGCGGGTGCCCATAGAATCAGCGCAAAAGTCGGGGTGGCCCCCTTGCGTGCGAACGCGCGTGCCAGTGGGCGCCTCACAAGAGACGCAACTTCCGTTACTGCTACCAAGGAGACCGCCATGTCGGCCGTACCAGAACAAGTCCTGGGTGCCACGAGCGCCAGCGACGTTGATCCCCAGGAAACCAAGGAATGGCTGGAGGCGCTGCAAGGCGTCATCGGCGCGGAAGGCCCGCAACGTGCGGCGTTCCTCCTCGACAAGCAGATCGAGTACGCACGCATCAACGGCGTGACGTCTCCGCTGCACGCAGAAACCCCCTATATCAATACGATCCCGGTCGAGAACCAGGACCGCATTCCTGGCAACCAGGAAATCGAGCACCGCATCCGTTCGTACACGCGCTGGAACGCCATGGCGATGGTGCTGCGTGCGAACAAGGACACGAACGTCGGCGGGCATATCTCGTCGTTCGCTTCGGCGGCCACGCTGTATGACGTCGGCTACAACCACTTCTGGCACGCCCCGTCGGACAAGCACGGCGGTGACATGGTTTTCGTGCAGGGCCACTCGGCGCCAGGCGTGTATTCGCGCGCCTTCCTGCTGGGCCGTCTGAACGAAGAGCAACTCGACAGCTTCCGCCAGGAAGTCGACGGAAAGGGCATCTCGTCGTATCCGCACCCGTGGCTGATGCCGGATTTCTGGCAGTTCCCGACCGTGTCGATGGGCCTGGGCCCGATCATGGCGATCTATCAGGCGCGCTTCACCAAGTACCTGGCCAGCCGCGGCCTGATCCAGAACTGGGAAAACCGCAAGGTCTGGGCGTTCCTGGGCGACGGCGAAACCGACGAGCCGGAATCGCTGGGCGCGATCGGCATGGCCGGCCGTGAAAAGCTGGATAACCTTGTCTTTGTGATCAACTGCAACCTGCAGCGCCTGGACGGCCCGGTGCGCGGCAACGGCAAGATCATTCAGGAACTGGAATCGGAATTCCGCGGCGCCGGCTGGAACGTCATCAAGGTCATCTGGGGCAGCCGCTGGGATCAACTGCTCGCCCGCGACACCAAGGGCCTGCTGATGAGCCGCATGATGGAATGCGTCGACGGCGAGTACCAGACCTTCAAGTCCAAGAGCGGTGCCTATGTGCGCGAGTTCTTCTTCAACACGCCGGAACTCAAGGCCATGGTGGCCGACTGGTCCGACGACGACATCTGGGCGCTGAACCGCGGCGGCCATGACCCGCACAAGATCTACGCGGCGTTCCAGGCGGCCAGCAACCACAAGGGCCAGCCGACCGTCATTCTCGCCAAGACCATCAAGGGCTATGGCATGGGCGAAGCCGGCGAAGCGATGAACATCGCACACCAGCAGAAGAAGATGCCGGTGGACGCCATCCGCAAGCTGCGTGATCGCTTCAACATTCCGGTTGCTGACGACCAGCTCGAGCACGTTCCGTACGTCAAGTTCGAAGAAGGCTCGAAGGAACTCGAATACATGCGCAAGGCGCGCATGGATCTGGGCGGCTACCTGCCGGCCCGTCGCCAGAAGGCCGACGCGCTGCAAATTCCGGCGCTGGCTGCGTTCGACGCGTTGCTCAAGGCCACCGGTGAGGGCCGCGAAGTGTCCACGACGATGGCCTTCGTGCGTATTCTGAACATCCTGCTGAAGGACAAGAACATCGGTAAGCACGTGGTGCCCATCGTGCCCGATGAGTCGCGCACGTTCGGTATGGAAGGTCTGTTCCGCCAGGTTGGTATCTGGAACCAGGAAGGCCAGAAGTACGTGCCGCAGGATCACGACCAGCTGATGTTCTACAAGGAATCGCAGACGGGTCAGGTGCTGCAGGAAGGCATCAACGAAGCCGGCGCCATGTGCGACTGGATCGCGGCAGCCACGTCGTATTCGACGCACGGCGTGGCGATGATCCCGTTCTACATCTACTACTCGATGTTCGGTATCCAGCGTATCGGCGACCTCTGCTGGGCCGCCGGCGACATGCGCTCGCGCGGCTTCCTGCTGGGCGGCACCGCTGGCCGTACCACGTTGAATGGCGAAGGCCTGCAGCACGAAGACGGTCACTCGCACGTGTACCACGCTGCCATCCCGAACTGCATCTCGTATGACCCGACCTTCCAGTACGAACTGGCGGTGGTGATGCAAGATGGCCTGCGTCGCATGTATGTCGAGCAGGAAGACGTCTATTACTACCTGACGGTGATGAACGAAAACTACGAGCACCCGGAAATGCCGGCGGGTGTCGAGGGCGACATCATCAAGGGCATGTACCAGTTCAAGAAGGGCGTCGAAAACAGCAACGCACCGCGCGTGCAACTGCTGGGCTCGGGCACGATCTTCCGTGAAGTGATTGCCGCGGCCGAGTTGCTCAAGAAGGACTGGGGCGTGGAGTCCGACTTGTGGGGCTGCCCGAGCTTTACCGAGCTGGCCCGTGAAGGCAACGCCATCGCACGCTGGAACCTGCTCAACCCGACCGAACCGCAACGCGAGTCGCACGTCGAAAAGCTGCTCAAGAACGCACGCGGCCCGGTCATCGCATCGACCGACTACGTTCGTACTTTCGCCGAGCAGATCCGCGCCTTCGTGCCGCGTCGCTACGTGGTGCTGGGCACCGACGGCTTCGGCCGTTCGGATACCCGCGAGAAGCTGCGTCACTTCTTCGAGGTGGATCGCTACTGGGTGACCGTCGCGTCGCTCAAGGCGCTCGCCGACGAAGGCGTGCTGCCGCGCGAAAAGGTGGCCGAGGCACTGAAGAAGTACAACCTCGATCCGAACAAGCCCAACCCGATGACCGTATAACGGAGCCGCCGGGCGCGCGTGTTGCGTCCCGGCCGGGCACCGCCCTGACAGACTTCCCGCAACGTGCATTTGCCTGCACGATGCGGTAGCCTGCGGGGCAATGCGTGTCCGCCGCCGGATGCTCTCGCCGCCAGACCCTCTGGAGACAGAAGAATGAGTCAAGTCGTAGAAATCAAGGTGCCGGACATCGGCGACTACAAAGACGTCCCGGTGATCGAAGTGCTGGTCAAGGCGGGCGATACCGTCAACGCCGAAGATTCGCTGGTCACGCTGGAGTCGGACAAAGCGACCATGGACGTGCCCTCGCCTAAGAGCGGCGTCGTCAAGGAAGTGAAGATCAAGGTGGGTGACACCGTGTCGGAAGGCTCGCTGGTGCTGCTGCTCGAAGAGCAGGGCGCTGCCGCCGCACCGGCCCCGGCGCCCCAAGCTGCGCCCGCACCGGCTCCCGCCGCTGCTGCGCCTGCACCTGCACCTGCAGCACAAGCTCCGGCGCCCGCGCCGGCTGCTGCGGGTGGCGGCACGGTTGAAGTGAAGGTGCCGGACATTGGCGACTACACGGACGTGCCGGTCATCGAGATCAGCGTGAAGGTGGGCGACAAGGTGGAAGCCGAGCAGTCGCTGATCACGCTCGAATCGGACAAGGCCACGATGGACGTGCCGTCGCCGGCCGCAGGTACCGTGAAGGAAATCCGCGTGAAGGTGGGCGATGCCGTGTCGCAAGGCACGCTGATCGTCGTGCTGGAAAGCGCGGGCGGCGCGAGTGCTGCGCCGGCACCTGCACAAGCTCCGGCGCCCGCACCGGCTGCTGCTGCACCGAGCCCGGCCCCTGCTGCTGCACCCGCTGCCGCTCCGGCCGCAGCGCCCGCGACGTACACCGCCGATACCGTCGGTACGGTCGGCAAGGCCGCCCACGCCAGCCCGTCGGTGCGCAAGTACGCGCGTGAGTTGGGCGTCAACGTGAATCTCGTCGGCGGCACGGGGCCGAAGAACCGCATTACGCAGGAAGACGTTCAGCGCTACGTCAAGGGCGTCATGAGCGGCCAGGCTGCAGCACCGGGCAAGGCTGCCGCAGGTGCACCGGCCGGTGGCGGCGAGCTGAACCTGCTGCCGTGGCCGAAGGTGGACTTCACCAAGTTCGGTCCGATCGATCCGAAGCCGCTGTCGCGCATCAAGAAGATTTCGGGTGCGAACCTGCACCGCAACTGGGTCATGATCCCGCACGTCACCAACAACGACGAAGCGGACATCACCGAGCTGGAAGCCTTCCGCGTGCAGATGAACAAGGACCACGAAAAGGCTGGCGTGAAGTTCACGATGCTGGCGTTCGTGATCAAGGCAGTGGTAGGCGCGCTGAAGAAATTCCCGACCTTCAACGCGAGCCTGGACGGCGACAACCTGGTCTTCAAGCAGTACTTCCACATCGGCTTTGCGGCCGATACGCCCAACGGGCTGGTGGTGCCGGTGATTCGCGATGCGGACAAGAAGGGCCTGATCGACATCGCCAAGGAAATGGCGGACCTGTCGAAGGCGGCCCGCGACGGTAAGCTCAAGCCGGACCAGATGCAGGGCGGCTGCTTCTCGATCTCGTCGCTGGGCGGCATCGGTGGCACGCATTTCACGCCGATCATCAACGCACCGGAAGTGGCGATCCTGGGTCTCTCGCGCGGCTATCAGAAGCCGGTGTGGGACGGCAAGCAGTTCGTGCCGCGCCTGACGCTGCCGCTGTCGTTGTCGTACGATCACCGCGTAATCGACGGCGCGGAGGCTGCGCGCTTCAACGCGTATCTGGCCAGCGTGCTGGCGGACTTCCGCCGCGTCAGCCTGTAAGCCCGCGTGGGCGCGGCACGCATCTGGCTTCTGGCCTGTGCGTGCCGGCCCCGTTGGGTTTGCAGCGGTCGGCGGACTGGTCAGTGGACTGATGGCGAGGACGACATGACGACGTGCGTGGTGGTCAAGAAAGACGGCGAAGTGGCGATTGCGGCCGATTCGCTGGTGACGTTCGGCGATACGCGCCTGGCGCGCGGCTACGAGCAGAACCAGAAGATCTTCCAGGTGGGCGATTCGCTGATCGCGCTGGCGGGCACGACTGCCCACTTTCCGGTTATGCGCAGCCTGCTGACGGGGCTGTCCGATGAGTGTCGCCTCGGCACGCGCGACGACGTCTTCCGGACCTTCCTGAAGGTGCATGAAAAGCTCAAGGACGAGTATTTCGTCAACACCAAGGAAGACGACGACGATCCCTACGAGTCGTCGCAGATCACGTGCCTGATCGCCAACGCAACCGGCATCTACGGCGTCTATTCGTACCGCGAGGTGTTTGCGTTCGACCGCTTCTGGGGTATCGGCTCGGGGCGCAATTTTGCGCTGGGTGCCATGTCGGCGGTGTTCGATATGCCCGGCAAGTCGGCGGCGGATGTTGCGCAGGTAGGCGTGTCCGCAGGCGTGGAGTTCGACAAGAGTTCGGGCGGCCCGATCGAAGTGCACACAGTACGTCTGCAGGATTGAAAAGCGTCAGCGGGCCCGGGCGATGCCGGGTGCCGACGACAAGAACAAGGAGTCAGGAATGAGCGTGGTGGAAATCAAGGTGCCGGACATCGGCGATTTCGATGCGGTGGAAGTCATCGAAGTGCTGATCAAGACGGGCGATACCGTGGCGCCCGAGCAGTCGCTGATCGTGCTGGAGTCCGACAAGGCCAGCATGGAAGTGCCGTCGGACGTGGCCGGCAAGATCGTCGACGTGAAGGTCAAGGTGGGCGACAAGGTCAGCAAGGGCACGGTGATCGCGACGGCGGAAGCCGGCGCGGCGGCTGCTCCGGCGCCTGCTCAAGCCCCGGCCCCGGCCGCAGCGCCTGCTGCCGCACCGGCCGCGTCGGCCCCCGCTCCGCAAGCGGCCAAGCACGCCGGCGGTGCCGACATCGAATGCGACATGCTCGTCCTCGGCTCGGGCCCGGGTGGGTATTCGGCCGCATTCCGCAGTGCGGATCTGGGCATGAACACTGTGCTGGTGGAGCGTTTCTCCACGCTGGGCGGCGTTTGCCTGAACGTGGGGTGTATCCCGTCGAAGGCGTTGCTGCACACGGCGGCCGTCATGGACGAAGTCAAGGCGATGGCCGCTCACGGCATCGTCTACAGCGAGCCCACGGTTGATATCAACCAACTGCGCAAACACAAAGAATCCGTTATCGGCAAGCTGACCGGCGGCCTGGCCGGCATGGCCAAGGCGCGCAAGGTGCAGGTCGTGCGCGGCGTCGGCACGTTCCTCGATCCGAACCACCTCGAAGTGCAACTGACGGGTGGCGACGGCAAGGCGACCACCGGCGAGAAGAAGGTCATCCGCTTTGCCAAGGCGATCATCGCTGCAGGTAGCGAGGCCGTGAAGCTGCCGTTCATTCCGCAAGATCCGCGCATCGTCGATTCGACCGGCGCGCTGGAACTGCGCGAAGTGCCGGCCAAGATGCTGGTCATCGGCGGCGGCATCATCGGCCTGGAAATGGCAACGGTGTACAGCACGCTGGGTTCCCGCATCGACGTGGTGGAAATGCTCGACGGCCTGATGCAGGGCGCCGACCGCGACCTCGTCAAGGTGTGGGACAAGATGAACAAGGGCCGCTTCGACAAGGTCATGCTCAAGACGAAGACGGTCGGGGTCGAAGCCAAGCCGGACGGCATCTACGTCAAGTTTGAAGGCGAAGCTGCACCGGCCGAGCCGGAACGCTACGACATGGTGCTGGTGGCCGTGGGCCGCACTCCTAACGGCAAGCGCATTGGCGCGGAAAAGGCCGGCGTGGCTGTGACCGACCGCGGTTTCATCGACGTGGACAAGCAGCAGCGCACGAATGTGCCGCACATCTTCGCGATCGGCGACATCGTGGGGCAGCCGATGCTGGCACACAAGGCCGTGCATGAAGGCCACGTGGCCGCCGAAGCCGCGCACGGCGAGAAGGCGTATTTCGATGCCAAGCAGATTCCGTCGGTCGCCTATACGGATCCGGAAGTGGCCTGGGCAGGTTTGACCGAGGACCAGTGCAAGGCGCAGGGCATCAAGTACGGCAAGGGCGTATTCCCTTGGGCGGCTTCCGGCCGGGCCATCGCCAACGGCCGAGACGAAGGTTTCACCAAGCTCATCTTCGACGAGGAAACCCACCGCATCATCGGCGGCGGCATCGTTGGCACACATGCGGGCGACCTCATCGGCGAGATCTGCCTGGCCATCGAGATGGGCGCGGACGCCGTGGATATCGGCAAGACTATCCACCCGCACCCGACGCTGGGTGAGTCGGTGGGTATGGCTGCGGAAATCTATGAGGGCGTTTGCACGGACGTACCGCCGGCTCGTAAGCGCTGATTTGCAATTAACCGCCAGATTTTTCAGGCAACTCGGAAATCTGGTCAGCAAGAAAAAGGGCCGCTCGATTGAGTGGCCTTTTTTTTTGAAGTGACGCGGCGGTGGGTTAGTGGCGAGGCTCAGCCGGGCGTCGATGCCGACGCAGCAGGCGCAGGGCTGCGATCAGGCGGCGCCACATCTGTTGCATCAGCCCATGCCGACGGGCGCGCCAGACGGCAATTCGCACCTGCAGGGCTTGCCAGGTCGGCATGGCTTGCAGGGCGGCCACCATGCGCTGCTTCCAAGCCAGGAAAGCGGATTCCCAGCGGGAATACCAAGCGATCGTGTGCAACTGTGGCCGTACGGCGGAATAGATGCGCACGCCCAACCCCGTGCTGACGATTTTCGCTGCGACAAGAACCAGTGTGCCCGCAATAAGATGGCCGCGCGCCAGCACGTAGACGGCCGCCAGCTTGAACGGCAGCAACGCCAGCATCGGCAGAGCAAAAGCGCAGAGGGCTTCGATGGGCTCCAGCTCGGCCAACTTCCGCTCCGCCGCTTGAACCCAGGGATGCGCCGCCAGATGGGCGGTTGCCCGCCGCATGGCGTTCCAGATCCACTCTTCTAATAGCAGGATGAGCGCCGCGGTGACGATCAGACTGCGCTTGGCCAGGGATTCGCGAGACATGGGACAGGAGAGGAGGCGGCGGGCTGCAATACAGAATGGAGCGTCGGCTGGGCGCAAAAGTTCGCAATTTGAGGGCGAGACGTTTCCGGCGCACATAAAAAACCCGGCCGAAGCCGGGCTAAAGGTACCCACTGATCACCACTGAGGACAGGTTTCGGTAGCGGGACCGAGGAGACAATCTAGCGAACACGGTGGAATGGACCGCTGGCCGTGCGTTTCGGTTCCGCGCAAATGCACGCAAACGACGTGTTTGGAGGCGTAGCTCGACGGCCGAAACAAAACGGGCCTCCCGAAGGAGGCCCGCTTGAATAACTAGGTGGACGACAGCAGCTTAGTGCTTAAGCAGCAGTCGTTGCCGACTTCTTGCCCGTAGCAGCGCGCGCCTGAGCGGAGGCTTGGGCGGTTGCCTTGCTGGCAGCGTTGGCAGCAGCGTGGAAGTTGCTTTCAGCCAGTTCCACAGCTTGCTTGGTGGCCTTCTGCACCGAGTCGTAGGCGTTGTTGGCGGCCGACAGGGCCGATTTCACCAGAGCAACTGCCGATTCCGAGCCAGCCGGCGCGTTCTTCGACACATTGTCGACCAGTGCTTGCAGCTTGCGGCTGTTTTCAGCGATTTGCACTTCAGCAGCCTTGCTGAACTCGGTTTGCGTGTCCGAAGCGATTTCGTACAGGTGACGGCTGTAAGCCAGAACCTTTTCAGCCAGCGGCTGCACCGCGGCGGTTTGCACCGACAGCAGCTCTTGGGCGTCCTTGGCGGTCAGTGCCTTCTTGGCGTGTTCGACGTTTTCGGCCAGGGTGGCCTTGACGACCTGCAGGTTCAGTTCGACCAGCTTTTCGACGCCTTCAAATGCCTTGTTGGTCAGGCCGAAGAACGTTTCCAGGTTGGCCTTGTGCGCCGCAGCGATCTGTTCCTGAGTCAGCATGTTGTCTCTCCAAATACAAAGGTGGGTAGGGAAATCAAAAATGAAAATTTAGATCGCCCAGATGTACAAAGCATGACGGTCAGCGTCGGGCCTTCCAGGCGACATCGCGATGAATTAGGGATGGTGCATCGCAACAATTTCATTGTTGTTGAACGGCAAACCAGTGTCAAGCATTATTTGTGCATCGCACAAAAATCAGAATTCGCTGATTTTTCGTGCACAGGAATTGCGTGACCAACCGTTTGGCGTAATTTTTTGTGGCAGAAAAATGCGCGTTTGTGGTGCAGGTGAAATGCATTTGACCACTTCCCGCCGCAAATCCGTCTCAAAAAACACACGAGTGCAGCGTAGGTTAGGATGCGTCCGAGTGCCATTTTTGTTGCGTTGCGTTTTCTGATTCACATGCGGGCGTTCTATACCGACCACTTTGTTTTGCCGTTGCCACCGGGCCATCGGTTTCCGATGCGCAAGTACAGCGAGCTGCGCGCACGGGTCTTGGCCGAGGTGCCGGGGCTGTCCATGCACGAGGCGCCGCGCGCCGATGACGACGCGTTGCTGCTGGCGCACGCGCCTGAATATATTGAGGCGGTAAGCACCGGTCGGCTTGACCCGGCGCGCCAGCGCGAGATCGGGTTTCCCTGGTCGTCGGAGATGGTCGAGCGCAGCCGCCGTTCGGCGGGGGCCACGATGGCCGCGAGCGAGGCCGCGTTGGCGGATGGCATTGCCGTCAACCTGGCGGGTGGCACGCACCACGCCTATGCGGAAAAGGGCGGCGGTTTCTGTGTATTCAACGACGCAGCCATCGCCTCGCGCTGGATGCAGCGCCGGCCGGGTAGGACGCCGACGGATTTTCCGGTCGCGATCGTCGATCTGGACGTACATCAAGGCAACGGCACGGCGTCGATCCTGCGCGACGACGCCACCGTTTTCACCTTGTCGCTGCACGGCGAGAAGAACTACCCGTTCCGCAAGGAAGCGTCGGATCTGGACATTGGCCTGCACGATGGTTGCGGCGACGAGGGCTATCTGCAGGCGCTGACCGGCGCACTCGATATCCTGGCCGGGCGCTTCAAGCCACAGTTGATCATCTATCTGGCCGGCGCAGATCCGCACGAGGGCGATCGTCTGGGCCGGCTCAAACTGACCCTGCAGGGCCTGGCCCGGCGCGATCAGGAAGTCTTCGACTTCGCATATCAACGGCGCATACCGATTGCCGTTACCATGGCGGGCGGCTACGGCAACAATATCGACGATACCGTGGCCGTCCACGCGCAGACCATCGCGCTGGCTGCCCGGCACGCACAACGCTGGGCGGCACGCGACGAGGTCGCCGCCGCATCGATCTCTCTTCCGCTTTCCGCATGACCCAAGCGTCTTCCGTCGCGCCAACCTCGGCGCGCGACTCCCTGTTTGTCGTCGCCATGCCGTGGCTGTTCGTGCTGATCTGGAGCACGGGCTTTATCGTGGCCAAGTACGGGATGCCGTACGCCGAGCCGATCACCTTCCTGTTCCTCCGCTTCGTGGGCGTGCTGGTGTGCCTGCTGCCGCTGGTATGGTTGGCGCGCGTGCCGCTGCCGCGCCGAGCGGGCACGGGCGAGACCGATTGGGCGACCGTCGGCCATATCGCGGTGGCTGGTTTGCTGATGCAATGGGGTTACCTGGCGGGCGTGTGGGCAGCAGTCAAGCTTGGCATGCCTGCAGGGATGACTGCGCTGATCGTCGGCATGCAGCCGATTCTGACCGCGCTGTATGTGTCGATGCGTGGGGAGCGCGTGTCGGGCCGCCAATGGTTGGGGTTGTTGTGTGGCATCGCCGGCGTGGGTCTGGTGGTGGCCAACAAGCTGCATCTGGCGGGCGTGAGCATGACGACGCTTGCGCTGTGTGTGGGCGCGCTGCTGTCGATCACCGTTGGCACGCTGTACCAAAAGCGCCATTGCCCGGTGTTCGACTTGCGGGTGGGCGCGTGCATCCAGTTCGGGGCATCGGCGCTGCTGTGTCTGCCGTTCATGTTTCTGTTTGAGACGCGTGAGGTGCATTGGACGCTGCCGATGATCGGCTCGCTGGTGTGGTCGGTGCTGGCGTTGTCGATCGGCGCGATCTCGCTGCTGTTTGTGCTGATCCGCAAGGGTGCGGCCACCAAGGTGACGTCGCTCCTGTATCTCACGCCACCTACGACAGCCGTGATGGCCTGGGCGCTGTTCGGCGAGCGTTTTCCGCCGCTGGCAGCGTTGGGCATGGTGATTGCCGCGTGTGGTGTGGCGCTCGTCATCCGCAAGTAACCGAGATTGAGCGGCTGACGTATCCTGATCACTTTCCACTGCCACCCGCCCGCCGCCCATGAGCACGCCCCGCCAGACGCGCGACGACTACCGCCACTTCCATACCATCACCACGCGCTGGATGGACAACGACGTCTATGGCCACGTCAACAACGTCGTCTATTACAGCTACTTCGACACCGTGGTGAACGCCTACCTGATCGAGCAGGGCGTGCTGAACCCCGAACACAGCGACACCATCGGCCTTGTCATCGAGACGCAATGCAACTATTTCGCGCCGCTCTCGTTTCCTGATCCCGTGGTGGCTGGGCTGCGCGTTGCACGCCTGGGCAACACGAGCGTGCGCTATGAGGTGGGCCTGTTCCGTGGCGACGCGCAGGAGGCCGCCGCGCAGGGCCATTTCGTGCACGTCTACGTTGACCGCGAAACGCGTCGTCCAGTGCCGCTGCCCGATGCGCTGCGTGCCGTTCTCGAGCCGCTTGCGTCCAATATCACCGCTTGAGTCTTGCGCATCATCATGACCGACCGACGCCCCACCTCCGCAGAAGTCGAACTCGTCGATCAGGCAATCACTTCGCGCCGTTCCGTTCGCGCATTTCTGCCGACGCCCGTCGCCCGCGAAGACATCGAAGCGATTCTGGATGTGGCGCGTCGTGCGCCGTCAGGCAGCAATACGCAGCCGTGGAAGGTCTATGTGCTGATGGGCGAATCGAAGGCGCGCTTGTCCGAATCTGTGTTGGCGGCGTACGACCACCCGGAAGTCGGCACGCTGCATCGCGAGGAATATCCGTACTATCCGCGCACATGGATCGATCCGTACCAGAGCCGACGCCGCAAGGTCGGCTGGGATCTGTATGGCTTGCTCGGCATCGAACGCGCCGACAAGGAACGCATCCACGCGCAGCACGCGCGCAACTTCCGCTTCTTCGATGCGCCGGTCGGCATCATCTTCACGATCGACCGGGTGATGGAGCAGGGAAGTTGGCTCGATTACGGCATGTTCCTCGAAGCCTTGATGGTGAGTGCGCGTGCTCGCGGCATCGATACGTGTCCACAGGCCGCTTTCACGCAATTCCATCGGATCATCGGCGAGCATCTCGGGTTGACCGATGACGAGATGGTCGTCTGCGGCATGTCGATGGGTTATGCGAACCCGGCCGCCATCGAAAACACGCTCATCACCGAGCGCGCACCAGTCTCCGACTTCACTCGCTTCCTCGACTGACGTCGTCATCACGCCGCCGCCGGGACGCTACAGCGCACATCTTCGTGTAAAGCGAGAATTGGCGGTGAAAAGTCGTCGAATTATGTCAACAAATACGACCGATCGTCGTTAGACTTTCAGTATGCGACTCCGCGTATGGCACGCGTGTTGTGAGGAAGTGTTGTGGGCTGGTTGTACACCGTGATTGTCGGCATGCGCGATGGAGTTCACGGGGTATTCTCAGAATCCGCCGCTGACTCCGCACTCGTTTCCATGTGCGTCATGCGCAACTTTCTTCGCGATTGGAATCCTGCCGCAGCAGACAATTGCGTCGAAATGATGACCGAATGATAAGGCTCCAGAGGTCAAACTTTAAGGCTGTGAGCTAAGTCCTTCATCTTGCTAAGAATTTTGTTTTTGCCTACACTTGCGCCATCTCACGCGCGGGTGATCGAATCATGTCACGGTCTGTTTCCTCATTTTTTCGACGTCTCGGCTTCGTTTCGCTGATGACCGTCGCGCTCGCCGCCGTCTCCGTCGCTACCGTGGCCAACGCTGCCACGTCCGACAAAAAGCCCGCCGCCAGCAAGAAAGCCAAAGTCAAATCCACGGGCAAGACCGTCGCCAATCGCAAGGCCAGCGCCAAAGTCGCGGCTGCGAGCGGCGATGAAGTCGCCTCCATCAAAGTCCGCAAGGTCGTCACCGTCAAAGGCAAGCGCCGCGTGATCATGGTCGAGCGCGGTGCTCGTCCGGTGCGCGCCGCTTTCGTGCCGGCATCTCCGACGCTTGGTGAAGCGATGGGCCTGCGTTCGACGCCCGATGCGTTGGCGCTGCGTTCTTCCGTCGCGCTGGTGATGGACCAGAACAACGGCGAAGTGCTGTTCCAGAAGAATTCGTCGGCCGTGCTGCCGATCGCCTCGATCACCAAGCTGATGACTGCGCTGGTCGTGACCGACGCACATCAGCCGATGGATGAGCTGCTTGAAATCACCGATGAGGATCGCGACTACGAGCGCAACACCGGCTCGCGTCTGCGCTTCGGCACGATGCTCACGCGTGAAGACTTATTGCTGCTGGCGCTGATGTCGTCGGAAAACCGCGCAGCCTCGGCGCTGGGTCGCAATTTTCCGGGTGGTCGTCCGGCATTCGTTGCGGCCATGAACCGCAAGGCGCACGAACTGGGCATGAACGACACGCACTATGTCGATTCGAACGGCCTGTCGAGCAGTAACGTGTCGAGCGCGCAGGATCTCGCGAAGATCGTGATGGCTGCCTACAAGGTGCCGACCATTCGTCAATTCACGACCACCCCTGAACATACGGTCAACGCCAACGGCCGCACGCTGCACTACGTCAACACCAACCGTCTGGTGCGCGGTGGCGAATGGGATATCGGTCTGCAGAAGACCGGCTTCATCAACGAAGCGGGCCGCTGCCTGGTGATGCAGGCGAACGTGCATGGCCGGAACGTTGTGATGGTGTTCCTGGATTCGGCCGGCAACCTCACGCGCTTTGCGGACGCTACGCGCGTGCGCAATTGGCTGGAGCGCAATCCGCATATCGAGCCGGCAACGCAAGCTGCAGCGCCGCTGCGGAATGTGCCGGTGTCGACGCAGCCGACAACCGTGCTGGCTTCGGAGCAGCACGGCGCCTGAGCCACGGCATCACCCATCAAAAAAGCGCGTCATCGAACGCGCTTTTTTGTTGGGCAAAACCGGCGGGCTCACCCTGCACGCACAGCGTCTTCTTCGTGCGTGTAGCCCATACCTTTGGAGATCTGCAAGGCGGTGTCCTTGAGGTTGTCGAGCCAACTGTCCTGCAACCGGTCTGCCGGTGCAGACAGCGACAAACCTGCTACCAGCCGCCGCGAATCATCGTAGATGCCGGCAGCGATACAACGCACGCCGAGTTCCAGTTCTTCGTTGTCGCGTGCGTAGCCGTTGGTACGCACCCAGTTGAGTTCGCGTTCGAGCTTGGGCAAGTCCGTGATCGACGTGCGGGTATGACCAGAGAGACCGGTACGCGTGGCATAGGCCCGTACGCGGCCGAGTTCGTCTGCAGCCAAGAACAGCTTGCCGACCGAAGTCAGGTGCAGCGGCGCGCGGCCACCGATCGCACGTACCACTTGCATGCCCGAGCGTTCGGAATATGCGCGCTCGATGTAGACAATCTCATCGCCCTGGCGTACCGAGAGGTTGACGGTCTGGCCGGTCAGGCGGTGCAGGGCGCGCATTGGCGCGAGGGCCGCTTCACGCACCGAGAGGCGTGCCTTGACGAGGTTGCCGAGTTCAAGCAAACGCATGCCGAGACGGTAGCTGCCCGGGTCGGAGCGATCGACAAAGCGGCAAGCCACCATGTCGTTCAGGATGCGGTGCGCGGTGGACGGGTGCAGGCCTGTGCTGGCCGACAGCGCCTTCAGGCTGACCGGATCGGCGTGATCGGCAAGGGCGTCGAGCAGCATCATCATGCGTTCGATGACCTGGATGGACGTCTTGCCGGGGTCCTTGTCTGCTTCTGCCATGGGTGCAGTGGGTTGCGGATGCGATGCAAAATTCTATCCCACGATGTGAAAATACGCACCATCCCGACGCATGATTTCGGGTATTTTCGAGGGCTTTCTCAGTCGGCCAGCGAGTGTGCTTAGTGGGGCCTCGTGAAGCGCACTCACCACTGGCATGAAGAAGTTCTGTGCCTTGAGGTCCGCGCCGGACGGGGCAGCGGGCGCATAATGGCGGCTTCCCGCAGAACACACGAGACTCCCATGCGCGTAGGTTTGTTCGTCACTTGCCTCATTGATCTGATGCGGCCCGAGATCGGGTTTTCGGTGCTCAAGCTGCTGGAAAAGGCCGGTTACGAAGTCGAGGTGCCGCCCGCGCAGACCTGCTGTGGCCAGCCTGCCTACAACTCCGGTGACCGCCCGCTGGCCCGCGACCTGGCCGAGAAAACGCTCAGGGAATTCGAGCAGTTCGACTACATCGTCATCCCGTCTGGTTCGTGTGGCGGCATGATTCGCAAAGGCTACGCCGACCTGTTTCGCGACGATCCGGAGCTTGCGGGCCGCTACGAGCGCCTGGCGCCGCGTGTGTACGAATTGACCGACTTTCTCGTCAACGTGGCACGCGTCGAATCACTTGACTCCGAATTCCACGGACATGTGACGTACCACGATTCGTGCTCCGGCCTTCGCGAATTGGGCGTGAAAGCGCAACCGCGTGAGTTGCTCGGCAAACTGCCGGGCGTGCAGTTGACCGAAATGCCCGCATGCGAAGCGTGCTGCGGTTTCGGCGGCACGTTCTCGATCAAGTACGGCGATATCTCCACCGCTATTGCGGATGAGAAATGCGCCAACATCAAGGCCAGCGGGGCCGATGCCGTGGTGCTCGGCGACGTGGGCTGCATGCTCAACATCGAAGGTCGGCTGCGCCGTACAGGCGACACGCACACGCGCGTGCTTCACATCGCGCAAGTCCTTGCCGGCGACGCGTAAATCGCAACGCCAAGAACTCGACGGAGACGCAATCGCATGCAAGTCCGCAGCATGGAATTCAAGGCACGCGCCGGGCAGAAGCTCGCCGACAAGCGCCTGCAGCAGAACCTCACCAAACTCTCGACCAAGTTCGTCACCGCACGTGCGGCGGCCATCCAGGACATCGATTTTCCGGCCACGCGTGAAGCGCTGAAGGAGCGCCGCAACCGCGCGCTGGAAAACCTGGACGTCTGGCTCGCGACGTTCGAGGCAGAGGCGACGCGCCGCGGCGCCAAGGTGCTGTTTGCTGAAACGACGGCCGATGCCGCGCGCCTAGTGGCAGATATCGCTCGCAAGCACGAGGTCAAGAAGGTCATCAAGAGCAAGTCGATGGTGACCGAGGAGATGCGCTTGAACCAGGTGCTCGGCGAGATGGGCGTGCAGAGCATCGAGACCGATCTGGGTGAGTACATCCTGCAGATCAACGATAGCGAGCCGCCATCGCACATCATTGCGCCGGTGGTGCACAAGGATAAGGAGGAGATCGCCGATCTCTTCGCCAAGACGCACAACAAGCCGCGCCTGACCGACATTCCCGAGATGACGCGCGAGGCGCGCGAAGTGCTGCGGCCCCAGTTTCTGTCTGCCGACATGGGCGTGACGGGCGGCAACTTCATCATTGCCGAGACGGGTTCCGTGGCGGTCGTCACGAACGAGGGCAACGAAGGCATGTGCACGATCATGCCGCGCGTGCACGTTGCCGTGACGGGCATCGAGAAGGTGCTGCCGACGCTCGAAGATCTGGCGACTGTCATGCGCTTGTTGCCGCGTTCGGCCACGGGGCAGGCGATCTCGAACTATTTCTCGCTGCTGACCGGCCCGCGCGCGCCCGGCGAGAAGGATGGTCCCGAGCATATGTACTTCGTCATCGTCGACGGCGGCCGCAGCGGCCTGATCGGCGGCGAATTCCAGGAGATGCTGCGCTGTATCCGATGCGGCGCGTGCATGAACCATTGCCCGGTCTATCAGAAGATCGGCGGCCATGCGTACGGCTGGGTGTATCCGGGCCCGATGGGCAGCGTGCTGACGCCAAGCTACGTTGGGCTGTCGAACGCGTTGGACCTTCCGCAAGCGGCTACGCTGTGCGGTGAATGCAATCGTGTGTGCCCTGCGTCCATCCCGCTGTCGGATTTGCTGCGCACGCTGCGCGAAAAACAAATGGAGCGCGAATTGCGCCCGCAAGCGGAGCGCTTTGGCTTGCGCGTGTGGGGCTTCATGGCACGGCGACCGGCGTTGTATTCGGCGGGCACCTGGGTTGCAGCGCGCGTGCTGCGCTGGATGGGCGGTGACAAGAAACTGATTCACTCGCTGCCGGTCGGCAAAGGTTGGACCGACACGCGTGACATGCCGGCCCCCGCGGGCAAAACGTTCCGCGAGCTGTACCGTGAAAAGAAGGCCCGAGCATGACCACAGCTGAATCCCTCCAAACGCTGCGCGACGCGCTCGATCGTCACGCAAAGTCACCCGACCTGCCGCACCTGCTCAAGCAGTGGCGAGACGATGCTGTGCTCGTGCCGTTGGCGATCTTGCCGCCGGCGTACGACCAAGTGCGGCGTACCTTGCTGCAGCGGCTGGATATGGCCGTGTCGTTCGGCGAGGAAAGCTGCTCGTTCTCGCCGTCGTCGCTGCTGGCCGAAATGCGTCTGTGGGCGGACAAGGCTGAGGCCAAGCTCGCCAGCATGTAATCGGCAGGCGACATTGAACGCGGGATGCGTGCTAGTGTCTGACACGTTATTCCCGTGTCAGCCAATGCCATGAATCAGACCGCGCGCGAAATCATGCTGTACGACGCCCAGAAGAAGAGTTCGGGCGTTGCCTACCTCTGGTGGTTTCTGCTGGGCTTCCTGGGGGCGCATCGCTTCTATCTGAAGCGGCCTGGCAGCGGTATCGCGCAGGCCATCGCCAACATCGGCGGCACATGGCTGGCGTTTCGCGACATGGGTAATACCGCGGGCTGGGTGCTGGCCGTCATCGGGGGGCTGTGGGTGCTGGTGGACATGTTCCTGATCCCGGGGATGGTCAGCGCATACAACACGGTGCTCGCGGGGCGGCTTTCGACCGCACCCTGAAAGGAATCGATTTCATGAACAAAATGACTTGGTGGATGCGCGCCGCACTGTGGCTGGCCGGTTTGGCATGCCTGAGCGGCGCGTTGGCGGGTTGCACGACTTCGCGCGATCAATACAGCCAGAGTTCCAACATCAGTACGTACGGTGTGGTCGACGTCGGGATCGAGCGCACGTCGCGCTGATCATGATTCCGTGGCTGGCGGCGCCACCTCTTCAAATCGCCGCCACTCGCCGTTGACAAGCAGTTCCAGCGGTTGGAACAGCGCCTTGTAGGCCATCTTGCGGCTCTGTTCGATCCAATAGCCGAGATAGACGTAGGGCAGGTCCAGCGCCTGCGCCTGGGCGATCTGCCACAGGACGTTGTACGTCCCGTAGCTCGCCTTCTGCTCGATCGGATCGTAGAAGGTGTAGACGGACGACAGTCCATCTTCCAGCACGTCGATCATGCTCACCATGCGCAGCTTGCCCGCCGATGGCGATTCGGGCGGCTCGCGAAATTCCACCAAACGCGAATTCACCCGGCTCTGCAGCAGGAACTGCTCGTATTGATCGCGGCTGTCGTGGTCCATGCCGCCGCCCGCATGGCGGACCGACTGGTACAAGAGATAGAGCTGATAGTGCTCTTCCACATAGGTAAGGGGTGCAACCAGCGCTTCAAGCGCCTGATGCCGCTCGGCGGCACGGCGTTGCGCCCGCGACGGTGAATATTGATCAACGACGACGCGGCACGGCGTGCATGCGTGGCAGTCGTCGCAATGGGGGCGGTAGGTGAAGATGCCGCTGCGCCGGAAGCCGGCGCGCACGAGCTTGGAATAGACGTCCGCGTTGATCAGGTGCGCTGGCGTGGCGACCTGCGAGCGCGCCAGGCGGCCATCGAGATAGCTGCATGCGT
Source organism: Ralstonia psammae (assembly GCF_958405935.1). NCBI lineage: Bacteria > Pseudomonadati > Pseudomonadota > Betaproteobacteria > Burkholderiales > Burkholderiaceae > Ralstonia > Ralstonia psammae. The sequence continues at coordinate 106,530 of NZ_CATZBU010000012.1, forward strand.
ACGGCGCGGTGGCATAGAACTGCAATGCCGAGAGGGGAAGTTCCTTAAGCTTGCTCATTGCGCACGGTCCACCGGCGGAGTACCGATTTGTCGAAGTACCACGGGACAATGGCCGGCGCGTTGGCCGCTTCCCGCACATGTGCGAGAAACGCCGCGCGCGGCACCGGGGCACCGCCCAGCGACGCCAGATGCTCGGTCTCCTGCTGGCAGTCTATCATCGCGACGCCCTGACCGCCGAGGAAGGCGCAGAGTGCGGCCAACGCGATTTTCGAGGCATCGGTGCGGTGCGCAAACATCGATTCGCCGTAGAACATGCGGCCGAGCGCCACGCCGTACAGGCCGCCCACGCGTTTCCCCCTATACCAAGCCTCGACGCTGTGTGCGTAGCCGCGGCGATGCAGGGCAGTGTAGGCGAGGATCACGTCTTCCGTGATCCACGTGCCGTGCTGGCCGGGCCGCGCTGTGGTGGCGCAGGCGACCATCGTTTCGCGGAAGGCGTGGTCGACGCGGATTTCCCACGCCGGATCATTCAGCACGCGGCGCAGCGTTTTACGAAAGGTGGTTGATACGCGAAAGTCTTCCGGGCGCAGCACCATGCGCGGATCGGTGCTCCACCACAGCACCGGCTGGCCCTGGGCATACCACGGGAAAATGCCTTGCCGATAGGCAATCAGCAGCCGTTGCGGCGATAGCTCTGCACTGGCGGCCAGTAGCCCCGGCGCCTCAGACTCCGGCCCGAGCGCACGATCGACCGGCGGGAAGGGATCATGCGGATCCAGCCAGGCGATCATGGTGTGGACAACGTTGACTGGGTGTTACGGCGTCGTGGCCGGCGTGTCGATCGCCGCTGAGCGCATCGGCTTGTAGATGTCCAGCGTGTGGAGGCGGAAGCTGCCGTCTTCCAGCTTGCCGGCCGCGCGGTCGGCAAAGAAGCAACGCAGTGTGTGGATGACAGTCGGGAAGGCGAGATCATCCCAGGGGATGTCGGCCTCTTTGAAGAGCGCGACTTCAAGGCTTTCTTCGCCCGGCGCGAAATCCAGATCGTTCAGCTTGGCCAGATAGAACAGGTGCACCTGGTGCACGTGCGGTACATTGAGCACCGAATACAGCTCGCCGATTTCCACATTGGCACCGGCTTCTTCCTGCGTTTCGCGGTTGGCGGCCTGCGCGGTGGTCTCTCCAATTTCCATGAAGCCTGCGGGCAACGTCCAGAAGCCGTAGCGCGGTTCGATGGCGCGCTTGCACAGGAGAATCTGATCATTCCAAACGGGCACGGTGCCGACCACGTTGCGCGGATTCACATAGTGAATCGTATTGCAATGGTCGCAAACGTCGCGCAGTCGGTTGTCACCGGCGGGAATGCGCGAGACGACTGACTGGCCGCAGTTGGAACAGAATTTCATGGGGAATCGTCGCGGGTGGAATGTCTCAGTGTATCACCGCGGCGATGCGGCCCCGCGCGGTACAGGGTGGGGCGGGAGTATCGACTGAGTTGCGCGCGAAACGGTGCGTAGAAACGTAGAAAAGCAAAAAGCCCGCTGTGTGCGGGCTTGATGATTCGGCTCAGGTCTTGGAGCGAGCCGTTCTACTTTGGCTGGTTGCGGGGGCAGGATTTGAACCTGCGACCTTCGGGTTATGAGCCCGACGAGCTGCCAGACTGCTCCACCCCGCGTCCGTAGAAACACGTTCGACTTCTGGCTGGTTGCGGGGGCAGGATTTGAACCTGCGACCTTCGGGTTATGAGCCCGACGAGCTGCCAGACTGCTCCACCCCGCGTCCGTCGAATAAAAGAGTATAGCGAGGCTTGTGCGGCAATGCAACACCTTTCTCGCGTCACATGCATGTTGATGGTGCATGTGGTCCATGTAACGGGCCCGCGAAGCCAAGCGCGGACACGTCTTTGGACACATCGTGCGCAGCAATGTTCGAAAGCGGCGAGCGCGATGCATTGAGGTGCCCCGGCCGTTTACAATGCGGCCTTTCGCGTTCTTCTCTTGATCCCGATCGTGCTCAACGCCCTGTACCCGTTTGCCCGCCCGCTGCTGTTTTCGATGGACCCGGAAGACGCGCATCACTTCACGCTCAACCAGCTCAAGCGGGCACACGCGATGGGGCTTTCGGGCTGCATCGGTGGACGCGTGGCCCCGCAGCCGCGCACGGTGATGGGCGTGAAGTTTCCCAACCCAGTGGGGTTGGCTGCGGGCCTGGACAAGGATGGTGCATATATCGACGCGCTGGGCGCCCTCGGCTTCGGCTTTATTGAAGTTGGCACGGTCACGCCGCGTGCGCAGCCCGGCAACCCGCGCCCGCGCATGTTCCGTCTGCCAGCGGCCAACGCGCTTATCAACCGCATGGGTTTCAACAACGGCGGCGTCGACGCGTTCATCAATAACGTGAAGGCATCGAAGTGGCGCGAGGCGGGCGGGGTGCTCGGCCTGAACATCGGCAAGAATGCCGACACGCCCATCGAGCGCGCTGTCGACGATTACCTGCATTGCCTAGAGCGTGTGTATCCGCATGCGAGCTATGTGACGGTGAACATTTCGTCGCCGAACACCAAGAACCTGCGTCAACTGCAGGGCGCGAGCGAGTTGGACAGCTTGCTCGGTACGCTGCGTGACGCGCAACAGCGTCTGGCGGACCAGCACAAGCGCTACGTGCCAGTGGCACTCAAGATTGCGCCGGACCTGGATGACGATCAGATTGCCAACGTTGCCGACGCCCTGCTGCGCCACAAGATGGATGGTGTGATTGCGACCAACACGACGATCAGCCGTGAGGCCGTGGCTGGTCTGGCGCACGCAGAGGAGGCAGGCGGGCTGTCGGGGCAGCCGGTGCGTGAAGGCTCGACGCGGGTGATTCGCGCCTTGCGTGGTTTGCTGGGCGATGCGGTGCCCATCATTGGCGTGGGCGGCATCCTCGCCGGCGAGCATGCGCGCGAGAAGATCGATGCCGGCGCGCAGCTGGTACAGCTTTATACGGGGTTGATCTATCGTGGCCCGGCGCTGGTGGCGGAATGCGCTCGCGCACTGGCGCGCTGAAGCCGCGCCGGCTGCTTAGCGGCGGACCAGGAAGATGATGAACGCGCTGGCCGCCACCACGGCGGCTGCCAAGTCGTACGGGCCCGCGTAATCGGCCCACACCACTGGGTCGAGCCGCTGCATGAAGGCTGATTGCGCCCACGGCAGGATCATGCGTGGGATCGCAAACAACAGGGCAGCCACGACCAGCAGCACAATCAGTGCAGTCAGCGAAGGCTTGGATCGCCCCAAGATGCGCATGGATGAGTGGGGCAATGCCGTCCCCGTTTCGGAAGCGTCGGGCGGCTGGTTGCCAGTCGCTCAACAAAGTTTGCAATAAAGGTTTGTCAGGCATTTTCCTACAAAGTTCTGTCGGATGCAGTCCTACTTTTGGCTATGTGCAGTACAGCATGCCCCACGTAGTGCGGGCGCGCTCAGGAGCCCGCTTGCGCGCTGCGCCATCTGATTCATTCGGGTTTTTATGCTTGGGCAATGTTTCTTCGGCCCCGCAGAACGCTTTATCAGCAAGGTTGTGCATCGTGATGCACTGCAGCAACGAATGCCTTCCCGAGGGGTTGGCGTGACGGAGGCGGGGAGTACAATCCGCCCTCATTGTGCGATGCACTATTTTTTGAGCGGCCCGCAGTTCGGCCGATTTCCAAGTTCATGAGTCAAGCTCTCACAGCAACCGGGTCGCCCCAGACCAACGTGAACCTGCGCGCCATGGTGATCGGCGCCGTGGGTGTGGTGTTCGGAGACATCGGTACCAGCCCGCTGTATTCGCTCAAGGAATGCTTCAGCCCAGATCACGGCATTCCTTTCTCCAGTGGTGCGGTGCTCGGCATCATTTCGATGCTGTTCTGGGCGATGGTGATTGTGGTGTCGCTCAAGTACGTGCTGTTCGTCATGCGCGCCGACAACAACGGCGAAGGCGGCATCCTCGCGCTGATGGCGCTGTCGCTGCGCACGGCCAATACCAGTTCCAGGCGCATGTCGCTGCTGATGATGCTGGGCGTCTTCGGTGCTTGCATGTTCTACGGCGATGCGGTGATCACGCCGGCCATCTCGGTCCTGTCGGCCATGGAAGGTCTTGAAATCGCTGCGCCGGCGTTGTCGCCGTTCGTGTTGCCGATCACGATCGTGATTCTGGCGGTGCTGTTCCTCATCCAACGCAGCGGCACGTCGGTAGTCGGCAAGCTGTTCGGTCCGGTGATGCTGCTGTGGTTTGCCGCGCTGGCCGCGCTGGGCATGATGAATCTCGTGAAGGCCCCGCAGATCCTGGTTGCCGTCAACCCGATGTACGCGATTTCGTTCCTGCATGACCACGCACTGCAGGCGTTCATCGTGCTGGGTTCGGTGTTCCTGGTGCTGACCGGCGCCGAAGCACTGTATGCCGACATGGGCCACTTCGGCGCACGCCCGATCCGCTGGGCGTGGTTCTTTATCGTGGCGCCGAGCCTGCTGGTGAACTACTTCGGCCAGGGCGCGATGCTGCTGACCGACCCGAGCACCATCGAAAACCCGTTCTATCGTTCCGTGCCCGAAGCGCTGCAGCTCCCGATGGTGGTGCTCGCGGCGGCGGCTACCGTCATTGCCTCGCAGGCCGTGATTTCGGGCGCGTTCTCGCTGACGAGCCAGGCGATTCAGCTGGGTTTTGTGCCGCGCATGCGCATTCGCTACACGTCGGAAGCCGAGATCGGCCAGATCTACGTGCCGATGGTCAACTGGATGCTGCTGATCCTGGTGGTGGGCGTGGTGCTCGCGTTCAAGAAGTCCGACAACCTGGCCGCGGCCTACGGTATTGCCGTGACGACCACGATGGTCATCACCACGGTGCTGGCCGCGGTGGTGATGCGCTCGGTCTGGCGTTGGCACCCGGCGCTGGTGACGCTTGTGAGCCTCTGTTTCCTGGTGGTCGACCTGGCGTTCTTCGCGGCGAACCTGTTGAAGATCCGCGATGGCGGTTGGTTCCCGTTGACGCTGGGCGCTGGTGTGTTCTTCCTGCTGATGACCTGGTACAAGGGCAAGAAGCTTCTGCGTGCTCGCAGCCTGGAGGATGGCATTCCGCTCGAGCCGTTCCTGGCCGGGTTGCTGGCGCATCCGCCGCATCGTGTCGAGGGCACGGCGGTTTTCCTCACCGGCAATACCGAATTCGTGCCGGTGTCGTTGCTGCATAACCTGAAACACAACCGCGTGCTGCACGAGCGCGTCATCTTCATCAGCTTCGTCACGCGCGATATTCCTTACGTAGACGACAAGCGCCGCGTGTCCGTGCGCGACCTGGGCAGCGGCATCTACATCGTCAAGGCGGAATACGGCTTCAAGGAAACGCCGGACGTGTACCGTGTGCTCGAACTGGGGCAGCCGCAGATCGGCACGCGCTGTGAACTGATGGATACGTCGTTCTTCATCGCGCGCGAATCGGTGGTGCCGTCCAAGCTGCCGGGCATGTCGATGTGGCGGGAGCGCCTGTTTGCGTGGATGCATCAGAACGGCGCCAAGCCGTCGGACTTCTTCCACATCCCTGCGAACCGCGTGGTGGAGTTGGGCACCAAGGTCGAGATCTGATCGACCCTATCGCTGCATAACAAAACGGCCCGTGCGAGAGAGACGCACGGGCCGTTTTTTTATTTGCGGGTCGAGCGACGCCTGGGTTAGATCTTCGAGGCGTCGCGGTCGCGCTTGTGGACTTCGTGGTTGCGCGCGTGCACGTCGTGGTTGCGGTCCTTGACGTCGGCGTGCAGGTCTTTGCGGTCTTGGTGCAGATCGTGGCGCTCGACGTTGACCTGATGCTGGTCTTGAGCGCGTTGCTTGTTCCAGTATTCGGCGCCCTTGACGTTGCCATTGGCCAGATCGCGGTCTTCCCGGCGTTGCGCGGCGTTGCGCTCGGCGCGTTCGTCAGCCAGGGCAGCCTTGTCCTTGCCGATGTCGGCACGGTCGTGGCGAATGTCGCGGTTGTCCTGATGGATCTTCTGGTTGTCTTGCTGGATTTGCGTGACAGGCGACACAGGAGCTGGCGGCGTGGTTTGCGCGAAAGCAGCGGTACCGGCAACAGCAAGCAGGGCAGCAATCAGGGTGTGGCTCGTCTTCATGGAGTTTCTCCTCGTGGGTGTGCCAGGCGGTGTGTGCCTGTGTCTCCTTAACGGGCCGAAAAGACGAATCGGCGACGCGCGAGTGTTAGGAAAGATCCATGCGCGTAAGGACTTGTAACGGCTGCGCCAAGCATGAAAAAACCCGCCGAGTCTGAAAACTGGGCGGGTTTCGCTAAACAGAACGTGCGTTAGCGCTTGAGCTTGGCGAAGGCTTCTGCCATGGCGCCGGACGGTTCCGGTGCGCGGCGTTGCTGGCCGCCGTGGCGATTGCCGCCACTGCTCGGACGATCACCGCCGCCGGTGCGTGCAGGCGCCTGGCCGGGCTCGTCGGACAGGCGCATCGTCAGGCCGATGCGGTTGCGCTTCACGTCCACCTCCATCACCTTGACCTTGACGATCTGGCCGGGCTTGACCACCTCGTGCGGGTCGCGCACGAACTTGGTAGACAGCGCCGACACGTGTACCAGACCATCCTGATGCACGCCGATGTCGATGAACGCGCCAAACGCGGCCACGTTCGTCACCACGCCTTCGAGCACCATGCCGGGCTGCAGGTCCTTGATGTCTTCCACGCCGTCCTGGAACGTCGCCGTCTTGAACTCGGGGCGCGGGTCACGGCCGGGTTTTTCCAATTCGGAAAGGATGTCGACCACGGTCGGCAGGCCGAACTTCTCGTCGGTGAATTCGCGGGCGGTCAGGCCGCGCAGTGCCTCGCGGTTACCGAGCACGTCGCCGATGCCCTTCTTGATGCTGTCCAGAATGCGCTTGACCACCGGATACGCTTCCGGGTGCACCGAGGAACGATCGAGCGGATTGTCGCCATCATTGATGCGCAGGAAGCCCGCGGCCTGCTCGAACGTCTTGTCGCCCAGGCGCGGCACTTTCTTGAGCGCATCGCGGTTGGCGAACGCGCCGTTGGCATCGCGATACTCGACGATGTTCTTGGCGAGGATCGAGTTCAGGCCCGAGACACGCGCCAGCAGCGGGGCAGAGGCGGTGTTCACATCCACGCCGACCGCGTTGACGCAATCCTCGACGATGGCGTCCAGCGCGCGGGCCAGCTCACGCTGGTTCACGTCGTGCTGATACTGGCCGACGCCGATCGACTTCGGGTCGATCTTCACCAGTTCGGCCAGTGGGTCTTGCAGGCGACGAGCGATCGACACCGCGCCACGCAGCGACACGTCCAGCTCCGGAAATTCCTTGGCGGCCAGTTCCGACGCCGAATATACCGACGCGCCGGCCTCGCTCACCACGATCTTGGTGAGCTTCAGCTCCGGAGCGTTGCGCATCAGGTCTTGCACCAGCTTGTCGGTCTCGCGGCTCGCTGTGCCGTTGCCGATGGAAACCAGTGCCACGCCGTGCTGCTTGGCCAGGCGTGCCAGCGTCGCGAGCGAGCCGTTCCAGTCACGACGCGGTTCGTGCGGGTAGATCGTGGCGGTTTCGAGCAGCTTGCCGGTGTGGTCGACCACTGCGATCTTGCAGCCCGTGCGGATGCCCGGATCGATGCCCATCACGGCCTTCGGGCCAGCCGGCGCGGCCAGCAGCAGGTCGTGCAGATTGCGGCCGAAGATTTTGATCGCCTCGGCTTCGGCCGATTCCCGGAGTTGCGTGAGCAGTTCGGTTTCGATATGCGGCTGGACCTTGACGCGCCAGCACCAGCGGCACACGTCCGATAGCCACTTGTCAGCCGCTCGGCCCTTGTTTTCGATGCCGACGTGGCGCGCGATCATGGTTTCGCACGGGTGCGGGTTCAGCGCGTCCTGTTCTTCGCCCAAACCGAGCTTCACGAACAGCACGCCTGCATTGCGGCCGCGGAACAGCGCCAGCGCACGGTGCGAGGGTACGTTGCGGATCGGCTCGCTGTACGCGTAGTAATCGCGGAATTTTTCCTCTTCGGCAGTTTCCTTGCCTTCCACCACCGTCGACGAAACCTGGCCTTGATTCCAAAGGTGGTCGCGCACCTTGCCAAGCAGCTCGGCCGTTTCGCCAAACTGTTCGGACAGGATGTCGCGCGCGCCATCCAGGGCGGCCTTCACGTCGGGCACGCCGCCATCGGCAGTCGGATTGCCGTTGACGAACTTGGCGGCTTCGGTTTGAGGGTCGAGCGTCGGGTCGGCCAGCAACGCCTGGGCCAGCGGCTCCAGGCCGCATTCGCGGGCGATCTGGGCGCGCGTGCGGCGCTTGGGCTTGTAGGGCAGGTAGAGATCTTCCAGCACCTGCTTGGTTTCGGCCGCCTCGATGGCGGCGCGCAGGGCGTCGGTCAGCTTGCCTTGCTCTTCAATGGAAGCCAGGATGGCCGCGCGGCGGTCTTCCAGTTCGCGCAGGTACAGCAGGCGCTCTTCCAGGTTGCGCAGTTGCGTGTCGTCCAGGTTGTCCGTCACTTCCTTGCGGTAACGTGCGATGAAGGGCACGGTGGCGCCTTCGTCCAGCAGTTGCACGGCGGCGGCAACCTGCTGCGGCCTGACCGCCAGTTCAGTGGCGATGCGGGAGACGATCTTCTGCAACACGGAATCAGTCATTGCTTCCAGAGAGTGCGATGGAAAGCCGCGCATTTTGCCACAACGCGAACCCTGTCCCTGAGCTGAAATCCGTGGCCGCGCGACGTTTGCCGCACAGGCGCGGTGATAAAATGCGCGTTATGCCTACGCTCCCGTTTTCTGCCCGTCGCCGCGCTGCTGCGCGCCGCGCTTCCCGTCTGGTTCTGCCGGCGTCCATACTGAGTTTCGCGCTGCTTGCCGCGCCTGTATGGGGCCAGTCTCAGCCCGCCGCTGCGCCGGCTGCCGCGGTGCCTGCCACACAGCCCGATTTCGGCGCCGAGCACGATCGCATCAACAGCGCCAAAACCTGGGCCGAATACCGTTACGCCGAGGCTGAACGCGCTTGCTACGACAAATTCCTCGTCACACGCTGCATCGACAAAGCCAAGGATGTGCGCCGCACGGAACTCCACACCATCCGCGAACGCGAGTTGGCACTGGACGAGGCCGAGCGTGCCGACCGCGCTGCCCGCCGCGACCAGGAGCGCGCCATCCGCGAGGCCCAGTACAACGCCGAGCGCCCGCAGCGCGAAGCCACCGAGCAGAAGAATCGAACCGATTTTGCGAGCAAGCAGGAGCAACAGCGCCTGAATGAAGCGCAGCGCCAGGCGCAAGCGCCGCAGCGCGCCGCCAACGCGCAGGCCGCGGCCAAGAAGCAATCCGATTACGACGCCAAGCTGAAGGCCGCACAGGAGCAGGGCGCTGCAAACGCCGCCAAGCGTGCCGAAAGCGCCAAGCAGTTCCAGGAAAAGCAGCAAGACGCCGCCAAGCGCCAGAAGGAACTGGAAGAGCGCCGCGAACAAACCAAGCGCCGCAACGAGCAAAACCAGAACAACACCAGTCCGCTGGGGTTCTAAACTTCAGCCAGGGCCGGGTTTCCGGAGGAGAGCGATGGACAGCGATCTGAATACGATCTCGCGTCGCATCATTGAATTGCAGATCGAGCACCGCGATCTCGATTTCCTGATCGACCGGCTGGCGGCTACAGCCGATCACGACGAGTTGCAGCTGCGCCGTCTCAAGAAGCGCCGTCTGAAACTCAAGGACACCATCACCCTGCTACAGTTGCAGCTTGAGCCGGACGTGCCGGCTTAGCGCCTGCCCAAAGTTGGTTCGATTTTCATCCTGAGAGGCCGCAATCACGTGCGGCCTCCGTCATTTGATCCCACGGATTCCGCGTTGACTTCGCTTTCCCCGCTGGCCGAGCCGTCGGCTGATTCCAACGCCGACACCCGCGACGCTTCGGCTCCGCCTGCCTCTGTACCTGCCGATGCCCATCATGCCGAGCTGGCGACGCTGTTCGCCGATGAAGGCACGCTGGCCAAGGGTATCGACGGCTACCGGCCCCGCAGTGCGCAGCTGACGATGGCGCAGGCCGTGGCCAATGCCATCGAAGCCGCCGACTCGATAATCGTCGAGGCCGGCACGGGCACGGGCAAAACCTACGCTTACCTTGTCCCGGCGATGCTCTGGGGCGGCAAGGTCATCCTCTCCACCGGGACGAAGAACCTGCAGGACCAGCTTTTCCTGCGCGACATCCCGACGGTGCGCAAGGCGCTGAATGCGCCGGTGTCGGTGGCGTTGCTCAAGGGGCGCGCCAACTATGTCTGCCATTACCACGTGGAGCGCACGTCGCAGAACGGGCGCCTCTCTTCGCGGCAGGACGCCGCGTGGCTGCGCCAGATCAACCTCTTTCTGAAGACCACGAAGACGGGCGACAAGGCCGAACTCGCCAGCGTGCCCGAGAACGCGCCAGTGTGGAACCTCGTCACGTCCACGCGCGACAACTGCCTGGGTTCGGACTGCGCGTACTACAAGGACTGCTTCGTCATGCGCGCCCGCAAGGAGGCGCAGCAGGCCGACGTGGTGGTGGTCAACCATCACCTGTTCTTTGCGGACGTGATGTTGAAGGACACCGGCATGGCCGAACTGCTGCCGGCCGCCAATACGATCATCTTCGACGAAGCCCATCAACTGCCCGAAACCGCCACGTTGTTCTTTGGAGAGACCCTCTCCACGAACCAGATTCTCGAACTCGCGCGCGACAGCGTGGCCGAAGGCCTTTCGCACGCACGCGATGCGGTGGATTGGGTTGCGATTGCCGCGCCGCTGGAGCGTGCCGCGCGTGATTTGCGCCTGGTCTTCCGCCAGGATGGCTCGCGCCTGTCGATCAAGCAGATCGACAATGATGCGGCACTCGCCAAGCCGTTCTACGAGGTGCTGCCGAAGCTGGAGCAGGCGCTTTCCGACTTTACCGGCGCGCTGGAGGCGCAGGCTGAACGCGCCGAGACCATCGAGCAATGCCACCGCCGCGCCGTGGCACTGTGCGAGAAGCTTGAGGCGTGGGCTGACCCCAAGCCGCCGAAGGCACCGAAGAAAGAAGGTGGCGACGAGAGCAAGGAGAGCGAGAACGCGGCCCCCGCCGACGAACGTGTGCGCTGGGTCGAGGTGTTCGCCAACGCCGTGCAATTGCATCTGACGCCGTTGTCGATCGCGCCGATCTTTTCGCGCCAGCGTGCCGGACAGCCGCGCGCGTGGGTCTTTACCTCGGCCACGCTTTCGGTGCGCGGCAACTTCACGCACTACGCCGCGCAGCTGGGCCTTGATCGTGATCGCTCGATGACGCTCGACAGCCCGTTCGACTACGCATCGCAAGGCTTGCTGTATGTGCCGCGCGATCTGCCGCAGCCGAGCGATCCGCGCTTTACCGATGCGGTACTCGACGCCACCTTGCCGCTGATCGAAGCGGCGGGCGGCAAGACATTCCTGCTATGCACGACGCTGCGCGCCGTCAACCGCGCGGCCGAACGGCTGACTGATGAATTCGCGCAACGCGGTTGGGATTTCCCGCTGCTCGTGCAGGGCCAGGCCAGCCGTACGGAGCTGCTGGACCGTTTCCGTGTGCTCGGCAATGCCGTGCTGATCGGCAGCCAGAGTTTCTGGGAGGGCGTGGACGTGCGCGGCGAGGCGCTCTCGCTGGTCGTGATCGATAAGTTGCCGTTTGCCCCGCCCGATGATCCGGTACTGAGCGCCCGCATGGAGGCGCTGGAGAAAAAGGGGCTGAGCCCGTTTGCCGTGCACCAGTTGCCGCACGCAGTGATCACGCTCAAGCAGGGTGCTGGACGGTTGATTCGCTCGGAGACCGATCGCGGCGTGCTGATGATCTGCGACCCGCGGCTGGTCGAGAAGAACTACGGTCGCCAGATCTGGCAGAGCCTGCCGCCGTTCAAGCGTACGCGCGAGGCCGAGACGGCTGCCGAGTTCCTTCGCTCTCTGCGGCCCGCTTCCGACGATCCGCCTGCCTGCGATACGGAAAACTGATCCGCGCTCACAAACAAAAAGCCCGGCCAATCGACCGGGCTTTTTTTTTGCTGTGATGTTCAAGCCTTGCTCACCACCATTGGTACCAGGGCTTGTCTTTCTTGCGCTGGCCGTAGGCGAGGAAATCGCTTTTCGGGTAGTTCTGCTTGATGATGCGTTCGGTGTCGTCGCGCATGTCTTTCATGCCCAGCGCTTCGTACGACTTCATCATGATGTACAGCGCTTCTTCCACAGCCGGGGCGCGGTCGTAATCCTTGATGGCGTCCTGTGCGCGGTTGACGGCAGCCAGATAGGCGCCACGGCGGTAGTAGTAGCGCGCGGCGCCCACTTCATGCTCGGCCATCGCGTTCACGATGTACTGCATGCGCTGGGTGGCGTCCGGCGTGTACTTGCTGTTCGGGAAACGCGTGATCAGCGTCTTGAATGCGTCGTACGCAGCGCGGGCGGCCTTCGGGTCGCGCTCGCTCAAGTCCTGGTTCGAGAAGCGGCCGAGCCAGCCCAGGTTGTCGTTGAAGTTGATCAGGCCCTTGAGGTAATAGGCGTAATCAACACTGGGGTGATTCGGGTGCAACTGGATGAAGCGATCCACCGCAGCCAGCGCGGCAGCCGTCTCGCCATCCTTGTAGTTGGCGTAGGCGGTTTCGATCTGGGCCTGTTGGGCGTACGGACCAAACGGATAGCGGCTTTCGAGCTTTTCGTAGTACTTGACCGCCTTGGCGTAGTCACCGCCATCGAGCGAGTCCTTCGCTTCCGAATATAATTTGTTAGCTGACCAGCCAGCGGTTTCGTCTTGCTGTTCCGGCAGGATGCCGCAGGCCGAGATAGCCAGGCATGCAACGCCTGCCACCAACGCTGCTCCAATGTGTGCGCGGATTCGACTGCCGATTCGACTGCCAATACGCGCCTGCTTTACGCTCGTGACCGACATGGGCACCTTTTCTGAATGAAAAATCGCATCAAGCATTATAGCCCAAGCCCTGTGTCAGACGACGCACTGGCTGACGTTTCCCTCACTGTGCAGGAGACGGAAGACGCCCTCGATGATGAGGCGCTCGATTTGCCAGCCGCCGCAGCGGCCCAGGCAGTCGAGCCGATCATCGTCGAGGTTCCAGAATCCATGCACGGCGAGCGCCTGGACAAGGCGCTCGCCAAGCTGCTGCCCGACTATTCGCGCAGCCGCTTGCAGCAATGGATCGACGCCGGTGCGGTACGCCTGCGTGGTGAGGCGGTGCGCCCGCGTGCGGCCATCTCAGGCGGGGACCGCATCGAAGTTGTCCCGCAACGGGCGGCCGACGAAAACGCCTTCGTTGCCGAGCCCATCGATCTGGATGTGGTGTACGAAGACGACACGCTGCTCGTCATCAACAAGCCTGCCGGGCTCGTGGTGCATCCGGCCGCGGGCAACTGGAGCGGCACGGTGCTCAACGGCCTGCTGCATCGCTATCCGGATGCCGTGGAGTTGCCGCGCGCGGGCATCGTCCACCGCCTGGACAAGGACACCTCCGGCCTGATGGTGGTCGCCCGTACGTTGCCCGCACAGACCGACCTCGTGCGCCAATTGCAGGCACGTACCGTCAAGCGGACTTATCTCGCACTCGTGTGGGGCGAGACGCCGGAAGAGGCCACGATTGACGCTCCGATCGGCCGCGACCCGCGTGACCGCACGCGCATGGCCATCATCGAGACGGCCAGCGGCAAGCCGGCGCGCACGCATTTCAAGACGCTGGATGTGGTGGACCTCGGGCGCGCTCAGGTGTCGCTGGTGCGCTGCCAACTCGAGACCGGTCGTACACACCAGATTCGTGTGCACTTTGAATCGGAGGGGCATCCGCTGCTTGGCGATCCGGTGTACACGCGCAACTTCCGCCGTGGCCAGCCGCAGACGATCAAGGCGCCGCTGCCGGTGCCTTTTACGCGGCAGGCGCTGCACGCGGTGCGCCTGGGGCTCGTGCATCCCGCATCGGGCAAATCGGTCCACTGGGAAGCGGCCGTGCCCGACGACTTCGCCGCTCTGCTGGAAGCCCTCGACCTGGACCCCGATGCCGATGTCAACTGATTGGATCGTCCCCGACTGGCCTGCGCATCCGCATGTCAAAGCGCTGGCCACGACCCGGCTGGGTGGCGTCAGCACGGGGCCTTACGGATTGGCCGGTGGTTTGCCGGGGGGTCTGAACCTCGGCCAGCACGTGGGTGACGCGCCCGAAGCCGTTGACAAGAATCGCCGCATCTTGCGTGCAGCGCTACCCCTCGAGCCGACGTGGATGGAGCAGGTGCACGGCACCGGCGTGGCTGATCTTGATCAACTCGTCGGCACGTCATCGCCTGTGGTCGCCGATGCGGCGGTGGCGTCCTGGTGGGATCGCGTCTGCGTGGTCATGACGGCCGATTGCCTGCCTGTCTTGCTGAGCGACGCGCGCGGCGTCACCGTGGGCGCGGCGCATGCGGGCTGGCGTGGACTATGTGGCGGCGTGATCGAGCGCACGCTCGATGCCATGATGCAGCGGCTGCGCGCCAGCGGCCAGGAAGCCGATCCAACGTGGCTGGCATGGCTGGGGCCAGCCATCGGACCATCGTGCTTTGAAGTGGGTGCGGAAGTGCGCCAAGCCTTTATCGACGCTGCTGGTCCCGGCGAACTCCCTGCCACGGAAGCCGCGTTCGTGAGGGGCGCATCTGCTGGCAAGTTCTTCGCCGATCTGTATACGTTGGCCCGGCTGCGGCTGGCGCGCGCCGGCTGTACCGAGGTGTACGGCGGCGGCCTGTGCACGATGACGGACGCCGAGCGCTTCTATTCGTACCGCCGGGAACGTACCACGGGCCGCATGGCCACACTGATCTGGCGCGCGGCGTGAGCGTTCAGACGGCGCCGTCGCCTTTGCTGCTGCGCAATGTGGGGGGAGTGTCCGCCTTGTCGCGTTCGGTTTCCTGGGCTTTCCGGCGCCGCCTGCGTGCCGGCGTGCCGACAATCCACAGGAAGAGCGACAACGGCGCCACGCCGTAGAAGACAAACGTGCCGATGCCGGCAATCCAA
The DNA here is from genome assembly GCF_958405935.1 of Ralstonia psammae. NCBI lineage: Bacteria > Pseudomonadati > Pseudomonadota > Betaproteobacteria > Burkholderiales > Burkholderiaceae > Ralstonia > Ralstonia psammae. The sequence goes on from NZ_CATZBU010000012.1 coordinate 121,531, forward strand.
GATTGCTCAGTCAAGGACATCATCAGCACGACGTAGAGCCAGGCGATGGCGACGATATACATGGAAAAAAGCAGTGCCCGGCGTTGGCGCAATGCGGCAGTCTCGCACGAAATTGTGCAGATTGGACCATAGCCCCGGCTCCGCGCTTAGCCATTCGGTGGGCGCCGTTTTCGGTGAATGTGGCAAAACCCTTTCTGGGCCTGGGTTTCCGGTCGATCATCCGGTAACTCCGATTGACAGCCTTGAAACGGCAAGGCAACAATGCCCCGCAATACTACGAGTTGCGCCGCCTTTCCAACCGGAGCGGCGCATATCGTCGGATCGAGGGCACTATGGCATCGCGTCAATCGGCATCATCCAAAGCATCTAGCGCCCACACTCAAGCTCCCTGGCAGGGCTTGTCGGACCCTAAGCAGTGGGCAGAGCAGTTCAAGCAATGGCAAGCCTTTGCGGGCGCCTTCGCTCAACCCGGCGCCGCGGCATCGGGTCTTGGTCAGTTCAACGGTGCCGCGATGGGCGAAGGGGAGGCTCCCTTCGCGCTGATCCCGCACGAGCGGCTGGCCGAAATTCAGCAGAAATATCTCGAAGAATGGCTCCAGATCTGGCGCCACATGAGCACTGGCGAAAGCGCCGAGGCCGTGGCCCCGTCGGATCGTCGCTTCTCGAACGATGCGTGGCGCAAGAGCCCGCTCTATGGCTATGCAGCAGCGTTCTACGTGCTCAACGCTCGCACGCTGATGGAAATGGCCGACGCCGTGCAGGCGGACGCCAAAACTCGCGAGCGCGTGCGTTTTGCCGTGTCGCAATGGACGGCCGCCATGTCGCCGTCTAACTTTCTTGCGACCAACCCCGAGGCGCAGAAGCAGCTGATTGAGTCGCGTGGCGAATCCCTGCGCACCGGCATCCTGAACATGCTGCAGGACATGGAGCGTGGCAAGATATCGCAGACGGACGAAACGGCGTTCGAGATCGGCCGCAATGTCGCCAACAGCGAAGGCGCCGTCGTCTTCGAGAACGACTACTTCCAGCTCATTCAGTACAAGCCGCTGACGGCCAAGGTGTATGCGCGCCCTCTGCTGCTGGTGCCGCCTTGCATCAACAAGTACTACATCCTCGATCTGCAGCCGGCCAATTCGCTCGTGCGCTATGCGGTGGAGCAGGGTAATACCGTGTTCCTGGTGTCGTGGCGCAATCCGGACGCGAGCATGGCCTCCCGCACGTGGGACGACTACATCGAAGGCGGCGCGATCGAGGCGATTCGCGTTGCACGCGAGATCTCCGCGCAGGATCAGATCAACGTGCTGGGCTTTTGCGTAGGCGGCACGATCCTGTCGACTGCCCTGGCGGTGCTGGCCGAGCGCGGTGAACATCCGGCCGCGAGCCTGACGCTGCTGACCACGCTGCTCGACTTCACGGACACCGGCATTCTCGACGTGTTCGTCGATCAGGCCCAGGTGGAAATGCGCGAGAAGACCATCGGCACCAACGCGCCGACCGGCCCGGGCCTGCTGCGTGGCGTGGAGCTGGCAAACACATTCTCGTTCCTGCGCCCGAACGATCTGGTCTGGAACTACGTTGTCGAGAACTACCTGAAGGGCAAGACGCCCGCGCCGTTCGACCTGCTGTACTGGAACGGCGATTCCACCAACCTGCCGGGCCCCTGGTACTGTTGGTATCTGCGCCATACGTATCTGCAGAACGATCTCAAAACGCCGGGCAAGCTGAAGGTGAACGGCACGCCGGTGGATCTCGGCAAGATCGACGTGCCGGTTTACATCTACGGTTCCCGTGAAGACCACATCGTCCCGTGGAAGTCGGCTTATGGCTCTGTGCCGCTGCTCAAGGGCAAGCGGCGTTTCGTGTTGGGCGCCTCCGGACATATCGCAGGTGTAATCAACCCGCCCTCGGCCAACAAGCGCTCGCACTGGATCAACGCCAAGCTGCCCGAGACCGCCGATGCATGGTTCGAGGGCGCCAAGGAACATCCGGGCAGCTGGTGGCCGGATTGGTCACTGTGGCTGGCGTCGCATGCAGGCGCGCAGAAGTCTGCACCCAAGGGCTACGGCAATGCGGACTACCCGGCCATCGAGCCGGCACCTGGCCGCTACGTCAAACAGAAAGCGTAAGATCGCGCGCATGACCCCCCGTTGCCGTCGCGGCTTCGGCCGCTGACGGTGTCCGACGACCCTCTCTTTCGAAAGTGGAAGGTAAGCAAATGACCGATGTTGTGATCGTATCGGCGGTACGCACCGCCGTGGGCAAGTTTGGTGGTTCGCTGGCGAAGATCGCTGCGCCTGACCTCGGCGCGGCCGTTATCCGCGAAGCGCTGGCGCGCGCCAAGGTGGCACCGGACCAGGTGAGCGAAGTCATCATGGGCCAGGTGCTGACGGCGGGCTCGGGCCAGAACCCGGCACGCCAGTCCGTCATCAAGGCTGGGCTGCCGAACATGGTGCCTGGCCTGACCATCAACAAGGTGTGCGGCTCGGGCCTGAAGGCCGTGATGCTGGCTGCCAACGCCATCATTGCGGGCGATGCCGAGATCGTCGTGGCCGGCGGCCAGGAAAACATGTCCGCTGCGCCGCACGTCCTGCCGGGCTCGCGCGACGGTTTCCGCATGGGCGATGCCAAGCTCATCGATTCGATGATTGTGGACGGGCTGTGGGACGTCTACAACCAGTACCACATGGGCATCACGGCTGAGAACGTCGCCAAGGAGTACGGCATCACGCGAGAGGCGCAGGACGAGTTTGCCGTGGCTTCGCAGAACAAGGCCGAAGCTGCGCAGAAGTCGGGCCGCTTCAATGACGAAATCGTTCCGATCCTGATCCCGCAGCGCAAGGGCGACCCGATCGCCTTCGCGCAGGACGAGTTTGTTCGCCATGGCGCTACGCTCGAATCGATGGCTGGCCTGAAGCCCGCCTTCGACAAGGCAGGCACAGTGACGGCGGCCAACGCCTCGGGCCTGAACGATGGCGCCGCCGCTGTTGTGGTGATGTCGGCCGCCAAGGCCAAGGCGCTGGGTCTGACGCCGCTGGCCACGATCCGCTCTTACGCGAGCGCAGGCCTGGACCCGAAGGTCATGGGCATGGGTCCGGTACCGGCGTCGCAGCGCTGCCTGTCGCGCGCCGGCTGGTCGGTGGGTGACCTGGACCTGATGGAGATCAACGAGGCGTTTGCCGCTCAGGCGCTGGCAGTGCATCAGCAGATGGGCTGGGATACGTCCAAGATCAACGTCAATGGCGGGGCGATTGCGATCGGTCACCCGATCGGCGCGTCGGGCTGCCGCATCCTTGTCACGCTGCTGCACGAAATGCAGAAGCGCGATGCGAAGAAGGGCCTGGCCTCGCTGTGTATCGGTGGCGGCATGGGCGTGGCGCTGGCGGTTGAGCGTCCGTAAGCTTTTTGCAGTGGGATTGGGCGTGATGTGGAACGAAAGCCGCACACGCCAATCCGAGACACCTGAGCATCTGCTGCCCGGCAAGAGGCCGGGCGGTTCTAACAACAAGGACTAGGAGTGGACATGACCAAACGCATCGCATACGTCACCGGTGGCATGGGCGGTATCGGAACGGCGATTTGCCAGCGCTTGGCGCGCGACGGTTTCACCGTTGTCGCAGGCTGCGGCCCGAACTCGCCGCGCAAGGCGAAATGGCTCGAACAACAAAAGGCGCTTGGTTTCGATTTCGTGCCGTCCGAGGGCAATGTCGGTGATTGGGAGTCGACCAAAGCCGCGTTCGACAAGGTCAAGGCGGAAGTGGGCGAGGTGGATGTCCTGATCAACAACGCCGGCATCACGCGCGACGTGGTGTTCCGCAAGATGACCCGCGCCGATTGGGATGCGGTGATCGACACCAACCTGACTTCGCTGTTCAACGTGACCAAGCAGGTCATCGACGGGATGGCGGATCGTGGCTGGGGCCGTATCGTCAACATCTCGTCGGTGAACGGCCAGAAGGGGCAGTTTGGCCAAACCAACTACTCGACGGCCAAGGCTGGCTTGCATGGCTTCACGATGGCGCTGGCGCAGGAAGTAGCCACCAAGGGCGTGACGGTCAACACGGTATCGCCCGGCTACATCGCCACCGACATGGTGAAAGCGATTCGTCAGGATGTGCTCGACAAGATCGTCGGCACGATCCCGGTCAAGCGCTTGGGCGAGCCGAACGAGATTGCCTCGATCTGCGCATGGCTGGCATCGGAAGAATCTGGCTTCGCCACCGGCGCGGACTTCTCCCTCAACGGCGGCCTGCACATGGGCTGACGCCCCCACGCCCATGCTGCGGCGATGCTGCAGCATGGGTGCAGCAATTTCCCCCTTGATTTGCCTGCGTGCTGCGATGCTCGATTGCATCGCAGCAGGCTTTTCGCGTGCTCTCCGGGCAATTGCGCGAGTGCGTGAGTCGCATCAAAATGCTGCGGGTTTTTACCGGGGGAGGTCGCCTTTTCTTTGCAGGGCGATCCGCATAGAATCCAACCACGGAGGCGCTCCGCAGGGAGACACGGGGCGTCCGATCATAACCGGATGCATCTGCGCTGCTCTTGAATGCAGCATTCGCGCGCAGATCGGAACAGCCGGGCAACCGCGTATTTTGCTGCATTGCTCGATGCAGTCATTTCGCACTGCATCGGCTGCACCGCAGCAGCATCGCCAACACGGAAAGGCACGATGGCCACCAGCAAGAAGGGCACCGAACGGCTGATCAAGAAATATCCCAACCGCCGGCTCTACGATACCCAGACCAGCACGTACATCACACTGGCGGACGTCAAGCAGCTTGTGATGGAAACCGAGGAGTTTCGCGTCGTCGATGCGAAGTCCGGTGAAGACCTGACCCGCAGTATCCTGCTGCAGATCATCCTGGAAGAGGAAACCGGCGGCGTGCCGATGTTCTCCGGCGCGATGCTCGCTCAGATCATCCGTTTCTATGGCAACGCCATGCAGGGCATGATGGGCACGTACCTGGAAAAGAACATCCAGGCGTTTGTCGACATCCAAAGCAAGCTGGCCGAAAACTCGAAGGATCTGTACAGCGGCAACACCTTCAACCCTGACATGTGGTCGCAGTTCATGAACATGCAGGGGCCGATGATGCAAGGCATGATGAGCAACTACATCGAGCAGAGCAAAAACCTGTTCGTGCAGATGCAGGAGCAGATGCAGAGCCAGGCCAAGAACATGTTCGGGACATTCCCGTTCAACCAGCCGCCCGAAAAGAAGTAAGTTCGGCGGGCTGGCAAAACGAGGCGAATCGCGTGGCGGTTCGCCTTTTTTGTTGGGCACGCGCAGGTGAGGGCGGCAAGGTAAAATGCGGGTCCTTCAGGTGAGGTGAACGCCTCTCCAACGATCACGATTCCCGCTTCGGTCTCCCATGTTTGATGTCCGCCCCCGGCCTGCGCGCCGGCTGTCTTCCGTTTTCGCATGAGCCGCCTTTTGCTTGCCCCGATGGAAGGGGTTGCGGATTACGTCATGCGCGACGTGCTGACTCAAGCAGGCGGCTACGACGGGTGCGTCTCCGAGTTTGTCCGGGTGACGGGTTCATTGCTGCCCGCGCGCACCTACGAACGTGAGACGCCCGAGATCCGTAACGGCGGCTATACCGCCAGCGGCACGCCGATGACCATCCAGCTTCTCGGCAGCGATCCGGAATGGCTGGCCCGCAATGCGGCGTACGCGGCGACCCTGACGCCGCATGGCATCGACCTCAACTTCGGCTGCCCGGCCAAGGTGGTGAACCGCCACGGCGGCGGCGCCATGCTGCTTGCCACGCCAGAAGTGCTGCACGACATCGTGCACGCCGTGCGGGCCGCGGTGCCGGCCAACATTTCGGTGACGGCCAAGATGCGGCTCGGCGTTTCAGATACGTCCCGAGCGATTGATTGTGCGACGGCACTGGCGGAAGGCGGGGCCGAATCGCTCGTCGTGCACGCCCGCACGCGGGACCACGGCTACCGCCCCCCCGCCCATTGGGACTGGATTGCACGTATCGCCGACGCCGTCAGCATCCCCGTGACCGCCAATGGCGAAGTCTGGAGCGTGGCCGATTGGGAGCGCTGCCGCGCCGTCAGCGGCTGTCATGACGTGATGATCGGGCGTGGCGCCGTGTCCGACCCATTCCTGGCCCAGCGCATTCGCGGGCAGATGGAGCAAGCGCCGTCTGCGGCGGAATGGCCGATCGTGCTGGGCTATCTCGCCGATTATCTGAAGAAGCTGCACGCGCGCATCTCGGCCAAGCATGAGCATGGCCGCGTCAAACTGTGGCTCAGTTATCTGAAACGGACGTGGCCGCAGGCCGCAGAGCTGCACGACGCGATCCGCAGGCTGCAGGATGCGCTGGAAATCGAGCGCGTGATTGAACAGATGCAGCTTCGGCTTGGCCGCCCAGGCGCTGCGAACGGTTAAAATACGCAACCGCGCGGTGCACCCCGTGTGCACAGTGCACATCCTCTCCCACATCAGGTTGTTCCCATGTCCGACGTCAGTACCCAGAGCCCCAAGGTGGGGTTCGTCAGTCTCGGTTGTCCCAAGGCCTTGGTCGATTCCGAGCAGATCATCACCCAACTGCGCGCGGAGGGGTATGAGATCTCCGGCACGTACGGCGGGGCGGACCTGGTGGTCGTCAACACCTGCGGCTTCATCGACGAGGCTGTGCAGGAAAGCCTGGATGCGATTGGCGAAGCGCTGGCCGAGAACGGCAAGGTGATCGTGACCGGCTGCCTGGGTGCCAAGAAGGACGCCGCGGGCCAGGACATCATCACCAGCGTGCACCCGAAGGTGCTGGCAGTGACGGGCCCCCACGCGCTGGGCGAGGTGATGGAAGCCGTGCACACGCACCTGCCCAAGCCGCACGACCCGTTCGTCGACCTGGTGCCGCCGCAGGGCATCAAGCTCACGCCAAAGCACTACGCGTATCTGAAGATTTCTGAAGGCTGCAACCACCGTTGCAGCTTCTGCATCATCCCGTCGATGCGCGGTGATCTTGTCTCGCGCCCGGTGGCCGAAGTGATGCTGGAGGCGGAAAACCTGCTGAAGGCCGGCGTCAAGGAGCTGCTCGTCATCTCGCAGGACACCAGCGCTTATGGCGTCGATGTCAAATTCCGCATGGGCTTCTGGAACGGCCGCCCGCTGAAGACGCGCATGACCGAGCTGGTCGGTGCGCTTGGCGAGTTGGCGTCGCAATACGGCGCCTGGGTGCGCTTGCATTACGTCTACCCGTACCCGAGCGTGGATGAGGTGATGCCGCTGATGGCCGAAGGCAAAGTCCTTCCGTATCTGGACGTGCCGCTGCAGCACGCCCACCCCGACGTGCTCAAGCGCATGAAGCGCCCCGCCAATGCCGAGAAGACGTTGGACCGCATCCGCGCCTGGCGCGAGGTGTGCCCGGAGCTGACCATCCGCAGCACCTTCATCGCGGGCTTCCCGGGTGAAACGGAAGAAGAGTTCCAAACGCTGCTCGACTTCATCGCCGAAGCGGAACTCGATCGCGTGGGTTGCTTCGCGTATTCGCCCGTGGAGGGCGCCACCGCCAACGACCTGCCGGGCGCGCTGCCCGATGAGGTGCGCGAGGAGCGCCGCGCGCGCTTCATGGAAGTTGCCGAGCGCGTGTCTGCCCGCCGTCTGCAGCGCAAGGTTGGCAAGTCGCTGCGCGTGCTCGTGGACGAAGTGAATCAGGACGGCGGCATCGGCCGTTCGTCGGCGGATGCGCCGGAGATCGACGGTCTGGTCTATATCGCGCCGCCGTCGAAGCCGTACAAGCGCTACAAGGCGGGCGATTTCGTTTCGGTCAAGATTACCGGCGCGGATGGCCATGACCTGTGGGGCGAGGTCTGATCCACTTAGGTAGTCGTACCTAAATTTTGCGAACGGTCGTGCGTTTATACTGGCCGCCATCCAATTTCGATGGCACAGGAGACAGCAATGGCACGTGAAGTGGTGGTGGTCAGCGGCGTTCGTACCGCAATCGGGACATTCGGCGGCAGCCTGAAGGATGTGGCGCCGTGCGAACTGGGCGCGCTCGTCGTGCGCGAGGCTTTGGCCCGCGCCAGCGTGAAGGGCGAGGAGGTCGGCCACGTGGTGTTTGGCCACGTGATCAACACCGAGCCACGCGACATGTATCTCTCGCGGGTGGCCGCTGTGAACGGCGGTGTCTCGGCCGAGACGCCCGCATTCAACGTCAATCGCCTGTGCGGCTCGGGTCTGCAGGCCGTGGTGAGCGCCGCGCAAACCGTGCTGTTGGGCGACGCCGATATCGCCATCGCCGGCGGCGCGGAGAGCATGAGCCGCGCTCCGTACCTGGCGCCCGCCGCCCGCTGGGGTTCGCGCATGGGCGACGCCAAGATGGTCGACATGATGCTTGGGGCGCTGCACGACCCGTTCCACACGATCCACATGGGTGTGACGGCAGAAAACGTCGCCCGCGAATTCGGCATCAGCCGCGAACAGCAAGACCAGACTGCGCTGGAATCGCACCAGCGTGCATCGCGCGCCATCCAGGCCGGCTACTTCAAAGACCAGATCGTTCCGGTGACGATCAAGTCGCGCAAGGGCGATATCCAGTTCGATACCGATGAGCACGTCCGTCACGACGCGACCATCGACGACATGACCAAGCTCAAGCCGGTCTTCACGAAAGAAAACGGCACGGTCACGGCTGGCAACGCTTCGGGCCTGAACGACGCGGGCGCGGCGCTGGTGCTGATGGAGCGTTCAGTGGCCGAAAAGCGCGGCCTCAAGCCGTTGGCACGACTGGTGTCGTACGGCCATGCAGGTGTAGACCCGAAGATCATGGGGATCGGCCCCGTGCCGGCCACGCGCAAGGCGCTGGAGCGCGCAGGCCTGTCGGTCAAGGATCTGGACGTGATCGAGGCTAACGAAGCCTTCGCGGCTCAGGCGTGTGCCGTGACGAAGGAACTCGGCCTGGACCCGGCCAAGGTCAACCCGAACGGCTCGGGTATCTCGCTGGGCCACCCGATCGGTGCAACGGGTGCGCTGATCACCGTCAAGGCGCTGCACGAGCTGCAGCGCATCGGTGGTCGCTACGCGTTGGTGACCATGTGTATTGGTGGAGGACAAGGCATTGCGGCGGTGTTCGAGCGCATCTGAACGCATTTTCTCGATTGAACGCCTGATTCGGCCAACCGGCGCGCTGCTTGCGCTGGTGCTGGCCGCAGGTCTGGCACCGGTGTCTGCGCAGACGCCGGCCGCCAACAACGGCTACGACGTGTCGACCGGCAGCACCAACGTGCAGCCGGGTGACTTGGGCCTGAACCGCGCGGTTGCCGATGGCGACAAGCGCCGCGCTCAGGCCAAAGGGGGCGACAACGGGTTCTCCGCCCAGACCGCGCCACTTCGTGTGTTGCAGCCGCAGCCCGACTACGCAAAGTACCCCGTCTATACCGGGGTGATCGGCGACATGCCGATCCACATGCGGCTTGGCCGCAAGACCGGTGAAATCGACAGCGTCCACGGCGAATACGTCGCGGGCAATGCGGCGGGCGTGCGCTTGGTGACCGGCGAATACGAAAACGGCGGCTTTCTCATGGAGGAGTCCGACGACGGTACACACGTCACCGGCACCTGGGAAGGCGCCATCGACGGCCGCGGCATTGTGCGCGGCACGTGGACGGACGTGGCCCACGACGGCCGTACGCTGCCCTTTTTGCTGCGGCCCGTCGCGGTGGTCGTGATTCCGCCGTACGATGCCGCAGCTAATAGCAATGCCGCCGTGCCCGCCGCGCCACTCGTGCCTGCGGCGCCGGGTCAGGTTGCGCCACCATCCGGCAATCCAGCGCGATCAAGTGCGCACTGGTAGGCCGCCGGAAATCGCTCATACGCCATCAAACAGGAAACCACGTGAACGACAGCAAGCTCCCGCCCATGTTTCCCGCGACCCAGGCTGTGCATCCGGAATTGCATATCCCGCCGGGCTTTGCGGCGTTCTCGCATGCCACGCATCGTGCGTCGACGGTGGTGTTCAAGAACCTCGCCGACATGCGCGCCTTCGGCAGCGGCAGCGTGGTGCACTGGCGTTACGGCCTGCACGCCACGCCGACATCCGACACGCTGTGCCAGGCGCTGGCCCAGATCGAAGGCGGCTCGCATGCGTTGCTGCTCCCGTCAGGGCTGGCGGCGATTTCGCTGGTGTATTTCGCGCTCATCAAATCTGGCGACGATGTACTGATTCCGGACAATGCCTACGGCCCGAACCGCGACCATGGCGAGTGGATGGCGCGCCAGTTCGGCATCACCGTGCGCTACTACGACCCGATGATAGGCGCCGGTATTACCGACCTGATGCGCCACAATACCAAGCTTGTGTGGCTCGAAGCGCCGGGCTCGGTGACGATGGAAGTGCCGGACTGCAAGGCCATCGCGGAGGTGGCGCGCAAGGCCGGTGCCATCACCGCCATCGACAACACCTGGAGTGGCGGCGTGTACTACCAGCCGTTCGAACACGGCATCGACATCTCCGTGCAGGCGCTGACCAAGTACCAGTCGGGTGGCAGCGATGTGCTCATGGGCGCCGCCATCACCAACGACGAAGCGCTGCACCACAAACTGCTTGCCACGCGCATGCGCATGGGCTGGGGCGTGTCGGCGGACGATTGCTATTTCGTGCTGCGTGGCCTGCCGAGCCTGCCGACGCGCTTGGCAGCACACGACGCGCACGCCCGTGAAGTGGCCGAATGGCTGGCTGACCGGCCCGAAGTCGTCCGCGTGCTGCACCCGGCGCTGCCCGATTGTCCTGGTCATGAAAACTGGAAGCGCGACTTTACCGGCGCGACCGGATTGTTCTCGATCGTGTTGCACGAGCGTTATTCGCAGGCGCAGATCGATGCCTTCATTGAGGGCCTGCGCTATTTCGCCATCGGCTTTTCGTGGGGCGGGGCGCACAGCCTGGCGCTGCCGTACAACATCCCGTCGATGCGCACGGCGACCGCTTGGCCGCCGGCCGATTGGGAGAACGCGGGCGGTTTCGTGCGGCTGTATATCGGGCTGGAAGATCCGCGTGATTTGGTTGCGGATTTGAAGCAGGCGATGGAGACGCACCTGCGGACTTAATCTTTTAAGCTTCAGTCGGCGGTGATGGCGGGGCGTGCGAGTTGATCGTGGCGCCCCGTTTTTAATGATCGTGGCTACAGTGTTTCAAGCAGACGCGCAATGGCTTCAGGCGAAGGCAACTGACCCTGTAACTCTTTCGGTAAGCGCTTGGTGATGGCGTAAGTCGCTACGCCAATCGGTTTCCTTGCGTCGCGCAAGGCGTATTCAACGATGGTGCGCTTCTTTTCCTTGCACAGGATGATGCCAATGGACGGGTTCTCGTCGTCCTGGCGGACCTGTTCGTCAAGCGCTGCAAGGTAGAACTGCATCTTGCCGATGAACTCAGGTTCGAACTTGCCGATTTTCAGTTCGATGGCCACCAGCGAGCGCAAGCGGCGGTGGAACAGCAACAGGTCGATGAAATAATCGTCGCCATCCACTTCAAGTCGGTATTGGCTACCTAGGAAGGCAAACATGCCGCCCATTGCACGCAGGAAATCTTCGATGCGGGTAATCAGTGCACGTTCCAGCTCCCGTTCGCTATGCTGGTCGCCGAGTTCGAGAAAATCGAAGGCGTATTCATCTTTTACCGCAAGCTTGGCTTGCGCGCGCAGGGCTGGCGTCAGCGCCTTGTCGAAATTGGTCTGGCCCAGAAGTGATTTTTCGTAGCTCTGATTATCGATCTGGTGGGCCAGAACATTTTTCGACCAACCGAACTTGCGGGTCATGCGCAGGTAGAACTCGCGCTCTTGAGCGTCTTTGCAGCGCTCGAGAATGAGCAGGTTATGGCTCCAACCGATTTCTCGCACCAGTGGTGCGAGTTTTGTCGCGTCGCAGTAAGTCTCGAAGAAACCTTTCATCCGCCACAGGTTGGATGCCGAAAAACCGCCCGTGCCGGGAAAACTTGCCTGCAGGTCTGTGGCCAACTGCTGCACGACAGCTTTGCCCCAACCCTCGGTTTGCTGTCGGGCCACGATCCGTTGTCCGATGTCCCAATACAGCCCTACCAGCTCTTTGTTGACCGCTCGTAGGGCCGCGTATTGCGCAGCCTGAATGCGCGTCCGGATTTCGGTTAGCAGGGCTGCATAATCGTGCGCGTCCACCGTTTCTCGCACCACCGGTGCGAGTTTCCTGCGGGCAGGTTGGCGGGTCGCCATCGCCGCTTACTGCTGCGGGAACAGATTCAACAACCCATCCAGGCCGACAACGTTGAACGCCACGTCGGCTTGGGCCTGCACGATGGGCTTGGCGCGGAACGCTACCGACAGGCCGGCCACGCCCATCATCTTCAGATCGTTCGACCCGTCGCCCATGGCGATGGCGTTGTGCGGCGACACGCCCAGATCTTGGCAGAACGCTTTGAGTGTCTGCGCCTTCACATCCGCATTGACGATCTCACCGAGCACGCGGCCGGTCAGCTTGCCGTCGACGATCTCCAGTGTGTTGGCTCGCGTGCGGTCCAGGCCCAGGCGCTCCTGCAGGCGCGAGGTGAAGAATTCGAAGCCGCCTGACACCAGCAGCGTTCGGATGCCCAGCGCTTGCACGGCCTTGAGCATCTTTTCGGCACCCAGGGAGAGCTGCAGGCGCTCGGAGTAGACGCGCTCCAGCACGCTCGCATCCAAGCCCTTGAGCAGTTCGACGCGGCGGGTCAGGCTCTCGTTGAAATCCTTGATCTCGCCGCGCATCGACGCTTCGGTAATGGCCGCCACTTGCGGCTTGAGCCCGCAGAAATCCGCAATCTCGTCGATGCACTCGATGGTGATGAGCGTGGAATCCATGTCCATCGCCAGCACACGGAAGTCGCCGAACGTCCATTCGTCGGGAATCCACGCGTAGTCCATCTTCAGGTTGGCGCAGATGGCATCCAGCTGCACGCGCAACTCGCTGGGCAGTTCGTGCACCCATTCGATGGCGGCGACGTTGGGCGCGCGCATCTCGTAGGTGGCGCTGCCGAACAGGCTGCGGACGGATTCAATGTCGCCGGTAGACAGCGGCGACGGGCTTTGCAGGATGACGGGCATGGAGTGACAGGAGCGGGGAGCAGGCAGTTCGGCGCCGGGGAAGCCCGCTATTGTAGCGAACGCCCCCGGCGGAATGCGCCCCACCAAAAGGTGAGGCGTTGCTGTGTAAGCATTAGGCGGACGCGGTTTCGACCATCAGGCTGCGCGCCACCTTGGCGAGGAAGCGGTCGCACGCGTCGAGCTGCGCGAGTTCGACGAATTCGTTGGCCTTGTGCGCTTGTTCGATGTCGCCTGGGCCGCACAGCACGGCCGGAATGCCGGCGCGCTGGAAGAGCCCGGCTTCCGTGCCGTATGCGACCTTGCGTTTGTCGTTGTCTTCGGTCAGCACGCGCACAAGCTGCGTGATGGCGGCTTGCTCGGATGCGTCCAGCGACGGCGCGGCGGCAATCTCGTCGAGTTCGATGCGGGCGTCCGGGTGCTCGCGCTGCATGGCGGGCTCGATCGTTTCGCGCACGTAGTGCTCGACGCGCGCGCGGATGGCCGGCGCATCCACGCCAGGCAGGTTGCGGAACTCAAACACCAGCTCGCAGAGCGCAGGGATCGTGTTCAGCGCGATGCCGCCGTGGATGAGGCCCGTCGATGCCGTGGTGAACGGCACGTCAAACGCGTCATCAAACGGGCCCTTGGCGCGGAATTCATCGGCCAGGTCGCGCACGAAGCAGATGATGCGCGCGGCGTATTCGATGGCGTTGACACCCTGCGGCGTGAGCGACGAATGCGCGGCGCGGCCATGCACGCGGCAGCGGTACGCATTGATGCCCTTGTGGGCGATGATCGGGCGCATGGAGGTGGGCTCGCCGACGATGCAGCCGGCGGGCTTGATGCCGCGCGCGATCAAGTCTTCGATCATGCGCGGGGCGCCCACGCAGCCGACTTCCTCGTCGTAGGACAGCGCAAGGTGCACGGGCTCGCGCAGCCGCGCCTGCAGCAGCGACGGCACCAGCGCCAGCGACGAGGCAATAAACCCCTTCATGTCGCAGGTGCCGCGTCCGTAGAGCTTGCCGTCGCGCACTTCCGGCACGAACGGGTTGCTGTCCCATTTCTGGCCATCCACCGGCACCACATCGGTATGGCCCGACAGCACGATGCCGCCTTGCACGCTGCCGTCCGCTGCCGGAATGGTGGCGAACAGATTGGCTTTGTTGCCATCGTCGTTGTGCGACAGGTGCGATTCGAGGCCGAGGCCGCGCAGGTAGTCGCGCACGGTTTCGATCAGCGCCAGGTTGGAGCCGCGGCTGGTGGTGTCGAAGCTGACAAGCTTGTTCGTCCAATCGAGGGTGGAAAACGGGGTGAGGGCGGTGCTCATGATGGTTTCCTTGTTCTGATCGGCTGATCCTACTGGATCACGTCAATTGACGCATGGCGTGGCGAATGGTCTGCGCCAGCGCGGCGAATTCGCCCGGAATGTTTTCGATACGCAGACGATCTTGCCCCGCCAGCTTGATCTGTCGGTTCTTCTGCACGAGATCGATGATCTTGATCGCGTCCACAGGCGGGTTCGGTACGAACTGCAGCGTGACGGCGTTCGCGCCCGTGTCGATCTTGCGGATGCCCAGCGGCGCAGCGGCAATGCGCAGCCGGTGCGTTTCGATGAGGGATTGCGCTTGCGGTGGCAGCTTGCCGAAACGGTCGATCAGTTCTTCCTGGATGTTGTCGATGGTCTCGCCGCTTTCGCAGTTGGCCAGGCGCTTGTACAGCGACAGGCGTTCCTGCACATCGCCGCAATAGTCTTGCGGCAGCAGGGCCGGGGTGCCGAGGTTGATCTCGGTCGTGGCCGCGAGCGGCGCCATCAGATCGGGTTCCTTGCCGGCCTTGAGCGACTTCACCGCCTGGTTGAGCATGTCGGTGTAGAGCTGGAAACCGATCTCGGAAATTTCGCCCGATTGCTTGTCGCCCAGCACCTCGCCGGCACCGCGGATTTCCAGATCGTGCATCGCCAGGTAGAAGCCCGCACCCAGTTCTTCCATCTGCTGAATGGCTTCAAGGCGGCGTTGCGCCTGCTTGGTCAGGCCGTCCACGTCGTGCACCAGCAAGTACGCGTACGCCTGGTGGTGCGAGCGTCCGACGCGGCCGCGCAACTGGTGCAACTGCGCCAGGCCGAACTTGTCGGCGCGGTGGATCAGGATCGTGTTGGCGGTCGGCACGTCAATGCCGGTTTCGATGATCGTCGTGCACAGCAGGATGTTGGCGCGCTGGGCCACGAAATCGCGCATCACGCGTTCCAGTTCGCGCTCGTGCATCTGGCCGTGGGCAACCACCACGCGGGCCTCCGGAATCAGCTCTTCGAGCTTGGCGCGCTTGTTCTCGATGGTTTCGACCTCGTTGTGCAGGAAGTAGACCTGGCCGCCGCGTTTCAGCTCACGCAGGATGGCCTCGCGCAGCACGCCGTCTTCTTCGCGGCGCAGGAAGGTCTTGATGGCCAGCCGCTTCTGCGGTGCAGTGGCAATCACCGAGAAATCGCGCAAGCCTTCCAGGGCCATACCCAGCGTGCGCGGGATCGGCGTGGCCGTGAGCGTGAGCACGTCCACTTCGGCGCGCAGCGTTTTGAGTGATTCTTTCTGACGCACGCCAAAGCGGTGTTCCTCGTCGATGATGACGAGGCCCAGCCGGTTGAACTTCACATCCGGCGAGAGCAGCTTGTGCGTGCCGATCACGATGTCGATGGTGCCGGCGTTGATGGCCTCGATCGCGCCATCGATCTCCTTCTTGTTCTTGAAACGCGAGATCTCGGCAATGCGCACCGGCCAGTCGGCAAAGCGGTCGACCAGCGTCTGGTAGTGCTGTTCGGCCAGCAGCGTGGTCGGCGCCAGGATGGCAACCTGCTTGCCACCCATCACCGCAACAAACGCGGCACGCAGCGCGACTTCCGTCTTGCCGAAGCCGACGTCGCCGCAGACGAGGCGGTCCATCGGCTTGCCCGACGTCATGTCGGCGATCACGGCGGCGATGGCGGCGGCTTGATCGGGCGTTTCGTCAAAGCCGAAGCTCTCGGCGAATGTGGCGTAGTCCTCAGGCGTGAGCGGGAAGGCGAAGCCCTGGCGCAACGCGCGTCGCGCGTACAGGTTCAGCAGTTCGGCGGCGGTATCGCGAATCTGCTGGGCCGCCTTGCGCTTGGCCTTTTCCCATTGACCCGAGCCGAGCGAATGCAGCGGCGCGGTTTCCGGATCGGCGCCCGAGTAGCGCGAGATCACGTGCAACTGATGCACCGGCACGTAAAGCTTGCTGCCCTTGTCGTAGTCGAGGTGCAGGAATTCTTCCTCGCCGTTGCCCATGTCGATGGACACCAGCCCCTGATAGCGTCCAATGCCGTGCTCGCTGTGCACCACCGGGTCGCCGATCTTCAGCTCGGCCAGATCGCGCACCATCGAATCGACGGCAGTGGCCTGCTCCTGCTTGCGGCGACCGGCGCGGCGAACGGTTTGTGCGTACAGCTCGGTCTCGGTGATGAGCGCGATGCGTTCGTCGCCGAGGATGAAGCCCTGGTACAGCGGTGCCACGCCGAGCACGAACTTGGCATCGCCGCTCATCAGGTCGGCGAAGTCCGCCACGCCTTCGGGGTGCAGACCGCTGGCGGCAAGCATTTGCGCGAGCGTTTCACGGCGGCCTGCGGATTCGGCGCAGATCATCACACGGCAATTGCTGCGCATCAGGAACGATTCGAGATTGACCAGGGGGTCTTCCGCGCGGCGGTTGACAGCAACGTTTGGCAACGGCAACGAAAGCGGTGCATCGCCCGGCTCGGTGCGCAACACCAGACGTGCGTGCGGCTTGGCCGCCACGAAGAACGCCTCTTCATCCAGGTACAACGCAGACGGCTGCAGCAGCGGCCGCTCGCGGTCATGGCGCATGAAGTTGTAGCGCTGCGTGGTGTCGGCCCAGAAGCGGCGTACCGCACCTTCGATGTCGCCGACGAAGGCAAGATGCGTGGCGCCCGGCAGGTAGTCAAACAGCGTCGCGGTCTCTTCGAAGAACAGCGGCAGGTAATACTCGATGCCGGCGCTGGGCACGCCGTTGCCGATGTCTTTGTAGATCGGCGAGCGCGTCGGGTCACCCTCGAACACCTCACGCCAGCGGCCGCGGAAGGCAGTGCGCGAGGCCTCGTCCATCGGGAACTCGCGGCCCGGCAGCAGGCGGACTTCGTTCACCGGGTAGAGGCTACGCTGCGTGTCGGGGTCGAACGAGCGGATGGTCTCGATTTCGTCGCCAAACAGGTCGAGCCGATAGGGCAGCGGTGAGCCCATCGGGAACAAGTCGATCAGGCCGCCGCGCACGGAGTATTCGCCCGGGCGCATCACGGCGCTGACGTGCTCGTACCCGGCCAGCGTGAACTGCGCTTTCAGCGCAGCCTCGTCCAGCTTCTCGCCCTTCTTGAAAAAGAACGTATAGGCGGCCAGGAACGATGGCGGCGCCACGCGTTGCAGCGCCGTGGATGCCGGCACGAGCACGATGTCGCACGCACCGTTCTGCAGATCATGCAGGGTCGCCAGCCGCTCGGAGATCAAATCCTGGTGCGGCGAGAAATTGTCGTACGGCAGCGTCTCCCAGTCCGGCAGCAGCTTCACGCGCGCCTGCGGGGCAAACCAACGTAGCTCCTCCGCCAAGCGCTGGGCATCGACGGCATTGGCGCAGACCACCGCCAGCATCGGCACGGCGGCGCGATGCTGCTCCAGGTAGCGCGCAAGCAACAGGGCATCTGCCGCGCCCTGGAGGCCGCTGAAGACGAAGCGCGAGCCCGGTTTGACGGCGGGCAGGGCAGAGAGCGAAAAATCGGACATGAGGCGTCAGGTTCTGTGGGCACGACTGCAAGACAAAGCACGACACCCCGCCGGCATGTGCAGGCGGGGTGTCGTGACGCAGACCGCTATTATAAAATCCGCGCCAGCCGCGCGCTTGCGAGGGCCAAAATCCACGCAAATGCTGCGCCAACGTTCATTTTCCCGCCTGTCATGTCGATTTCCCACCCCGGCCGACGCCGTTTTGCGCTGATCCCCTCGGCCGGCACCGGCTCGCGCGCCGGCGGCGATCTGCCCAAGCAATATCGGGTGATCGCGGGGCGGCCGATGCTGTGGCACACCGCGCAGGCCTTCCTGGCGAGCCCCGAAATCGATACCGTGCTTGTGGTGACGACGCCAGGTGCCCAGCCGCTCGTCCAGCGCTTTCCCGATGGTGGTTTCGATACCCCCAAGCTGGTGGAGGTTGATTGCGGTGGAGATTCGCGCCACGCATCGGTCACGCACGGGTTGGCGGCGTTGCGTGGCCGGGGCGCGCACGATGACGACTGGGTGCTCGTGCATGACGCGGCGCGCCCTGGCTTGACGCCCGCCCTGATCGCGCGTTTGGTCGCGGCTGTGGAGGCCGAGGGCACGCAAGCTGCGGGCGGCATCCTTGCGCTGCCCGTGGCAGACACGCTCAAACGTGGCGATGCAGCTCAGCACATCGGCGCGACCTTGCCACGCGATGGCCTGTGGCAAGCGCAGACGCCGCAGATGTTTCCGCTTGGCCTGCTGGAGCGCGCCTTGCGGGAAGCGCTGCTGCAACATCGCATCGTCACCGATGAAGCCAGTGCGATTGAAGCCGCCGGTTACCCGCCGCTGCTGGTGCCGGGGGCGCTGCGCAACTTCAAGGTGACGTATCCCGACGATTTCGCGCTCGCCGAGGCCATCCTTGCGCCGAGCGCACAACCCAACGAGGCATCGCAAGCATGAACTGGATGGACATCCGCATTGGGCAAGGCTACGACGTACACGCGCTGGTCGAGGGCCGCAAGCTGATCTTGGGCGGCGTGGAGATTCCGCACACGCGCGGCCTTCTGGGGCACTCCGACGCAGACGCGCTGCTGCATGCGATTACCGACGCTCTGTTCGGCGCCGCTGGGTTGGGCGACATCGGCCGGCACTTTCCCGACACGGATCCTGCCTTTGCCGGCGCCGACAGTCGCGTGCTGCTGCGCGAAGCCGTGCGCCGCGTGCGCAAGGCCGGCTATGCGGTCGGCAATGTCGACGCGACGGTCATCGCGCAGAAACCGAAACTCGCGCCACACGTGCCGGGCATGGTGGCCAACCTTGCAGAAGACCTGGGCATTGCGCCCGAGCGGTGCAACGTCAAGGCCAAGACCAACGAGAAGCTCGGCTTTGAAGGCAAGGAAGAAGGCATCGTCGCGCAGGCTGTGGTGTTGATCTATCGTGCGGAAGGGGCCGATCAGGACTGAGTTGGCATCGTTTCCGCCCAAGGCAAACGGCAGCACCGGAGCGATCCGGGCTGCCGTTTTCGTTTGCGGAATCGGCCCGGCTATTCGGCCGCGATGACCTGCGCTGCCGCGTTGATGACGGCCGCGATACGACCCACATCTCGCAATTGCTGCGCACTCATGCCCTGGTGGTTCTTCAGCAAGTCGTAGTGCGACTTGATGCAGAAATGGCATTTCCCGATGATGGCGGCGGCCAGCGCATACATTTCGAAGCGGCGTTTGTCGACGCCGCCGTTGTTGGCGTAGGCGTTCATGCGCAGCTCCGCCTTCTGCTGCGCGAGGTCGGAGTCGTCCGCCATCTCGATGTACGGATACCAGACGTTGTTCATGCCCATGAGGGCGGCGGCGGTCAGCGCGCCGTTCACCTCCTCGGGCGAGAGCACCTCGGCATTGCGGATGGCGTCAGTCAGCACCTTGCTCTTCGCGGCAAACGCGGCCGCCAGCGCCACGCCTATCGCGTCATTGCCCTCCAGCGACGAGCGCGCGATCGTGCCATCCAGATTGAGGCGGATGTCTTTGGCATAGTCGGGAATCCGGCCCTTGATCGTCTGCAGAAATTCCATCGATTTCTCCTATCAGCGGCGGCGGAAAACGAAAGCCCGCGCGGGGGCGGGCTCCGGGTTCGGAGGGCGCCGCGTGGCGGTTACAACGTGGCGCCGCCGACTGCGCGGTTGCACGGGCACAGCTCGTCCGTCTGCAGACCGTCGAGAATGCGCAGCACTTCGTCCGGATTGCGACCCACGTTCAGGTTGTTGACCGACACGTGCTGGATCACGTTGTCGGGGTCGACGATGAACGTGGCGCGCAGCGCAACGCCGGCCTCGTGCTCGCGTACGCCAAGCTGGTCGACCAGCGCACCCGTCGAGTCGGCAAACGACCACTGGTTGAGCTTGTTCAGGTCTTTGTGCTCGCGGCGCCATGCGAGCTTGACGAATTCATTGTCGGTCGAGCCGCCGAGCACGACGGTGTCGCGGTCAGCAAAGTCATTGTTCAGCTTGGCGAAGGCAACGATCTCGGTCGGGCACACAAAGGTGAAGTCCTTCGGATAAAAGAAGATGACCTTCCATTTGCCCGGGAACGAGGTTTCGGTGATGTCTTCGAACGCCGACTGGCCGTTCTCCTCGTGATTGTTGAACCCGGGCTTGACGCCGACGACCTTGAACGGTTCGAGCTTGTCACCAATGGTCTTCATGAGCTTCTCCTGGAGTTGTGTGGCAATGGGTGCGAAACCCAACGGGACTTGCAGACACACGCTCACCGGCCGTCCGGGGCCGGGTGGAGCGTTCGGACGGAGACGAAGAACGCGCAGGCGCGCAGCCTGGCGGCTGGAGTATTGGCGAGGAATTCAAAACCGGCCAATTGATATTCTCAACGCCGGCCATAGCGCTGCCTGCCGCCGCACCCCATAGGCGGCGCATGACAGTCTGAGGAGCAGGGGATGTGCCCGGGCGGGCCGAGGCGGTGTGCCGGATCAGGCGCGCGCGTAGCAGGCGCTGACGAGCAGCCCCGTTTCGGGCGGTGTGCGGTTCTCGAGCACGAGGCGGCCGCCGCTGCGCTGCAAGATGCGATTGACGATCGACATGCCGAGCCCGGCGCCCTTGGCTTCACTGCGTGCCGATTCAAGGCGGTAGAACGGCCGCGTGAGCAACGCGAGCTGATCCGTCGGCACACCTGCACCGCGATCGGCCACGCACAATACAACCTCGTTGCCTTGCAGGAACGTGCTGACGGTGATCTTCGCGCGGCTCGTGCCGGGGGTCTTGCCATAGCGTCGTGCGTTCTCGATCAGGTTGTCGAGAATGCGCTGCGTTTCCATGCGGTTGCAGCGGGCGATGGCCTCGGGCGCGAGCTTGAGCGTCAGGTCGATATCGTCGTGTGCGGAGTAGACGGGCGCCGTGTCGCGCACGAGTTCGGTAAGGTCCACGTCTTCGAGCATCTCGCCGCTGGGGCGCGCGTAGTCCAGGAACTGGCCGATGATCGCGTCCATCTGTTCAATGTCGGCCACCATCAGTTCACGCGTTTGCTCGTCGACGGGGCTCATCTCGGTTTCCAGGCGCAGGCGCGTGAGCGGCGTGCGCAGGTCGTGCGAGATGCCAGCCAGCATGACGGCGCGATCGGCCTCAAGTTGTTTGAGGTCGCGCACCATCTGGTTGAAGCTGTGATTCGCCTGCGCCACTTCGGTGCCGCCGCCTTCGGGCAATGCCTTCGGATCATCCCCGGCACTGATGGCGCGCGCCGTGTCGGCCAGGCGCTTGAGCGGCTGGTTCACGCGTGAAGTAATGAACGCCGCGCCCAGCACTGACAGCACCAGCGCCGCCATCGACCACCACAGCCACTGCAACCCGGGCACGTGCTCAAAACGGTCCGGGCTGATGGCGACCCAGTAGTCGTCGCCCTCGATCTGGAAACTCACCCAAACGCCCGGGATGTCATTGACTGCCGTGGCGATCACCGCGTCGGCGCCAAGCCGGTTGCGGATTTCCTGTTGGACGAGCTGCGTGAGATACGGGTTGGTGTGGGGCTCGCGGTATTCGTCTTCCTTCTCGCGCGGGTAGACCTTGATGCCCTCGTTCTGCACGAGATCGAGCAGCAGGAAGCGGCGTCGAGACGGATCCGAATACAGCAGCGCCGCTCGCGTGAGCTTGACCACGCTGACCACCTGCATGGCGATCTGCTGCGCGCGCGGTTCACGCTCGAAAATACGGAAGCTCTGGAACCACACGCCCAGAGAAATCGCGATGAGCAATGCGATCAGCATGAAGGTTCGCCAGAACAGCGAACCAAACACACTGATCAGCAGACGCCGCAACGCGGCCGGACGCGGGATGCGCAAGTCGGATGCGGAAAAGAAGGGTTGCTCGGGTGCTTACTTGGCGCCGTCGGGAATGAACACGTAGCCCAGGCCCCACACGGTCTGGATGAAGCGGGGGTTGCTGGCGTCCGGTTCAATCAGCTTGCGCAAGCGCGAAATCTGCACGTCGAGGCTGCGGTCAAACACTTCGTATTCGCGCCCGCGTGCCATTTCCATGAGCTTCTCGCGCGATAGGGGTTGGCGCGGATGGCGCGCAAACACCTTGAGCACGGAGAATTCGCCCGTCGTGAGGGTGATCTCTTCGTCGTTTTTCTTGAGCGTGCGCGTGGCCAAGTTGAGCACGAAATCGCCAAAGGCGAAGGTTTCGGGGGTCTCCGACGGCGCCCCAGGGATCTCTGCCGGGCCGCGGCGGCGCAGCACGGCGTGGATGCGCGCAATCAGCTCGCGGGGGTTGAAGGGCTTGGGCAGGTAATCGTCCGCACCCATCTCGAGGCCGACAATGCGGTCCACGTCTTCGCCCTTGGCGGTGAGCATGATGATGGGGGTCTGATCGTTTGCGCCGCGCAGGCGGCGGCAGATCGACAGGCCATCTTCGCCCGGCATCATCAGGTCGAGCACGAGCAGGTCGAAGCGCTCGCGCAGCCAGAGTTTGTTCATGGCCGTGGCGTTTTCTGCCACCAGCACGGTGAAGCCCTGTTCCCCCAGGTAACGACGCAGCAGATCGCGCAGGCGGGGGTCGTCGTCGACGACGAGAATCTTTTGACCGGAATTTTCCATGGCGCTAATGGTAACGACAAAAACATGGGCCCAATGGACAGCAGAAGGCAGTAAAAGCCCAATTGAAACAGACGGTTACATTATTTACCGAGTTACGCGAACAGTCTGTAGGACGCGCAGCTACACTGCCCTGGCAGTTCCTCGCAACGGTTTGGGGTCTGTCGACCCCCGCGGAGGGGACTGGCGTGCAATGCGGTTGCCTGTTATCGATTGTCGCGCAATGATGCATGGCGCATCGGTTTCCAGCAACAAAGACGTGGCTTCTCAACTTCCTTTTTCGAATCGCTCAGTGATGTTTCGGCGGCGCGCGGCGCTGTTGACCTGTGTTCTTGCCCTCTGTGCGGCCGGCTCGCAGGCGCACGCGCGTGGTGACCGCGGCGGCTTTGGCGGATTCGGCGGCTTTTTCGGCGGCGGACATTCGATGCAGGCCGGGGCACAGGAAAAAAGGGGCGGGCAGGGCCCGGCGCGCGGCCGTGGCGGCGAGGAACGCAGCCGCCGCGCCGCCGCGATGGAGAACCGCCGTGGAGAGAATGCCGATCGTGGGGCTCCGCAACGCAAGCTGTCACCCGAGGAGCGCAGGCAATTGCGCCAGAACATCTATGACGTCACGCGGGATATCTACCACCGTGGCGGCTAGGTAGGGGCCGAGGAAAGGCGCACGAGTCGCTGCCCCGGCAAAGCAATAGGGTCTTTCGGGGGACCGACATGCGAATCCGTAGCACCACGATCTTCTTGGCGCTGGCAGCCGCCGGCGCACTTTCACTGCAGACCGCGCACGCGGCAACGCACGACAAGCCGCATCGCCACACCGCGCAAGCCAAGGTGCCCGCCGCCGACGAGCAGCGCCTGGACCGCGACGATGCGCGCTACTTCCTTACCCGCATCGGCTTTGCGCCTTCGGAGAGCGAACTCGACGCCTACGCCGGGCTCACGCACCGCGAAGCCGTTGATCGCGTCCTTGCCCAGACGGGCACCGTTGCCACGCAGGCGCCGCCGGCGTGGGTGAACGAACCGATCATCCCCTACAACAAGCTGCCGGACGAAGACGCCCGCAAGGCGGCGCGCCAGAAGAACGCCGCGCACGAGCTGGAACTGCGCGCATGGTGGATGGGCGAGATGATCAGGACGCCGTCGCCGCTGACAGAGCGCATGACGCTGTTCTGGCACAACCATTTCGTTTCCAGCTCGCAGAAGGTGCCGTTCGCGCAATTGATGTATCGGCAGAACGTGCTGCTGCGCCAGGACGCGGTGGGCAACTTCGGCACGATGCTGCACGCCATTGGCAAAGACCCGGCGATGTTGATTTACCTGGACGGCGCCGAAAGCCGCAAGGGCAAGCCGAACGAGAACTTCGCTCGTGAGGTGATGGAGCTGTTCACGCTGGGCGAAGGCCATTACACCGAGCAAGACATCAAGGAAGCCGCGCGCACCTATACGGGCTGGAGCATCGACCGTGAGCACGATTTCGCCTACATCTGGCGGCCGCAGATTCACGACACGGGCGTGAAGACGGTGTTTGGCCAGAGCGGCGATTACGATGGCGACCAGATGCTCGACATCCTGCTGTCTCGCCCCGAGACGGCCACTTTCATCGTCACCAAGCTCTGGCACGAGTTTGTTTCGCCTGACGTGGATGCGGCACAGGCGCAGCGCGTGGCCGATGCATTCCGTGCAAGCAACTATGACATCAAGGTGGCGCTGCGCGAGCTGTTCTTGACGCCGGCGTTCTGGGCGCCGCAATCGCGCGCAACGCTGGTGAAGTCGCCGGTGGAGATGATTGTCGGCACGCTCAAGCAGTTCAACGTGCAATACACCGACCCGACGCCGTTTGCGATCAAGTCTGCGCAGCTTGGGCAGAACCTGCTGGCACCGCCCAACGTAAAGGGCTGGCCCGGCGGCGATGCGTGGATCAACTCGACAACGCTGCTGGGGCGCAAGCAGTTTCTCGATCAACTGTTCCGCTCCACAGAGATGAAGACGCCAGCGGCCACGCAACAGGCACAGCAACAGAAGCCCGGCATGATGATGGCCGCAATGCGCGAAGACCTGAAACAGGGCGGCGCTGTACAGGGCCTGGGCCAGGCGCTCAAGGGCATGGGGCAGGAGGGGCGCTTCAAGCTTGCGCAGTCGCAGACGATGGTGTCGTTCAACTCGGCCAAGTGGCTCGCACAGTTCGGTGCGGATGGAGATGACCCGCCGCAACTGGCACCGCGCATTTCGATCCAGCGTGCGGTGTTGCCGATCGAGCCGACCGCGCCGATTCCCGTCAAGCTGGCCGGTACGGCGTACCTGCGCACGCTGATGATGGACCCGGCTTACCAGTTGAAGTAACGCCATCGCCGCAGGAGCACACATCATGGAACGTCGCGATTTTCTGAAGGCAGGCGCCATGCTCGGCATGGGTGGCGTTGTACCGGGGATTGCCTTTGCCCAAGGGCAAGACAAGCGCAAGGGCTACGGCAACCTGCTCATCCTCATCGAACTCAAGGGCGGCAACGACGGGCTGAACACCGTGGTGCCGTACACGAGCGCGCAGTACTACACGCTGCGTCCGCGTATCGCCATCAAGCGGGAGCAGGTGCTGCAACTGGATGACCGCTACGGCTTGCATCCGTCTTTGCAGGCGATGATGCCGCTGTGGCAGGCGGGTGAATTGTCGGTGGTGCAGGGGCTGTCGTATCCGCAGCCGAATCTCTCGCACTTTCGCTCGATCGAGATCTGGGACACGGCGTCGCGCTCCGATCAATACTTGCGCGAAGGCTGGCTGACGCGTGCGTTTGCCGCGCGACCGGTGCCGTCATCGTTCGGCGCCGATGGCGTGATCATCGGTAGCGCCGACCTGGGCCCCCTCGACGGCGGCGCACGCGCCGTAGCGCTGGCCAATCCCGATGCGTTCCTCAACGAAGCCAAGCTGGCGATGCCCTCGCATGCGATCGGCAACGCCACGCTCGCGCACGTGCTGAAGGTCGAGACGGATATTGTCAAGGCCGCCGATGGACTGCGCCCGAAGTCTGGCAAGTTTGCGTTCCAGACGCGCTTTCCCGACGGCGGCTTCGGCAACTCGATCAAGGCGGCGATGCAGGTGGTGGCAGCGCCAGGCCATGGCGGTGCGGACGTTGCCGTGGTGTGCCTGTCGCTCGGTAGTTTTGATACCCATACCAACCAGCAGGGCACGCAGGCGAACTTGCTCCGCCAGTTGGGCGAGGGTGTGGCTTCGCTCAAGAGTGCGTTGACGGAGCTGGGCCGCTGGAACGACACGCTGATCGTCACGTATTCCGAGTTCGGCCGCCGTCCGCGCGAGAACCTGAACAACGGAACGGATCACGGCACGGCGGCCGCGCATTTCGTGGCGGGTGGCCGGGTGAAGGGCGGACTGGCTGGGCAGGGGCCGGTGCTGGAGCGCCTGGATGGCGGCGGTAATCTGGACCCGTCGGTCGATTTCCGCTCGCTTTACGCCACCGTGCTGGAGCGCTGGTGGGGGATGGATTCCCAATCCGTGCTGGCGGGCCGGTTTGCACCGTTGGATCTCATCAAAACCTGATGCACGTCTTTCGGGCGGGCGGTTTGCCTCTGCAGGCTTCAAACCCGCCCGACGCCATCGATCTTCTCTAAGGGGTTTCGCGGTTGCCAACGCAACGCAAGGGAAAACCCTGCCTTGACCATTGATATATCAATAAATAGATTCTGATATATCAAAAAAGGCGTGCGCCCGCCACCCTGGCGGACCACAACAACAATGAGGAGACCTTCGTGAATGCATTGCAGACAACAACACAGCGGCGCCGACAATCGACTGGCTTGATGGCGATGCTGGTTGCAACGGCAATCGGCCTTGCGGCATGCGGCGGCGACAACACAGCATCGTCGAACACATCGTCCGCGGGCACCGGTAACCCTGCAGCCGCCGTCTTCCAGGTCGGGACGGCAACCACCGATGCGAACCTGCCGCCCGAGCCGACATTGCCGACCGATGCGCAGGTCTGCACGACGCTGCAGGCGAGCAATTCACTCGTGAGCCGGCCGGACGGTGCGCTGCCGCCGGAAGCTGATCCGTCGACCGTCGGCGTGGGTGTTGCGGTGACGACGGCGAAGGCGAACCCCGACCAGGCGCGCATTCAGGCCGCGCTCGATGCGTGCGGCGCGTCGGTCGATGCGGAAGTCG
The DNA here is from genome assembly GCF_958405935.1 of Ralstonia psammae. Lineage (NCBI taxonomy): Bacteria > Pseudomonadati > Pseudomonadota > Betaproteobacteria > Burkholderiales > Burkholderiaceae > Ralstonia > Ralstonia psammae. Next base: position 148,588 of record NZ_CATZBU010000012.1, read on the forward strand.
GCGCAACCATTGCCGCGGCCGATGCGACAGCCACGGCTGCGCAGACTGCGGCTGCAGTGCCCAACGTCAACATCGCCGGTGCCACTGGCGAAGAGCTTGCGAAACCGCAGTACCGCGCGTCGAAGTTTGCGGTGCGTCTTGTCGTGAACCCGAGCGGCCCGGGCAACGCGTTCATCAGCGGCCCGCTGACATTGCCCTCGGGCGTGACGCTGTGGATTGACAAGGGCGTCACGCTGTATGCGTCGCGCGACGTGATGGCCTACTCGCCCAACGCGGCAGGGCCGTACTGCGGCAACACGGCCGTCAGCGCGACGAAGGCCGGCAGCTCCAGCAACTGCACGGCGCTGATCACCGGCACGAACATCGTGAACTCCGCTGTGGTCGGCGATGGGCGGATCGACGGCCGCGGCTACGCAGAAATCGTCACCTCGAATGCGAAGTACCCGCTGATGAAGGTCGACCTGACGTGTTCGAACACCTATGCCGCGTACAAGACCGGCACCGTAGCGGCCGACGGTACGCCTTGCGACAACGGCGGCACGCTGGTCGATTCGAAATCGCCGGCGCGCAACATGACGTGGTGGGATCTGGCCTATCTCGGCAACATGGTCGAGAACGGCACGACGGGCGTCGGATCGCAATCGAACTTCCGCCTGATGGTGTTCAACTACGCCAAGAACCTCACGCTGTATCGCGTCACGCTGAGCAACAGCCCGAACTTTCACGTCGTGCCCAGCGGCGTCGATGGCCTGACCGTCTGGAGCGTGAAGGTGCAGACACCAAACCTTGCCGCGTTTGCGAACCCTGCCGGCAACGGCAACCCGCTGTACACCGGTGCGACGTTCACCCGCGACAACGTGAAAAACACGGATGCGTTTGATCCGGGTTCGGCATCGAAGGCGATCACGGGCAAGTTGTCGACGGGCAGCACGACCACGTCCGCCGCGGCCATCTCGTTTGACGGCTATCTGAAGAACTTCGTGTTTGCCTACAACTACGTCAGCACCGGCGACGACGACATGGCGCTCAAGGGCAGCGCCAACCCATCGCCGGCCGGCTCGGGCCTGTTCGGCGTGGACGGCAACCGTGGCGTGCGGTCAGACCGCAAATACGGCATCGTGATCGCGCACAACCATATCTACTGGGGCCACGGCATCTCCATCGGCAGCGAAACGAATGCAGGCGTGACGAACGTGCAGGTCTACGACAACGCGTTCTGGAATTCGGAAGAGGGCTTGCGCATCAAGTCGGATTACGCACGCGGCGGCGAAGTCAGCAACATCCAATATGCCAACATCTGCATTCGCGATGCGACGAATGCGCTGCTGTTCACGCCGTACTACAGCACGAAGGCCGTGCCATCGGGCGGGCCGCTGTATCCGAATTTCCACGATATTTCGCTGAACAACGTGGTCATTCAGGGTAGCGCGGGCGTCAAGCTGCAGGGCTTTGAGGCGAACACCGGTGGATTCGGCGAGCCAGCATTCCCGCTCGTGATGTCGCTGACCAACGTGATTGCCGATACGCCGGCCAGCATTGCCGTGACGTCGTCGGATGCCAACCTGACCCTCAACAACACGAACCTGCCGCTGTTCCCATCGACGGCAAATCGCGTGGCATTGACGGGCAGCCCAACGCAGTCGATCGATCCGACCCAGTACCTGGATTGCTCGAAGGCGTTCGTCGACTTCCCGGGGATCGATCAGTCGAGCATTTTCGGCACGACCTGGGCTTCGCAATAAGGCGCGTCAGGCGCGGATCTGCGTCTTCCAGGCCAGCCACAGCTTGCGCAGCGGCGTCAGGTCCGTCCGCTGGGTGAGCACCTGGAAGCCGTCGGCTTCTACCTCGTCGAGCAGGCGCATGGCCAGTACGCCGCGAATCAGCGCTGAACGCTGGGCGCGGCGATCTTCGGTCGGCAGCGCGGCCAGTGCTTCCTTGTACGTTGCGCGGGCTCGCTTGGCCTGAAATGCCATCAGCGGTTTGAAACCTTCTGCATACCGGCGGTTGAACAGATCGGCTGCCGGTACGTTGAAGCGCTGCAGTTCGTCCACGGGGATGTAGACGCGGTTGTGGCGTACGTCTTCGCCCAGGTTGCGGATGAAGTGGACGAGTTGCTCGGCCAGCGCCATCAGCCGCGCGAATTCCAGCGTACGCGCATGCGTTTGTCCGGCAATGCGAGCCGTCAGCCGACCTGCCACGCCTGCCACCTGATCGCCGTGGCGGCGCAGGTTGGGCCAATCCAGATAGCGGTTTTGCATCGCGTCAGCCTCGACGCCGGCCAGCAATTCGCCCAGATGCACGGCGCCGATGTCGTAGGACGCCAGATGCGGTTGCAACGCCTTGGCCGCCGGGTGCTCGGGGCGACCCTCGAACAGTCGCGCCAGTTCTTGCCGCCACCATTGCAGTTTCGACTGCACGACCGCCGGATCGCTCGCGTCGCGCACGGCGTCCTCCAGCTCACGGCGCACGGCTTCCAGGGCGATGGTCGCGCGGCGGCGTTCGGGCGCTAGAAACAATACGCTGTAGTACACATCGCTGCCGGGCGGCGCGGCCTTGTCTGCGCAGTAATCGTCGGGGGTCACGGAAAGGGCGGTCTTGGTGAGGTTCGAAGCAGGGCGGCCATTCTACAGCGCGTTGCAGTGCAGCATGCCGTCACCCCTTGCCCGAGCCCTTTTCAAGAAAAGTCAATCAGACGCGGCCGTGTCGTTGACCCTGCGCATTGCCATGGGTATATTACTGACCGGTCAGTTATTTACTGAGAGCGTGTCATGCCAGCGTTGCGTTTGCCGTACCCGCATTCCGACTCCACCGGTTTATCCGACACGCGGTCTTGGCCGCGCAGGGGTGCATTGTCGATGGCAACATCGGCCGTGTTACTGACAGGCGCGGCGCTGCTGGCCGGCTGCGGTAAGGCGCCGCCCAAGGCACCCGAGGTGCGCCCTGTGCGCACCATGACGGTCACCAGCGAGCAGGGCGCCGGCACGGCCGAGTTCTCCGGCGACGTGCGCCCACGCGTTGAATCGCGCCTGGGGTTCCGCGTGCCGGGCAAGATCGTCGCCCGCCTGGTGGACGTCGGCGCCACTGTCAAGAAAGGCCAGGTGCTCGCGCGGCTGGACCCGACCGATCTCGCCCTCGCCCAGCAATCGGCCCAGGCCCAGTTATCAGCGGCCAAGACCGACCGCGATCTGGCCGCGGCTGATCTCAAGCGGTATTCCGAACTGTTCGCCAAGGGCTTCATCAGCGCGGCCGAGCAGCAACGCCATCAAGCCAACTATGACGCCGCACAAGCCCGCTACGAGCAGGCCGGAGCCGGCTATCGCAACCAGGTGAATCAAGCCGGATATGCCACGCTCGAGGCCGACGCCGATGGCGTGGTGACGGGCGTCGATGCCGAAGTCGGGCAGGTGGTGTCCGCCGGCCAGCCGGTCGTGCGCGTGGCGCAGACGGCCGAGAAGGAAGTCGTGGTCGGCATTCCCGAGGATCAGGTGGATACGCTGCGCAAATCGCCCGAGGTGAGCGTCAAGCTGTGGGCCGATCAGTCCCGTAGCATTCCGGCCAAGGTGCGCGAGATTGCACCGGCGGCCGATCCGCTCACGCGCACGTACACCGTGAAAATTTCGGTACCGAACGCCCCGGCTGAACTGAGGCTCGGCATGACGGCGGTGGCCACGTTCGTGCGGCCCGGCGGTGGTGCAGACAGCGGCGGCATGGGCGTACGCGTGCCGATCAGCGCGCTGCAGCAAGATCAAGGCAAGAACGTAGTTTGGCTGTACGACGCCGCATCTCAAACGGTTAAGCCCGTCCCGGTGACGGTGGGGGCGCCGCGCGACAACGTGCTGCTGGTGACGAGTGGGCTCCAGCCCGGCCAGACCATCGTGACCGCTGGCGTGCACCTGCTCAAAGCCGGCCAGAAGGTGATGCCGATGGCGCCGGCCGATCAGCCGTCGGCGCAGTCCGCCATCACGCCGCGCCGGTAAGCTACACCCGGCCCCCGCCCCAACACGCCAACCTTCGCGCGTATGGAACATTCCCGTTTCAACCTGTCACGCTGGGCGCTTGAACATCAACCGCTCACGCGTTTCTTGCTGGTGGCGCTGTTGCTCGGCGGCATCTTTGCGTATTCCAAGCTGGGGCAGGATGAGGATCCGCCCTTCACCTTCCGCGCGATGGTGGTGCAGGCCTTCTGGCCCGGCGCCACGGCCGAACAGATGTCGCGCCAGGTGACCGACAAGATCGAGAAGGCGCTGCAAGAAGTGCCGTACGCCTGGAAGATACGCAGCTACTCCAAGCCCGGCGAAACGCTCGTAACCTTCCAGTTGGCCGACACGTCACCCGCCAAGGAAACGCAGCAGCTCTGGTACACCGTGCGCAAGAAGGTGGGGGACATCGCGCCCACCTTGCCGCAGGGCGTGCGCGGGCCGTACTTCAATGATGATTTTGGCGACGTGTATGGCTCGATCTATGCGCTGTCCGCCGATGGCTTCACGTATCGCCAGCTCAACGACTACGCCGATGCGATCCGCCAGCAACTGCTGCGCGTGCCCAACGTCGCGAAGGTCGAACTGCTGGGCGACCAGGACGAGAAGATCTACATCGAGTTCCAGCAGGCGAAGCTGGCGCAGATGGGGCTGGACATCAACAGCATTGCCACGCAGATCGGCCAGCAGAACAACATCGGCCCCAGCGGCGTGCTGGTCACGCCGACTGACAACGTGCAGATTCGCCTGTCGGGCCAGTTCTCGGACATCCGCGATCTGGAAAACCTGACGCTGCGCGGCCCCGGTGGCACGACGAACATCCGCCTGGGCGACATCGCCACGGTCAAGCACGGCTACATCGACCCGCCGCACGCCAAGATGCGCTTCAACGGCAAGGAGGTGATCGGCCTGGGCATCTCGATGACCAAGGGCGGTGACATCATCCAGCTCGGCAAGGACTTGCGCGCCGCGGTCGACAAGATCCGCGCCAAGCTGCCGATGGGCATCGAGATGGAACAGGTGCAGAACCAGCCGAAGTCAGTGCAAAGCTCGGTGGGCGAGTTCGTGCATGTGCTGATCGAGGCGGTGGTGATCGTGCTGGGCGTGAGTTTCCTCTCACTGGGGTTGCATACCAAGCCCAAGCTGCGCATCGACGTGTGGCCGGGGCTGGTGGTGGGCCTGACGATCCCGCTGGTGCTGGCGGTGACGTTCCTGTTCATGAACATCTTCGACATCGGCCTGCACAAGATCTCGCTCGGTGCGCTGATCATCGCGCTGGGCCTGCTGGTGGACGATGCGATCATCGCGGTCGAGATGATGGTGCGCAAGCTGGAAGAGGGCTTCTCCAAGATGGAGGCGGCCACCTTTGCGTACACCTCCACCGCCATGCCGATGCTGACCGGTACGCTCATCACGGCCACGGGCTTCCTGCCGGTGGGGCTCGCGCGTTCGACGGTGGGCGAATATACGTTCGGTATTTTTGCGGTGACAGCGCTGGCGCTGGTGCTGTCGTGGTTTGCGGCGGTGGTGTTTGTGCCGTATCTCGGGTTCCTGCTGCTGCGAACCAAATCGCACGTGGGGGGTGGTGGGCACCACGAGTTGTTCGACACGCCGTTCTACAACCGCTTCCGTGGCTGGGTGAACTGGTGCGTGGAGTACCGCAAGACGGTGATCGTCATCACGCTGGTGGCGTTTGGGCTGGGCGTGTTCGGCTTCAAATATATCGAGAAGCAGTTCTTTCCCGATTCCAGCCGCCCTGAGTTGATGGTGGAGCTGTGGTTGCCGGAAGGCTCCAGCTTCAACCAGACCGAAGCCGAAGCCAAACGCTTTGAAGCGCTGATGCGCAAGGCGCAGAACGTCGACAGCGTGACGCTGTTCATCGGCTCTGGCGCGCCGCGCTTCTATCTGCCGCTGGACCAGATTCTTCCGCAGACCAACGTGGCGCAGGCCATCGTGATGCCCACTTCGCTGGAGGCGCGCGAGGGTGTGCGGCAACACGTCATCGGGTTGCTCAAGTCGCAATTCCCGCATCTGCGGGGCCGCGTGAAGCTGCTGCCGAACGGGCCGCCGGTCCCGTATCCGGTGCAGTTCCGCGTAATGGGCCCGGACATTGGCGGGGTGCGCAAGATTGCCGATCAGGTCAAGGCGATCATGAGCGCCAACCCGAACACCGTGGGCGTGAACGACAACTGGAACGAGAACGTCAAGGTGCTGCGCCTGGACATCGACCAGGACAAGGCGCGCGCGCTGGGTGTGTCGACGGGTTCCATCTCTCAGGTCACGCAAACGGTGATGTCTGGCGCGCCCATCGCCCAGTACCGCGACGGCGACAAGCTGCTCGACATCGTGATGCGTCCGCAGGAGGACGAGCGCAATACGCTCGATGCCCTGCAACGCGTGCAAGTGCCGACCAGCAGTGGCCGCACGGTGCCGCTGACGCAGGTGGCTCGGGTGGGCTTTGCATGGGAGCCCGGCGTGATTTGGCGTGAGAACCGCGACTACGGCATCACCGTGCAATCCGACGTGGTGGACGGTGTACAGGGGCCGACCGTGACAGCGCAGATCAACCCGCTGCTGGACAAGATTCGTGCTGACTTGCCGCCGGACTATCAGATCAAGATTGCCGGCGCAGAAGAGGAAAGCGCCAACGCGGGTGCATCCATCGCTGCGCAGATGCCGCTGTGCATTTTCATCATCTTCACGCTGCTGATGCTCCAGCTCCACAGCTTCTCGCGCTCGGTGATGGTGTTCCTGACTGGCCCGTTGGGGTTGATCGGCGCGGCAGCAACGTTGCTGCTGCTGCAGGCGCCGATGGGCTTTGTCGCGCAGCTCGGCATTACAGCGCTGATCGGGATGATCATCCGCAACTCGGTCATTCTGGTGGACCAGATCGAGCAGGATGTGGCCGCGGGCGTGCCAACGTGGAATGCCATTGTCGAGGCAGCAGTGCGACGCTTCCGTCCCATCATCCTGACCGCGGCGGCGGCGGTGCTGGCGATGATTCCGCTGTCGCGCAGCGTGTTCTGGGGCCCGATGGCCGCCGCCATCATGGGGGGGCTGATCGTCGCCACGGTGCTGACGCTGCTGTTCCTGCCGGCACTGTATGCGGCGTGGTTCCGCGTCAAACCGCCCGAGGCGCAGGCGGCTGCGCCGACAGTCTGACATTTCGGCCTTGGAGCAAGTGCGAGGGAGGGGGCTCGAACCCCTATAGCGCGCCGAACAGGGCGGGGGATGGAAACCCCCGAACGTCTGCGATATAATCGCGGGCTTCCTTTCCGGCGCCCCTGCTCAGGGGCGCCGCGATCCATCCGGCGAGGGTGGCGAAATTGGTAGACGCACCAGGTTTAGGTCCTGACGCCAGCAATGGTGTAGGGGTTCGAGTCCCCTCCCTCGCACCACCAGCCTCAATTCGAGGTTTCCCCAATCTCTCTCATTTGCCCGTAAAGCCATATCCTGCAAGGGATCACGGCGGATATGCCGTTCTGTGCGTTTCCGCTCTTTCTCGCTAAAACACACCTTAGAATCCGCCGTTTTCCCCAAGATTTACCCAGGACTTCCCCATCTGATGGCATCAATCCAAAAGACGGCGACGGCGTGGCGGGTGCAGGTGGACGTGAAGGGCAAGCGCGACAGCCGCACGTTTGATACCAAAGCGCAGGCGCAAGAATGGTCGGCGCGAAGGGAGGCCGAGCTACGCTCGATCCAGAACGGAATAGGCAGTAAGAAGCACGCTGTCGGCGACGTCCTGGACCGGTATGAATTGGAGGTTTGCGATTCGCACTGTGGCGCACGGTGGGAAAGGCAGCGACTGGCACGCATTGGCCGTCAGTTCGTGGAGGGCGGGCTGTTCCGGCTTATCCGCCTGGCTCAACTCCGGTCGACCCACATCATGGCGTGGCGAAACGTCAGGCTGCGAGAAGTTTTGCAGACGCTTGCATTGGAGCAGATGGGGCTGCACAGAACGCTGTCGCTGCCGGCGCGCAGGGCAGGGTTGTGCTCAAGCACGCTTGACAGTCGCTCAGCGATCTCGACGTCTTCCTTGGTGTTGTGAGCTTTCCCTTCTGAGCATTGATGAACTGCCTGGCACAAGTGAAGTGGGTGCAAGGCGCTTGGGCAGCATCGCTGCCCAAGCCGGGCGTGAACGTTATGCTGGTCGTGGAAAACGGATCGCCCGAGCGTGATCCGGCATGGGGCGTCTTAGTACTGAACGAACAGCTTCACGCCGTCTCCGAGTTTACAGGTGTACGACACCTGGCTTTGCAGCGCGTAAGTCGGCATGGCGAAGATGTATGAAGCAAAGTGCGCCGTACCGGTCGGCTCAATCGTGTAGCGAAGAAACTGAGTGATCGGTGTGCCGTCGCTCCGCACGGTGAAGTGGGTGTCAGCAAAGCTCAGCGTACTGTCGGGGAGGACGCGATAGGCGCTAACGGTCAGGCCGCCGCGTGTAGTGCCTGCAGGCACGTTGGGTGTATCGCCGGTACAGCGGGTCAGATCAATGGTGGCGCTCAACTGTTTGCCAGCGGCAAGGGCGCGCTCGACCGCGAAAACGTCTTGGCTTGGAATGACGAGACCTTGGGAAAACGCGGGCGCGGCAGCCGCGCAGGCAACGACGATGGCAACGGATTTGATCAGCATCGGGGTTATGGTCAGGTTAGGGTGAAACAAGATGACGGGTCCTCCGTCCCCCTTTTTTTTGGTTCATCGAGTAATACCGGGGAACGCGGCGCGGATCTTGAGGAAGAAGTATTCCTCATCGCGGTACCCATAAGCCCGACGTTTGATGACC
>NZ_CATZBU010000013.1:0-154972 GCF_958405935.1 Ralstonia psammae
GCGATCCAGCATTCCGCCTCCGAACACTTGCCCTTGTCGGCGCCAGCATACGGAATGTGGAGATTCGGCCCACGGAATTCTTCGAAGAACCTTTTTTTTGGGGGTGACATGCGTACTTGCACGTCCGCGTGTTTTTGTCGAGAAGCAGGGTAGACGAAGCGATGTCCGCCTGTAGAGGTCAAGTCTCAACTATTCTCAGCATGCGTCCATCTATGGAAGGAAGGGATTTGAACCGCACGGGTTCACCTCTATCGCTACTCCGCCGCCAGTGCAGCCATGGTCTGCGTGAGTGAAACAACCGATCACGTCAGGTGAGCGTGTGTGAACCAGCTTGCGTGGTTGTGAAATGCGCACGCTCTGGAGGTTGGCCGTCCATTGCCTTGCGCGTGTGCAATACGGGTATCGGTCGTGTTCCGATGGCGCTGGCAGTCGGCAGTCGGCAGTCCGACGGTAGCGGATCGGAAGGCAGGCATGCACACACAGGTTGAAGGCGGCGGTTTCGTGACGGGACCGCCGATTTCGGGTTCCGCGCGGTATTTCCCGCCGTGGTTTTGGCACAGTCGGTGGCAGATGGCCTGATGCAACGCTAGGCGGCTCCAGCCGGCCGCTATGTCGGCCACGGAAAATGAGGAAGCCCCCATGAGCGGAGAACGCATCAACAATCGCCCCGTCCAGGCGACGCCCACCCCATCGACGCCCACACCTGCACCCGCCCATACCGCCACGGGGGAAGGGCCGAGCGCGCCCGGCCGCCTTGCAAGCCGCCCTGCAGAGCTCGCGGGCCTCGGCCGGCCGCCTGGGGCATCGTCTTCGTCCAGGTCGTCCGCCAGCAGCCGCTCCAGGCGCGCGAATCTCCAAAGCCGGAATGCGGCGGCAGATTCCCCGTTGGATGAACCGGCTATCGCCGAGGCGAGAAAGACGCTGGACCACGCGATGCGGTACTCCTTTACGTGGCACCAGGTCGCCGCGACGGTGCTGGGCGTGGCGTCGAGGATGTTGCCGCTGGCCAAGAAGGGGGTGAAAACGGCCGACGAGGCCGTGCCCGCGCTTGAGCTGCTTCGGACCCGCAAGCTGATCGCCAATGGCGATGAAGCGTTGGCAGAAATCCTGGATTTGCGCCTCAAGGCGGCGATGATGGGCGTTCAGGCACACAGCAATGTGCTGGCAGAAGCATGGGACCGCAAACAAATGCGCGGCGACAATATGCCCGCGGAGGCGTTACGCGAGCCAGCCTCCGTCACCATCCTGGAAACGCCGGCCGAATTGAAGGTCGCCCATGACGATCTAGTGGCCTATCGCAAGGTGCTGGATCGCTTTGCCGAGACCTGCCGAGACCCGAATACACCCAGCGCCATACGGCCACAGCTCAAGTCGATGTTGCCAATGGTGGCCGCATATCAGGCGCAAAGCAGCCGGTCGCTGCGGATCATGCAGGCCAATGCGGTGTTGAGCACCACCGAGCGCCTAATCCGGATGGCCCACGACCACGGCCTCCAGGACGTCATTGAGCGCACGCAGTCGTTGCGCAATGCACTCCATCACCGTGGCGACGAGGTACCGACCGCACTTTCCGCGTTGGATGCCAAAGCCCATGAGGGCGTGGGCGAAGGGGCCGAGCCGCAAGACCGATTGAGTGCAGAAGACCTGGCCAAGGCGATTGCCGTGGTAGACGAATACGGCAGCGGCGTCGCTCGGGTCGGCACGCTGCTGTGCCTGGACGCGGCCGCACTGATTAAGGCGGACGATACGTCCGGGCTTTGGCAGGCCATGACCGAGGTATCGCTCGCGATTGCTGCGTATCGGGAGAACCTCCTGGACGTCTGCGAGCGGGCGGGTGGCACCAGGCCATCGCCATCTTCCAGCGGCACCGCGCCATCGGCGCCTGTGTCGGAACGCGTTGCTCGCCCCACGGGAGGTGCCAGCGGGCCCAGCCGCAAGCCACGCAAAGGGCGCAAGGGCGCGGGCGGTGCCTCCGTCGCCGCGCCCGCCGAGCCATCCTTGCCTGTCACGCCGGCTCCAGGTGCCGACGCCAAAAAACAGGCGGACATGCTGCTGAAGAAATATCCGTCGGATCGGCTGATGGCGGCACACTCGGCGGCCGACGTGCTGGAAGTTGCGCGGGGCGCCGGCAAGGACACCGCCAGCGTGGCAAACATGATGCGAGACCCCAAGCGCGATGCTGTCAAGACGGCGGACTTCGTGCGTGGAATGGCTCGGGGCTGGTTTGGCGAAGCAGGCCCGCTGCGTCGCCTGCAGGCGGCGCTGCCTGCCGGCGATGAACGCGTAGCGCAATTGACGGAACGCCTTCGGGCCCTGGAATTGATGGAGCACCACCTGAACGCGTGGGAAGCCGATGAGCTGAAGTGCGATCGGCTGCCTCGGCTCAACCATCTCGACCGCTTGCTCAAGGCAGCGGAGATCCAGCACGTGGGCGCGCCGGTCCGTCTGCCTTCAGCAGGGGATGTTGGTGAGCGTGGTTTGCTGTTCGAGATCGCAATCCAGCCCAAGCCACTTTCTAACCGCACGGCGGCGCTTCCCTTGTTCGTGCATTTGCATTTGGCGGAACCGGTCGAGGCGAGTGCGCTGTCTACACTCGAATACAGCGACTTCGCACGGGTGCACTTGAAAACGAAAGAGCAAAGAGCGCTGGGTGCCAAGTGGGAAGACACGATGCACAGACTTGGAAACACCGAGGCAAAGGTGCACCGCGAGCAGATCGGCCCGAGGCTGTTGAGCGAACTGTTTGCGCGGATTCAAACGAAAGCCAGCGTTGCCAGGGCCTAGGGTTTTGCCCCATAAATTCGCCCGTGTAGTCGGACGAATCTATCGATGGTGCAGTCGGCTGTGTCAGTCCAGGCGAAGGGGCTTACAAGCTTCGTGCAGGTGTCGACAAACTTGATGATCTTGTAGGTGAGCTTCTTCGCGCTGTCGAACTCCCTATTGGCCGGGCTTCACCACGGGTATCCACAATGTCAAAATCAAAAGCGCCATCGATCCGGGCACGCAGAACGTCCATCAACGCTGCATGAGGTGTTGTACCCGAAAATGTCCGTAGCCAACGACGGGTAGCAAAGTGGCTGGAGAATTTCTGGTGATCTCACGTTGCAATGGCTGCGTATCTGCTTAGCTGTGAGCGGACAAAAGAAGGGCGACCCACTGGCCGCCCCTTTTTTAGCGATGCGCGTCAGCGCCAGCGCGCCGCGCCTATACGCACTCCAATTAGCGGGACTTCTTTGCAATGTCTTTCGCTGCTTCCTTGACGTCACCCACGTCCTTGCGAGCTTGGCCGCCGGCCTGCTGGAGGTCGCCCTTGAGCTCACGTGCAGGATTGTTCGTCACTTTGCCAAGGGCCTCGTTGACCTTGCCCTTCACTTTCTCGACTGTGCCTTTCACTTGGTCCTTGTTCATGCTCTGCTCCTTTTGAAAATGCGCTCTTGCGCACTGCGGATGCATAGCACTTGGCGTGCCTGGGCTGGATTGTCCGCCACCGTCTTGAGCGCTACTTGCCGAGTTGCTCCGCGAGCCCCCAGAAGTATTCCCTCGGGGCCTTCGATGTAGCACAACCGGTAGGTGAGCCCGTCCCTCGCACCACGCTTACCTTATGTCGAGGTTTCTCCAAGCAACGGCACTACGCATCCGGTGTCCCAAGCGCTTGATTGATCCGCAGCGCCACCAGCGTCCCCACAACGCCTGAGAGCAGGTACAGGCTCACCGCTCCGAGCCCGAACAGCGACGACAGGCCTAGCGCCACGAGCGGCGCGAATGCCGCGCCAAACAGCCAGCCGAAATCGGTCGTCAGGGCAGCACCGGTATAGCGGAATCGGCTTTCGAAGTTGGACGTAACCACGCCGGCCGCCTGGCCGTAAGACAGCCCCAGCAGACCGAAGCCGACCAGGATGAAGATGTCCTGGCCCGCAACACCGCCATCGAGCAGCCATGGCGCGGCCAGGCTAAAGATGCCGATCAGCACGGCCATGGCCGCCAACGTGGTGCGTCGGCCGAAACGGTCTGCAATCAGGCCGGAGACCAGCGTACCCACGAACGCAATCGCTGCGCCGATGATCTGGACGGTCAGCACGGCAGGCACGCTCTGTGTCTTGCGCAGCGACACCCATGACAGCGGAAACACGGTGACCAGGTGGAACAGCGCATAGCTGGCCAGAGCAGCAAAGGCGCCCAGGAAGATGTTGAACCCCTGCGCGTTCACCATCTGCAGGGTGCTGATCGGTTCCAGCTCTCCTTCCTCGAGCAGTTGCGTGTATTCGTGCGTGACCACCAGCCGCAGCCGCGCAAACAGCGCCACAACGTTGATGGCAAAGGCGACGTAAAACGGATACCGCCAGCCCCAGTCGATAAATTCCTCAAACGTCAGGCTGGTATAGAGGAACAAGAACAGCGACCCAGCAATGATGAAGCCGGTGGGCGCGCCCAGTTGCCCGACCATCGCGTACCAGCCGCGCTTGTTTTCGGGGGCGTTCAGGGCCAACAGCGACGGCAGGCCATCCCACGAGCCGCCAAACGCGATGCCCTGCATGAGGCGGAAGAGCGCCAGCAAATAGATCGCCGAGTGGCCGATCGATGCGTACGAGGGCAGGAACGCAATGCCCACGGTGGCCGTGCCAAGCAAGAACAACGACGCCGTCAGCTTGGTGCTGCGCCCCCATCGGCGCTGGATACGCATGAACAGCGCCGTGCCGAACGGGCGGCCGATAAAGGCGAAGGAGAAGACCGTGAAGCTGAACAGCAGCCCCGCCAGTTCACTGGCGAACGGAAAGTAGACCCTAGGGAAAACCAGCACCGAGGCGATGCCGTAGACGAAAAAGTCGAAGTACTCCGACGCTCGCCCGATCACCACGCCTGTGGCGATCTCAGCCGGTGCAACTTCATGGTGTCCTGGTGCGGGGGGGGCAGTGGGCGACGCGCGATGCTGGTGGGTCAGACTTGCCATCGTGGAGTCTCCATCGAGATTCGGGGGAGGGGGATGTCGTACGGCGATCAAAAGTCCGTCATCACAAGACCAGAATAGCGCCTAAACTGCAACGACAAGTCGAAAGATCGTTGGGCCACCCCAGCGCGACGTTAACCAAACGCCACTTCCGAGACCCATGCCACGCTTCAATGCAGTAGTGACACCCCTTGGAGTTACGGGAAGGTCGCTCTGGCGAGGTGCAGCAATTGCCTTGTTGGTGACCCTCGCCGGTTGTAACAACGCCGTGCTGTTATCGCCGGCTGGCGATATGGCGGTGCGACAGCGGGACTTGATCATCATCGCAACATGCCTGATGTTGCTGATCATCGTTCCCGTGATTTTTCTTACGCTGTTGTTTGCGTGGCGATATCGGGAGAGTGCCGAAAATGCGCACTACAACCCCGATTGGGACCATTCCACCGTGCTGGAACTGGCAATCTGGGCCGCGCCGCTGCTGATCATCATCACGCTGGGCGCAGTCACCTGGGTCAGCACCCATCAACTCGATCCGTATCGGCCACTGACGCGGCTGGACCAGCACCGTCCGGTGCCCGCTGAGACCAAGCCGCTCACTGTGGAAGTGGTGGCAATGGACTGGAAGTGGCTGTTCGTCTATCCCGAGCAAGGCATTGCCACTGTCAACGAGCTGGCTGCGCCGGTCGACCGCCCGATTGCCTTCCGGATCACGGCTACCACGGTCATGAATGCGTTCTTCGTGCCGTCGCTGGCAGGTATGGTGTATGCAATGCCGGGCATGGAAACGAAGCTTCATGCGGTGATCAACCGGCCCGGTGTTTATGACGGATTCTCTTCCAACTACAGCGGCGCGGGCTTCTCGCACATGCGGTTCAAGTTCCACGGGCTGTCGAACGAAGCGTTCGATCGGTGGGTCCAGCAGGTCAAGTCGTCGGGCACGCCGCTGTCGAAGGACACCTACCTGAAGCTGGCCAAGCCCAGCGAGAGTGAACCCGTGCAGCGCTACGCCAGCGTGGCGCCAGACCTCTACGACCGCATCCTGAACCGCTGTGTGGACGGCCAGGCCTGCCTGGCGGACACCATGGCGAGCAACCGCAACGTGAGGCGCTTCGACCCGTCGGCGGAAATCTGTACCGCCAGCAATACGGCCGATGCCATGCCCATGTTTGCGCCGGATGCGGCCATCAACGATGGTCGAAGACTGTTGCGTTAGTACAGGGCCGCGCGTCGTCTCGGCCCTTTCAGCTTTTCAGCTCTTTCAGTCCCTTTGACGTTTTTCGCCAACATTGATCGGCCAGAATTGGTCAATACAGGCCCAGGTGACATCCATGACCGAGCGTTCCGAACTCGCCAACATGATCTTTGGCCGCCTGACGTGGGAGGCCATTCCGTATCACGAACCGATCCTGCTCGCCACCTTCGCGGTCGTCGCCCTCGGCGGCCTTGTGCTGGTCGGCGCGCTGACGTACTTCCGCGTCTGGGGCTACCTCTGGCGTGAATGGTTCACCAGCATCGACCACAAGAAGATCGGCATCATGTACGTCGTGCTGGGCATCGTGATGCTGCTGCGCGGCTTTGCCGATGCCGTGATGATGCGGATACAGCAGGCCGTGGCGTTTGGCGACAACCTTGGCTATTTGCCGCCGCACCACTACGACCAGATCTTCACCGCGCACGGCGTGATCATGATCTTCTTCGTGGCCATGCCGCTGGTGACGGGGCTCATGAACTTTGTCATGCCGCTGCAGATCGGCGCGCGCGACGTGGCGTTCCCCTTCCTCAACAACTTCAGCTTCTGGATGACCACGGGCGGCGCCATTCTGGTGATGATGTCGTTGTTCGTGGGCGAATTCGCGCGCACCGGCTGGTTGGCCTATCCGCCGCTATCGGGCATCCTTGCCAGCCCAGATGTGGGGGTCGACTACTACATATGGGCGCTACAGATAGCGGGGGTCGGTACCGTGCTATCGGGCATCAACCTGCTGGTGACCATCGTCAAGATGCGGGCGCCGGGCATGACGCTGATGCGCATGCCGATCTTCACGTGGACGGCGCTGTGCACCAACGCACTGATCGTTGCTGCCTTTCCGGTGCTGACGGCCGCCGTGACGCTGCTCGCCTTGGACCGCTACGTCGGCACCCATTTCTTTACGGTCGAGCAGGGCGGCAGCGCGATGATGTATGTGAACCTGATCTGGATCTGGGGCCACCCCGAGGTCTACATCCTGGTGCTGCCCGCGTTCGGCATCTTCTCGGAAGTGGTGGCCACGTATTCGCGCAAGCGCCTGTTCGGCTACGCGTCCATGGTCTATGCGACCGTCGTGATCACGGTGCTGTCGTACCTGGTCTGGCTCCATCACTTCTTCACCATGGGGTCGGGCGCCAGCGTCAACTCGTTTTTCGGGATCACGACGATGATCATCTCGATCCCGACAGGGGCGAAGATCTTCAATTGGCTGTTCACGATGTACCAGGGCAAGATCCGCTTCGAGCCGCCCATGCTGTGGACCATCGGGTTCATGGTCACGTTTGTCATTGGCGGCATGACCGGCGTGCTGTTGGCGGTGCCGCCGGCGGACTTCTCGCTGCACAACAGCCTGTTCCTGATTGCGCATTTTCATAACGTGATCATCGGGGGCGTGCTATTCGGCCTCATGGCCGGCATTACGTACTGGTTCCCCAAGGCGTTTGGCTACCGCCTCGTGTCGTCGTGGGGCAAGGCGTCGTTCTGGTTCTGGTTTGTCGGCTTCTACGTTGCGTTCATGCCGCTGTACTGGCTGGGCATGCTTGGTGTAACACGCCGCATGAACCATTTCGACGATGCGTCATTGCAGATCTGGTTCCAACTCGCCGCAGTCGGTGCACTGTTGATCGCCATCGGCATAGCGTGTTTCCTGATTCAACTCGTGGTGAGCTTCCTGCGCCGCGAAGAACTGCGTGACACGACGGGTGACCCATGGAACGGTCGCACGCTGGAGTGGTCGACCTCGTCACCGCCTCCGCAGTACAACTTCGCAATGACGCCGCTCGTGCATGATTCCGATGCCTGGTGGCAGATGAAGCAGTATGGTTATCGGCGTCCGCAGGAAGGGTTCAAGCCGATTCACATGCCGAAGGGCACCGCAGCGGGCATCGTGCTGGCGGGGCTGTCCACGCTCTGCGGCTTTGCGCTGATCTGGCATATCTGGTGGCTGGCCATCGTGTCGTTCGCGGCCACGATCTTCTCGGCAATCATTCACACCTTCAACTACAAGCGTGACTACTACATTCCGGCGGAAGAGGTGATCCGGACAGAAGCATCACGCACCCAACTGATGGCAGGCCATGGCTGACACGACCGCACCCCTGCATGTGACCGGCCCAACAGGTACGACCACGGTGGACGACATACCGCCGGGCGGCTACCAGTTCCACGTCACCGAAGAACCCCATGTGCCAAACGGCACGCTGCTCGGGTTCTGGCTCTACCTGATGAGCGATTGCCTGATATTTGCGTGCCTGTTTGCCGCCTATGGCGTGCTGGGCCGCGAGTACGCAGGCGGACCCACCGGGGCGGAACTGTTCGAGCTGCCGCTGGTGGCGCTGAACACGTCGTTCCTGCTGCTGTCGTCCATCACATACGGCTTTGCGATGCTGCAGATGCAGCAGAACAAGGTCCCCGCCATGCAGATCTGGCTGGCCATCACGTGGGTGTTCGGCGCAGCGTTTCTTGCGGTGGAACTCTATGAATTCGCGCACCTGATACACGAGGGCGCGGGGCCGACGCGCAGCGCATTCCTGACCTCGTTCTTCTCGCTGGTCGGCACGCACGGGTTGCACGTGACGTTCGGCCTGATCTGGCTGATTGTGCTGATGCTGCAAGTGTCGAGGCACGGGCTGATCACGGCCAACAAGCGCCGGCTGATGTGCCTGTCGATGTTCTGGCACTTTCTGGACGTTGTCTGGATCGGCGTCTTTACCTTCGTCTACCTGATGGGAACGCTGCCATGAGCGCGCAAGATCAAACGATGAACGGTCACGGTGATGCCCACGGAGGTCATCATCACGAGGAAGAGATCGGACCGCACGCCACGCTGGGCGGCTACCTGACGGGTTTCATGTTGTCAGTTTTCCTGACGGCGATTCCGTTCTGGCTGGTCATGGGCCACGTCTTCGATAGATCATCGACCACGGCGGTGGCGATCCTGCTCATCGGCGCAGTGCAGATCGTGGTGCACATGATTTACTTCCTGCACATGAACGCCAAGTCCGAGGGCGGCTGGAACATGCTCTCGCTGATGTTCACGCTGGTGCTGGTGGTCATCACGCTCAGTGGTTCGCTCTGGGTGATGTACCACCTGAATGCGAACATGATGCCGCACATGCGGCCGCCGGCGCAGTCGGCCCCCGTCAGCCTGCCGCCCCGAACGCAATAGGCCTGCATGCAAGCTCCACAAATCATCGTCACCGACGAGGCGGATGACGAGTCGACCAAGATCATCGGCAACGGGCTGAACCACTTCAACGATATGCACGTCGGCTATGGAGACCGGCAACCGCTGGCGGTGCTGGTCCGCGATCCGCAGAGTGGCGACGTGGTTGGCGGCGCGAGCGGGCGGACATCGTTGGGGCTGCTGTTTCTTGATCTCTTCCATCTGCCCGAGTCGTTGCGCGGCATGGGCATCGGCACAGAGGTGTTGCGCAGGTTTGAAGAAGAAGGGCGCCGCCGCGGGTGTCGCTCGGCGGTGGTTTATACGATCAGTTTTCAAGCGCCGCAGTTTTACGAACGCAACGGCTGGGTACGGTTCGGCGAGATACCGTGCGACCCGCCCGGCACGAGCCGGGTTTTCCTCAGCAAGACGTTGTAAGTCGGGCCCTCAAGGTTTCGGGTTCTCCTGCACAGAGCGGCTTCGCGGTATTCAAGAAAGCAGCTCACTACCGGCTCGGCATCGCTCGTGCGTCTTGATGAAAGCACGGGCGATTCCTTTTTTGCCGCCGGCCAGCGGCACACCACTTTGGCGGGAAACGTGCCCCAGTACGCGCAGCCCAGGTCGATCTGCTGGCATTGGATGACCTGGACCTGCTCTCCGGTATTCATCTCACGCAGGATGATGCCGATGTCTCCCGGCCGCTTGCCGGCCCCGTGGGCAAGCTGGTGGCTGCGCTCTGAGTTGTTGGCGCCCACCGGCGCCCTACACGAAACGCGCGGTGGCACACTTCGCGCACGTTCCCTACGATGACAAGGCAAGTCATACATAACGGGGAAGCGCGCCATGTCCATCTTTGACGAGAACGAGCACCGCGAGGCCTTCTGGGAAACCGTGCGCCAGGCGATTGAAGCGCGCCACCAAGCCGATGAGGCGCGTCGCGCCGGGCGGTTGACTGGGCTGGCAATCGGCCTGTCGGTGGCCGCGCTGGCGGTTGCGCTTATGGCTTGGCGACGCCGGTCCGCAGACGATGCGGCCTAGGGCCGTCTTGCTGTTCCACGCCGATTCTGAGCGCTGCCTTTCCAATTCCCGTTTGCGAACAGGGTTTTGCGCGTCTAAAATGAGAATGATTCTCATTTGTATGGACGCGATGCGTGCGTGTTCTGCGTGCGTCCGGTTGATTTCCGGGAGCCCGCATGCCTGCCGTTCAGCCCCAGCCGCTGTACGACACCGACACGTCCATCGACGCGCTTTATGTGCAGCACTGCGATTGGCTGTTTGCGTGGCTGCGCAAGAAGCTCGCGTGTGCGGAAGAGGCGGCGGACGTGTTGCACGACACCTTCATGCGTGTGCTGGCTGCGCCAGACAAGCTCAATGAAATGCGCGAGCCGCGCGCCTATCTGACCACGACTGCCAAGCATTTGATGATCGACCGGGCGCGTCGTCGACGCGTCGAATACGCGTGCCTGGATGAACTGACGTTGCGGTCCACGCAGTTCGGGCATGCGCTGTCGCCGGAGCAACGCCTTGCGCAGGCGCAGACGTTGCAGCACACGAGCGCGATGCTGGAAACGCTGTCGCCCAGCGCGCGCGAGGCGGTCCGGTTGCGCTACATCGAAGGGCAGTCCCATGCGTGCATTGCCCAACAGCTTGGCAAGTCAACGCGCATGGTGCGCAAGTACCTTGTGCAGGCCGTCGAGCGTTGTGCGACCTGTCGCGATGACCTCATCCAAAAAAAGTTCTGAGGCCGGTTCCGCTTTCGCAGTGTGGATCGTCGATGGCTGTGGAAACCACACGCATCTTCCAACACACCATGCCAAAGCAAACGAACACAACAACGGTTTTTCCATCCGATACGCTCTGCTGTACGACGCTGCGCCCGATCGCACTCGCCGCGCGGCTGGGTTGCGCAGTGCTGCTGGGGAGCGCGCTGCCAACGCAAGTGATGGCGCAGCGTACCACCGGCGAAGTCAGTGCCACGCTGCCCGCTACCACAGCAGTCGGCCGAGGCGAAACGGCGCAAAGCCCCGGTAAAGGCTTCGTTGCCAAGCAGAGCGCAGCCGGCACCAAGACGGATACGCCCATCATCGAAACGCCGCAATCGATCTCGGTGGTGACGCAGCAGCAACTGGACGACCAGAAGCCGCGCGGCATTTCGGAGGCGCTCAACTACACGTCAGGCGCATTCACCGCACTCGTGGGCGCATCCAACCGCTACGACTACGTTGCGTTGCGCGGCTTCAACGACAGCAGTGTCGACAACACCTTGCTCGATGGCCTGCGCCTGATGAGTGACCAGGGCAGCTACAGTTCGTTTCAGGTCGATCCGTATTTCCTGCAGCGCATCGATGTGCTCAAGGGGCCGGGTTCGATCTTGTACGGCCGTGCGTCGCCGGGTGGGGTGGTGGCGCTCACGAGCAAGAAGCCGCTCTTCCAGCCGTATCACGAGGTAGAACTCACGGTTGGCAATCGCAACCGCCTGGAAGGGGCGTTCGACATCTCGGGACCAGTCGACCAGAACGGCGTGATGGCTTTCCGCGTAACAGGTCTGGCGCGGGGCATGGACACGCAATTCGACCACGTGCGCGAACAGCGTTTTGCGATTGCGCCTTCGCTGGCGATCAACTTCACGCCCGATACGCACCTGCTGCTGCAGGCGTATCTGCAGCAGGATCCGGAGGGCGGCTATCACAGCGGCGTGCCGGCAGAAGGCAGCATCTTCCCGCGCAATGGCCGCTACATCTCCCGCTACTTTTTCGATGGTGACCCCACGGTCGAAAAGTACCGCCGCACCGAGCGCATGGTCGGCTATCAGTTCGAGCACGCGTTCAATGATCAACTGACGTTGCGCCAGAACTTCCGCTACGTGTTCGGCGATACGCGCCTGCGGCAAATATACGGCTTCGGCTGGGCCAGTGCGGACGAACTGACGCGCTATTACTCGGGCGCCAAGGAAGCCACGCACGCTTACACGGTCGATAACCAGTTGGAAGGCAAGTTCGTCACGGGTGCGGTCAAGCACACGATGCTGTTCGGCGTCGATTACCAAAGGCGCCACGTGGATGGCTTCTGGGAATCCGGCAGCGCCGACCCCATCAACGCCTTCAACCCGATGTATGGCAGCCCTGGCCTGACCGGCGTCACGGCATCCCCCATCGATCGCTGGCTGGAGCAGACCGGCTTGTACCTGCAGGATCAGATTGCAATCGACCGCTGGCGCTTCACGCTGGGCGTGCGAGAGGACCACGCCAAGGCGTCCAACCTGTACGGTACGGGCACGCCATCGGAGTGGAGCGGCTCGAAGTTCACCAAGCGTGCGGGCGTGGTCTATCTGTTCGACAACGGCATCGCTCCGTACTTCAGCTATTCGGATGGCTTCAACCCGAGCCTGCGTGCAGATCAGCAGGGCAATCTGCTGCAGCCGGCCACGGCCAAGCAGTTCGAGGCAGGCGTGCGTTATCAGCCGAAGGGCTCGAGCACGATGCTGTCGGCGTCGGTGTTCAATCTGGATCAGGAGAATGTGGCGACCAAGCCGGTGGGGCAGATCTACTACGTGCCCAGCGGTAAGATCCGCACGCGCGGCGTCGAGCTGGAAGCGCGGACGCAGGTGACGGACACCGTGGCGGTGCTGGCCAACTACACCTTCACCAACATGAAGTTCATTGAGTCGGCTGAAGGCTTCGTGGGCAATACGCCGTATCAGGTGCCGCGCCATATGGCATCGGCGTGGGTCGATTGGACGTTCATGCCGGGCTACACCGCCGGCGTGGGGCTGCGCTACGTCGGCACAAGCTGGGGTGACAACGCCAACAGCTTCAAGGTGCCGCCGTATACGCTGGTTGACCTGATGCTGCGCATTGACCTGGCACGCTGGGATCCGTCTCTCAAGGGCGCCAGGCTGCAATTTTCCGCCAAGAATCTCTTTAATAAAAACTACGTGGCATCCTGCTTGAGCAGCTCCTATTGTTATTGGGGCGACGCACGTAATGTAATGGCCACCGTTTCTTATCAATGGTAATTACATTTTCTTCACACAGGCATCCTGTTCTGCGTGTAGTATTGTGACTTGACTTGTTGCCCGGCGATTCATTTTCATCGCATCGCCGGGCATATCCAATGTGTTCTCAATATCGCGTTTGCGATATTCATGATCATTCAGCGGCCGGCACGCATCGGCCGTGATCAATCCTCACCTGAATTCACCCAGCCTAGGCGCGGCCTGAAGCGGCTAGCCGACGGAAAGCGTGCGCGCTCCGCCCGCTTGCCCGGCTGGCGTTGCTGGTGCCGTCTTTTTGTAAATGCAGCCTTTGCAAAATCAGGAGGTTCAAGCGTGATGAAATCCGATGTTTATGACTTTATTGCAATTGGTTTGGGGCCATTCAATTTAAGTCTGGCATGTCTGGCAGAGCCAATTGATGGTCTGGACGGTGTGTTTCTTGAGCGTGCCGAGGAATTTAATTGGCACCCTGGCATGCTGATTGATAACACCACATTGCAGAATCCATTCTTGGCCGATCTGGTGAGTCTGGCAGACCCGAAAAGCCGCTTCAGTTTCCTGAACTACTGCAAACAGGAAGGCAAGATCTATTCGTATTACATCCGCGAGAACTTCTACCTGAGCCGAGCGGAATACAACCGCTACTGCAAGTGGGTCATCGCCCAACTTAACAGCGTGCGTTTCCACCACGACGTGGAGGCGCTGGACTATGACGCTCATCGTGGGTGCTATGTCGTCAGCGGGTTCCGTGGCCCGGAGCGCGAGCCGTTCGTACTGCGTGCACGCAAGCTGGTGCTTGGCGTGGGGTCCTCACCTTCGTTCCCCGCATGCGTGCCGCGCGATGGGCATCGCTACCTGCACACTGCCGACTACATTGACGTGCGGGAGGCGCTGCGCGAGAAGCGATCCATCACCATTGTCGGCAGTGGGCAGAGCGCAGCGGAGGTCTACTACGACCTGCTCAAGGAGAGTGACAAGCACGACTACAGCCTAGTCTGGATCACGCGCTCACCGCGCTTCTTCCAGATGGAGAACACCAAGCTGACGCTGGAGATGATTTCTCCGGACTATATCGATTACTTCTTCAACCTGCCGGACAGCCGAAAAGAAAGCATCATCCGCAAGCAGGACAGCCTCTACAAAGGCGTCAACGCAAGCCTGATCAACCAGATCTACGATCTGCTCGACGACAAGCGGCTCGGCGACAGGCGCAAGGCGGGACCGCTGCGCACGCATCTCATCACCAACTGCGAGCTGCAGGCCTGTCGCCACAACCCCGCCACAGACACGTACGAGATCGAGTTTCAGCAGCTCGACAGCGGCGCGCGCTATGCACATCGCACCGAAGGGCTGGTGCTCGCCACCGGTTATGAACAGAACATCCCGGCGTTTCTGGAGGGCATTCGCCACCGTCTGCGGTGGGATGCCAAGGGCCGCTATCAGCTTTCGCGCAACTATGCGGCCGATCTCAACGGCAACGAGGTCTACGTGCAGAACGCCGGCCTGCACACGCATGGCCTGACCAACCCCGACCTCGGGATGAGCTGCTACCGCAACTCCTGCATCATCCGAGAGCTGACGGGGGTGGAGCACTACAAGATCGAGCAGCGCATCGCCATCCAGGACTTTGCGATACCGGCCACGCCCGATTTCATTCCGCTGGCTGCCAAGGGATTGGCCCAGCAGCGCGTGCCGGAAACGGTCGAGGAGACCGCCGGGGTGGCCGCATGACATTGCGCCTCTACATCATCCTGATGACAGCGTTTGCCGTCATTAGCGATGCGATCCTGATTCCCTTCTATCCGCAGTTCTTTGCATCGCGCTATGGGCTGGACAGCCCTGTGCATGTAGGCGCGTATGTCGCCGGTATCTCCATCGCAGTGATGTGCACGTTGCCCCTCTGGGCGCGTGTGGCCAAACGCGTGGAGCCGCTGCACCTGCTGGTCTACACGCAGTTTGCGGCGGGTACCTTCAGCCTGTTGAGCGACTGGGCGCCCGACGTGGTGACGTACTGGGTGCTGTCGATGCTGATGTTCATGTGCAAGAGCAGCTACCTGCTGATGTATCCGTACATGATGCGGCTCACTCCCAAGGCGCAGCACGCCGCCACGGTGGGCATCCTCTCGGTGGTGGTGCACTTTGGCGCCATCTTCGGGGCGGTGGTGGGCGGTTTCGTTCTGCAGACCTGGGGGCCGCGAGCAAGTATCGTCGCCATGGCGGTGGGCGATTTCTTCCAGATGGGGGTGTGCCTGTACCTGATCCGCAGCGGCAAGATCGTGCGTGTCAACTCGGGCGAGCATGCTGAAGCCGCTGCCACCGAGCCACGTCGCACACGTTGGCGTGATCGCCTGCCGATCCTGCGTCTGGCGCTCGTGATGCTGGTGTTTGACTTCAGCGCGTACCTGATTCGCTCGTTTTTTGCCGTGTACTGGCAGCAGGTGTCGGGCCACGACAGTGAGTTTGTTTCAGGCATGGTCTTCGCCATACCGGGTGCCATGGCCATCATGGCGCTGCGCTTGCATGCCCGCATCCGGGCACGCGGCGGTCAGCTGCCCGACCACACGCTGGGCAATCTGCTGCTTGGCGCTGCCGGTTTGCTGCTGCAGGCCGCGCCCAACCCAGGGCTGGTCGTACTCGGCCGCGTGTTGTATGGCTGGGCGCTGTTCCAGATCATCGTCAAGCTTGACGTGAACCTGTTCCGGCTATCCACACCGCAGCGCTATGCGCACGACTACAGCATCACCAATTTCTTCCAGAACCTGGGCGTGCTGCTGTCTTCGTTTGCGGCAGGGGCAATCGTCAACCGCTACGGGTTGCACGTGCCGTTCCTGCTGGCGGCGGGAGGCTTTGCACTGACAGCATTGCTCGATCGCCTGATCCTGAAGGTGCCGAGTGCCACGCACGGCAGCGAAGCGGGCAGGGCAGGCGAACCCGCCAACCTGGAGGCGCCTGCCCATGCCAATTGATAGGCGTGCCATCCACCGCCGCACCGACGCGGGACCTGTGCCGTACACGGATGCCGAGGGCTACACCTTCCGCTTGCTGCGCATTCCGGAAGACATCCCGACGCTGCACCGCTGGTTCCAGCCGGAGCGTGCATCGTTCTGGCTGATGCGCGACAAGACTGAGGCCGAGATCGGTCAGATCTATCAAGAGCTGATGGACTCGGGGCATGCCACGGCCTACCTCGTCTGGCAAGCGGGGCGACCGGTCTTCCTGGCCGAGTGCTACGACCCCGCGCACGACCGCATCCGCGCCTTCTACGACGTGCAGCCCGGCGATTTGGGCATGCATATCTTCATCGGGCCGCCGGATGTGCGCGTGCCGGGCTATACGCGCACGGTGTTCTTCGCGTTGATGCGTTTCATGTTCGAGCACCTGGGGGCGGCGCGCATCGTGGTCGAGCCCGATGCCGCCAACGAACGGATCCACGCCATCAACCGGGCCGCCGGTTTCGTCTACGACCGCAACGTCGCCTTTACCGAAAAGATCGCCAGCCTCGCCTTCTGCTCCCGGCGGGATTTTGAACAGGCTACCGCCGCGACTGCAACCACCGCTTAACAAGCCAGAGGATTCGCCATGAATGTGACTGTCCAGAACCAGCTTTCCCAACACCCGGCCCAGGCCGCGGCCCATCTCACGCCCGAAGTCTGGGCACAGGCCAACCGACTGTTGCTGCGCAAGGCGATTGCCGAGTATGCGCACGAGATCATCCTCGAACCCGAACACCTGAAGGACACGGTCAACGGCTTCGGGCTCTACCAGGTGTTTTCCGATGACGGCAAGGTCTGCTACCAGTTCGAAGCCCAGCGATTGGCGCTGCGCCACTGGTTTATCCAGCCGGAGTCGATTCGCCGCCTTGTCGACGGCGTTGAGCAACCGCTCGATGCATTGCAGTTCATCATCGAATGCCGCCAGCGTCTTGGCATCCGCGACGACCTGCTGCCCATCTACCTCGACGAAATCAGCAGCACGCTCTTCGGCAGCGCCTATAAGCGCATGAAGGCCGACGCGCCGAGTAGCGCGCAACTTGCCGACGCCACCGACTTCCAGACCATCGAAGTCGCGATGATGGAAGGGCACCCAGGCTTTGTCGCCAACAACGGGCGTCTGGGCTTCAACGCCGTCGACTACCAGGCCTATGCGCCAGAGGCAGGGGCCGACATCCGCGCGATCTGGCTGGCGGTACACAAAGACCACGCCACACCATCGACGCTTTCCACGCTGGATTACGCACAACTGCTGAACGAAGAACTGGGCCAGGACACGGTTGACGATTTCACGCGTCAAGTCGCTGCCAAGGGCGTCGATCCGGCCGACTACCACTTCATGCCTGCACATCCTTGGCAGTGGTTCAACAAGTTGTCCATCGCATTCGCGGGCTACGTGGCGCAGCGCAAGATCATCTGCCTCGACTACAGCGCAGATCACTACATCGCGCAGCAATCGATTCGCACGTTCTTCAACACGAGCGATCGCACCAAACGCTATGTGAAAACCTCGCTGTCGATCCTGAACATGGGGTTCATGCGTGGGCTGTCGCCGTACTACATGTCGGGCACACCGGCCATCAACGAGTTCATCAAGGGGCTGGTGTCGAGCGATGCGTTCCTGCGTGAGAACGGCTTCACCATCCTCCAGGAAGTGGCTGCCATCGGCTTCCGCAACTTCTACTACGAGGCGGCGATTCCAACGGATACGCCGTACAAGAAGATGTTCTCCGCACTGTGGCGCGAGAATCCGCTGCAACTCCTGCAGCCAGGTGAACGCCTTATGACGATGGCCGCGTTGCTGCACGTCGACAAGGACGGCGTTGCGTTGATGCCGGAGCTGATCCGGCGTTCCGGCTTGCCGGCGCTGGCGTGGGTGCGCCAATACCTGCAGGCGTATCTGACGCCGCTGCTGCATTGCTTCTACGCGCACGACCTGAGCTTCATGCCGCATGGCGAGAACCTCATCCTCGTGATCGACAACCACGTACCTGTGCGGGCCATCATGAAAGACATTGCGGAGGAGTCCGCCATCCTTGAAATCAAGGCGCGTGAATGGCTGCCCGAGCGGGTACAACGCCTGGCCGTGGACGTGCCGGACAACTTCAAGCTGCTCGGCATCTTCATCGACGTGTTCGATGGTGTGTTGCGCCACATCAACCACGTGCTGGTGGAAAACGGCTGCTGCAGTGAAGATCAGTTCTGGGGCGCGGTGGCAGATTGCGTGTACGACTATCAAGACGCCCACCCAGAGCGCGCCGCCAAGTACGCGCACTACGACATGTTCGTGCCCGAGTTCCTGCACTCGTGCCTGAACCGCCTGCAGCTTGGCAACAACGTGCAGATGGTGAATCTGGCCGACCCTGCATCGAGCCTCAAGATGGCGGGCAACCTGGTCAACCCGATCGCCAAGTTCCGACGTGCGGCGCAGGTCCGTTCGGCGGCAGCGACTGAAGCTGCGGAGGCGGCTGCATGACGGACGGCATGCGCGCCTTCGCAGAAGACGCCATCGGCCCCGGCTTCGCCATGGCTCAAGCCTGGCGGCCACCGCCTGCCCCGAATCTCACGCATGTCTGGGAGGCGGCGCGGCGCGTCATCTCCAGTTTGCGCGGCGAGCAGGGCGGTGAAGTGCCGGCCGGCGCACTGTGCCTGGGCGACGACGCTGCATTGCAGGCGCTATGCGATCACTGGGCGCGCGCCTATCCGGAAGCCGGCGCGCATTACCTCGCTCTACGGTGCTGGGGCTTGGCGATCTGGCAGCCGATCTATCTGTGCGTGATCGCTGCACATCTGGATGCGCCGGTGCCCAGGTTGGCAGGTCTTGCGCAGCCAGTGAAGAACGGCTTCCCGAGTGGCCTGCATTTGCCTGCGCATGTGCCAGTCGATGGCACGTTCGCGGTGCGGATGGAAGTCGCTTCTGCTGAACTGCGCATGTTCTGCGCGGCAATGCGGCGCGCGCTGAAACCCCTGGTGTCGTTACACGATCGCGCCGCCGATCGTCTGCAAGCCGAATGCGTGCTCGGGGCGCTCATGGCGGTGCGTCCGCATGCGTCGTTGTCCGATGCCGATATGGGATCTGCGGGCGAAGCCTGGCTCGCGAGTCTTGGCATCGCTGGTGGCTGTGGCTTCTTTGCGTACCGGGCTCGTGACGGCACGCCTGCGATCGCTCTCGACCGCAAGGTCTGCTGCCACGATTTCCGCCGCCACGACGGAGAAAAGTGCAGCACGTGTCCGAAGCTCTCGCTGGACGCACGCATCGCCCGCCTTCGGGTTGAGGCGTCCTGAGCGTTTTCGCGCGAGCCCGGTCCCCCGATACCTGATGCGGCGCACGCGGTTCTAGCCTGGGCCGAACCGCTCGCCGTTCCGTGTTGGAGACTCTCCGATGACTGATGTTGGACGCCTGGCGCACGTGATGCCAGCGCATACCCAATTGCCCGTCGCCGCGTATTTCGACGATGCCTTGTTCGCGTGCGAACTCGAAACCATCTTCAAGCATTCTGCGTGCTACGTCGGCAACGAAAAAGCTGTGCCCGAGTCTGGCGATTGGCGTCGCCTCGCGCACGAAGGAGGCGGCCGCGTGCTCGTGCGCAACGCCGGCGGCGTGGAGTTGATGTCCAACGTCTGCCGGCATCGTCAAGCGCTGATTCTCGGCGGTGAAACTGGGAAGATAACCGGCCCAGCCAATGCCACAGGCAACCTGCGCGCAGCCGGCGGAAATATCGTCTGCCCCTTGCACCGCTGGACGTACACCGATCGCGGCGAGCTGATTGGTGCGCCACAGTTCACCAGCACGCCATGCAAGAACCTGCAGCGCTTTCGACTGCGCAACTGCCATGGCTTGCTGTTCGAAGGCCCGCGCGATCCGGCCCGCGACATGGCGCCGCTGTTCGCCCGTCCCGAGTTCGACTTCGGTGACTACGTGCTCGACCACGTGGAAGTCCATCAGTGCAACTACAACTGGAAGACCTTCATCGAGGTCTATCTGGAGGACTATCATGTCGCGCCGTTCCACCCGGGCCTCGGCCATTTCGTCACATGCGACAACCTGGAATGGGAATTCGCCGACTGGTACAGCATGCAGCGCGTCGGCATCCACCAGGCGCTCAGCCAACCAGGCTCGGATATCTACGGCGCGTGGCATGACCGGCTGCTGGACTATCGATGCGGTGCATCGCCCGACTTTGGCGCGATCTGGGTCACGTATTTCCCGACCCACATGATCGAGCTGTATCCGCATGTGCTGGTGCTCTCCACGCTGTATCCGAAAGGGCCGCAAGATACGGTCAACGTGGTCGAGTTCTATTACCCGGAAGAGATTGCCGCGTTCGAGCGTGAATTCGTCGAAGCGCAGCGCGCCGCCTACATGGAAACCTGCATCGAAGACGACGAGATCGGCGAGCGCATGGACGCCGGCCGTCGGGCCCTGATGGCGCGCGGTGTGTCGGAAACGGGGCCGTACCAGTCGCCGCTCGAAGACGGCATGCAGCACTTCCACGCGTGGTACCGGCGCGTGATGGGCACGTTGCCCGTCGCTGACGTGTGACGGGGAGCAACTGCTTCAGATCAAGGCGCAAGGCAAGGGCGGCGTTACAATTCGCCGCTTCCTACCAAGGTGTTTCATGCCACGCGGCCTTGTTCTCGCCACGCCTCAGCTCACATCGGACGGCACGCCATTCTCCGCCCAGTACGACGACGTCTATCACAGCGCTGAAGGCGGTCTGGCACAGGCGCATCACGTCTTCCTGGGCGGCAACCGGTTGCCGGGCGCATGGCAGGGCAAGCGCCCCTTCACCATCGTCGAAACCGGCTTCGGCCAGGGCCTGAATTTCCTGGCCACGTGGGCTGCATGGCGCGACGACCCGCAGCGTTGTGCGCGGCTCGATTTCGTCTCGATCGAGAAGCATCCGTTCGATCGCGCAGGCTTGTCGATCGTGCATCCGAAAGGCGGCGCGCTGGCCCCGCTGGCTGAGACGCTCCGCCAATCATGGCCTGTGCCGGTGCCCGGTGTGCATCGCCTGGCATTTGAAGGTGGCCGCGTCACGCTCACGCTGCTGTTCGGTGATGCGATGGAGACACTGCCGCAGCTGTCGTGCGCTGCCGACGCTTTCTATCTCGACGGTTTCTCTCCTGCCAAGAACCCCGATCTGTGGCAGCCGCACGTGTTCAAGCAGCTCGCGCGGGTCGCTCGCGCCGGCGCGACATTAGCCACGTACACCGCCGCAGGCTTCGTGCGACGCGGCTTGCAAGAGGCAGGCTTCGCGGCGCACAAGGCGCCCGGTTTCGGCACCAAGCGCGACATGACCGTGGCGCAGTTTCCAACACATTGGCGCACGCGGCGTGGGCCGGCTGAAGCGCCAGTTTGGAGCCAACATCACGCCATCGTGATCGGCGCGGGGCTCGCGGGCTCCTCGGTTGCGGAACGGCTCGCGTCGCGCGGCTGGCGCATCACGCTCATCGATGCAAACGAGGGCCCCGCGCGCGGCACGTCGGCGCATCGCGCTGCGGCCATGCATCCGCATGTGTCTATCGATGACAGCGTGCTCTCGCGCCTATCGCGCGCCGGCAACCTGCTCGCACGCCGCCATTGGGACGCACTCGATCGCGCCGGCTTCGCGACTGGTTTCCAACCCACCGGCGTGCTCCAACTCGCCGAACATGCCGACGACGCCGTTGAGCAGCAGCGCATCGTGCAAGCCCTCGGCTACCCCCGCGATTACATCGATTGGCTCAATGTGGACGAAGCCGCCCGGCGCGTCGGCGCCAGCGTGCCGCAGGGCGGCTGGTGGTTTGCGCAAGCCGGCTGGGTCGCACCGCCCGACGTTTGTCTGGCCAACCTGGCCGCCGCCGGCGCTGCAATCAACGCGCGCTGGAACACGCACGTTGAATCGCTGCGCAAAGACGGTGATCAATGGCAGGCTCTTGATGCCCAAGACGATGTGATTGCGAGTGCGCCGGTCGTCATCCTCGCCAACAGTCTTGGCGCGGCACGTCTGGCACCGCTTAAATCCGCGTCGCTCAAGCCAGTGCGCGGTCAACTCACCGATGTGCCGTTCGCCAGTCTGGAAACGGGTGCCGCTTGGCCGAAAGCCGTTGTTTGCGGCGATGGCTACCTGCTGCCCGCCGAGCCGGGCGCGAAGACGGTACGCACGGGGTCGTCATTCCAACCGGGTGAATCCGATCTGGCCGAGCACGTTGCCGATCATGCGGCCAATCTCGGGCGACTGGCCCGGTTGCAGCCACAGCAATCAGACGCGCTGGCGAAGCTGGACCCTGCACAACTGCACGGCTATGTCGGTGTGCGTTGCGTCTCCGCCAATCGCTTGCCATTGATTGGCCCGCTGGCGGATGAGGCTGCCGCCATGGCGCCCGGCTTTCGTCTGCGCGGTGCGCATGCGCAACTGCCTCGCCTCGCCGGGCTGTATGCCGCACTTGCGTATGGCTCGCGCGGCCTCACTTGGTCGGTACTGGGCGCGGAGTTGCTGGCAGCCCAGATCGACGGCGGTCCGCTGCCGCTGGAATCGGATCTGGCCGCGGCGCTGGACCCGGGTCGCTTTATCCGGCGCGCATTGCAGCATGGGCGCATGCAAGAGCAGGGCGCCGCACCCCCGGAAAATGAGCCCGCAGATACGCGGGATCAACGCGCTGTTTGAAGGGTTTTCCAAGCGTTCCGACCCAAAAAATCAGGGCTGGCGAACGTTCCATGCCATAATATGCGTTTTGCGTTTGCCAGCCTGAACGCGCCCGTTGTGCCGCGCATTGTGCAGTCAAGCGGCCCTCGCGCCGCATTCCTGCAAGCCCGGCAAGACCAAGAACTTTCAACCACGGCTGCTGCTGGCGCTGCGCCGTTCGACGTAACCATCTTCTGAATCTGGAATTACGACCATGTCGACTATCGAAAACCTCGGCAAGCTTGATCGCAAAGTGACCCTGGCTGTCCCGAAGGCCGAAGTGGAGCAAGAGAAGCAAAGCCGTCTGGCGCGTCTGTCCAAGACCGTCAAGATGTCCGGCTTCCGCCCGGGCAAGGTCCCGATGAAGATGGTCGAGAAGCAATATGGCCAACAAGTCGAGTTCGAGGTGCGCTATGACAAGGCCGCCCGCCAGTTCTTCGACATCACCAACGAGCAAGGCGTGAAGGTCGCCGGCCAACCGCGCTTCGAACTGAAGACCGAAGGCGTGGCCGATGACGAAGTCGCCTTCGACGCGACCTTCGAGGTGTATCCGGAAGTCAAGCTCGGCGATCTGGCCGGCGCGGAACTGACCCGCACCAAGACCGAAATCACCGATGCCGAAATCGACAAGACCCTCGACATCCTGCGCAAGCAACGCGTGCACTACCACCCGCGCGGCGAAGCCGGCGAGCACGGTGACGGCGGCGCAGCCGTTGCGCAAGACGGCGACCGCGTGACGGTCGATTTCGTGGGCACGATCGATGGCGTGGAATTCGCTGGCGGCAAGGCCGAGGGTTTCAGCTTCGTGCTGGGCGAAGGCCGCATGCTGCCGGAGTTCGAACAAGCCACGCTGGGCCTGAAGCAAGGCGAGTCGAAGAAATTCCCGCTGGCGTTCCCCGAGGACTACCACGGCAAGGATGTCGCCGGCAAGACGGCTGAATTCACCGTCACGCTCAAGCAAGTCGAGTGGGCACACCTGCCGGAAGTCAACGAAGCCTTCGCACAATCGCTGGGCATCGCCGACGGCAACCTCGACAAGATGCGCGCCGACATCCGCGAAAACCTCGAGCGTGAAGTCAAGCGCCGTACGCATGCGCTGCTCAAGGACCAAGTCATGGAAGCGCTGCTGAAGGTCGCGGAGCTGGACGTGCCGAAGTCGCTGGTCGAGCAAGATCAAGAGCGTCTGGTCGAGATGGCCCGTCGCGACCTCGAATCGCGCGGTATGCCGAACGCCAAGAACATGCCGATTCCGGCCGAGATGTTCACGCAACAAGCCGAGCGCCGCGTGAAGCTGGGTCTGGTGCTGGCGGAAGTCGTGAAGGCCAACGGCCTGGAAGCCAAGCCGGAGCAGATCAAGGCCGAGATCGAAGAGTTTGCCAAGAGCTACGAAGATCCGAAGGAAGTCATCCGCTGGTACTACGGCGACCAACAGCGCCTGGCCGAGATGGAAGCCTACGTGCTCGAAAACAACGTGGTAAATTTTGTGTGCGACAAGGCCAAGGTCACTGACAAGGCTGTGTCGTTCGAAGAGCTGACCGCCACGCCGGCGCAAGGCTGATTCGATCGATAGAGTTTCCGAAATAAGCACCGGAGAACCGCATGATCCGCAATGAACTGATCGACCAGCTTGCCCGCACCCAGGCTTCCGCGCTCGAGACGCAGGGGCTCGGTCTGGTGCCGATGGTGGTCGAGCAGTCGGGCCGCGGCGAGCGCGCCTACGACATCTACTCGCGCCTGCTCAAGGAACGAGTGATCTTCATGGTGGGCGAGGTCAACGACCAGACTGCCAACCTGGTGGTGGCACAGTTGCTGTTCCTGGAAAGCGAGAATCCAGACAAGGACATCTCGCTGTACATCAATTCGCCGGGTGGTTCGGTATCGTCCGGTCTGGCGATGTATGACACGATGCAGTTCATCAAGCCAGACGTGTCGACGCTGTGCATGGGCATGGCTGCAAGCATGGGCGCGTTCCTGCTGGCAGCCGGTGCGAAGGGCAAGCGTCTGGCGTTGCCGAACTCGCGCATCATGATTCACCAGCCGCTGGGCGGTGCGCGTGGCCAGGCCTCGGACATCGAGATTCAGGCGCGCGAGATCCTGTATCTGCGCGAGCGTCTGAATACGGTGCTTTCGGAGGCGACCGGTCAGCCAGTCGACAAGATCGCCCGCGACACGGATCGCGACAACTTCATGAGCAGCGAGCAGGCCAAGGAGTACGGTCTGATCGATCAGGTCATCGCCAAGCGCTGAAGTGTCGAAATCCTGCGCCGATGTGCGCGGTAGACGGTGTTGCCGGTGCGTTCTACGGCACACCGGCTAACCGCACCAAACATGTCAAGCGGTGTCAAAAACGAGGCTTCGCGCCTCGTTTTTGCTTTGAACAACACCTGCGGATCGTCGCCAGATAATTTGGCGTATGATGCTGCCAAGAACTACTGGTAATCGTTATGGCGGACAAGAAAGGCTCGACTGGCGAAAAGTTGCTGTATTGCTCGTTCTGCGGCAAGAGCCAGCATGAGGTCAAGAAACTGATTGCCGGCCCCTCGGTCTTCATCTGCGATGAATGTATCGACCTGTGCAACGAGATCATCCGGGACGAAGCTGCCATCTCCGAAAAGGAAGGTGGCCTGGCGGTCAAGTCCGATCTGCCCACGCCGCATGAAATTCGCCAAAGCCTGGACCAATATGTGATCGGTCAGGAGCAGGCCAAGAAGATCCTGGCGGTCGCGGTTTACAACCATTACAAGCGTTTGAAGCACCTCGGCAAGAAGGACGATGTCGAGCTGTCGAAGAGCAACATCCTGCTCATCGGGCCGACTGGCTCGGGCAAGACCTTGCTTGCCCAAACGCTGGCGCGTCTCTTGAATGTGCCGTTCGTCATCGCAGACGCCACCACGCTGACCGAAGCCGGTTACGTGGGCGAGGATGTCGAAAACATCATCCAGAAGCTGCTGCAGAATTGCAATTACGAGGTGGATAAGGCCCAGCGCGGCATCGTCTACATCGACGAGATCGACAAGATTTCGCGCAAGTCTGACAACCCTTCCATCACCCGGGACGTTTCTGGGGAAGGCGTGCAGCAAGCTTTGCTTAAACTGGTCGAAGGAACGATGGCGTCGGTGCCGCCGCAAGGTGGTCGCAAACATCCGAACCAGGACTTCCTGCAGGTCGACACGACCAACATCCTGTTCATCTGCGGTGGCGCGTTCGATGGTCTGGAAAAGATCATCATGCAGCGCTCTGACAAAACCGGCATTGGTTTTGGTGCAGAGGTGCAGAGCAAGGAAGAGCGTGACGTCAGCGAAGTGCTGCCGCAAGTGGAGCCGGAAGATCTCATCAAGTTTGGTCTGATTCCCGAGTTGATCGGCCGCCTGCCCGTGGTGGCGACGCTGGCCAAGCTCGACGAGGCTGCCTTGATGGAAATCCTGGTTGAGCCCAAGAACGCAATCGTCAAGCAGTACCAGAAACTGCTGGCAATGGAAGGGGTGGAGCTGGAAATCCGTCCGAGCGCGCTGACGGCAATCGCCCGCAAGGCGATCAAGCGCAAGACGGGGGCGCGCGGTCTGCGCTCCATTGTCGAGCACGCTTTGATGGATGTGATGTATGACCTCCCCAACCACAAGGGTGTGCAGAAGGTGGTGATCGATGAAAATACGATCTCCGACGACGGCAAGCCCTTGCTGATTTACGAAGAGCAACCCAAGGTTGCAGGTTCCAACTGACGCGAATGCCCGGCCGGGATGCGCCGTATGCGTCCCATGCAGGAAGCCGTTCGCTCGCGAGCGGCTTTTTTTGCTTCGGGAAACCGGGTCGGCATGCGACTTGCAGCAGCGGTCTTGTAAAACCGTCGCTGTGCCCAATTTAGCCCTTACATGACTTTCTGGGGAAAATAATGTCCGGAACCCAACTTTTACCCGCTGAGCAGATTCGCCTGCCGCTGTTGCCGCTGCGTGACGTGGTGGTGTTTCCGCACATGGTGATTCCGCTGTTCGTGGGGCGCCCCAAATCCATCAAGGCGCTGGAAGCTGCGATGGAGGCGGGCAAGAGCATCATGCTCGTGGCGCAAAAGACTGCCGCCAAGGACGAGCCGACCGACAAGGATCTCTACGAGGTCGGCTGTATCGCCAATATTTTGCAGATGCTGAAGCTGCCGGACGGCACCGTGAAGGTGCTGGTCGAGGGCACGCAGCGCGCCAACATTCTGTCCGTCACCGACGACGAATCGCACTTTTTCTGCGAAGCCGTGCCCGTCGGCCCGGAACCCACTGAATCGGCGGAGACCGAGGCGCTGCGTCGCGCCATCGTGTCGCAGTTCGATCAGTACGTGAAGCTGAACAAGAAGATCCCGCCGGAGATCCTGACTTCGCTGTCGGGCATCGATGAGCCGGGTCGTCTGGCCGACACCATCGCCGCGCATCTGCCGATCAAGCTCGAGCAGAAGCAGAAGATTCTCGAGATGTTCAACGTGACCGAACGTCTGGAGAGCCTGCTGTCGCAACTTGAAGGTGAGATCGACATCCTGCAGGTGGAAAAGCGCATCCGCGGCCGCGTCAAGCGCCAGATGGAGAAGAGCCAGCGCGAGTACTACCTGAACGAGCAGGTCAAGGCCATCCAGAAGGAACTGGGCGAAGGCGAAGAGGGCGCCGATCTCGAGGAGCTGGACAAGAAGATCAAGGCCGCCCGCATGCCGAAGGAGGCCAAGAAGAAGGCCGAGTCCGAGTTCAAGAAGCTCAAGCTGATGTCGCCGATGTCGGCCGAGGCAACGGTCGTGCGCAACTACATCGACACGTTGGTGGGTCTGCCGTGGCGCAAGAAGAGCAAGGTCAACAACGACCTGTCGAATGCGGAGCAGGTGCTCGACCAGGATCACTATGGTCTGGAAAAGGTCAAGGAACGCATCCTTGAATACCTCGCGGTGCAGCAGCGCGTCGACAAGCTGAAGGCGCCGATTCTGTGCCTCGTTGGGCCGCCGGGTGTTGGTAAGACCTCGCTCGGGCAGTCCGTGGCGCGTGCCACGAACCGCAAGTTCGTGCGCATGGCGCTGGGCGGCGTGCGTGACGAGGCCGAGATTCGCGGTCATCGCCGTACGTACATCGGGTCGATGCCGGGCAAGATCCTGCAGAGCCTGACGAAGGTGGGCGTGCGCAATCCGCTGTTCCTGCTCGACGAGATCGACAAGATGGGCGCGGATTTCCGCGGCGATCCGTCGTCGGCCCTGCTCGAAGTGCTGGACCCGGAACAGAACCACACGTTCCAGGACCACTACATCGAGGTGGACTTCGACCTGTCGGACGTGATGTTCGTGGCGACGTCGAACTCGCTGAACATTCCGGCACCGCTGCTCGACCGGATGGAAGTGATTCGCCTGTCGGGCTACACGGAAGACGAAAAGGTCAATATTGCCCGCCGCTACTTGCTGCCCAAGCAGATCAAGAACAATGGTCTGAAGGAAGGCGAGATCGAGGTGACCGAAGCCGCGCTGCGCGACATCATCCGCTACTACACGCGGGAAGCTGGTGTGCGTTCGCTGGAACGCGAGGTCTCGAAGATCTGCCGCAAGGTCGTCAAGCAGCTGCTGCTGAAGAAGGAAGGCGGTACGTCCGTGAAGGTCGATTCGGACAATCTGGACAAATTCCTCGGCGTGCGTCGATTCGACTTTGGTCTGGCCGGCAAGGAAGACCAGGTGGGCCAGGTGACCGGTTTGGCATGGACCGAAGTGGGCGGCGATCTGCTGACCATCGAAGCTGCGGTGATGCCGGGCAAGGGCAACATCACCCGCACGGGTTCGTTGGGCGACGTGATGAAGGAGTCGGTTGAGGCTGCGCGCTCGGTGGTGCGTTCGCGTTCGGCTCGCCTGGGTATCAAGGATGAGATGTTCGAGAAGCGCGACATCCACATCCACGTGCCCGAAGGCGCGACGCCCAAGGACGGTCCGTCGGCGGGTATTGCGATGACGACGGCGCTGGTGTCGGTGCTGACCGGTATTCCGGTGCGCGCTGACGTGGCGATGACTGGCGAAATCACCCTGCGCGGCGAAGTGCTGCCGATCGGTGGCTTGAAGGAAAAGCTGTTGGCGGCACACCGCGGTGGCATCAAGCTGGCGCTGATTCCGGAAGAGAATGTCAAAGACTTGGCGGACATTCCGGACAACGTGAAGAACAGCATCGAGATTCAGCCGGTACGCTGGATCGACAAGGTGTTGGAACTCGCGCTGGTACGCAAGCCGGAGCCGCTGCCGGAAGAAGAAGCCAAGCCGGCACCCGCCAAGGGCGACGACGGCAAGTCGCAGGAAATGGTGCATCACTGACACCGTAGCCTGCCAAGGTTGAAGAAGGGCCCGACATGTTCGGGCCCTTTTTCTTTGCGCAGGCTGCGACTTGCGGCACGCAGTTCTTCGCCTTGACACGTCGATTGACGGCCACTTTAATGAATCCACACTAAGCGGGTGTTCGGGGAGGTGGCGCGATGAACAAAACAGATCTCATCGACCATGTGGCGACGCAAACTGACATGTCAAAAGCCGCCGCGGGGCGCGCCATCGACGCGCTGATCGACGGTATCAAAGATGCGTTGTGCGAGGGCGGGTCAGTCACGCTGGTCGGCTTCGGCACGTTCCTGGTCGGCAAGCGATCTTCGCGGAATGGGCGCAACCCGCGCACGGGGGCGGCCATCACGATCGAAGGCGGTAAAGTTGCGAAATTCAAACCTGGCAAAGCGCTAAAAGATGCGCTAAACTAGCGGGCTTTGGTGCTCGTGGGTGACAACACGGGCGCCGGACAGTCCGGCTCACGCCGGCAGTACGAACGGGTGCTTAGCTCAGTTGGTAGAGCAGCGCCCTTACAAGGCGCGGGTCGGGAGTTCGAGCCTCTCAGCACCCACCATCGTTCGTATTGCCGCTCACGCGTCGGGTGGTCCGACCCAATCTGGAGCGGTAGTTCAGTCGGTTAGAATACCGGCCTGTCACGCCGGGGGTCGCGGGTTCGAGTCCCGTCCGCTCCGCCAGATTCCTGTACAAAGGCCCGATGCGTTCGGGCCTTTGTCTTTTCAGCGGCGAATGCGTTGCAGGTCCTGCTTGCGCGCTGTGCCGTGATTGTCCGGAATGTCGGCGGCACCTGATAGAATCGTCGGATTTTCCATCTTCCATTCACCTCCGGTCCAGCATGCTTGATTTCGTACGTACGCATCGGCGCTTGATGTTTCTGGTGCTGCTGATTCTGGTGTTCCCGTCGTTTGTGTTCTTCGGTGTGCAGAGCTATTCGAG
Organism: Ralstonia psammae; assembly: GCF_958405935.1. Taxonomy (NCBI): domain Bacteria; kingdom Pseudomonadati; phylum Pseudomonadota; class Betaproteobacteria; order Burkholderiales; family Burkholderiaceae; genus Ralstonia; species Ralstonia psammae. The sequence continues at coordinate 30,265 of NZ_CATZBU010000013.1, forward strand.
CTTCATGGACAGCTCGCATGACGCCGCCAAGGTAGACGGCAAGGTCATCTCCACCAACGAAGTCGACGCGCGCGTGCGCGAGCAGACGGAGCGTCTGCGCCAGATGCTGGGTGCGCAATATGATCCGCGCCAGTTCGAAGGTCCGCAGATGCGCCGCGACGTGCTCGACGGCATCATCCAGCAACGCGTGCTGGCCAATGAAGTCGTGCGCGCGAACCTGACGATCTCGAACGAGAAGATTCGCGACACGATCCTGCAGATTCCGGCCGTGGCAGCGCTGCGCAAGCCGGATGGTTCCTTCGATCAGGAAGCCTACGTACGACTGCTGTCTGCGCAGAACATGACGCCCGAGCAATTGGAGGGCAATCTGCGCTTCGAACTTTCGCAGCAACAGATTCCGCAATCGATCGTGTCGTCGGCGTTCGTGCCGAAGTCGCTGGTCGACCGCCTGATCCAGGCACGCGATCAGCAACGCGAAGTGCAGGCGCTGCTGTTCAAGCCGGCCGACTACGCTGCAAAGGTCAATGCAGACGACAAGGCGATTCAAGCGTATTACGACGCGCACCAGGCGGAGTTCTCTGTGCCGGAGCAAGTCAAGGCCGAGTACGTCGTGTTCTCGGGCGAAGACATGATGAAGCAGATTCCGGTCACGCCTGAGCAGATCAAGGAGTACTACGACCAGAACGCTGCGCGCTTCAAGACGCAGGAAGAACGCCGCGCCGCGCACATCCTGATCAAGCTGCCGGACAACGCCAAGCCGGCCGACAAGGAGGCCGCCAAGAAGAAGGCCGAAGAAGTGCTTGCCGAAGTGCGCAAGAGCCCCGCGAGCTTTGCCGAGCTGGCCAAGAAGTACTCGGGCGATCCGGGTTCGGCTGCGCAGGGCGGTGAGCTGGGTTTCCTCGGCAAGGGCGCGACCGTGCCGCCGTTCGAGAACGCGCTGTTTGCCCTCAAGCAGCCGGGTGACATCAGCGACGTGGTCCAAAGCGATTTCGGTTTCCACATCATCAAGCTGGAAGAAGTGAAGGGCGGCGGCGTGCAGCCGTTGGAAGCCGTCAAGCCGGAGCTTGAGCGCGAACTGCGTACGCAACTCGCCAACAAGAAGTATTCGGAGCTGGCTGACGCGTTCTCCAACACGGTGGAAGACCAGTCCGACAGTCTGAAGCCGGTGGCTGACAAGCTCAAGCTGCAGATTCAGACGGCCGACAACGTGACCCGCACGCCGAGCCCGGCGCAGTCCGGCAGCCCCATCGGTAACGACAAGGTGGTCAAGGCCCTGTTTGCCGACGACGTGATCAAAAATCACCGCAATACGGCCGCCATCCAGGTGGGCCCGACCACGCTGGTGGCAGCGCGTGTGGCGGAGTATCGCCCGGCCACGGTCAAGAAGCTGGCCGACGTGCGTGAGCAGGTCAAGGCCAAGGTGATCGCCGAGCAAGCTGCCGCGCTGGCCAAGAAGGCGGGCGAAGAGAAGCTGGCCGCCGTGAAGCAGAGCAACAGTGCTGATGGCTTCAGTGCCGCGCAGACGATCTCACGCCAGCAAGCGCAAGGCACGCCGCCGGTTGCACTGACGGCCATCCTGCGCGCTGATGCGACCAAGCTGCCGGCCACCATCGGCGTCGACCTGGGCGCTCAGGGCTACGCGCTGTATCGCATCAACAAGGTGCTGCCGCCGGCCAATGTGGATGAGGCGCGCCGTGCTGCCGATGCACAGCAACTGGCGCAGGCCGCTGGTCAGACCGAGTTCAATGCCTACTACGAAGCACTGAAGGCGCGTTCGAAGGTGAAGATCAACAGCAACGTGGTTGACACCAGCAAACCTGCCAACACGGCAGAGGATTGATACTGCGCGTTGCAGTTAGCCTGACGAAAAAAGCCCCCTCCGAAACGAGGGGGCTTTTTATTTGCGTATTTCTTTGGGGGGGCTAGTCTAACGGCTTGCCGATGCGCGCGAGGCGCGGCATGTACCAGTGGTCTGGGTCGAACGATAGTGCAACGTGTGAAGCGCGGGCGATCAGGTTCTTGCGCGGTACGAGGCCGAAATAACGCGAGTCTCGGCTGTTGTCGCGGTTGTCGCCCAGCATAAGGTAGTGGTCTTGCGGGACCGAGATGGGGCCGAAGCTGCGCAATGCACGGACTTCCGGCAAGACCATCACGGTGTGCTCGCGGCCGGGCAACGCCTCGGACCAGAGTTCGTGCGGCAGCGTTGCTGTCGCTTGGGGCAGCGTGCCGGGTGCCACGTCTGGCAACGCGGTATAGGTGATGCGCCGGTGATTGATGTAGAGCGCTTCGCCGCGCATTTCAACCACATCGCCAGGCAGACCGATCAATCGCTTGACCAGCTTCGTGCCGTCTTCGGGCGAGGCGAAGACAACGACATCACCCCGTCGGGGCTCGCTGCCGCGCTTGAGCCAGATGGTGGTGGCCGGTACACGCATACCGTAAGCCAACCGGTTCATCAGAATGTAGTCGCCCTCGATGAGGGTGGGGTTCATTGAACCGCTGGGCACGATCGCCCAGTCTGCAATGCAGGCGCGGAAGGCAAAGAGCAACGACATGCCGACCAGGAACCGCTTGTTGTCGCGTGCTGCACGCAGCCCGTTTGCCAGAAGCTTCATGGTGTTCGCCCGTGTGAGATGTAGCCGCCGTGCCCGAGTCAGGAATCCGCGGCGCGGCGGAATCGTCATCTTCCGACCCGCGCCTTGAGAAGAGGTTCCAGTTTGGGCCATACGTTATCCAGCATCGTCGGCTGCGCTGCGGCAATGGGGTGGATGCGATCTTCCTGGAACCAGTCTGGCCGTTGCGCAACGCCTTCGAGCAGAAATGGCACCAGTGGCAATTTGTACTGTTGCGCCAGCTTGCCGAACATGGCGAAGAAGCGTTCGCTGTAATCGGGGCCGTAGTTGGGCGGGATGCGCATGCCCACCAGCAGCACCTTCGCGCCCGCCGCTTGCGAGGCTTCGATCATCGCCTTCATGTTGGCCTCGCTGGAGGCCAGCGAGAGGCCGCGCAGTGCATCGTTGCCGCCAAGTTCGAGAATCACGACTGCGGGTTTTTCGCGTGCCAGCACGGCGGGCAGGCGCGAGCGGCCGCCGGCAGTGGTGTCGCCGCTGATGCTGGCATTGGCGACGCTATAATCGGGCTTCCGTTCTTTGAGGCGCTTGTCGAGCAAGGCGACCCAGCCTGTGCCTTGCGCAAGGCCGTATCCCGCCGACAGACTGTCACCCAGCACCACCACGCGATGCGATGCCGGCGCGCTTTGTGCTGCCGCCGTCTGTGCGAGCGGCAGCATGCCGAACACCGCGCAGCCAAGCGCTGCTACGAGTAACTTCACGCTGCGTCTTCTACTACCTACCAGTCCAATCATGTCGTCTTCCGCTACCTGGGTGATTGAAGTCGATTCGCTGCACAAGACTGTGCGCGATGCCACCGGTGAGTTGCCTATTCTGAGCGATGTTGCTTTCCGTGTGGAAACGGGCGAGACGCTGGCCATCGTTGGCGCTTCGGGCTCGGGCAAATCGACGCTGCTTGGTTTGCTCGCAGGCCTGGACTTGCCGACATCGGGTTCGGTCAAGCTGCTGGGTCATGACCTGTTCAAATTGGATGAAGATGGCCGTGCGGCCGTGCGCGGCAGCCACGTTGGCTTTGTCTTCCAATCGTTCCAGTTGTTGCCGCATTTGACAGCGCTCGAGAACGTGATGTTGCCGCTCGAATTGCAGGGCGATGTGAGTTCCGCCGAGATGCGCCGTCGCGCCACGGTTCTGCTGGAGCGCGTTGGCCTGGGCGCACGGCTGTCGCATTATCCAAAGACGCTGTCGGGTGGCGAGCAGCAGCGCGTGGCCTTGGCACGCGCGTTTGTGACGGAGCCCGACATTCTCTTTGCCGATGAGCCGACCGGCAGTCTCGACACCGCCACGGGCGAGGCCGTTATCGCGCTGATGTTTGAACTCAACCGCAGCGCCGGTTCCACGCTGGTACTGGTGACGCACGACCGCTCCGTCGCGGCGCGTTGCAGCCGTATTCTCACCATCGAAGTGGGGCATCTGATCGGCGACGAGATCGTCACCGAACTCTGAACGTTTGCGTCAGAGTGCGGCTTTGGCGCGGCGGATCAACGCTGCCGTCGATGCATCATGCGCCACAGAGGCGGGGGCACCTTCCAGCTCTGCCTGGATGGGCTTGGCGAGTTTCTTGCCAAGCTCCACGCCCCATTGATCGAACGAGTTGATGTTCCACACTGCGCCTTGCACAAAGGTACGGTGCTCGGCGCAGGCAATGAGCGCGCCGAATGACGCAGCGTCGAGCCGTTCCATCAGGATGGTCGTGCTCGGGCGATTGCCCTCGAACACCATGTGCGGCACCAGTGCTTCGTCGGTGACGCCGCCCGCGCGCACTTCATCGGCGGTGCGGCCAAGCAGCAGCGCCTCGCCCTGCGCGAAGCAATTGGCGAGCAGCTTGGCGTGATGGCCGGGCAGGCTGCGCACGGGCTCCAGCGTGGTGATGAAATCCACCGGCACGATCTGCGAGCCTTGGTGGATCAACTGGAAATACGCATGCTGTCCATTGGTGCCTGCTGTGCCCCAGACGATGGGGCCGGTGTCGGTATCGATGGCCGCCCCGGTGCGCTGGACAGATTTGCCGTTGCTCTCCATCTCCAGTTGTTGCATGAAGTCGGTCAGCAACTCCAGCGGTGCACAGTAGGGCACGGTACAGGCGCTCGCCGCGCCGAAGAAGCTGCGATACCAGACCGACAGCATCCCAAGAATGAGCGGCAGGTTTTCGCGCGGCGCTGCCGTGGCGAAGTGGCGGTCCATTGCGCGCGCACCGTCGAGCATCGCTTCAAACTGCTGCGGCCCGATGGCAAGGACGATCGACAGGCCCACTGCCGACCACAGCGAGAAACGCCCGCCGACCCAATCCCAGAACGTGAACATGTTGTCCGGGTCGATGCCGAACTGGACGACAGCCTCGCGGTTGGTGGAGACGGCGACGAAGTGGTGCTTGAGCTGGTCTTCTGTCACGCCGTGGTCGACAAACCAGCTCCGCATGCTGTGTGCGTTAGCCATCGTTTCCAGCGTGGTGAACGTCTTGGAGCAGACGATGGCGAGCGTGGTGTCCGGGTTCAGGTGGTCGAGCGTTTCGGCCAAGTCCGTGCCGTCGACGTTGGAGACGAAATGCACGCGTACCTGTGGTACGGCCAGATGGTCCAGCGCACGGCACACCATGCGCGGGCCGAGGTCCGACCCGCCGATGCCGATGTTCACCACGTCCGTAATGCGCCGCCCGGTGTGGCCTGTCCATGCGCCGCTATGCACGCGGTTGGCGAAGTCGTGCATCTGGGCGCGCACGCGTAGCACTTCGGGCATGACGGGCTCGCCGTCGGCACGATAATCGTCTTCAGCTTGTCCGCGCAGGGCCAAGTGCAGGACGGAGCGGTGCTCGGTGTTGTTGATGCGGTCGCCGCGCAGCATGGCGTCGCGCAGCGTCAGCACGCCGGCTTCGTCGGCGAGTTGCAGCAGCAGGTTGAGCGTGTCGGGGGTGATGCGGTTTTTTGAGTAGTCGACCGTCAGGCCCGCGGCTTCCAGCGTGAAGGCGCGTACCCGTTCCTCGGCGTCCGGCGCGGCAAACCAGTCGCGCATATGGGTCGCGCGGATCGATTCTGCATGTTGCGTCAGGGACTGCCAGGCGGGTAGGGCTGTGGGCATACGGCGTGATGTGACGTGAGGTTGATGCAGGAAAACGAATGCGCAGTATAACGGCGCTGTATGACGCCTTTCTATCGGCGAACGTCCGACGCCAGCAGGGCGTTGAGTGCGCGCCGTGCCGGCGCGCAAAGCTCGCTTGCGTGCAGGCCGATGGGGCCGATGCCCGCCAGGACAAGATCGTCGGCTGCACGGCCATGCAGCCATACCGCCGCGTGTGCGGCTTCGCGCGCACCCATGCCCTGCGCAAGCAGGGCGCCGATCATGCCGGTCAGCACGTCGCCCGTGCCGCCGGTTGCGAGCCCCCCGTTGCCGGTTGGGTTGATGGCCGGCGCGATGCCAGGCGCCGCGATGACCGTGCCCGAGCCCTTGAGCACGACCACCGTACCCGTGCGATTGACAAGCGCCTTGGCGGCGGCCAATCGATCGTGCTGCACGGTGCGTGCATCGGTATGCAACAGGCGCGCGGCTTCCAGCGGATGCGGCGTCAGCACCAGCGGCACGCCGCTTCCCGCCAGTTGCGTGAGGCGCGCCAGCAAGGCGGGCGTTTTCGCAAAGAGGTTGAGTGCATCGGCGTCAAACACGGCGGGCGTGCGCGCCGACAGCATGCGGTCCAGCAGATGCTCGAGCGCGACTTCCGATTCCTTGCCGCTACCCATGCCGGGACCCACGGCCAGCGCCTGCATGTCGCCCAGATCGAGGGTGCCCCAGGTGTGCAGCATCAATTCCGGTTGCGCGGGGTCGACACGGGGTGCATCGGTGGCAAGCGAGACAACGTGCACCTTGCCCGCGCCCAGATGGAGCGCTCCGCGCGCCGACAGCAGCGGCGCGCCGACCATGCCGGCCGCACCGCCCACGATTGCCGTACTGCCGTACGTGCCCTTGTGGCCGTTATGCCGCCGGCGGGGCACGTGCGCGAGCCAGCGTGACGGCGTGTTCACGAATGCGTCGGCTTCAATCACCCCGTCATAAGCGGCCTGCGCGGCTTGCAGGTCGGCCAGCGCAATGTCCCCGGCGGCATCGCGGCCTTCGCCCGTCAGCAAGCCCGGTTTGACGGCGAGGAACGTGATGGTGGCGCGCGCCTGGATGATGGGCGAAGTTGGGCCGGGAGGCTGGCCCGTATCGCCGTTCAGCCCCGAGGGAATGTCCAGCGCATACACCGGCAAGCTGCTGGCGTTGAGGGTCTCGACCAGCGCCGCATACAACCCTGTCAGCGGCCGGGCGAGCCCGACGCCAAACAGCCCGTCCACGATGGCGGCGGTGGCAGCCGGCACCGAAGCTGCAGCGTGCAGATGTTCGATGGGGACATTGGCCGCACAAGCCTCTGTCCAGGCGCGGCGCGCGTCGTCGGGTAGCTTGGCAGGGTCTGCCGCAAGCCACACGGTGACGGCGCGGCCGGCCAGATGCAGCACCGTCGCCGCAACCAGTGCATCACCACCGTTGTTGCCTGGGCCGGCAACGACCAGCACGTGCCCATGTGGCGCGCGCGTCTGTAGCCAATCGGCGGCGCCTTCGCCGGCCCGCGCCATCAGGGTGAAGGGTTCGAGGGATCGGTACGCAGCCGCTTCCAGCGCGCGGATGCCGGCCGTGCCGAAGAGCAAGTCGGCGCCGTGGTGCGCGGCCAGGGCGCCGTCGATCAGGATTTCGCGCCAGGTAGGGTGTGAGGACATGGCAACTACGCTTTCAACAGTGCAGACATGACGATCTATTCTCTTACAATAGCCCGCGTTTCCGGTCCTTTCCCAGCCCGTTGCAATGTCCAAATCGCCGACCACCCCGAAAGCTGATCTGCCGCAATCCGCAGCCAATGAGGACGCAGGGAAGGGCGGCCCGATCGTGTCTTCGTCACACCTGGTGTCGGCACGCAGCCCGGAGCTGTCGGAGTTCGAGTTCGCGCTCAACACCGCCTACAACGCCTACAACCGCTGGTGCGTGCGCTGCATGGCCGCCGCGGGCGTGCGCGACCTGACCTTCCTCGATGTGCTGGTAGTACACCACGTCAACCACCGCGGCCGCGCCAAGCGCCTGGCCGACATCTGCTTCGTGCTGAACGTGGAAGACACCCACCTCGTTACGTATTCCCTCAAGAAGCTGCAGGGGATGGATCTGGTGGAAGGCACGCGCAACGGCAAGGAAGTCACTTACACCACCACCGCGGCCGGCGAAAAGGCCTGCGCCCGCTACCGCGAGATCCGCGAACAGTGCCTGACCAGCAATATTTCGCCCGGCGGCGAGGAAAATGCCGAGATTGGCGAGCTGGCGCGCCTGCTGCGCGTGCTGACGGGCCTGTACGAGCAGGCGGCACGGTCCGCCACGTCGCTGTAAAACGGGCGTTTTCGGTCAGTTCCGGCCGAGGCGGGCGTATTTCCGGCCGATTTGAGGGTCGGTAAGACGGGCCGGGCAAGGTACAATAGCGGTTTTCCCGCGCACGCCGGGAAACCCCTCCTTCCAGCTACTGCCTGCCTTGCCCACCATGGCGCATTTCTCGTGCTTTCCCGGCGCTCTCGCGCTGTCCGCCTTCCGCCAGCAACGCCTGCTTTCCACCCTCAAGCGTATCGATCCGGACATCGATGCCGTCAGTGCCCAATACCTGCATTTCGTGGCCGCCGACACGCCGCTGTCGGCCGATGAGTCTGCCCGTGTGCAAGCGCTGCTGACCTACGGTTCGCCCGCCCCGGCCGATGTCGAGGGCGACCGCTTTGTGGTCATCCCGCGCTTCGGCACGATCTCGCCGTGGGCCAGCAAGGCGACCGAAATCGCCCGCCACTGCGCGCTGCCGCAAATCCACCGCATCGAGCGCGGCGTGGAGTTCACCGTCACGTGCAAGAAGGGCCTCATCCGCAGCCTGACCGGTGCTGCCAAGCACCTGGACGACGCCACCCGCGCCGCCGTGGCCGAACATCTGCACGACCGCATGACGGAAACCGTGATCGACTCGCGCGAAGCCGGTTACGGCCTGTTCGACGTGCTGCCCGCCAAGGCGCTGCGTTTCGTTGATCTGGGCAGCGGAGACGTCGCCGCCGGCCAGCGCGCACTGCAAGCGGCCAACGTCGAGATGGGCCTGGCCCTGTCCGACGATGAAATCGACTACCTGGTCGACGCCTACCGCAAGCTCCAACGCAACCCGACCGACGTCGAGTTGATGATGTTCGCGCAGGCCAACAGCGAGCACTGCCGTCACAAGATCTTCAACGCCGACTGGACCATCGACGGCCAGACGCAGGACAAGTCGCTCTTCGCGATGATCCGCAATACGCACCAACTCGCGCCGCAGGGCACGATCGTCGCGTATTCGGACAACGCCGCCGTAATGGAAGGTGGCATGGCCGAGCGCTGGTTCCCGCATGCGGGCACGGAAGGCGAGACGGGCGCGCCGCAATACGGTCGCCGCGAAGCGCTCACGCACACGCTGATGAAGGTCGAGACGCACAACCACCCGACGGCCATCTCGCCGTTCCCGGGTGCGTCAACGGGCGCGGGTGGTGAAATTCGCGACGAAGGCGCAACCGGGCGCGGCGCCAAGCCCAAGGCGGGCCTGACCGGCTTCACCGTGTCGAACCTGTTGCTGCCGGAAGCCGTGCAATCGTGGGAGAACGCGCGCGACACGGCCCAGCCCGTGGCACACCGCAACCCGAATGAAGCCGCACCGGGCCCCGTCGGCAAGCCGGATCGCATCGCCTCGCCGCTGCAGATCATGATCGAAGGCCCGATCGGCGGCGCTGCGTTCAACAACGAATTTGGCCGGCCCAATCTGGGCGGCTACTTCCGCGTCTACGAGCAGAACGTGGGCGGCACCGTGCGCGGCTATCACAAGCCGATCATGATCGCCGGCGGCATCGGCAATATCGACGCCGGCCACACGCACAAACACGGCCTGCCTGCCGGTACGCTGCTGATCCAGCTGGGCGGCCCCGGCATGCGCATCGGCATGGGCGGCGGCGCTGCCAGCTCGATGGCCACCGGCACCAATACCGCTGACCTGGACTTCGACTCCGTCCAGCGCGGCAACCCCGAAATGCAGCGCCGCGCGCAGGAAGTCATCAACGCGTGCTGGGCGCTCGGCGAAGACAACCCGATCCTGTCGATCCACGACGTGGGCGCGGGCGGCATCTCCAACGCCTTCCCGGAAATCGTGGACGGCGCCGAGAAGGGCGCGCGCTTCGACCTGCGCCAGGTGCATCTGGAAGAGTCGGGGCTCTCCCCGGCGGAAATCTGGTGCAACGAATCGCAAGAGCGCTACACGCTGGCGATTGCCCCGGGCGATTTCCCGCGCTTCCAGGCCATGTGCGAGCGCGAGCGCGCGCCGTTCTCGGTAGTCGGTTTCGCCACCGATGAACAGCAACTGCAAGTGGTCGACAGCGACACCGCGGCCGACGTCCCCGAGCACTTCCCGGTCAACATGCCGATGGACGTGCTGCTCGGCAAGCCGCCGCGCATGCACCGCGACGTGCGCCGCATCGCGCAGGAACTGCCGGAAGTCGATGTCACCGGCCTGGACCTGGAAGTCGTCGCACGCGACGTGCTGCGCCACCCGACCGTTGCCAGCAAGTCGTTCCTGATCACCATTGGCGATCGCACCGTTGGCGGCCTGAACACGCGCGACCAGATGGTCGGCCCCTGGCAGGTGCCCGTGGCCGACGTGGCCGTCACCACGCTCGACTTCAAGGGCTACGCCGGCGAGGCCATGACGATGGGCGAGCGCACCCCGCTGGCCGTCATCAACGCGCCCGCATCGGGCCGCATGGCCATCGGCGAGTCCATCACGAACATCGCCGCCGCGCCGATCGACTCGCTCACGCAACTCAAGCTGTCGGCCAATTGGATGGCCGCGTGCGGCGTGAATGGCGAGGACGCCCGCCTGTACGACACCGTCAAGGCCGTCGGCATGGAACTGTGCCCCGCACTGGGCATCAGCATTCCGGTGGGCAAGGATTCGCTGTCGATGCGGACCAAGTGGGAAGACGAGGAGGGTGGGAAAACTCGCGCGAAGGAAGTCGTCGCGCCGGTGTCGCTCATCGTCTCGGCGTTCGCGCCGGTGACGGACGTGCGCAAGACCCTCACGCCGCAGCTCAAGCAGGTCGAATCGGTCAATGCACCGGCCGACACCACGCTGATCCTGATCGACCTGGGCCGCGGCAAGAACCGCATGGGCGGCAGCATCCTGGCGCAGGTCACGGAGCAGATCGGCAACAGCGTGCCCGACGTGGACGACGCCGAAGACCTCAAGCGCTTCTTCGCCGCCATCCAGCAACTGAACGCGAGCGGTTCGCTGCTGGCGTATCACGACCGCTCGGACGGCGGTCTGTGGGCGACCGTCTGCGAAATGGCCTTTGCCGGACACTGCGGTGTGTCGATCAATGTCGACATGCTCACGCTCGACGGCGCGCATGAATCCGACTACGGCGACGCCAAGAACTGGGCGCAGCAAGTCTCCGGCCGCCGTGCCGACCTGACGCTGCGCGCGCTGTTTGCCGAAGAACTCGGCGCCGTCATTCAAGTGCCGCTGGCGCAGCGCGACGCTGTGTTCGCAGTGCTGCGCGAGCACGGCCTGGCTGGCTGCAGCCACGTGATCGGCGCGCCCAACGCCAACGACCATATCGAAATCTGGCGCGACGCCAAGAAGGTGTTCAGCGCGTCGCGCATCGAATTGCAACGCACCTGGACGGACGTCTCCTGGCGCATCGCCAGCCTGCGCGACAACCCCGAGTGCACGCAGAGCGAGTACGACCGCATCCTCGACGCCGAAGACCCGGGCATCTCGCCCAAGCTCACGTTCGACATTGCGCAAGACGTGGCCGCCCCGTTCATCGCCACGGGAGCCCGACCGCGCATGGCGATCCTGCGCGAGCAAGGCGTGAACTCGCAGATCGAAATGGCCTACGCGATGGACAAGGCCGGCTTCGACACCTACGACGTCCACATGAGCGACCTGCTGGCCGGCCGCACGAACCTCGCCAGCTTCAAGGGCTTTGTCGCCTGCGGCGGGTTCAGCTACGGCGACGTGCTGGGCGCGGGTGAGGGCTGGGCGAAGACGATCCTCTTCAACAGCATGCTCGCCGAGCAGTTTGCAGCGTTCTTCAACCGCACCGATTCGATTGCGCTGGGTGTGTGCAACGGCTGCCAGATGATGGCGAACCTTGCGCCGATCATCCCGGGCGCGGGCGCATGGCCGAAGTTCACGCGCAACCAGTCGGAGCAGTACGAAGGCCGTCTGGTGACCGTGCAGGTGGAAGCGTCCCCGTCGATCTTCTACGCGGGCATGGAAGGCAGCCGCATCCCCATCGTTGTCGCGCACGGTGAAGGCTATGCCGACTTCTCGCAGCAAGGCGACATCGGCAAGGTGGCCGTCGGCCTGCGCTACGTCGACAACCGCGGCGAAGTCACGCAGACGTACCCGCTGAATCCGAACGGCTCGCCGCAGGGCATTGCTTCGGTGACGACGCACGACGGCCGCTTCACGGCACTGATGCCGCACCCGGAACGCGTGTTCCGCGCCGTGCAGATGAGCTGGCATCCGAAGGAATGGGAAGCCGCCGGCGACGGCAGCAGCCCGTGGATGCGGATGTTCCGTAATGCGCGGAAGTGGATGGGCTGACCTGTCTGCCGCAGCACTGCAAGAACGCGCCGGGGCGACTCGGCGCGTTTTTTTTTCGCCCTTGGTCAGGGCGACGGACCCCGCACATCACGCCCTACCGATGGCCTGGGCAATATTTCCTAGGCAGGTGTTATATTTCGCGCGCATGCGCCCCGGCTCTATAAGCCGAAAAAACTCCATCCACCGGACGGCGCGCCAGAGAACGACAACACAAAAACGGGTCACTCGCGCCACGGTCCTGTCTTCCAACGATCAGCGCCCGACCCATGGGTCTATGCAACGAGGGGATCAACATGAACCGGGTCTATCGGCTGGTCTGGAGCCGCGATTTGCGCGCTCCGCAAGTGGTATCCGAATGTACAAAGGCGTCGCACGGGGGCGTTGACGCCAGCCACGACACGGCGCACGCGCGTCGGCGCACGTCCATCATTTCCATTGGCGTATCGCTCGGCCTGGCCGGCGCGGCGCTCCCGAGCTGGGCTGCGACGTGCTCGCCCAGTACGATCGCAGCTTGCAGTGCCGCGGGGGGAAACGGCATCCCGAACCGCAGCGGTAATGGCGGCAGTGGCAATGGCGGTGGCGGCGGTTCGTCCGCGCTGGGCGGCGGTGGCGCTACGGTGCAGGTTCCGGGCGGTGCAACGTCGGGCGGGACGGGCGGCACCGGGGCCATGAACGACAGTGACCAGGGCGGCCCGGGCGGGGTGGCCGGCGCGGTAGTCGCCGGTGATATCGTCATCAACGGGAACGTGCAGGGCGGTTCAGGCCAAGCGTTCGACGGATTCAACTTCGCTGGCGGCGCCGGTGGCGGTGGCGCTGGTGTGTATTCCACGGGGACCAGCGTCACTGTCAACAACGGAGTGACCGTGCAGGGCGGCACGGGCGGAATTGGGGGGGCCGGCACATCGGGACCGGCCTCCAACGGCGGGGGCGGCGGCGGGGGCGGCGCAGCCTTGGTGATGGTGACGCCGGCTGCCGACGTGACCAACCAAGGCACACTGGTTGGCGGCAACGGCGGTAACGGGGGCGGAGGCGGTAACCCGGGTGGCGGCGGTGGCGGTGGCGATGGGTTGCTGACCTTGGGCTCGGGCTCTCAGGTGACCAACATTGGGACGATCGTGGGCGGTGTAGGCGGCGCTGCCGGTGGCGGTGGCAGCACGGCCGGGGCCAGCGGTGCGGGCGTCAATCTGGCCGGCGGGTTCAACGTGCTGAGCAACTTCGGCACCATCACGGGCGGCGCGGGCAATGGTGGCGCCGCAGGCGCGGGTGTCATTGCCAATGGCGATGTCATCGTCAATGGCGGCACCATCAGCGGCGGGCTGTTCAGCGATGGCGTGACGCGTGCGGCGGCCATCCGGTTCAACGGGACGAACAACACACTGCAACTGGTGACGGGTTCCAACATCATCGGCAACCTTGATGTGGCCGCGGGGGCAGCGGCCAAGATCACCTCCGGCAGTGCAGGTCTCACGCTGTCCAACAACGTCACGCTGGGCGACGCCACGTCGCGCGTCACGCTTGATTCGACCACGACGAATCTCGTGGTGTCAGGCGTCATATCGGGCGCGGGCAGCGTGGGTGTGAGCGGCAATCGAACGATCACCCTCACGGGCAACAACACCTATACAGGTGATACCACCATCAACGCCGGCACGCTGCAGATCGGCAGCGGCGGGACCACCGGCTCGGTGGCGGGCAACATCGTCAACAACGGCACACTGGCCTTCAATCGCAGTGATGCGGTGACGTATGCCGGCACCATCAGCGGCTCGGGCAATCTGGTGCAGGCGGGGGCTGGCACGTTGACCATCTCGGGCACCGCCGGCTATGCCGGCAGCACGGCCATCAACGCCGGCACGCTTGCGTTGTCGGGCGCCGGCAGCATTGCCGCATCCAGCGGCGTCGTCAACAACGGCACGTTCGATATCTCGGCGACAACTTCCGGGGCCACCATCAATGCGCTGACGGGCACGGGCACCGTCGCCCTGGGCGGACAGACGCTGACGCTGGCCAATGCCGCCGGCACGTTCAGCGGCGTCATTGGGGGTGCGGGTGGCCTCACGGTTGCGGGTGGCGCGCAAACGCTGTCGGGGGCGAGCGTATTTACCGGCGCAACGACCATCAACGCGGGCACGCTTGCGTTGACCGGCGCGGGCAGCATTGCGACCTCCGGCGGTGTCGTCAACAACGGCACCCTCGACATCTCGGGCACGACCTCCGGCGCCACCATCAACACATTGACTGGCACGGGGACTGTCGCCCTGGGCGGACGCACGCTCACCCTGGCGAATGCAGTCGGCACCTTCAGCGGCGCGATCGGCGGGACGGGCGCGCTCACGGTAGCCGGTGGCGCGCAAACGCTGTCGGCGGTCAATGGATTTACTGGTGCGACAACCATCAACGCGGGCACGCTCGCGCTGTCCGGCGTCGGCAGCATTGCGGCTTCCAGCGGCGTGGTGAACAACGGCACCTTCGACATCTCCGGGACGACTTCAGGCGCCACCGTCAACGCACTGACCGGTACGGGCGCAGTCGCCCTGGGCAGCCGGACGCTTACGCTAGCCAATGCCTCGGGCACGTTCAGCGGTGCAATCAGCGGCACCGGGGGCCTCACGGTGAGCGGCGGTACGCAAACGCTGTCCGGCGTGAACACCTATAGCGGTGCAACGACGATCAACGCCGGCACGCTGGCGTTGTCGGGCGCAGGCCGCCTGGCGTCAGGCACGACAGTCGCGCTCACGGGGGCAAGTTCGGCACTCGATCTGTCCGCCGGCGGCAACCAAACGGTGGCGCATCTTTCAGGCGTGGCGGGTAGCCGCGTGGGGCTGAACGGCAGCGCACTTACGCTGGCTGACGATTCCTCCCAAACCTTCAGCGGCAGCCTGAGCGGCAACGGGTCGTTGATCAAGCAGGGCGCGGGCACGCTTACGCTCAACGGTGCCAGCAGCGCCTTCTCTGGTACGACGACGGTGGCGGGCGGCACCCTGGCGGTTGGCGATGCGGCGAATGCCAGCGCGTTGCTCGGCGGCAATGTCCTGGTCAACGCGCTGGGCACGCTGCGCGGCCATGGCACGGTGTCGGGCGACGTGAGCAGCAGCGGGGTGGTTGCGCCTGGCGGCTCCATCGGCACGCTCTCCGTGGGTGGCAACTACACGCAAAGCTCGGGCGGGACGCTCGCCATCGAGGTCAGCCCGACGGACGCATCGCAACTGCGCGTGGGCGGCGCCGCGACGCTCGGCGGTTCGCTGGCCATTGTGTTCGATCCCGGCACCTATACCGCGCGCCGCTACACCGTGCTGAGCGCGGCCAATGGCATTACGGGCCGCTTCGCAAACGTCAGTACGGCAACGGCAGGGGCCAACCTGGGCACGTTGCAGTCGTCGGTAGATTACGGAACGAACGCGGTCGACCTGCTGCTTGCCGAAGCAACGGGGCCTGGCGCCCCCGGCGGCACGACCGTGGTGGCACCGACCAAGACCTCCATCTACACGGCGCTTGGCACGACAGCGTTGCTGCAGGCGCAGGGCGCGAGTTCGGCGCTGCTCGCTCGCTTGTCCGAGCCACAAGATGCCTTGGGTGGCTCCAACGACGTGTGGATCGCTGCCAGCGGCTCCAGCACCAAGGTGGGCGGGACGGGGAATGCGCCGGGCTTCCTCACGCACGCCTATGGGTTCCTCGCAGGTGCAGAGGGCCGCCTTGGCGCCGCCACCGTGGGCGCGGCTGGCGGCTATACGCACACCACGCTCGGCGAAGACACCACCGGGGCCTCGGGCGCCATCGACACGCTGCGTGTGGCGCTGTACGGGGCGCAGCCGATGGGCGCCGTCAACCTGTCGGCCACGGTGGGCTACGGGCTTGATTTCTTCTCGCAGAAGCGGCCGTTTGGCAGCGTGGGTACCGCGGAGGGCGACCACCTTGCGCACGAGTTCACCGCCGCAACGCAGGCCAGCCTGCCGATGGAGGCGGGCGGTATCCGGCTCGCACCCCATGTAGGCCTGCGGTATGCCTATGTACGAGGCAGCGGCTTTGGCGAGAACGGCGCCAACGGCCAGAACCTGCAAGTCGGCCCCGACAGCGCGCGCAGCCTCCAGCCTTACGTGGGTGTCACGCTCGACAAGGCCTTTGGCGATGCCATGCGCCCCGTCAACGTGCAGCTTCGCGTGGGCTATGCACACGAGCTGATGAACGCCGGCCGTGTCGTCCAGGTACAGAGCCAGGATGGCACCGTCTTTGCCGCCCCCGGCACCGACCTGCCGCGCTCGTTCCTGACCACCGGTGCAAGCGTCACACTCCAGGCCGCCAAGGCGACCACGGTGTCCTTGGGTATCGATGCCACCCTCAATACGAGCCATGTGTCTGCGCAGTCCGCGTATGTGCGGATCAACCACAGGTTCTGACGGAGGGGGGGGCGTGCCGACGGGCACGCCGAACCGATCGACGAACGACGCGCCGGGGCAACCCGGCGCGTTTTTTCTTGTGCACGCGGCGCGCCACGCGCCTGACTGGCATGTTGACCTGCATCAATGGCAAGAACGAGATCGCGCCTAGATTTCCGTAGAGAGGGGCTGTAGAGCGCCACACGCCTACAGAGCGCGGGACGCATTCTTGGAGACCCAAATGAACACGATTCGCACACTCGCTTCCACGCTCGTCGTGGCGGGTCTAACAGTGGCTGCGGCGGGCATCCACGCGCAAACGCTGGAAAAGATCGCCGCGACAGACAAGATCACGGTGGGTTATCGTGAAGCGGCGGTTCCGTTCAGCTACTTGCTGGCCCCGAACAAGGCCGTCGGATTTTCCGTCGATCTGACGCACGCCATCGTCGACGACGTGCGTGCCCGGTTGAAGAAGCCGTCGCTGCAGGTCGACTACATTCCGGTGACGGGCACGAATCGGATTCCGCTGCTGGTCAACGGCACCTACGATCTGGAATGCGGATCGACCACCAATACCAGCGCGCGCGGCAAGGAGGTGGCCTTCTCAATCAACTTCTTCTACGCGGGCACGCGTCTCTTGACCAAGCGCGATTCGGGCATCAAGAACTACCCGGACTTGGCGGGCAAGACAGTCGCCAGCACGGCTGGCAGCACGAACGAGAAGGTGCTCAAGAAGTTCGCCGTCGACCACAACATCGACGTCCAGATCATTTCCGGCAAGGACTATGCGGATGCGCTGCAACTGGTCGAAACCGGCCGTGCGTCGGCATTGGCGTTGGATGACGTGCTGCTGTATGGCCTGCGTGCCAATTCGGCGAACCCGGCGGCGCTCGAAATCGTGGGAGAAACCCTGCAGGTCGAGCCTTACGCCTGCATGGTTCGCAAGGACGACCGTGCCTTCAAGCGGCTGGTGGATGCAACCATCACGCGCCTCATGAAATCCGGCGAGTTCACGGCGCTGTACAAAAAATGGTTCGCGTCGCCCATCCCGCCGGCCGGCGCAAACCTGGACATGCCGATGAGCGACGCGCTGCGCGCCAACCTGAAAAAACGCAGCGACAAGCCGGCGTTGTGATCGCACTCGCTATCGACCAAACCTTTCGACGACACCGCGCCATAACGCTTCCCGCTCAGCGCCCAGGTGCGCGCCGCTCGCATCGCCGGCCGCGTCCTGGCCCACCGCAAGATGGACCATGGTGAGCCTGGATTGCGGGTCTACGTAGATTGCCTGCCCATGGATGCCGAGCAGCACGAACCGCCGCGCTTGTCCCGGCAGGAGCCAGACCTGGTAGCCGTACCCGTAGTAGCGGTTGCCGTGATACGACATCTGCCCGGGGCGGAACGGATCGGGCTGGCGCGCTGCGTCGGTCATGTCGAGCAGGAACTCACGCGGCACGACTGACCGGCCTTGCACCACGCCATCGTTGGCAAGCATGGACCCGAGGCGCGCGTAGTCCCGCGCCGTCGCATTGAAGCCGCCTTGGGCAAACGCCGATCCGTCGGATTGGCGCAGGAGGTAGGTCGCCTTGGCTTCGGCCCCCATCGGCTTCCATAGCTTGTCGTCAACGAAGTCGCACAGGCTGCGGTGCGTCGCCGCCTGCAGCGCCAGCGCCAACACTTCGGTTTGCGCGCCCGCATAGTTGAAGCGTGTGCCCGGCGCATCGGCGCGCTCGTTGACCTGGGCCGCTGCCGCGAGCACGCCTTGCTTTGCTGCCGTCTTGAGAAAGCGTGCCCGGTCGTCGGTCGGGGTGTAGTCCTCGACGTACTTCGCACCGGAGGCCATGCGTAGCAGATCGACGATGCGTGTTCCACCGTACAGGGTGCCCGCAAGCTCGGGCACATATTGGTCCACACGGTCATCCAGCGAGCGTAGGCTTCCATCCTCCAGCGCCTTGCCGATGGCCAGTGCAACCAGCGTCTTGGCCATCGAGTTGGACAGCATGCGCATGTCTTGCGTGCGGTCGTAGCCGTAATGCTCGGCCAGGATGACGCCGTCCTGAATGATCAGCACAGCGGTCGCGCGCTGATGCTCCATGTAGTCGGCCAGCGTGTACTCACGATTGCGGAAGCGATACCGAACATCCGGCTCCTTTTCTGCAGTCTTGAGGGGTGCCGGTTTGTCGGCCGGCGCCAGGTCGCAAGACGGCGAGATGCGGTCCATGCCGCTGAAGGCCCCCACGATGTACTGCGCCTCGTGGATGCGTGCCGCGCTGGGCGCAAGCGGATAGCCTTGTGCCTTGCCCAGTCGATCTTCATCGGGAGAGGCAAAGGCGACGCCGCAAGCGAGCAGCGCGCACATCGCACAGTGTTGGAGAGCGTTCATTGGCTGGGTCGGGGTGAGGTTGCTGACGGCGGCAAGCCGTGAGACTACACCGGCCGCAAGGCGGACCGCCTACGCATTCGTGCCCAGCGGTTCCAGATACGGCCCCAGCAACTCGCTCATCCAGTTCATGAACACCTGCATCCGCACCGGCAAATTCCGCCGGTTCGGGTACACCAGTGACACCGGCATCGGCAGCGGCCGGAAGTCGGGCATCACCTCCACCAGCGTACCGTCCGCAATGGCGGACGACAGCCCCGCATACACGGGCGCCTGGATCATCCCGAGCCCCGCGCGGCACGCTGCGTCGTAGCTCTCGGCAGAACTGACAGTCACCGCGCCCTTCATCGGCCGGAATGCGGAGCGGCCATCGACCGCGTATTCCCACCCGGGCGATTTCGTCCCCAGCGTCTGCACGTAATGGACGATGCGATGGCGGTCGAGGTCTTCGAGCGTCTTTGGCATGCCATGGCGCGCGATATAGCTGGGGCTCGCACAGTTGACCTGATGCAACTGGCCGAGCGGACGCGCGATGAGGCTGCTGTCGGTCAGGTTGCCGATGCGCAGCACGCAGTCGAAGCCTTCACGCACGGGGTCGACGCGGCGGTCCGTGCTGGAGAGTTCGATTTCCAGTTCGGGATGCGCATCCAGCAGCGCCGGCAGGGCAGGTATGACGATGCGGCGTGCCACTCCCACCGGCATGTCAACGCGCAGACGGCCGCGCAGTGCTTGCGGGCTCTGGCGGAACATCGTCTGCAGCTCGTCCATGTCCGCCAGCAGGTCTTGGCAGCGCTCATAGAAGGTCTGGCCGTCCTGGGTGAGCTGTACCTTGCGGGTGGTCCGGTGCAGCAGGCGCGTGCCCAGCATCGTTTCCAGTTGCTGCACCGCGACCGAGGCGGCCGGCTTGGGAATGCTCAGGGCTTCCGCCGCACGCGTGAAGCTGGCAAGTTCGGCCACGCGCACAAAAATCTGCATGGCTTCGAGTCGGTTGGTGGACATGGCGCGGGTAGGGCTGATTGTTATCTGTATGCAAACAGAGAGATACGATACGCGAGATTTATTCTATTGGAATCGCTCAATACCATGCTCTCACGGTGTTCGACACCCTTAACCCAACCGGAGAGCAACATGACGCAACCCCACACCCCCATCGCGATCGTCACCGGCGGCAGCCGCGGCCTTGGCAAGAACATGGTCCAGAAGCTGGCCCAGCGCGGCACCGACGTGATCTTCACCTACCGCAGCAACCGTGCTGAGGCCGATGCGCTCGTGGCCGAGCTGGCCGCACAGGGCCGCCGTGCCGTCGCCTTGCAGCTCGACGCCGGCAAGATCGCCACGTTCCCCGCTTTTTCCGACGCCGTGCGCGGCGTGCTGATGCAATGGAAGGCCGAGCGCTTCGATTACCTCGTCAACAACGCCGGCGTTGGCGTGCATGCCTCGGTGGCCGAAACCACCGAAGCCCAGTTCGATGAACTGATGAACGTGCACTTCAAGGGCGTGTTCTTTCTCACGCAGATCCTGCTACCGCTCATGGCGGACGGCGGGCGCATCGTCAATATCTCGTCGGGGCTGGCGCGCTTTGCGTTGCCCGGCTACGGCGCGTATGCGGCGATGAAGGGGGCGATCGAAGTGCTGACCAAGTACCTGGCCAAGGAACTCGGCCCGCGCGGCATTGCCGTGAACGTGGTGGCGCCGGGCGCCATCGAGACCGACTTCGGCGGCGGTGCCGTGCGAGACAACGCCAACCTGAATGCGATGGTGGCCTCCAATACTGCGCTCGGCCGTGCTGGTGTGCCGGACGACATCGGCGGCGTGGTCGCCTCGCTGCTGTCGCCGGACAACCGCTGGATCAACGCCCAGCGCATTGAGGCGTCGGGTGGGATGTTCCTGTAAGCCACGTGAAGCGAGGTACGAGGGGTCGATAGCGGCGCGCTACGCTCAGAGAGTCGCGCGCCAGCGTCCGACTGTCGCGCCCGACGGTTTGATGCTCGCTAGGTTCACTGTCCAACCGTCGCGACCGACAGTCTCAGACTCAACCGAGAGCATCGGAAGCTCACGCTCGACGCTCTGACAGCGACGTTCGACAGTCCGAGGCTCAAGCGCGAGCGTTGGAGGCTCATCATCGACCCGCTGACAGTCGTGTCCGAGCGTTCGAGGCTCGCGAGCCAATGTCGGAGCGTCGCATTCGACAGTTTTACACCCGGCTTCCACAGTCCGAGGCTCGAGCGCGAGCGTTGGAGGCTCATGTTCGACGCTTTGACGCTGGCACGCGGCCCTGCTAGCACCGCACACGACAGTCAGGCCGCCATCAAAGCCCGTGACATCGCCTTGCACACGCATGCGGCAGATACGTCCGCCGCCCCCGCGCCTAGATGGTGTGGCCGTTCCTTGCCCTATGCGACGCCTTGAATTTCTGTTGCAAGGAGGAAAAAGAGGGGAGGCTTGTCTGAGCGCAGCGAGTTTGCCTCCCCTCCCTCCTTGCAACAGAAATTCAAGGAATCTTTCGCCGCATCGGGCGCGCTTTTCTTTGCTTACTTTCTTTGGCAAGACAAAGAAAGTGAGTCAGCCCCGGCAGGGGATGAAACAGGGGTGGACCAACAAGCCCCCACCCCAGCAAAGCGCAACACGCAATCTCAAGCCACCGCCTTAGCCGCAGCCCGCCCCCGCAACCACTCAAACGTCAGCAGCAGACACGTCGAAAACACGATCAGAATCGTCGCCAGCGCAGCGATGGTCGGCGAGATGTTCTCGCGAATACCGGTAAACATCTGGCGCGGCAGCGTGACCTGATCCGCCCCGGCCAGGAAGAGCGTCACCACCACTTCATCAAACGATGTGGCAAACGCGAACAGCGCGCCGGAGATCACGCCCGGCGCAATCACGGGCAGGGTGATGCGGAAGAACGTCATGACAGGGTTCGCACCCAGCGACAGGCTCGCCCGCACCAGGTTGTGGTTGAAACCCTGCAGCGTCGCCAGCACCGTCGTCACCACAAACGGCACGCCGAGTGCCGCATGCGCGAGGATCAGCCCGATATACGTGTTGGCCAGCCCCAGCGGCGCAAAGAACAGATACATGCCCACGCCGACCACCACCACCGGCACGATCATCGGCGACACCAGCACCGCCATCAGCAGGCCCTTGCCACGGAAGTCCGCCTTGTTCAGGCCGATGGCGGCCAGCGTGCCGAGCACCGTTGCCACGATCGTGGCTGCGGGCGCGACGATGAAGCTGTTCTTGGCCGCCATGCGCCATTCGTCAGACGTGACGAGGTTCTGGTACCAGCGCAGCGAATAGCTCGGAATCGGGTACGAGAGGAACGTGCTTGACGAGAACGACAGCGGCACGATCACCAGCACCGGCAGCACGAGGTACAGCAGCGTCAGCACGGCCAGGCCGCGCAGTGCGAAGTACCAGATGCGCTCGATGAGCGAGGTGTGCGGGGCGAACATCGGTTTGGCGAGTTTCATTGTCGATGTGCTCCGTTAGCCGACGCGAACCTTGGGCCGCGTGAAGCGCCCGTACACGGCGTAAAGCACCAGCGTGGCCAGCAAGAGCAGCGCACCCAGCGCGCACGCCATGCCCCAGTTGATGGTGACGTTGGTGAAGTAGGCCACGTAGTAGCTGACCATCTGGTCGTTCGGCCCGCCGAGCAGCGCGGGGGTGATGTAGTAGCCGAGTGCCAGGATGAACACCAGCAAAGCGCCGGCGCCGATGCCCGGATACGTCTGCGGCACGTACACGCGCCAGAACGCGGCAAACGGATGGCTGCCCAGCGACACGGCCGCGCGCTGGTACGTGGGCGGGATCGACTTCATCACGCTGTACAGCGGCAGGATCATGAACGGCAGCAGGATGTGCGTCATCGAGATGTACACGCCCACACGGTTGAACAGCAGCGCGAGCGGCTCCTTGATGATGCCGAGGTCCATCAGGCCGTGGTTGATCAGGCCCTCGGTCTGCAGCAGCACGATCCACGCCGCCACGCGCACGAGGATGGACGTCCAGAACGGGATCAGCACCATCACCATGACCAGGTTGGCGCGACGCTCCGGCAGCGAGGCAATCCAATACGACAGCGGATAGCCGAGCAGCAGTGCGAACACGGTCACCATCGCGCTGATGACGAAGGTGCGCATGAACACCGTCACGTAGATCTGCTCGTCGGGGTCGGTGGCTTCGATATGGCCGAAGGCATCTTGCCGGTGGTCCAGCGCAGCCAGCAGATAGAACGGCGACGTGCGGCTGCTGTTCTTCGCAATGGCCTGCCAGTAGGCGACGTCGCCCCAGCGCTCGTCGACTTCGAGCAGCTTGGCGCGGGTCTGGCCGGGCGTCAGCGCGAGCGGCTTGCCCTGCTCATCGGCCAGGGGCATGGCGCGCGCTGTCTTGGCCACCAGCGAGCGGAAGCCCGGGATTTCGGTATTGAGGCGGCGGGCCAAGGCGCCCATCGCTTCGCCTTCGCTCACGGCGGTCAGGTCTGCGGCCAATGCCACGTAAGCGGTGTCGGCGGGAGGCGTCTTGCGGTCCCAGTTCTTGAGCGCGGCCCCCGTCTTGGGCAGTGCGTCGGCCACCTCGGGGTTCTGCACGGCGCGCGTGAGCAGGGCGCCGATCGGCACGACAAAGATGAGCAGCAGGAAGATGGCGAGCGGTGCCACCAGCGCCAGCGCCATGGCACGCCTGCGCGCCTCAGCGCTCTTCAATTCGCGTTTGAGTTTGGCCGTCGATTCAGGAACCGATTCAGCCGCGATTGTCATGGTGTTCAATGCTGCCTCGCCATCGCTACGGGAATTCGTCCGGCGGATGCCGTGCCACTTCTGTTGCCACGGCCCGGCATCCGCGCGGTCACTGCGTTACACCGCGATACGGTTACTTCGACGCCCACGAGGCGAAGCGCTGTTCCAGCTCGTCGCCGTGGTCGGTCCAGAACTGCAGGTTCTGCAGCACGGCGTTCTTGGCGTTCTCCGGTGAGTTGGGCATGTTGGCCTGCGTCTTGGCGTCCAGCGCCTTGATGGCGGCGACGTTGGCCGGGCCATAGGCGATGTGCTTGGCGTATTCCTGCTGCGGCTTCTGCGACAGCGTGTAGGCGATGTACTGCTCGGCCAGCGCCTTGTTGGGCGTGCCCTTGGGGATGGCCCAGTAGTCCAGGTCGTAGATGCTGCCGTTCCAGACCACCTTCAGGTTCTTGCCTTCGCGCTGGGCGGCGTCGATGCGGCCGTTGAACGCGGTGGACATCACCACGTCACCCGCCACCAGGAACTGCGGCGGCTGCGCGCCGGCTTCCCACCACTGGATGTTCGGCTTGAGCTGATCGAGCTTCTTGAACGCGCGGTTCTGGCCGTCCTTGGTGGCGAGCACCTTGTAGACATCCTTGACCGGCACGCCGTCAGCCATCAGCGCGAATTCCAGGTTGCCGCGCGCACCCTTGCGCATACCGCGCTTGCCCGGGAATTTCTTCACGTCCCAGAAATCGGCCCAGCCGGTCGGGGCGGTCTTGAGCTTGTCGGCGTTGTACGCCATTGCAGTCGACCAGACGAAGAAGCCCACGCCGCAGGTGCTCGGCGATTCCGGGATCAGATCGGTCTTCTTGGCGATCTTGCTCCAGTCGAGTTTCTCGAACAGGCCTTCGTCGCAGCCCCGGCCGATGTCGCCCGATTCCACTTCCACCACGTCCCAGTTGACGTGCTTGGCTTCCACCATGGCCTTGATCTTGGCCTGCTCGCCGTTGTACTCGACCACGGTCACCTTGTTGCCGGTCTGTGCTTCGAACGGCTTATTGAAGGCCGCCTTTTGCGCGTCACCATTGGCGCCGCCGAAGTTGACGACGGTGATTTCCGCAGCGTGCGCGCCGAATGCAATGGCGAACGCGCCGGCAAGTACGCTCAGACGCGTCTTTGCGATGTGTTTCATTCCTGGCTCCTCTTTTTGGCGTGTGGGTACAACGTGTGGTCGTGGCATGCGGGCAGGGTTGCCCGCGTGCGTCATGCAAAAACGCGCAGGTGTTCGGGGGCGAATTCAAGCTGGATCGGCGCGCCCGGCGCGAAGCCTTCGAGCGCGCGCGTGCCCAGCGGCACCTTGACGAAACATTCGGGTTGATCAGGCAGGGCGCAGCGCATGCGCACGTGATCGCCAAAGTAGACGAGGCCGCGCGTCTGGCCCATCAGCGCATTGCCGGCAGCGGAGGCCCCCTCGGCCAAGCGCATGCGCTCGGGGCGGATGCAGCCGGTGGCGGTGGCCCCCACGTTGGCGCCGGCGATGTTGCGGCCCGTGATGCGGGCGCCGTCGTTCAGTTGCAGCTCGCAATAGTCGCCGTCGACGCGGGTGACGGTACCGCGCAACGTGTTGCTGTCGCCGATGAAGTTGGCGACGAACTCGTTGCAGGGGCGTTCATAGAGGCTGTCCACCGTGTCGAGCTGCTGCACGATGCCCTTGTCGAATACCGCCACACGGTCCGACATGGTGAGCGCCTCGCCCTGGTCGTGCGTCACGTAGACGAAGGTCACGCCCAGCTTTTCGTGCAGCGACTTCAGCTCGTACTGCATGTGTTCACGCAGTTGCTTGTCGAGCGCGCCCAGCGGCTCGTCCATCAGCACGAGCTTGGGCTCGAACACCAGCGCGCGGGCCAGTGCAATGCGCTGCTGCTGGCCGCCCGAGAGCTGTGCCGGATAGCGCTTGGCAAAGCCTTCCATGCGCACCATCTGCAGGGCCTTGTGCACGCGCTCGGCACGTTCGGCCGCCGGCAGCTTGCGCACGGTCAGCGGGTATTCCACGTTCTGCGCCACTGTCAGATGCGGAAACAGCGCGTAGTTCTGGAACACCATGCCGATGTTGCGCTTGTGCGGCGGCACGTTGTTGAGCAGCGCACCTTCCAGGCGGATCTCGCCGCCGGTCGGGAATTCAAACCCGGCCAGCATCATCAGGCATGTCGTCTTACCCGAGCCGGAGGGGCCGAGCAGGGTCAGGAACTCGCCTTGGTAGATGTCCAGGTCCAGATGCTTGACCACGAGGGTCTCGCCGTCATAGGTCTTGCGTACACCGCGAAAGCTGACGATCACGTCGTCGGTCTTCATTGCTGCTTCCTCCATACCATGTCGGTCATCGAGCCGTAGCGCTGCCGGCCGCAGGCGGCATTCGCGGGCGTGCCCATCCCGCTTCGCCCCGGCTTACTGCTCATGCCGCTCGTCCTGCCGTTCTCCGATCCGTTTGGGTCGGTCAACATGCCGTGTTGTGACGAATTGTGGAATGGACTATAGCGGCTCATTGTTCTGCCAAGTGGACCCAATCCTGGTTATTTGATGGAGCCATTTTTGGCGGCGCCTCGGGCACCGCTCATGGGCGTGCGGCCTGTGGCACCACAATAGGGAAAACCCCGAATGCCTTGCCCGAGCAAGCTCGGCGGCCGATCGTGCGATGGTGATGATGTGTCTGAGTGTAGGTCGTACGCCAGCACACGTGCGACAGGCATAACAGAGCGCGGATGGAACCAATTTCGCCGGAACAGCGGGCCGCTCACGCTGCGTGGAAATGGTGCGCCGCGTCGTCACGCAAACGGTGCACGGCGTTGGGCGGAGCGCGCGGCCGCTCCGACAGCAATGTTGTCGTGCAGCAACCCGCGCTCAGGCCGCCGGCTCGTCAGCCAACGCCAGTGCCAGGTAGACGCTCACGGTCAGCCCTCCACCGGGTGTTTCCGACAGTGCGACCGTACCGCCATGCAGACGGGCGATCTCGCGGACGATGGCCAGGCCCAGGCCGCTGCCGTCGTGGCCTTCTGATGCCGCACCGCGATAGAAGCGGCCGAATACTGCATCGCGCTCGAGCAGGGCAATGCCGGGGCCGTCGTCTTCCACTTGCAGCACGGCCTGCTCGCCGAGCATCACCATCGCCTGCCGCTTGACCCGCAGCGTGACGCGCGCCCTGTTGCCGGCATAGAGGATGGCGTTGTCGAGCAGGTTGCCGACCAGCTCCTGCAACCATTGGGGTTCGCCCGCCACCGTCACGGGTTCGCCTTCAAAGCCGAGGTCGACACCGGACTTGCGCGCGACGGCCGCCAGTTCCAGCGCGACGTCGCCGGCCAGCGTGTCGAGGCGCAGCGGCTGGAGTTGCGGTGCGTAGCCACTGTCGGTCTCCAGGCGGGAGAGCGACAGCAGTTGCTGCACGCCCCGCGCGGCCTGGCGCACCGTGCCATGCAGCGGCTCCAGATGGCGGCGGATGCGTTCTCCATCGGGCTCGCGCAGGGCGAGTTCGGATTGCGCCTGGATCACGGCCAGCGGCGTCTTCAATTGATGCGCTGCATCGGCAAAGAAGCGCTTGCGGGCTTGCACCATGCGCAGCAGGCGCGCCACATATTGATTAATGGCCTCGACCAGCGGCGCGACTTCTGCCGGCAACCCCTGCTGCGGCAGCGGGGCAAGCTCATCGGTGCCGCGCCCGGCCACGGTTTCGCTCAACTGCCGCAGCGGCCGCAGCCCGCGCCGCACACCCAGCCAGACAATGCCTACCGCCAGCACCACCAGCAGCACCTCCTGCTGCAATGAGCCGGCCAGAATCTCGTGCGCCAGCGCCTCGCGCGGCTCCAGCGTTTCGCCCACCAGCAGCCAGACGATCTGCGTCTCGGCGGATTGCGCATCGCGCACCGGCAGGGGCTGCGCGGCCATGCGCACCTGCATGCCGCGAAACAGCGTGTCGTAGAAGACGGTGCGATACGGCGTGGGACGCTGCCCGCCCGGCATGGGCAAATCGTCGTAGCCGGTGAGTGTGCTGCCGCCGGTATCGACCATGCGGTAGAAGATGCTGCTGCCCGTTTCCGATTCGAGAATGTCCAGTGCGAGGTAGGGCAGGTCGATGGCGAATTGCTTGTTGCGCAGTCGCACGCCTTCGCGCATGGCCTTGAGCGAGGCTTCCAGTGTGCGGTCGAACGCGGAGTTGGCCGCAGTCATGGCACGCGTGTAGGTCAGCCACGCATCCAGCGCGAGCAGCCCCAGCAGCGGCAGCAGCAGCCAGAGCGAAAGCTGCCGACGCAGGCTCGACGGGTTCATGGGGCCGCGCCTTCCGTGGTTTCCAGCAGGTACCCGAGCCCGCGCAACATGACGATGGCCACGCCGCTGCCGTCGAGTTTCTTGCGCAGGCGGTGCACGTAGATCTCGATGGCATCGGCGTTGACGGATTCGTTGATGCTGAAGATCTTTTCCGAGATCGCAGCCTTGTTGACGGCGCGGCCATCGCGCAGCATCAGCACTTCCAGCACGGCGCGCTCGCGGCCGGTGAGGGCGAGCAGTTCGCCGTTGAGCGTGAAGGCGCCGCTGATGCCGTCATAGTGCAGCGGGCCGCATTGCAGTTGCGTGCTCTCGTGGCCGTGGCTGCGGCGGATGAGCGCGCGGGCGCGCGCCTCCACTTCGGTCAGGTCGAAGGGCTTCGCAAGGTAATCGTCAGCACCGAGGTTCAGGCCGCGCACACGTTCCTCCACGGCGCCGTGTGCGGTCAGGATCATCACCGGCAGCGCGTTCTTGCGGGCGCGCAGGCGGCGCAGCACTTCCAGCCCATCAAGGCGGGGCAGGCCTATGTCGAGAATGGCCAGCGCGTAGTCCTGCGTGGTGAGCAGCAAATCGGCCGCGTGGCCGTCATGCACGCAATCGACCGTGAAGCCGGCCTGGCCCAGGGCTTCTTCCAGCGTGCTGGCCAGCTTCAGGTTGTCTTCCACCAACAGGATGCGCATATCGGACGTCTCTCAATCAGCCGCAGAGGAATACAGACATCG
The DNA here is from genome assembly GCF_958405935.1 of Ralstonia psammae. Classification (NCBI taxonomy): domain Bacteria; kingdom Pseudomonadati; phylum Pseudomonadota; class Betaproteobacteria; order Burkholderiales; family Burkholderiaceae; genus Ralstonia; species Ralstonia psammae. The sequence goes on from NZ_CATZBU010000013.1 coordinate 59,063, forward strand.
CCGCATGTTTTGAAGCTAGGGAAACCCCCGAGAACACCGCGACACATCCCGCCAATTTCCGGCCAATCGAAAGTGAACTGAAAGTGCGCTCCTCATACGATCCGTCCCGCCCAAAGGCCCTGCGACTGCGGCTTTTGCGCAAGGACAACGAATAAGGGAGACCTGATGAACAAGACTTCGATGGCGCTGGCAGTGGTTGCGCTCGCCACCGCCACTACCGCCGGCACGGCCGCCGCACAATCCTCCAATGTGACCCTGTACGGGATCATGGATTCGGGCATCGAGTACGTGAACCACGCCGGTCCGAACGGCGGCAGTGCCACGCGCCTCGTTTCGGGCGGCAAGAACACCTCGCGCTGGGGTCTGCGCGGCACCGAAGACCTGGGCGGCGGCATGAAGGCCGTCTTCAATCTGGAAAGCGGCATCGCCATCGACACCGGCAAGCTCGACACCGACAACACGCTGTTCGACCGCCGCGCGGTGGTTGGTCTGGCTGGCGGCTTCGGTCAGGTGGTGGTCGGTCGCACCTTCACCACCACGTACGACTTCATGCTGCCGTACGACCCGATGGGCTACGCGCCGAACTACTCTTGGGCCACGTCGTCCACGGCAACGGGTGACCGCAAGGACGGCCTGTTCTCGCGCGCTTCGAACGCTGTGCGCTATGACGGCACCTTTGGCGGCCTGAAGCTGGGCGCCACCGTCGGCTTTGGCGAGGCGGCCGGCAACTTCAAGAGCAGCTCCAAGTACGACCTGGGCGTCGGCTACAGCGTGGGTGGCTTCTCGGCCGCCGTCACGTGGGATCGCCAGAACGGCGCAGGCACGAGCACCACGCCGGCAGATACGACCGACTACATCCAGGGCATTCACGCTGGTGCCAGCTACGACTTCGGTGCACTGAAGCTGTTCGCGGGCTATCGCAACTACAAGCGCGCCTTCACGACGGCCGCCGCCAGCCAGCGCAGTGATATGTACTGGGCGGGCGCCAGCTACGATGTGACGCCGGCCTTCACCCTTTACGGCGCGGTGTACAAGCAGAACATCAAGGACGGCACGGATGCCGATCCGATCCTGTTCTCCGTTCGCGGCCAGTACGCGCTGTCCAAACGCACTACCGCGTACCTGTCTGCCGGTTATGCCAAGGCCAAGAACGGCCAGAACGTGAGCCTGTCGCGCGACGTGATCGGCTACGCCAGCAACCAGGTGGGTGTGACGATGGGCCTGCAGCACCGCTTCTGATCGACCGGTCGACCCGTCAATCGCTGTAACGAATACGGGCACCTTCGGGTGCCCGTTTTGTTTGATCAGAGCCCTCTTCTGCAGGGCATCAGTCAGTCGCCGTGCGGGATTTCAGCATGCGCCGCACGTCCTTGAAATCGTCAAAGGCAGCAAGGTCGTGCTCGATATTGCGAACATGTTCGCGCAGCACAGCGATGTCGGTGTCGAGCTTTTGCAAAACGGCGTCGGGCGGCATCGCTTCGAACCGCTGGTACCCGTACGTGTACCGGAACGTTGTCTCGACACGATGGATTTGCCGGTCCAGCTCGCGCACCTGGTCTTTCAGGATCTGGTTGTAGTGTGTCAGCCGTGCTTCGCTGATCTGGTTGATCGTGCGCTGATCGATGTGCTCAAGTTCAAGCTGCAACTCGATCAGTTGCAGCAGGTTGTTTTTGGCATAGGCCTCGTTAACACGCTGCATGAGCCGCGTCTTCCGATCGCGCTCCTGCGGATCGGTTTCCCGGTCTGGATGCAAGGCGCTGGCGAGTTTGCGATAGACCTCGCGGATGGACAGGCTGGTCTGCGCCTGTTCGTCTTCCGCCCGTGCTTCTGCGGCAAGTTGCTTGGGAGATTTCTTTCGGGCGGCCCGACGGGCTTCACGCTTGCTTGCAACGGCGGCTTTTTTCTCAGCCCGTTGCGCGATGTGCGCGCGGGCACGTTGCAGTAGCGCTTCCTGCGAATGCACGTCCGTGTCATCGCCCAGGTCGACACCGAGTGCCGCCTCGAGCCTTGACTTCATTTCCGCGGCTTGCATCGCGGCTTCCCGGTCGAAGTCTGTGCCGCTGTACTTGTTGTAGAGCACCTTCAGGCCGGGGTCTTCATCAACCAGATCACTGCTCAGTTCGATGATGAGGGCGGATATCGTGCGCCGCTCGGCCTTGGTAAAGCCGTCGTGTTCATAGACTTGGTCGAGGCTGCGCACCATCCGGATGTGCAGCTCGGTGCGGGTTCGCTCTAGCGGCAAGAACTCGCTGGCATAGCGGCGCTGGAACTGAACGGTGGTCGCCTCCCAGTCAGCCAGCCGCTTGCGTCGATTCTCGATCTGTTTGATCAGCGCGTTGAATGCTCTCTGGCCCTTCGACAGCGTTGGCGAGTCGTCCGCGTGCTGATCGGGCGCAATGCTGATGGCCGGACGGGGTGCCTTGGTCATGGAGCGGAAATGTCGCGGGCTCCGCTAAGGGAGCCCGGGCTGTGGGTCATGTGGCGGCGGTGTCGATCCTGAGCGCCGCGGTGGTGCTCAGGAACAGGGTCAGTCGAGCAACAGCGCGTCGTCGTCCACCTTGGCGCCGCGCGTTTCTTCGAACTTCTGCAGCAGGTGCGGCACGTCCAGGCCGCGGCGCTCCTCGCCTTGCACGTCGAGGATCACGTTGCCCTGGTGCAGCATCACCGTGCGGTCGCCGTAGTCGAGCGCCTGGCGCATGGAGTGGGTCACCATCATCGTCGTCAGTTTGCTCTCCGAGACGATCTTGGCGGTCAACTCCAGCACGAAGGCGGCCGTTTTCGGGTCCAGCGCGGCGGTGTGCTCGTCCAGCAGCAGAATGCGCGACGGTTGCAGTGACGCCATCAGCAGGCTCACGGCCTGGCGCTGGCCGCCCGAGAGCAGGCCGATGCGATCGGTCAGGCGGTTTTCCAGGCCGAGATCAAGCCGGCGCAGTTGCTCACGGAAGATCTCGCGCCACTTGCGGTTGGTCGCAAACCTGAAACCGCGCCGCTGCCCGCGGCACATGGCCAGCGACATGTTCTCTTCGATGGTCAGGTTTTCGCAGGTGCCGGCCATCGGGTCCTGGAACACACGAGCGACCTTGTCGGCGCGTTGCCATGCCGTCTTGCGCGTGACGTCTTCACCGTCGATGGTGATGCGGCCAGAATCGACCAGTTGGTCGCCGCTGATGGAGTTCAGGAACGTCGACTTGCCGGCCCCGTTCGAGCCGATCACGGCCACGAACTGGCCCGCCGGAATGTCCAGCGACAGGCCGCGCAGCGCGCGCGTTTCGATGGGCGTGCCGGGGTTGAAGGTGAGGGTGAGTGCTTGTGCGCTCAGCATGTCAGTTCCCCTTGGTAGCGGTCTTGGCGAACTTGCCGAACACCTTGCGGCGCACACCGGGAAGCACGAGGGCGATCACCACCAGCGCGGCGGTCACCATGTTCAGATCCTGCGCCTGCAGGCCGATGAAATCGCTGTTGAGCGCCAGGGCGATGAAGAAGCGATACAGGATCGCGCCCACCACCACGGCCAGCGTGGTCAGCACCAGGCGGCGTGCTGGCAGCACAGTCTCGCCGATGATGACGGCGGCCAGGCCGATCACGATGGTGCCGATACCCATGGATACATCGGCGCCGCCCTGCGTTTGCGCGTAGAGCGCACCGGCAAGCGCCACCAGCGCGTTGGACAGCGCCATGCCGGCCAGCGTGGCGCGGCCGGTAGCCACGCCCTGGGCGCGTGCCATGCGCGGGTTGGCGCCCGTGGCGCGCAGCGACAGGCCGATCTGCGTGGAGAAGAACCAGTCCACCAGCAGTTTGACCACCACCACGACCACACCCAGCAGCACCGGGCGGAAGACGTAGTCGGGCATCCAGTCCGGCTGCAGCAGCGAGAAGATCGTCGGCTCGGAGATGAGCGGCACGTTGGGCTTGCCCATGATGCGCAGGTTGACCGAGTACAGCGCGATCATCATCAGGATACTGGCGAGCAGATCCATGATTTTTAGGCGCACGTTGAGCCAGCCCGTGATGAAGCCGGCAGCGGCGCCGGCCAGCGTGCCGCCCAGCGTCGACATGAACGGATCGTGTCCACTGGCGATGAGCGTGGCCGCCACAGCGCCGCCCATGGGGAAGCTGCCGTCGACAGTGAGGTCAGGGAAGTTGAGGATGCGGAACGAGATCAGCACCCCGAGCGCCACGAGGCTGAAGATGAGACCGATCTCCAGGGCGCCGAGTAATGAAAACAGTGACATGACAGAGTAGGGCGCGATGGTTGGGCACCGGCCTGTGTGCAATGAACGGGGACGCTTGTGGGTAAGAGCGTAAGCGACCGGCCATGATGCGGCGGATAGCCACGTTGGGGCTCGGGCAGCCAGACCCGCGCCGGGATGGCTCCGTTGGACGGAGGCATCCCGGCGCCTTGCGAGTTACTTGATGACTTCCTTGGCGTCCTTCAGCAGGTCCGCCGACAGGGTCGCGCCTTGCTTCTTGGCCGCGCCTTCGTTCACGAACAGCTCCAGGTCGGTGCTGCCGGCCGAAGCAATCGAGCCCGGCTTCTCACCCTTCAGGATGCGGGCGACGACCTTGCCGGTCTGCTGGCCCAGCTTGTAGTAGTTGATGCCCAGCGCGGCGATGGCGCCGCGCTTGACGCTGTCGGTATCGCCGGCCACCAGCGGGATCTTCGCTTCGTTGGCCACCTTCACCAGCGATTCGTACGCCGACACCACGTTGTTGTCGGTGTTCGTGTAGATCACGTCGACCTTGCCGATCAGGTTCTTGGCGGCCGGCGCAATGTCCACCGTGCGCGGCGCGGCCGATTCGACCAGCGTCATGCCTTGCGCCGGCAGCAGCTTCTTCAGCTCAGTGACCACCACCACGGAGTTGGCTTCACCCGGGTTGTAGACCATGCCGACACGCTTGGCATTGGGCACAACACGCTTGATCAGGGCGATCTGCTTGTCCAGCGGCAGCTTGTCGGACACGCCAGTCACGTTTGTGCCGGTCGGCTCCCAGCTCTTGACCAGTTGTGCGGCAACCGGATCGGTCACGCCCGAATACACGACCGGGATCGATTTGGTGGCAGCAACAACCGCCTGCGCCGACGGGGTTGCGATGGCGATAATGGCGTCCGGCTTGTCGCCGATGAACTTGCGGGCAATCTGCGCGGCAGTGGCAGTGCTGCCTTGCGCGCTCTGGTATTCCCACTTCAGGTTCTTGCCTGCGTCAAAGCCTTCGGCCTTGAGTTGCTCCTTGGCGCCATCGCGGATGGCGTCGAGCGCCGGGTGCTCAACGATGGCCAGCACTTCGACCGACTTGGTGGCCTGTGCCAATGCCGGTGCGGCTTGCAGCAATGCCATTGGAATGGCAGCAAGCGCGGCAATGCGGAAGGCGTGCTTGAACGTGGACATAAGGATCTCCTGTTTCCTTTTGGGTGGTTTCGCTCTGGCGGCGAGCGGGATAGGCCCGTGCCGGCGTGATTGGTTTTTCAGACTCTGGATTCTTGAGCGCACCGAAGCAGTGCAATACCGGCGCACGTGGGCGCACATTATGGGACAAATCGCAATGCTTTTCAGCAAACACTTCAAAAGAGTCTGGGGGGTACGGAGGGATTCCGGTTGCGTGCGATGTAACGCGGCCATCAAGTCAAAAAGGGGCACGCGGCCCCTTTTTTTTTACTGCCCCACCGGGCTGCTGATTACTGGATCTTCGCCTTTTCGCGCAGGTCCTTCAGCATCGCCTGGAACTTGCTGCGTTGCCAGTTCTGGTCGCCCATCATCATCTCGAGCAGTTGCGGCTTGACTTCTTCGTACGACGGGATCTTTGCGTCGCGCGTGTCGTCCAGACGGATCACGTGCCAGCCGAATTGCGTCTTGACCGGCGTCTGGGTGATCTGCCCCTTCTTCAGGCCGGTAAGCGCTGCGGAGAATTCCGGCACGTAGGTGCCCGGGTTCGCCCAGTCCAGATCGCCGCCGTTGGCGCCCGATCCCTTGTCCTTCGATTGCGCCTTGGCAATGTCTTCAAACTTGGCGCCAGCCTTCAGCTTGGCGATGATGGCCTTCGCGTCGGCTTCCTTGTCCACCAGAATGTGGTGGGCGTGGTATTCCTTGCCGTTGCCGAACTGCGCCTTGATCTTGTCGTACTGCTTGTGCAGCTCGTCTTCGGTGGCGGGACTGTTCTTGACGTAGTCCTCGAACTCGGCGGCCACGAGCACGTTCAGGCGGGCCGATGCCAGTTGTTCCTGAATATCGTCGCGCTCCAGCAGACCTCGCTTGGCGGCGTCCTGCTCGATCAGTTCGCGGTCGACCAGCATCTCGCGGGCCTTGGCACGCAGCTCGGGCGATTCGGGCTGGCCCGACTTCTTGATCAGCGCGTCCACCTTGGCGCTCGGGATGGCTTTGCCGTTGACCACCGCGGCGTTTTGCGCCATGGCGGGAGCAACGGTCGCAGCAAAGGCAACAGCCAGCAGGCTGGCAGTGAGGCTGGAAATCTTCATGGGATTGCGTTCGAGGGAAGGACGAGTGAGCGTGGAATGCGCTTACGTGTTTTCTTCGGGAGTTACCGCGCGGATCGCCAGGGCATGGATCGCCGCCGGCCATAGCGTGTGCAGCGCATCATACACCATGCGGTGACGCGCCAAACGGTTCTTGCCGGCAAAGGCCGAGCTGACGATTTCGACGTTGTAATGCCCCCCGCCGGAGGCGGCACCGGCGTGTCCGACGTGCTTGGCGCTGTCGTCTTCCACGACGAGGTGGAGGGGCTGGAAGGCCTCGCGCAGCAGGCGTTCGATTTCACGCGGATCGGCGGCCATCAGCGGTCGTCCCCGATGTTGGCGTCGTTGGCCGCGTTGGCAGGGCGCTCCTGCATGTGGCGCGCGAGCCAGACACTTTGCACGAGGATGAACACCACCATCAGCCCCATCGAGCCGAACAGCTTGAAGTTGACCCACACGTCGGTGTCGAAGTTGTAGGCCACGTAGAGGTTCAGGCAGCCCATGGCCAGGAAGAACAGGGCCCACACCAGGTTCAGGCGGCCCCACATCGGTTCGGGCAGCGATACCTGCTGCTCCATCATGGCTCGGATGAGGTTCTTGCGAACGAACGCCACGCTGCCCAGCAGCACAACACCAAACAGCCAGTACAGCACCGTTGGCTTCCACTTGATGAAGGTCTCGTTGTGGAAGATGAGCGTGGCGCCGCCAAACACGCCGATGATGAGCAGCGACAGCCACTGCATGGCGTCGACCTTGCGGTGCCGGAACCACACCCAGGCGATCTGCAGCACGGTAGCGACCATTGCGACGGTGGTCGCCACATAAATACCGGCCACCTTGAAGGCAGCAAAGAACAGGATGACCGGGAACAGATCGAACAGGAATTTCATGCGGGAACGCGCTTGTGCGGGCCTATGCGGAAGATCAATCGCCGAATTTTAGCGCAGCCGAGTTAATGCAATACCGCAGCCCGGTGGGCGCAGGGCCATCTTCGAACACGTGGCCGAGGTGGGCGCCGCAGTTCTTGCACTGCACTTCGATGCGCAGCATGCCGTGCGAACGGTCGGTTTTCTCGGCGATCACTTCACCGTTGATGGGCTGGAAATAGCTCGGCCAGCCGCAGCCCGCATCAAACTTGGTCGACGATTCAAAGAGCGGCGTGCCGCAGCAGACGCAGTTGTAGACACCGCGATCCCAGTGGTCCCAATACTTGCCTGTGAAGGGGCGCTCGGTCGCGGCTTCGCGGGTGACGCGGTATTCGATGTCGGAGAGTTGGTCGCGCCATTCGGCGTCGGATTTATTGACGGTCATGGTGATGAGACTCCTTGTTGGGTTCAGCAACCGCGGGATGGGAGCGATCGGGCGGCTGACGTTATTTTGTCGTTCTGCTGCGGCAATCCTGACAGGCGCGGATTAGAGCATGGCGTCAGTTCAGGCGCATCCCGCGCGCCACATGTCGGATCACGACGAGCAGCTCACTTCCAGTGAGGACGCCCAGTCCGGCGCCGGCTGTGCGTAGTGCTCAAAGCCCGGGTGGTCGTCAAACGGACGGGCCAAGACGGTGCGCAGGTTTTCAACCTCGGAGAAATCCTTTTCCTTGGCGCGGCGGATGGCGATTTCGGCCAGGTGGTTGCGCAGCACGTATTTGGGGTTGACGCGATGCATGGCGGCCGCGCGTTCGTCGTCGGATTGCGGTTCGGCCTGCAAGCGCTGGCGATACGCGGCGAGCCACACGTCAGCGGCAGCGCGGTCGAAGAAGAGATCACGCACGGTGCGCGCTTCTGCCGTGGGGGGCGTGTCGTCGCGGCGCACCGAGGCGAGATGGCGGAAGAACAGCGTGTAATCGACGCGCTGGTTGTGCAGCAGCTTGAAGAGGTCGCCGAAGAGCGTTTCGTCTTCGTCCTGGGCGGTGGAGAGGCCCAGCTTGGCGCGATAACGTGCGTAGAAGGCTGCGCCGTAGACGTCGCGGTAGGTCAGCAGCACATTCTGCGCGGCGTCGATGGCGGGTTGGGCCTGCGCTTCGTCGCTCAAATTGACGAAAACGTCGGGATCTTCGCCGAACAAAGGCAGCAACGCCTGCGCGAGGCAGAACAGGTTCCAGTAGCCGATCTGCGGCTGCTGGGCGTAGGCGTAACGGCCGCTGGTGTCGGAGTGGTTGCAGATGTGGTTGGCGTCAAAGCCATCCAGGAAGCCGAACGGGCCGTAGTCGAGCGTGAGGCCGAGGATCGACATGTTGTCGGTGTTCATCACGCCGTGGCAGAAGCCAACGGCTTGCCAGTCAGCCATCAATTCAGCCGTCCGGCGGGCGAGGTCGCGCAGCAGGGCGAGATACGGTTGCGGCTCGCTGCGGCAGGCGGGGTAGAAGCGGTCGACGACGTAATCGGCGAGTGCGCGCAGTTGGGGCAACTGTTCGCTGGCCGCAAAGTGCTCGAAGTGGCCGAAGCGCACGAACGACGGCGCAAGGCGCGTGACGACGGCAGCGGTTTCGATCTCTTCGCGGCGGACGGGGGCGTCTGCGCCGGTAACGCAAAGGGCGCGCGTGGTTGGAATGCCAAGGCCGGCCATGGCTTCCGAACACAAGAATTCCCGGATGGACGACCGAAGCACAGCGCGTCCGTCGCCCATACGCGAATACGGCGTACGGCCGGCACCTTTGAGCTGGACTTCACACGGGCCGTCGGCTGCCTGCAGTTCGGCCAGCAACAGCGCGCGGCCATCGCCCAACTGGCCCGCCCACACGCCGAACTGATGGCCCGAATAGACGGTGGCGAGCGGGTCGCTCCAGGCGGCGACGGCATTACCGGTAAATACGGCCAGTCCGGCCGGGGTATCGAGTTCGGCGCGTGTGATGCCGAGCGACGTTGCGGCATCCGGCGAGAAGCCTACCAAATAGGGCTCACCGATTGCCCCCGAAGGCATGGGCATCGGCGGCAGGCGCGTGAGAAAGCGCTCGCCCAGGGCTGAAAAACCGGGGGCTGCTGGGGGGCGGCCGGGCCAGTCGAAGGGGCTCGCAAGGGAATCGTCAGGCAAGGCGGCGGGGGAGGCAGTCATAGGGTGGGGCGGCAGGGCAGGCAGCCGATAGCACAGGAAACGGCGCAAAAAAAGTGCCGAATCCTCAAATGTTGTGCGCTTTGCGGCGCAGCAAAATGCGCGCTCCGTAGGGGAAAACGCCATGTTGAGACGCAGCAACGCTATCGCGTATTGTACTTGCGAGTAAAGAAAGCTGCAGCCTGCGAACCCTTGCACCACAACGATTCGCAGGGTTTTTCAGATGGCCGGGTAAACATGGGGGCCGATGTGGCAGCGCACAACAATATCCCGTTGACGTGCTTGACGATCACGGGAACAATCGGCCAAAAAATAGAACGGTTGTTCAGTTTTTTCTAGGAGACACCATGGCCCTGATGGGACAAATGATGAGCGCCCCTTTGCTCATCTCGACCATCATCGAACATGCAGCGCGCAATTCCGGTTCGACTGAAGTCGTGTCGCGCCGTGTCGAGGGCGATATCCATCGCACCACGTACCGGCAAGTGCGAGACCGTTCCAAACAACTGGCGAATGCGCTGTCCGCACTCGGCGTGCAGCCCGGCGAGCGTGTCGGTACGCTGGCCTGGAACGGCTATCGCCACCTTGAAATCTATTACGGCGTGTCTGGCTCGGGTTCGGTGTGCCACACCATCAACCCGCGGCTGTTTCCCGACCAGATCGCCTACATCGTCAATCACGCTGACGATCAGTACGTCTTCTTCGACCTGACGTTCGTGCCGCTCATCGAGGGCATCGCGCCGCATTGCCCGAACGTGAAGGGCTGGGTGGCGATGACCGATCGCGCCCACATGCCCACCTCCAGCGTGCCGATGCTCTGCTATGAAGAGCTGCTGGACGCGCAGAGCGCCGACTACACCTGGCCGCAGTTCGACGAGAACACGGCAGCCGGCCTGTGCTACACGTCGGGCACCACGGGCAACCCGAAGGGGGCGTTGTATTCGCATCGATCCACGGTGCTGCATTCGTATGCGTCTGCATTGCCGGATGCACTTGGGTGTTCGGCGCAGGACGTGATCCTGCCGGTGGTGCCGATGTTCCACGTTAACGCGTGGGGGCTACCGTATTCCGTGCCGCTGGTGGGCGCCAAGCTGGTCTTCCCGGGGCCGAAATTGGATGGCGCTTCGCTGTACGACCTGTTCGAGCAGGAGAAGGTGACCTTCTCTGCGGGCGTGCCGACCGTATGGCTTGGCCTGCTGCAACACGTGCAGGCCAACAAGCTGAAATTTTCGACGTTCCGCAAGACCGTGATTGGCGGTTCGGCGGCGCCGCCGGCCATGATCCGTACGCTCAAGGAGTTGGACGTGGAAGTCATCCATGCGTGGGGCATGACGGAGATGTCACCGCTGGGCACGACGTGCAAGCTGATGGGCAAGCATGCCGACCTGTCGGACGAGGCTAAGCAGCACGTGCTCGAACGTCAGGGCCGGGCCATCTACGGTGTCGAGATGAAGATCGTCGATGCCGAGGGCCACGAACTGCCTTGGGACGGCAAGGCCTTCGGCGATCTCTACGTGCGCGGGCCCTGGACCATCCAGAGCTATTACCGCAACGAGGTGTCGCCGCTGGTTGACGGCTGGTTCCCGACGGGTGACGTGGCCAACATCGATGCCGACGGCTACATGCAGATCACCGATCGCAGCAAGGACGTGATCAAGTCCGGCGGCGAGTGGATTTCATCCATCGATGTGGAAAACGTGGCCGCTTCGCACCCCGGCGTGCACATGGCCGCGTGCATCGCGTGTCACCACCCGAAGTGGGACGAGCGTCCGTTGCTGGTGGTGATGAAGAAACCGGGCGTGGAACTCACGCGCGACGAGATGCTCAAGTTCTTCGAAGGCAAGGTTGCCAAGTGGTGGGTTCCGGACGATGTTGTGTTCGTCACCGAGATTCCCCTCACGGCCACTGGCAAGATGCAGAAGCTCAAGCTGCGCGAGCAGTTCAAGGATTACCAGTTCCCCGCTGTACAGGCTTAGCTACATATAGAAACTGCCGCCCGTGCATGGGGTCACCCCGGGCACGAGGACGGCGGACGTAAGACAACCGGATCAGGGCCGGCCGCGGCACGTCGACACGCATGACGACGATGCAGCGGGATGAAGCCCGGGCGCGTTGCAACCTGGAGACGCAAGCAGCCGCACGCCCACCAGAGGCACGCGGAGAGTGACTCGCCGGCGGCTCCACCACATGAAGGAGACACGCATGACGAAGTTCCGTCCGTTGGTTGTGGCTGTTGCATGTGTTGCGGCAATCGGTGGGGCAGTCCTGCCCACTGCAGCGTCCGCCGCCGAAACCGTGAAGATCGCCTGGATCGATCCGTTGTCCGGCCTGATGGGCGCGCTGGGCCAGAACCAGTTGCGCAGCTGGCAGTACATCGCCGATCTTGCCACGCAGAAGAACTGGGCCGGCGACGGTACGAAGTTCGAAGTGGTGGGTTTTGACAACAAGCTCTCGCCGCAGGAGAGCCTGACGGCGCTCAAGCAGGTGGCCGATCAGGGCATCCACTACATCGTGCAGGGCAACGGCTCGAGCGTCGGGATGGCGCTGGAAGACGCCGTTGCAAAGTACAACGAGCGTAATCCGGGGAAGGAGATCGTCTACCTGAATTACGCTGCGGTGGACCCGGACATGACCAACAGCAAGTGCAACTATTGGCACTTCCGCTTGGACGCCAACTCCGACATGAAGATGGAGGCGCTGACCAGCTTCCTGGCGAAAGATCCGAAGGTCAAGAAGGTCTACCTGATCAACCAGAACTACTCGTTCGGCCATCAGGTCGCGCGTGCGGCCAAGGAATACCTCAAGCGCAAGCGTCCGGACATCGAGATCGTGGGCGAAGATCTGCACCCGCTGGCGCAGGTGAAGGACTTCTCGCCGTACGTGTCGAAAATCAAATCGTCCGGCGCCGATACCGTCATCACCGGCAACTGGGGTAGCGACTTGGCGCTGCTGATCAAGGCCGGCAAGGATGCAGGCCTGAACGCGAACTTCTATACGTACTACGCCTCGACCACGGGCGTGCCGACAGCGATGGGCTCTGCAGGCGCAGATCACGTGAAATACGTGGGCTACTGGAACGTCAACAACGACGGCTACAAGGGCGCCGATATCGTCGAGGGCTACAAGAAGAAGTACAACGACGATTTCTACCTGATGGCGTCGTACACCGGCATCGCCATGCTGGCCAAGGCCATCAAGCAGACCAAGTCGGCCGAGCCAGCCAAGGTTGCCAAGGCGTTCGAAGGCATGAAAGTCGATAGCCTGAACGGCACCTTCGAGATGCGCGCGTCTGACCACCAAGGCCAGCAGCCGCTCTACATCGCCACCTGGGAAAAGACCAACGGCAAGAACGTTAAGTTCGACCAGGAAAACACCGGCTACGGCTGGAAGACCGACGCGGTGCTTGATCAGTACGTGGCGTCGCAGCCGACCTCCTGCCAGATGAAACGTCCGCAGTAAGGCGACGGGTGGTGTGCCGAAGGGCCGCCCGATGCTATCGTGCGGCGATGTTTTAAACGGAGTCCATGGGCCCGCGCATTGATGCGTCTGGCCCATGCTCCGCCGAATCTGCTGGAAGGGCTGCAGCGTGGAATTTCTAGTCATCAATCTCTTGAACGGCATCAGCTACGGGCTGTTGCTGTTCATGCTGTCTTCGGGCCTGACGCTGATCTTCAGCATGATGGGCGTTCTCAATTTTGCGCATGCCAGCTTCTATATGCTGGGTGCGTATTTCGCCTACGTCGTCAGCGGTTATCTGGGCTTCTGGCCCGCGCTGATCATGGCGCCGCTGCTGGTGGGCGCGCTGGGCGCCGTGGTCGAGCGCTTCGGCCTGCGCACGGTGCACCGCTATGGCCACGTTGCCGAACTGCTGTTTACGTTTGGCCTGGCTTATCTGATTGAAGAAGGGGTGAAGCTGGTGTGGGGCCTGCCCGCCGTGCCATATCGCGTGCCGGACGCACTGGACGGCCCGCTGTTCACGCTGTTCACGTCGTCGTTCCCCAAGTACCGCGCCTTCATGATGCTGGTGTCGCTGCTGATGCTAGTGGGCATCTTCCTGCTGCTCACGCGCACACGTATCGGGCTCGTCATTCAAGCTGCGCTCACGCATCCGGACATGGTCGAAGCGCTGGGCCACAACGTGCCGCGCGTGTTCATGCTGGTGTTCGGTGGTGGTTGTGCGCTGGCTGGGCTGGCAGGGGTGATTGGCGGCAATGCCTTTGTGACCGAGCCGTCGATGGCGGCAGCGGTTGGCTCCATCGTGTTCGTGGTGGCCGTGGTGGGCGGCATGGGGTCGCTGGTAGGCGCGTTCATCGCGTCGCTGCTCATCGGCTGCATCCAGACCTTTGCCGTCACGCTTGATATCTCGGTAACCAGCGTGCTGGGGAAGATCGGTGTCACGCTCAATCCGGACGTGCCGCTCATCTCGGTCTGGAACCTGACGATTGCGCAAGTCGCACCGGTGCTGCCGTATCTGCTCCTGGTGTTGATGCTGATCTTCCGCCCGCGTGGGCTGATGGGAACGCGGGAGAGCTAAATGGAACGCACCATGCACCAACAAGCGCAACAACAAGCCGCGCTGCCGGCCAACGATCGTGCGCGGACGATGAAATTCAGGCCGGTCAATCTTGCCCGGTGGCTGCTCTGGGGCATCACCGCGCTGGTGATGATCGTGCTGCCGCTCATCTGGCCGCAGGGTTTTGCCATCACGCTGCTCTCGCAGATGGGCATCATGATCATCTTCGCGTTGTCGTACAACATGCTGCTCGGCCAGTCCGGCATGCTGTCGTTCGGGCACGCGGTGTACGCCGGCCTGGGCGCCTTCATGGCCGTGCACGTGCTCAACAAGATCGGCGCCATGCAGACGCTGGGCATCGGCGGGCCGCTCGCCGTCGCGCTGTTGCCCATTGCGGGCGGCCTGGGCGGCGCGCTGTTCGGCGTCATCTTCGGCTACGTCACCACCAAGAAGGCCGGCACGACGTTCGCCATGATCACCCTGGGTATCGGCGAGATGGTGTTCGCCAGCGCGTTGATGTTTCCGGACTTCTTTGGCGGCGAGGGCGGTGTCTCCACGAACCGCAGCATTGGCGATGCGCTGGCCGGCGTCACCTTCGGGCCGGCGCGCCAGGTGTACTACCTGATCGCCGCGTGGTGCCTGGTCTCGATGGCACTGATGTACGCGTGGACGCAGACGCCGCTGGGTCGTATCGCCAACGCCGTGCGCGACAACCCGGAGCGCGTGGAGTTCATCGGCTACAACACGCAGCGCGTGCGCTTCCTGGTGGTGATTTTGTCGGCGTTCTTCGCGGGCATTGCCGGCGCGCTGTCGTGCATCAACTTCGAAATCGTGACGGCCGAGAACGTGTCGGCGGTGCGCTCGGGCTCGGTGCTGCTCGCGGCCTTCATTGGCGGCATGGGCAGCTTCTTCGGGCCGATCATCGGCGCGGTGCTCACGGTGTTCTTTACCGTGGCGCTGTCGGGCATCACGAAGGCGTGGCTGCTGTACCTGGGGTTGTTCTTTGTGCTGATGGTCATGTACGCACCGGGCGGGATCGCCAGTCTTCTGGTCATGCACCTGCCGATCGTGCGACGCGGCAAGCTCAAGACGCTGCTGCCGGCTTACGGTGTGGCGATTGTGCCGGCCATCATCCTGCTGGTCGCGTTGATTTCCACCGTGGAAATGATCTATGCCGTGCAGGACGACGCCTCGGGGGGCGTGGTCACGCTGTTCGGCCTGTCTGTCGAACCGAATGCCCTGAAGCCGTGGATCGTCGCCGCCGTGCTGTGGCTGGTGGGCGGCTTCGGCTTGCGCGCCGCAGCGGGCAAGCTGCGCGCCGCCTGGGACAACGCATTGCAGGAGCCGCAACCATGAGCCAACCGACATCTGGGCCGACCGCAGCGCTCGAGTTGCGCGATGTTCGCAAGCGCTTTGGCGCGACTGAAATCATTCGAGGGGTCAACCTCACCATCGGCAAGGGCGAGCGCCATGCGCTCATCGGCCCGAACGGCGCCGGCAAGTCGACCACGTTCAATCTGATCTCGGGGCGGTTCCCGGCCAGCTCGGGAAGCGTGCGCCTGAACGGCGAAGAGATCAGCGGCCTGGCACCGTTCGAGATCAACCGCAAGGGCCTGTCGCGCAGCTTCCAGATCACCAACATCTTTCATCGGCTGTCGGTGTTCGAGAATCTGCGCTGCGCGGTGCTCTGGTCGCTCGGCTACAAGTATTCGTTCTGGCACAAGCTGGCCGAACTGCGTGATGCACGGGAGCGCGCTGAAGAAGTCCTCGAGCAGATCGGCATGACGCATCGGCGTGATGCTGCCGCAGGCCTGCTGACCTACGCCGAGCAACGGGCGCTGGAAATCGGCATCACCATCGCGGGTGGCGCAGACGTCATCCTGCTGGATGAACCTACAGCCGGAATGAGCCGCTCCGAGTCCGACCATGCGGTGGACCTCATTCGCAAGGTCACCGTCGGCAAGACGCTGGTGATGGTCGAGCACGACATGAGCGTGGTGTTTGGCCTGGCGGACCGCATCTCGGTGCTCGTCTACGGCGAGGTGATCGCCACCGACACGCCCGAGGCCATTCGCAATAACCGTCGCGTGAAAGAGGCCTACCTCGGCACCACGCTGGACGAACCTGCAGGAGCGCATTGATGGCAACGAATACTCCGATGTTGGAGGTGCGCGACCTGCACGCGTACTACGGCAAGAGCCACATCCTGCACGGCGTCGACATGCACGTGGGCGAGGGCGAGATCGTCGCCCTGCTCGGGCGCAATGGGGTGGGGCGTTCGACCCTGGCCAAGTCCATCATGGGCATGGTCCGGCACGAAGGCGAAATCCTGTTGCGCGGTAAGAACGTGAGCGGCCTGCGAACCTTTGAAGTGGCGCACAAGGGCATCGGCTATGTGCCCGAGAACCGGGACATCTTCCCCACGCTGACGGTGCGGCAGAACCTTCTGCTTGGCGAGAAACGCAACCCGAGTCAGCCCAAGCCGCGCTGGCAGGTGGAAGACATGTACCAGATGTTCCCGCGCTTGAAGGAGCGCGAGAACACCGCGGCAGGTGTGCTTTCTGGCGGCGAGCAGCAGATGCTGACGCTATGCCGCACGCTGATGGGCGATCCCGATTTCATCATCATCGACGAGCCGACCGAAGGCCTTGCGCCGCTGGTCGTGACGCTGGTGGGCGAGTATCTGAAGACGCTCAAGGAGCGGGGGATCTCCGTGCTGCTGGTGGAGCAGAAGCTGGCCATTGCCCTGGACATCTCACAGCGCGTGTATGTGATGGGGCACGGCCAGATTGTGTTCGAGGGAACGCCTCAGCAGTTGAAGGCGGATGTGAAAGTCCGGCAGGAGTGGCTGGAGGTTTAAACCCTGCAAGTTGAACCACACTGCACAGAGGGCCCGCATGGAGAAGTGCGGGCTTCTTTTTAGCAGGCAGTTGAAGTCGGGCCCCATTGTGGGGCCCGTCGGTCAGTTCACGATGACACCCGCCGAATTGGCTTCGGTGATCGTTTTGACTTGCTGGAGATGTTCCGGGCTGAACTGCATCTCCGAGTACTTCACGAACCGGGTCTTGAATTTCCAGCGGTACGCCAGCCAGATCGCCACAAACAGAATCACGCCGCAGTACGTTGCAATGAAGGCGCCAAAGTTGTCGATGGGTGCAAACAGTGCCTTGGTGTTCTGTCCAAGAATGATCACCACGCACAGGATCGCCACCATGATCGGCCCGAACGGGAAGAACGGCGACCGATATGCCAGTTGCTTCACGGAGTGCCCCTGGCTCGTGAACCCCTTGCGGAACCGATAGTGCGCCAGCGCAATGCCAAACCAGGCAATGAAGCACGTCACCGCAGACGTATTCAACAGCCACAGGTAGACCACCTGATCGCCAAAGAAGGAACTGAAGAAGCACAGCGCGCCAACGGCGGAAGTTGCCAGCAGCGCGCGGTGTGGCACGCCGTTGGCCGACACCCTGGCAAACCAGCGCGGCGCCTGACCTTCGAGCGACAGGTCGTACAGGATCCGCGTCGACACGTAGAGGCTCGACGTGCCGGACGACAGCAGCGCGGTCAGCACCACCGCATTCATCATGCCGGCGGCAAACGCTAGGCCCGCATGCTGGAACACCAGTGCAAATGGGCTGACGCCCACGTCCGTCGCTTCATTGCGCAGCAGGTTCGGGTCGGTGTACGGCAGCAGCACACCGATGATCAGGATCGCCAGCACATAGAACAGCAGGATGCGCCAGAAGGTCTGGCGAATGGCGCGCGGGATCGTGCGGGAGGGGTTCTCGGCCTCGCCGGCGGCAACGCCAATGGTCTCGACGCCCTGGAACGAGAACCCGGCAATCATCGCCACACCGACCATGGCCGGCACACCGCCCACGAATGGCGCATCGCCCACCGTGAAGTTCTGCCAACCCGACTGCGGCCCTCCATGCATGATGCCGAAGATCATGGCCAGGCCGATCAGCAGGAACACGACGATCGTCACTACCTTGATCATCGAGAACCAGTATTCCGCCTCACCGAAGCCACGCACGGAGAAGGCATTGAGGCCAAACATGAGCAGCAGGAATGCGGCGCTCCACACCATGCCCGACACGCCCGGGAACCAGTACTTCATCACCAGCTGCGCGGCGGCCAATTCCACAGCAACGGACACGGCCAGTGCAAACCAGTAGTTCCAACCCAGCGCAAAGCCGAAGCCTTCTTCCACATACAAGCGGCTGTAAGTCACGAACGAGCCCGAGACGGGCAGATGCACTGCCAACTCACCAAGACTCGTCATCAGGCAATAGACCATCACGCCGATCAGCGTGTAGGTCAGCAGTGCGCCGCCGGGGCCAGCCTGCGCAATGGATGCGCCGGACGCGACGAACAGCCCCGTGCCGATGGCGCCGCCCAGGGCGATCATCATCAGGTGGCGCGAGCGCAGGCGTCGGCGCAGTTCGGATTGGGCTTCGAGGCCGGTGGGGGTGATGGGTGTGTGCATAGCCGGTAACGCCGGGTGGGCGTCCCAATGAAAACGCCCGCCGGATGCAGTGCAAACGGCTGGCGGAGCGGGTGTGATTACTGCGTACGGTTCGCGACGGTCGGCAATTCGGGGCCGGGGTCTTGGCCGGCCAACGAATCGCGCAGCACGGGCGGGCGCGGGAAGTGCATATCCTGGTAGCGGACAATGCCGCCGCCACGCACCAGCCGGTAGCCGATCCAGATCAGGAAGAAGACCGGGATGCCGATGTACGTGGCGATCACCGCCGGCCAATCGACGGTGCCGCTGGTGAACGCTTGGTAGTTCTGGCCAAGCGTGATGACCAGGCAAAGTCCGAACGCGAACAACGGGCCATATGGGAAGAACTTCGAGCGATACGGCAACTGTGCCGGATCATGCCCCTGCGCCACGAGTCCTTTGCGGAAGCGATAGTGGCTCACGGCAATCCCGAGCCATGCCACAAAACCGGTCATGCCCGAGGTGTTCAGCAGCCACAGATAGACCGTCTTGTCGCCATACAGCGAACTCAGGAAACAGAGCGCGCCGACGGCGGTCGTGGCCAGCAGCGCATTGCGCGGCACACCGTTCTGGGTGAGTTGCGCAAAGATGCGCGGCGCGCGGCCCTCGGTCGCCAGGTTGTAGAGCATCCGCGTGGACGCATACATGCCCGAGTTGCCCGCCGACAGCACGGCCGTCAGGATCACCGCGTTCATCAGCCCGGCTGCAAACGCCAGGCCGGCATGCTTGAACACCAGCGTAAACGGGCTCACGCCAATGTTGGTGACTTCCGTCGACAGCAGATTCGGATCGGTGTACGGCACCAGCACGCCGATGATGAAGATCGCCAGCACATAGAACAGCAGGATGCGCCAGAACACCTGCTTGACCGCACGCGGAATGGTGCGCGCCGGGTCGGCCGATTCGCCGGCCGCCACGCCAATCAGCTCCGTCCCCTGGAACGAGAACCCCGCGATCATCGCCACGCCGATCATCGCCGGCAGCCCGCCCACGAACGGCGCATCACCCAGCGTCAGGTTTTGCAGGCCCGATTCCGGGCCGCCCTTCATGATCCCGAAGATCATGGCCAGGCCAATGCCGATAAAGAAGATGACGGTAACGACCTTGATGAGGGCGAACCAGTATTCCGCCTCGCCAAAGCCGCGTACCGAGATGGCGTTGAGCAGGAACATGACGGCGAGGAACACGGCGCTCCACAGCACGCCCGGCACATCGGGAAACCAGTAGTGCATGACGAGCTGCGCGGCCGCCAGCTCAACGGCAATGGTCACGGCCCAGTTGTACCAGTAGTTCCAGCCGAGCGCGAAGCCGAAGCCTTCGTCCACATACAGCGCGCCGTAGGTCGCAAACGACCCGGAAACCGGCATATAGGCGGCAAGCTCACCCAGGCTGGTCATCAGGAAATAGACCATTGCCCCGATCAGGATGTAGGCGGCGAGCGCGCCTCCGGGGCCTGCCTGCGAGACCGACGCGCCCGAGGCGACGAAGAGCCCCGTGCCGATCGATCCGCCAATGGCGATCATGGTGAGATGGCGCGCGCGCAAAGTGCGGCGCAAGCCCGGCGTCTCTGAGGACGGGGTAGCGTGTTCTGACATGGATACAGAGTGGTCGATTTTGCTCGGATCGCGAATCAAATCGACAAAATGTGACGAGACGTCCGCGCGCCTGATGGGCACCCGGCGAACGAAATGCGCGACTCTATCAAAACCGTCACGCAGCGGGCAAAAAATCCATGCTGCCGCACGCGCATTTGAACCCACCAGGGGTGTGCCGGATCGCCCGCCGGACGGCGCCGTGCAGCGCAAAAATAAAAATTGAACGACCGTGCTATTTTGTGTATTCTGTGTCGAGTCGCGGCCTTACCGCGCGTTAAAAAAACGATAGTTGAGAGACAGTTCAACCGCGAGGCACGGCGCGCCTGACTTGCCGGCCCCCGCATCACCAAAGGAACCAGCATGACAGCGGAGTACAAGGTCCAGGACGGCGTTGCCGTCATCACGCTCAGCAACCCGCCGGTCAACGGCCTTGGCCACGCTACGCGCCTGGGTATTGTCGAAGGCATGGTCAAGGCGGGCGACGACGCCAACGTCAAGGCCATCGTGATCACCGGTGCCGGCAAGGCCTTCTCGGGCGGCGCCGATATCCGCGAATTCAACACGCCCAAGGCCACGCAAGAGCCGACGCTGCACGCCGTCATCAAGGCGGTCGAGTCGAGCAGCAAGCCGGTCGTGGCGGCCATCCATTCGGTGGCAATGGGCGGTGGGCTGGAACTGGCAATGGGTTGCCACTACCGCGTGGCCGCACCGGGCGCGCAGATCGCGCTGCCGGAAGTGAAGCTGGGCATCCTGCCGGGCGCGGGCGGCACGCAGCGCCTGCCGCGTGCAATTGGTCTCGAACCCGCGCTGAACATGATTGTTTCCGGCACGGCGATTCCATCGGAAAAGCTGGCCAAGAGCGGCCTGTTCGACCAGATGATCGAAGGTGACCTGATGGCCGGCGCCATCGATTTCGCATTGAAGGCCGCGGCCGACGGCAAACTGCCGAAGCTGCGCGATCGCAAGGTCGAGCACGACAACCCGCAAGGCTTCCTGCAATTTGCCCGCAACACCGTAGCGGCTGTTGCCAAGAATTTCCCGGCACCGGGCAAGTGCGTCGACGCCGTGCAAGCCGCAGTGGAAAAGCGCTTTGACGACGGCATCAAATTCGAACGCGATCTGTTCATCGAACTGGTGAACACAAGCGAATCACGCGCGCTGCGCCACGCATTCTTTGGCGAACGCGCAGCGAGCAAGATCCCCGACGTGCCGGAAGACACCCCGGTGCGCAAGGTGGAGAAGGTTGCCGTGATCGGTGCCGGCACGATGGGCGGCGGCATCTCGATGAACTTCCTGAACGCGGGCATTCCGGTCACGATCCTGGAAACCAAGCAGGAAGCGCTCGACCGCGGCGTCGCCACGATCCGCAAGAACTACGAGAACAGCGCCAAGAAAGGCAAGCTCACGCAAGAGAAGGTCGAGCAGCGCATGGCTCTGCTGACCCCGACGCTCTCGTACGACGACATCAAGGACGCCGACCTCGTCATCGAGGCCGTGTTCGAAGAAATGGGTGTCAAGGAAGTCGTGTTCAAGAAGCTGGACGAAGTCGTCAAGCAGGGCGCAATCCTGGCATCGAACACCTCCACGCTGGATGTCGACAAGATCGCCAGCTTCACCAAGCGCCCGCAGGACGTGGTCGGCATGCACTTCTTCAGCCCGGCCAACGTGATGAAGCTGCTGGAAGTCGTGCGCGGCAAGGACACCGCCAAGGACGTGCTGGCGACCGTCATGAAGCTGGCCAAGGCCATCAAGAAGACGGCCGTCGTCTCCGGCGTGTGCGACGGCTTTATCGGCAACCGCATGATCGAGCAGTACAGCCGCCAGGCCGGCTACCTGCTGGACGAAGGCGCGCTGCCGGAGCAGGTCGACAAAGCCATCGAGAAGTTCGGCTTTGCAATGGGCCCGTTCCGCATGGGCGATCTGGCTGGCAACGATATCGGCTGGGCCATCCGCAAGCGCCGCGCCGTCGACAAGCCGGACATCGTCTACTCCAAGACCGCCGATCTGCTGTGCGAGATGGGCCGCTTCGGCCAGAAGACTGGCGGTGGCTGGTACGACTACAAGGCGGGTGACCGCAAGCCGTATCCGAACCAGCAGGTCAACGACATGATCATCCAGCACTCGAAGGATCTGGGTATCACACGCCGCAAGATTTCGGATGAAGAAATTGTCGAGCGCCTGGTGTTCGCGCTGGTCAACGAGGGCGCCAAGATTCTGGAAGAGGGCATTGCCTCCAAGGCGTCGGACATCGACATGGTCTACCTGACCGGCTACGGCTTCCCGCTATTCCGCGGTGGCCCGATGCTCTATGCAGACACCGTTGGCCTGTACAACGTCGCCCAAGCCATGCACCGATACAGCAAGGGCTACCACGGCGAAGCCTGGAAGCCGGCACCGCTGCTGCAGAAGCTGGCTGACGAAGGCAAGGGCTTTAATGGCTAATGCGCGGCTAACCGACTAAGCGACCAAGCAACCAAGCGACCGCCATGCAACTCACGCCCACCGACTGCCTGCTGATCATCGACGTGCAGAACGATTTTCTGCCCGGCGGAGCGCTGGCCGTGCCGGACGGCGACCAGGTCATCCCGATCGTCAATCGGCTCGGCAAAGCATTCGGACGCGTGGTACTGACGCAGGACTGGCACCCGAGCGAACACGTGTCGTTCGCGGCCAACCATCCTGGCACGCAGCCGTTCGGCACCATCGATTTGCCGTATGGGCAGCAGGTGCTGTGGCCGGTCCACTGCGTGCAGCACAGCGCCGGAGCCGCGCTGGCCGACGGACTGGACGTGCCGCATGCGCAGCTGATCGTTCGCAAGGGCTATCACCCGCACATCGACAGCTACTCCGCATTCTTTGAGGCGGATCGCAAGACGCCGACCGGCCTGCTGGGCTACCTGCACGAGCTTGGGATCAAGCGCGTGTTCTGCGTGGGGCTGGCTACGGATTTTTGCGTGGCGTGGTCAGCGCTGGATGCCCGTGCTGCGGGGCTGGAAGTGGCCGTCATCGAGGATGCCTGCCGCGCGATCGACCTGAACGGGTCGCTCGCGCAGGCGTGGCAGCGCATGACGGAAGCGGGCATCGCGCGGTTGCAGTCGCCGGACATTTTGAACACCTTGTCTTGAACGGATAACGGAATACACGGCGCGGAACCGAAACCGCGCCCCACCAGATACGAGGAGCAACACCATGACCGAAGCAGTCATCGTTTCCACCGCACGTACCGGCTTGGCCAAGAGCTGGAAGGGTGCCTTCAACATGACGCACGGCGCCACGCTGGGTGGCCACGCCGTCCAGCACGCCATTGAGCGCGCCAAGATCGAGCCGGGCGAAGTGGAAGACATCCTGATGGGCTGTGCGAACCCGGAAGGCGCGACCGGCGCCAACATCGCGCGCCAGATCGCGCTGCGTGCCGGCTGCCCCGTGACCGTGCCGGGCGCGACCGTCAATCGCTTCTGCTCGTCGGGCCTGCAGACCATTGCCATGGCTGCGCAGCGCGTGATTGCCGACGAAGGCGACATCTTCGTGGCCGGCGGCGTGGAATCCATCTCGTGCGTGCAGCAGGAGATGAACCGCCACATGATGACCGAAGGCTGGCTCAACAAGCACAAGCCGGAAATCTACTGGAGCATGCTCCAGACCGCCGAGAACGTTGCCAAGCGCTACAACATCGGCAAGGAGCGCCAGGACGAATACGGCGTGCAGAGCCAGCAACGCGCCGCTGCCGCCGCTGCCGCAGGCAAGTTCAACGACGAAATCGTTCCGATGACCACGGTGATGGGCGTGGCCGATGCCAAGACCGGCCAGCTCATGACGCGCGAAGTCACGATCTCGGCTGACGAAGGCATCCGCGCTGATACCACGCTTGAAGGCGTGTCGAAAATTCGCACCGCCATGCCGGGCGGTGTGGTCACTGCCGGTAACGCCAGCCAGTTCTCCGACGGCGCATCCGCTGCCGTGGTGATGAACGGCAAGGTCGCCGCCGCCAAGGGCCTGCAGCCGCTGGGCGTGTTCCGCGGCTTTGCCGTGGCCGGTTGCGAGCCGGATGAAATGGGTATCGGTCCGGTGTTCGCCGTGCCCAAGCTGCTGAAAAAGGCTGGCCTGAAGGTTGAGGACATCGGCCTGTGGGAACTGAACGAGGCGTTTGCCGTGCAGGTGCTGTACTGCGCGGACAAGCTCGGCATCCCGATGGATCGACTGAACGTCAACGGCGGCGCCATCGCCGTGGGCCACCCGTACGGCGTGTCCGGCGCGCGCCTGGTTGGCCACGCACTCATCGAAGGCAAGCGCCGTGGCGTCAAGTACGTGGTCGTGACCATGTGCATCGGCGGCGGCCAAGGCGCAGCCGGCCTGTTCGAGGTGCTCTAAACAGACAGGCTCCCGCATCAAAACGGGAGCCTGTTTTGTTTCTGCCAGAGCTGGTTTGATCGCCCGCGCATGCACCCAGACGGTTTGGCCGTTCCTGCCCTAGATGGCGCCTTGAATTTCTGTAAGCGGGCGGGAAAAAGAAGGACCGCTGCCTGAGCGCAGCGAGTTTCGATTCTTCTCAGCCCGGTTACAGAAATTCAAGGAGGCTTTCGCCATCTCGGGCGCGCCTTTCTTTTGCTTACTTTTCTTTGGCAAGACAAAGAAAAGTGAGTCGACCCCGGCAGGGGACGACACCCAGAACACAAGATGCCGAGTCACATCATGTCTTCTCTACTGCTATCCCGCCGCGACCTGAGCTTCCTGCTCTATGAATGGCTCAACGTGGAATCGCTCACGCGCATTCCGCGTTATGCAGACCACTCCCGCGAAACCTTCGACGCCGCACTCGATACTTGCGAGCGCATCGCGACGGATCTGTTTGCTCCGCACAACAAGAAGAACGACCAGCAGGAGCCGCATTTCGATGGCACCACGGTCCACATCATTCCCGAAGTGAAGGTGGCGCTGGATGCCTTCAACAAGGCGGGTCTGATGGCCGCGGGGCAGGACTTTGAGCGCGGCGGCATGCAATTGCCGACTGTCGTTGAGAAGGCGGGTTTCGGCTTCTTCAAGGCCGCCAACGTCGGCACCAGCTCATACCCGTTCCTGACCATCGGCAACGCGAATCTGCTGCTCGCGCACGGCACGCCCGCGCAGATCGAAACGTTCGTACAGCCCGAGATGGAAGGCCGCTTCTACGGCACGATGTGTCTGTCGGAGCCGCAGGCCGGCTCGTCGCTTTCGGATGTTGTCACGCGTGCTGAGTACGAAGGTGAATCGCCACTCGGCGCCCAATACCGCCTGACCGGCAACAAGATGTGGATCTCCGCCGGTGAGCACGAACTGTCGGACAACATCGTCCATCTCGTGCTGGCGAAGATTCCCGGCCCGGACGGCAAGCTGATCCCGGGCGTGAAGGGCATTTCGCTGTTTATCGTGCCGAAGTTCCTTGTCAATGCCGATGGCTCGCTCGGTGAACGCAATGACGTGGTGCTGGCCGGCCTGAACCACAAGATGGGCTACCGCGGCACGACCAACTGCCTGCTGAACTTCGGCGAGGGTACGCAGTTCCGCCCGAAGGGTGCAGATGGCCAGCCGCGCGCCGGCGCCATTGGTTACCTCGTCGGCGAGCCGCACAAGGGCCTCGCCTGCATGTTCCACATGATGAACGAGGCGCGCATCGGCGTTGGCATGGGCGCGACGATGCTCGGCTACACGGGTTATCTGCATGCAGTGGACTACGCGCGCAATCGTCCGCAGGGCCGTCCGGTCGGGCCGTCGGGTAAAGACGCGGCGTCTCCACAAATCCGCATCGTCGATCATGCTGACGTGCGTCGCATGCTGCTGGCACAGAAGGCGTACGTGGAAGGTGCGCTTGGCCTGAACCTGTATTGCGCCAAGCTCGTCGATGAAGAACGCGGGGAAACCGACGCGGCCAAGCGCGCCAAGCTTGGCCTGCTGCTCGACATCCTCACACCGATTGCGAAAAGCTGGCCGTCACAGTGGTGCCTGGAGGCCAACAGCCTGGCGATCCAGGTGCACGGCGGTTACGGCTACACGCGTGAATACAACGTCGAACAGTTCTACCGCGACAACCGCCTGAACCCCATCCACGAAGGCACCCACGGTATCCAGGGCCTGGATCTGCTGGGCCGCAAGGTTGTGATGCAGGACGGCGCCGCCTTTGCCGCACTGGGTGAGCGCGTGCAGGCCACCGTCGGCCGTGCGTTGGAAACCGACGATGAAACGCTGGCGGGCTATGGCCGCGCGCTCGGCATGGCCACGCAGAAATTGGCCAAGGTCACGCAGACGCTGTGGGCCGCTGGCGACCCGCGCGTGACGCTGGCGAACGCCTCGGTCTATCTGGAAGCCTTTGGCCACGTCGTCATCGCGTGGATCTGGTTGGAGCAGGCCCTGGCCGCCGCCAAGGCGCTGCCCAACGCACAGGGCGAAGACGCCGATTTCTATCGAGGCAAGCTGCAGGCCGCACGCTACTTCTTCCAGTGGGAACTGCCGAAGATCGATCCGCAGATCGTGCTGCTCGGCTCGCTCGACACGACCACGCTGGACATGCAGGACGCTTGGTTCTAACGACGACAACGACACTGGAGACACCATGGGTACGCTGAAACATCTGTTCGATCTTTCCGGCAAGACGGCGCTGATCACTGGCGGCTCGCGCGGGCTCGGCCTGCAGATTGCCGAAGCACTGGGCGAGCAGGGCGCGCGCATCGTTTTGTCTGCCCGCAAGGCCGATGAGCTGAAGGAGGCACAGGCACACCTGAAGTCGCTCGGCATTGAGGCCGACTGGATTGCCGCCGACGGCGCCATCGAAGCCGACATCCAACGCCTGGCCGATGAGGCACTTGCCAAGCTCGGCCACGTCGACATTCTTGTCAACAACGCGGGCGCAACGTGGGGCTCGCCGGCGGAAGACCATCCGGTGGAGGCGTGGGACAAGGTGATGAACCTGAACATCCGCGGCCTGTTCCTGCTCACGCAGCAGATCGGCAAGCGCTCGATGATCCCGCGCAAGTACGGAAAGATTGTCAACGTGGCGTCGATTGCAGGCCTGAAAGGCAACCCGCCGGGCTCACTGGATACGATTGCCTACAACACCAGCAAGGGCGCAGTGGTCAACTTCACGCGCGCGCTGGCGGGCGAATGGGGCGAGCACAACATCACCGTCAACGCGATTGCGCCGGGCTTCTTCCCGTCGAAGATGACGCGTGGCTCGCTGGAAAAGCTCGGTGTGGACAAGCTGGCCGAGCGGTCGCCGCTGCACCGCATTGGGGACGACGAAGACCTCAAGGGCGTGGCCGCGCTGTTCGCGTCGGACGCCTCCAAGCACATCACCGGGCAGATCCTCGCCGTCGACGGCGGCGTGAGCGTGGTCTAATTTCGGCTGCTTCTCACTCTTTCTGACGCAGCATGAACGCAGACAACAACGGTTTTCCGATCGACATCCCTTTCCTGAAGCTCCTCGGCATGCGCTGCCTGAAGGTGGCCGACGGCGAGGGCGTGGTCGAACTCGCACTCGAAGCGCAGCACATGAACAGCTGGGAAATGGCCCATGGCGGCGTAACCATGACGATGCTCGACGTCGCCATGGCCATGGCTGGCCGCTCGGCCGACGTGCATGGCCGTGGCGTGGTGACGATCGAGATGAAGACGGCGTTCATGCAGCCCGGGCGCGGCACGCTCAAGGCCAGCGCACGTTGCGTGCATCAGTCCACCACCATGGCGTTCTGCGAAGGCGAGGTGCGCGACGCCGATGACAAGCTGGTCGCACGCGGCTCGGGCACGTTCAAGTTCGTCAAGCGCATGCCGCCGCCGCGCACGCCTGAACCCGGCGCAGACGGCTGACCAGGCAACACCGCAGTTGCAGTACCCCGTTGCACACCGGACCGCGTCCGACACACAAGAAGAGCAACCACGGAGACAACCATGCAACAACCTGCGCGGCGGACGGTGTCTGCCCTTGCCATCACGCTGCTTTGCTGCACCGGACTGACCATGACCCTGCAAGGATGCGCCTCCAACTCCGCGTCAACCGACGCACAGGCGGCCAGTGCACCGGTTGCCGTGCAGCCTCCGCCGGCGCCGAATCCGCCGATGCAGAAGCCGCTGACGGCCGACGAATCCGACCCGAACAAGATGGGCTGGATGCAAGGCTTTCCGCCGCCGGCCGATCGCATCATCCGCTTTGACTTGGCGGGCAACATGTTCCCGCGCACGCGCTACGGCTACAGCCACTTGCGTGAGTTCGTGCCGACGCGCGTGGTGTGGCACGGCGATGGCCCGGTCAGCAAGCTGCCGCGCGCCGAGCGCGACATCAGCGGCGTGCTGTTCACCGATCCGAACGGCACGCGCCGCACGTTTGCCGAGGCGCTCAAGCTCACCTACACCGACGGCATCCTCGTCATGCACAAGGGCAGGGTGGTCTACGAGCGCTACTTTGGCGCGCTCGATGCGCATACGCAGCACATCGCCATGTCGGTCACGAAATCGTTTGTCGGCACCCTGGCCGCCATGCTGGTGGCCGACGGCAAGCTCGATCCGGCCGCGCCGGTGACGCAGTACGTGCCGGAGCTGAAAGACAGTGCCTACGGCGACGCCACCGTGCGCCAGGTCATGGACATGACCGTGGGCGTGCGCTACTCCGAAAACTATGCCGACCCGAATGCCGATGTCTGGGCCTACGCCCGCGCCGGCGGCATGCTGCCGCGTCCGGCCGGCTACAAGGGCCCTGACAATTTCTACGAGTATCTGACGACGCTGCGCAAGGAAGGCGAGCACGACGCGGAGTTCTCGTACAAGACCGTCAACGCCGAAACCCTGGCGTGGATCGTGCGCCGTGCTTCGAACAAATCGTTGGCGACGCTGTTGTCCGAGCGCATCTGGCAACCGATGGGCGCACAGGATGACGCGTACTTCTCAGTGGACAGCATCGGTACGGAATCGGGCGGCGGCGGCCTGAATACCACGCTGCGCGATCTGGCGCGCTTTGGCGAAATGATTCGCAACGACGGCCGCTTCAACGGCAAGCAGATCCTGCCCAAGAGCGTGATCGACGACATCCGGCGCGGTGGCGACCCGGCCAAGTTTGCCAAGGCAGGCTATACGACGCTGCCGGGCTATTCGTATCGCAACATGTGGTGGGTCTCGAGCAACGACCACCACACGTTCGAAGCGCGCGGCATCCATGGCCAGCGCATCTATATTGATCCGGTGGCCCAGATGACGATCGTGCGCTATGCCTCGCACCCGATCGCCGCCAATGCTGCCAATGATCCGGTCACGCATCGCGCATATGCGGCGCTGGCCGAGTACTTCATGCAACACAAGTAACAACCCGACCCCATACCGATATCCGATATTCAGGAGCGTTTTTCATGTCGAAGACCTATCAGCGCATCGTCCTGGCTTCGCGCCCGCAAGGGGCCGTGACGCCCGACAATTTCCGCCTGGAGACGGTGGACATCCCGGAACTGCAGGACGGCCAGGTGCTGGTGCGCAACCATTTCCTGTCGCTCGATCCGTACATGCGCGGCCGCATGAACGACAGCAAGTCGTATGCGCAACCGCAGCCGCTGGATGAAGTGATGATCGGCGGCACGGTGGGCGTGGTGGAAGCCTCCAAGAACCCGTCGTTTGCCGTGGGCGATACCGTAGTCGGCATGTTCGGCTGGCAGGAAGTGGGCGTGTCGGACGGCCGCGGCATCCAGAAGGTCGATACGCGCCACATTCCGCTCTCGGCGTACCTGGGTTCGGTGGGCATGCCGGGCGTGACGGCGTGGTACGGCCTGAACAAGATCATGCATCCGAAGCCCGGCCAGACCGTGGCGGTCAGCGCTGCGTCGGGCGCCGTGGGCAGCGTGGTGGGCCAGCTTGCCAAGCTCAAGGGCTGCCGCGCCGTGGGTTTTGCCGGCGGCAAGGACAAGTGCGATTACGTGGTCAACGAGCTGGGCTTTGACGCCTGCATCGACTACAAGGCCGCCAAGGACCCGAAGGAGCTGTACAAGATGCTCAAGGAAGCTACGCCCGACGGCATCGACGCGTACTTCGAGAACGTGGGTGGCCCGATCCTGGATGCGGTGCTCTCGCGCATGAACCCGTTTGGCCGTATCGCCATGTGCGGCATGATCGCCGGCTACGACGGCCAGCCCCTGCCGCTGCAAAACCCGCAACTGATTCTCGTGTCGCGCCTGACCATTGAGGGCTTCATCGTCTCCGAGCACATGGACGTGTGGCCGGAAGCACTGCGCGAGCTGGGCGGTTTCGTGGCGCAGGGCAAGCTGAAGTTCCGCGAGAGCGTGGCCGAGGGCTTGGCGAGCGCACCGGAAGCATTCATGGGCCTGCTCAAGGGCAAGAACTTCGGCAAGCAACTCGTCAAGCTGGTTTGAGTCAAGCCGCATGCGGACTGTCAATGGTTTGACAGTCCGCCAGGTGAGGGCCGCACAGAATGGCCCCACCCACAACGTACGCGTGAAGGAGACACCATGAACGCACCTGAAACCACGCAAGCCAAGCGGCCCGACAGCATGGCCGCCAGCCTCAGCCCCGAGGCCGCTGCCCGCTATCGCAACCTCCCGCGTCCGCCGCAATTTGCCACCGTGGCTGAAGAACGCCTGCATCGCAAACAGCGCCTGGCTGCAGCGTTCCGCTTGTTTTCCAAATTCGGGTTCGATGAAGGGGTGGCCGGGCACATCACGGCACGCGATCCAGAGCACCAGGACAGCTTCTGGGTCAACCCGTTCGGGGTGCATTTCAGTCAGGTGACGGTGTCGAACCTCATTCGATGCGATCACCACGGCAACGTGGTTGAAGGCGATTACCCGGTCAACGCCGCAGCGTTTGCGATTCACTCGCGCGTGCACCAGGCACGACCGGATGCTGTCGCCGCTGCGCACTCGCACAGCACGTACGGCCGTGCGTGGTCGACGCTCGGCCGCAAGCTTGATCCGCTCACTCAGGACGTATGCGCTTTCTATGGCGACCACGCGGTGTACGACGATTTCGGCGGTGTGGTGGTCGAGCTGGATGAAGGCCAGCGCATTGCAGAGGCGCTGGGCGACAACAAGGCCGCCATCCTCCAGAACCACGGCCTGCTGACCGTCGGCAAGACGGTCGACGAAGCGGCGTGGTGGTTCATCACGATGGAGCGCTCCT
Source organism: Ralstonia psammae (assembly GCF_958405935.1). Taxonomy (NCBI): domain Bacteria; kingdom Pseudomonadati; phylum Pseudomonadota; class Betaproteobacteria; order Burkholderiales; family Burkholderiaceae; genus Ralstonia; species Ralstonia psammae. The sequence continues at coordinate 90,334 of NZ_CATZBU010000013.1, forward strand.
GCCAGGTGCAGTTGCTGGCCGAAGCCGCTGCCGCGCGCACCGGCGACGCACCGCGCACGATTTCCGATGCCGCTGCCCGCCAGGCGTATTCCATCGTCGGCTCGGCGCAGGCAGGGTGGTTCCAGTTCCAGCCGCTGTACGCACGCATCGTCAAAGAACAACCCGATCTGCTCGACTGATCGGCATCGCAAATTTCTGGAGCACGCATGACGGACCTGATCCTGCATCACTACGCCACCTCGCCGTTTTCAGAGAAGGTGCGTTTGATCTTCGGCTACAAGGACCAGCCGTGGAAGTCCGTCACGGTGCCGGTGATCCTGCCCAAGCCGGATGTGATGCCGCTCACCGGTGGCTACCGGCGCACGCCGTTTCTGCAGATCGGCGCGGATATCTATTGCGATACCGCGCTGATCGCGCAGGTGCTGGAATCGATTCACCCGGCACCGACGCTGTATCCCGCAGACCATGCTGCTGCAGTGTTTTCGATGGCGCAGTGGGCCGATACGGCGCTGTTCTGGGCCACGGCAACATTCGTGACGCAACCGGCGGGCTTCCAGAGCCTGTTTGGCGACGCGCCAGAAGCATTCGTCAAAGCCTTTGTGGAAGACCGCAAGGCGATGCGTGTGGGCGGCACGGGCTTGCGCACGCCGCTGCCGGAAGCCACGTCCACCCTGCGGGTGTTCCTCGCCCAACTGGAGCGGCAGTTGGCGACAGGCGAGCGCATCTTCCTGTTTGGCGAGCAGCCGACGGTGGCCGACTTTTCCGTCTACCACTGCCTGTGGTTCATCCGCCGCGCGACGGCGGTGGCGGGCATTCTCGATGCGCACCCGGAAGTCGTGGCATGGATGCATCGCGTTGCGGCGTTCGGTCACTCGCAAGCCCAACCGATGACGCCCGCCGAAGCCCTGGACATTGCCAAGGCCGCCACGCCGCGTGCGCTGACTGAAACGAATGCCACCTTCGACGACAGCTACGGCCTGCCCAAGGGCACGCGTGTGACGGTGGCCGCAGTTGACTACGGCGTCGACCCTGTCGAAGGCGACCTTGTCGTCTCCACGCGCGATACCGTCGGCGTGCTGCGCGAAGACCCGCGCGTCGGCCAGGTGGTGGTGCATTTTCCGCGCGTGGGTTACGCCGTGCGCAAGGTTGAGGCGGCGGGCTGATTCGGCTTCGCCATCTCGATCGCCTTTCCTACTACAACGACATCAGTGAGACACGTATGAAGCAATTCGCAGGCGGTGTGGCCGTCATCACGGGCGGTGCGTCGGGTTTCGGCAAGGAGTTCGCCAAGATCGGCGCCGGGTTGGGCATGAAGCTGGTGCTGGCCGATATCCAGCAGGATGTGCTGGATGCCGCCGTGGCCGAGTTCTCGGCGCAGGGCGTGGAAGTGATTGGCCTGCGTGTCGACGTGTCGAAGGTGGAAGACGTGCAGGCGCTGGCTGACGCGGCCATCAAGACGTTCGGCAAGGTCAACCTGCTGTTTAACAACGCCGGCGTGGGCGCGGGTGGTCTGATCTGGGAGAACACTGAGCGCGATTGGGATTGGGTGCTCGGCGTGAACCTGCACGGCGTGATCCACGGTGTACGCATCTTCACGCCGCTGATGCTCGAAGCCGCCAAGAAAGATCCGGCGTACGAGGGCCATATCGTCAATACGGCATCGATGGCGGGGCTGCTGAATGCGCCGGCCATGGGCATCTACAACGTGTCCAAGCACGCGGTGGTGGCCCTGTCCGAATCGCTGTACCAGGACTTGAGCCTGGTGACCGAACAGATCCATTGCTCGGTGCTGTGCCCGTACTTCGTGCCGACCGGCATCACGCAATCTGACCGCAACCGCCCGCAGGATCTGGCCAACACGGCGCCGCCCACCAAGTCGCAACTGGTTTCGCGGGCCATGTCGGAGAAGGCGGTCAGCTCCGGTAAGGTCACCGCCGAGCAGGTCGGCCAGATGACCTTCGATGCGATCCGCAACGCAGGCTTCTACATCTACTCGCACCCGCATGCGCTGGCGCCCGTGCAGCATCGCTTTGAAGACATCATCTCGCAGCGCAACCCGTCTGATCCGTTCGAGGGCAAGCCGGACGTGCGTGCGCGTCTGGTCGATGCGCTGCGCGGATAATTCCACCTTTACGACCGCCACCACTCCGAGATCGCCATGAACACAGCAACGGCTGCCGCCATTACTGAATCGCAGTTCGCCGATCTGCCCAACGGCACGCGGCTGCATTACGCCAGCGCCGGCAAGCGGGGGGCGCCACTGATGTTGTTCGTACACGGCTTTCCGGAGTTCTGGTACGAGTGGGAAGCGCAGCTTGCTGCATTTGGCGACACGCACTTTGCCGTTGCGCCCGACATGCGCGGCTACAACCTGTCGAGCAAGCCGGCTGCGGTTGATGCATATCGCCCGAAACTCCTGGTGCAGGATCTGACGCAGTTCATCACGGCGCTGGGCTATGAGCGCGCCATCGTGGTGGCGCATGACTGGGGTGGGGCGATCTGCTGGAACCTTGCCATCCAGCACCCGGAGCTGGTCGACCGTTTGGTCATCATCAATTCGCCGCATCCGTGGGTGTTTGCGAATGCGCTACTGAGCGATCCAGCGCAGCAGGCTTCATCGGCGTACATGAACTGGTTGCGCCAGCCCGGTTCAGAAGACGCACTGGCCGCCAATGCGTTCGAGAAGCTGGAAGGCTTTTTCCATGGCATGGGCCAGCCGGTGGCCGAGTGGTTCACACCCGAAGTGCGAGCGCGCTACCACGCCGCCTGGAGCCAGCCGGGCGAGGGCGGTTCCCACGGCCTGACGGGCGGCGTGAACTACTACCGCGCTTCGCCTTTGCATCCGCCCACCGAGGGCGCTGCGCCGTTGCGCATTGATCAGATGCCGCCCGAGGCGTTTGTCGTCAAGGTGCCCACGCTGGTGATCTGGGGCGAGATGGACATGGCGCTGCCTAAAACCCTGCTCAATGGGCTGGAGCGATTTATTCCGGAGATGCGGCTCGAACGCATCCCGGAGGGTACGCACTGGGTGGTGCACGAACAGCCGGAACGCATCACCGCGCTGATCCGGCCGTTCGTTTCGTAGTGCTGCCGCGTTACATCGACTCCGCCAGCATGCGGCGGTAGTCGTCCGCCGTGGCGATGCGCGGGTTGGTCTTGTGGCAGTGGTCGAGCAGGGCACCCTCGACCACGTGTTCCAGCGCATCTTCCGGCACGCCCATCTGGCGCAAGCCGGTCGGCAGACCCAGGCGCGCCGTCAGGTCATGCACGGCCTGGGCGAGGTCCGCACCGGCGGGCAGATTCATCACGCGGCGCATACGCGCGTAGCGGTTGTCTCGCACCACCGTCTCTGCCGTCTCGTTGAAGCGCAACACCGCCGGCAGCACCACCGCATTGAGTGTGCCGTGGTGCAGCGCAGTCTTGCCGTCGACCTTCACGCCACCCAGCGGGTGCGACAACGAATGCACGCACCCCAGCCCCTTCTGGAACGCCATCGCACCCTGCATCGATGCGCTCATCATGTTCAGCCGCGCATCGCGGTCAGCTCCATCGCGCGTGGCGCGTTCGATGTTGGCCCAGGCACGTTCGAGGCCATCCAGTGCGATGCCGTCCGCAGGCGGGTTGAACGCTGGCGCGAGGAAGGTCTCGATGCAATGCGCAATCGCATCCATGCCCGTGGCGGCTGTCAGCGCGGGCGGGAGGCCGAGCGTCAGTTCCGCGTCGCAGATGGCCGACTTGGGCAGCAAGTGCCACGAGTGGAAGCCCAGCTTGCGGCCGTCTTCCAGGATGATGATCGCGCCGCGCGCCACTTCGCTGCCGGTTCCGGCCGTGGTGGGAATCGCAATCAACGGCGCCGCCGCTTCCGTGATCTTCGTGCTGCCGCCCTCGATGGTCGCGTAGGTCGTGAGCGGCTCGGGGTGCGTGGCTGCAATCGCAATCCCCTTGGCCAGGTCGATCGACGAACCGCCGCCGATGGCGATCAACCCATCGCAGCCGGCGTCCTTGTACTGCGCGGTGGCCTTCAGCACCATCGCCTCGGTCGGGTTGGAAGGGGTCTCGTCGAACACGGTGACGGGCAAGCCGCCCGTGGCGTCAATGGCGCGCTGTGCCAGTCCTGCGGCGGCCACGCCCTTGTCGGTTACGATCATCGGCCGCTGGATGCCGACGCGTTCGCATTCGCTCTTGAGTTCGTTGAGGGTGCCGAAGCCAAGGTGAACGTGGGTGAGATAGAAGATGAGGGCCATGCTGTCTCCGGAGGGTGTTTGTCTGCGTCGCCTGTCTTGTCGTGCAGGCGTGGTTCAATGGATACTCCGATGATAGCCAAATTAGAACGATCGTTCAGTTAACGCCCGCATGTCGTCCCCGTCTCTCGACCCGCACGTCGCCCAATTACTCGATCTGGTGGCGCGTGCCAAGCGTCCGCCGCTGAATGCGCTCGACCCGGCCGATGCCAAGATCGCCTACGAAAAGAGCAGCCCCATTGTCGACATCCCGTCCATCCCGCTGGAAGCCGTGCACGACCTGACGGTGGCGGCGCGCGATGGTCATGCCATTCCCATCCGCACGTACGCAGCGCGCGAGGCCAGCTGGGCCGATCCGCTACCGTTGCTCGTGTACTTTCACGGCGGCGGTTTCACGGTGGGCAGCATCAAAACGCACGATCAGCTCTGTCGCTCGCTGGCCGCCAAATCCGGCGCGATGGTGTTGTCGGTGGACTACCGGCTCGGGCCCGACTGGAAATTTCCGACCGCCGCGAACGACGCGTTCGACGTGCTGCAGTGGGTGTTCGATGAAGCCGTCACCGTGGGCGCTGACCCAGCACGCATCGCATTCGGCGGCGACAGCGCGGGCGGGACGCTGGCCGCGATCAGCGCCATTGAAGCGCGCAATCGCGGCTTGGCGCCCGTGCTGCAGTTGTTGATCTACCCTGGCACCACCGCGCGTGAATCCACGCCGTCGCACCGTGAGTTTGCCGAGGGCTACTTGCTCACGCAGGACATGATTCACTGGTTCTTCTCGCAATACCTGCGCACCGATGCCGACCGCGACGATTGGCGTTTCGCCCCGCTGGATGCGGGCGGCCACGGCGCAGACGTGACCGGCGTGTGCCCCGCGTGGATTGCCGTGGCGGGCTTCGACCCGATCCGCGACGCCGGCATTGGCTACGCCAACAAGCTGCGCGCAGCGGAGGTGCCGGTCGAGCTGAAACTGTACGAAGGCATGATTCACGATTTCTTCAAAATCGGGCGCTTCGTGCCGGCGGTGGAAGACGCGCACCGCGATGCCGCCAACGCGCTGCGTCGCGCCTTCGGCACCGAGACCGAATCACCATAACGAGAGGAGACTGCATGGCGATCGAGGATTTCCGCCACAGCACGCCGCTGCGCGTACGCTGGGCCGAAGTCGATGCGCAGAGCATCGTCTTCAACGGCCACTACCTGCTGTACGCCGATGTGTGCATCACCGAGTACTGGCGCAGCATCGGCGTGCGGTATCCGGTGGATGTGGTCGACACGTTTGGCGTGGATTTCTACGTGGTCAAATCCACGCTCGAATACCACGCCTCCGCGCGCTTTGACGACGAGCTGGACTTGCGCTGTCGCGTGGCGCGCCTGGGCCGCTCCAGCATGCGCTTTATCATCGAGATGTATCGCGCAGACGAGCACCTCGTCACCGGCGAAGTCATCTACGTGTGCGCAGACCCTGCCACGCAGACCTCCGCGCCGATTCCCGACTCGCTGCGCGAACGCATCCTCAATTTCGAAGTTCTGAAGCCTGAAACATGACTGCCCCTGAATCTGTCCGCCCGCTTGCGGGTGTTGAAGTCGACCACTGGGACGCCGTGCGCGAAGAAGCGCGTGCCATCCGCTACGACGTGTTCGTCATCGAACAAGGCGTACCCGTTGAGCTGGAGTGGGACACGTGGGACGACCAGTGCTGGCATGCGCTGGCACGCGACACGGCCGGTCGCGCCGTCGCCACGGGCCGCCTGCTGCCCGACGGCCATATCGGCCGGATGGCGGTGCGCAAGGAGGCCAGGGGCACGGGCGTTGGCGCGCGCGTGCTGGAGGCCTTGATCGACAAGGCGCAGTCGCTTGGTTACCCCGAACTGGTCCTCAACGCGCAAACCCACGCCATGCCGTTCTACGCGCGCGCCGGTTTTACGGCCGAGGGCGAAGCGTTCGAGGAGGCCGGCATTCCGCACCAGACCATGCGCCGCGTGCTTACACGTTGATGTCCTGGGCGGCCCGCGCAATGGCTGCGATGGCCGCCTGCGCTGCCGGCGATGCGGTTCTGCCGTGCAGCCGCACAATCCCCGTCGTGGACGGCGGCGACAGCCACCCCTTCACCGCCAGCCGCACCAGCGCACCGGTTTCCAACTCTTCCCGTACCGCAGCGTCCGTGGCACCCAGCACGGTGTCCGTCGTGAGCGCAACCGTCTTCAGCACGCCGTAGTTGTCGCATTCCAGCGCGATGCTGGCTTCGCGGCCTGCCGGCAGGCCAAGCAGCATCGCCAACTCCACCTTTGACGGGCTCAGGAGTTTCGGTACGGCAATACCGTATTCCCACACTTCGCGCAGCGTGTGCGTGTGCCCCGCAAGCGGATGGCCGGCCCGCACGTACAGGTGAGGGGGCTGACCTCCGATCGGTTGGATATCCAGGGCGGCGTCTTTCGGCATGTCGCGCACGTCGGCCGCGAAGAATTCGATGTTCTCGCTGCGCAGGCGCTCCAGCAACTGCACCCAATTGCCGACCTCCATGCGCAGCGCAACTTGGGGATGCTGCTGCCGCAATTCCTGCAGCGCTCGGGGCATGAGGGTGGCCGTCAGCAGCGGCCCGACGCCGAAGGCCGTGTCGCCGAGTTGGCTGTCGCGATACAGATCAACGTCGCGTTGCAAGCAGCGCGCTTCGAACAGCAGGCGCCGCGCGCGCTCGATGACAAACTCCCCGGCAGGCGTGGGGCGCACATCGCCTGCTTCGCGATCGAACAGGCGGATGCCGAGATCGTCTTCGATCGCCTGGATGCTGCGGCTGAATGCGGGCTGGCTGAGATGCACCGCTTGCGCGGCACGCGCGAAGTGCAGCGTGTCGGCAAGGGCCACAACGTGACTGAGGCGGCGCAGATCCATGACGTTGCGTATTTTGCATTGAACAGATGTTCATTATGCATTGGACGCATTGGCATCGCACTCCTAGGCTTGTCTGCACAACAAAAGCGAGGAGACACCAATGAGTTCGCACATGGAGCACGCGCTGATCGTCGCCTGCATCCTCGGATTTGCCGCCATGGAGTTCGTGACCCGGCGCTACCAGGCCACCGTGCGTGGCCGCGCGACTGCCAACGATGCCTGGCTAGAGGTGCTGATGTTCATCAGCCTCGTCGCCGTCACCCAGCCGATCGCGCTGCTGGGCAGCAACGCACTGTGCAAGTGGCTCATCCCGGCGCAGCAGAACGCGTGGGCGGATCTGCCTTGGTGGGCAATGACCGGCTTGCTGCTCATCGGCGACGACCTCACGCAATATCTCTGGCACCGCGCTTCGCACACGCCGCTGCTGTGGCCGTTGCACCGTGCGCACCACAGCGCGTCGTACATGAGCGTGCGCATTACGTACCGCAACAATTTCTTCTACTACCTGATGATGCCGGGGCTATGGATTGGCGGCGTGGCGGTGTACCTGGGCTTCGGGCCGGTCTATGCGGCGTATCTGGTCGTCAAGCTGAGCGTCATTGTTGGCGCGCATTGCGCCTGGCCGTGGGATGCACCGCTGTACCGCATCCGCGCGCTGCGTCCGCTGATGTGGGTGATCGAGCGTACGATTTCCACGCCCGCCACGCACTGGGCGCATCACGCGCTCACCAATGCCGATGGCATCGGCCACTACAAGGGCAATTTCGGCAACCTGCTGTTTTTCTGGGATGTGCTGTTCGGCACGGCGCATATCACGCGCAAATATCCCGCGAAGATCGGCTTGCAGGATGACGTGCTGTTCGGCGCCGAGCCGTGGACAGCGCAGATGTTCTACCCGCTGGTGCAGTCCAAACGCGAACATTCGGCATTACGCCCGGGCGGCGCGGCCGTCACCGAAATGGAAGTGGATCGGACCGCGAGCGCCAAGCAGGAAGCGGCCTGAGCGGCCCGGCGCTTACGTACCGGCGTGCGTGACGGTATCGAGCACGCCGAGGTAGCGCGTCTCACCAATCTGGCCCTGGGCGTCGAAGCGGCGCTCGGTCACGTCAAAGCAGCCGTCGTGGCGGATGCGCACGATGGTGCTGGCACGCGTGCCATAGCGCGGCGAGCGGATAAAGGCGGCAGAAAGCAGCTTCTCCCACTCGGGCGCCACGCCCGTGGCGGGCAGGGAGCCGGTCGGTGCTTCACGTGTTTCCGACAACAGATCGAGATAGCGCGCCACATCCAGCGCGTTGCCGTGCCGGCCCGTGTCTGCGGCCAGGGCTTCGGCAAAGGCGGCCATGCGATGCCGCACCTTGAACCACGGGGTATCGAGCAGCGCGTTGGACAGTCCGTACAGACCGGGCGCGAGCTTGCGCGGCGCTTCGGCGCGGTTGCTCGTCCACCAGAGTTCGTCGCGCGTGGCGGTCAGCAGGTTGTAGCCGTTGTATGCGCGGTCGCGCGCGGCGAGGCTATCGAGATAGGCGGGCACCGACACATCATCCGCCGTCAGGAAACTGGAGACCAGCTCCCCGCGCGAACGCGCATCGGGCCGGCGCTCGGACGGCGCGCGATAGTTTGTCAGCGCGGCAAAGCGGCCGTCGCGCGTCATGCCCATCCACGTGCCTGCGTGACCGACCACCTGGGCCATGTCACGCCCGGCGAGCACGTTGGGCGCGTCGCTCCACCACGCCAGCGGCGCGGCAGGGCGGTCATAGAATTCGTCCCGGTTGGCGGCCACCACCAGCGCGTAGGCGGGGTGGGCGTGCCAGGCCGTGAGAATCAAACACATGAGCACTTCCTTTGAACATGCCGCGCAACGAGCGGCCGAGCGGCCAAGGGTCAATGTGACGACCTGTGTTGCGCGGGCTTCGGCCAAGCATAGCAGCCTGCCGGATTTTTGCGATGACGATTGCGACAGGGCGCTGTCAGTTGTTTTCCAGATCGGCAAACAACTCTGCATGGCGTTCACCCGCGACGAATTCACGCGGGCCGCCGGTTTCCCACAAGGCCGCCAGCGTGGCTGCAAATGCGGGCGGGACGTCGTCGTAGGACTCCATCCACGTGGCTTGGCCGTCGCGTGTTTCAGGACGGCGCATCAAGGCGCCTGCCACGCCTGTTGCCTCTTCCACGGTATCGAGCCAACGCCGCCAGCGCGGCAGGGCAGCAGCAGCGTCACGCTCGGCGATGCGGAAGTAGACGAACAGGTGATCGGCCATGATGGGGGGTGGTGTCAGGCGTTTTCTGAAACGGGAATGACGTACGGCAGGTTCTGCAACGTCAGTACCGGGCCGTCTGCCGTGGCCAGGTGGATAACGGTGTCGAGTGCATCCAGCTTCAACTCGACCAGCAGATCCGTGCCGCCATCGGGCGCCATGGCTGCGTTGACCACCATGCCGCACGGTTGGTTCGGATCGGCTGCGCTGTAGACCTCGGCGCCCGCCGACGTGGGGGCATTCACGTGCGCACGCTGCATGCGCCGCTTGAGCGTGCCGCGATACTGGCTGCGTGCCACGATCTCCTGGCCGGGATAACAGCCCTTGCGGAAATCGACGCCACCCAGCAACTCCAGGTTCACCATCTGCGGAACGAACTGTTCCTGCGTGGAAACAGTGATGTGCGGCACACCTGCTTGCAGGCTCATCCAGTCCCACACCTCGGTACCCACCAGCGACAGGCGCGACGACAGCGTCTTCCAGGCGTGCTGGAAGTGCTCGGCGTGCACCATCCATTGATAGCGGGGGCGGCCGCCGGCATCGGGCAGGCGGACGACCGCACCGAATTGCTGGCCCACCGTGGCGGGCTGCTGCGCCACCGCGTTGACGACGTCCGGCTCAGGCAACACGGCACCGGCCTCACGCAGCGCTTCCGCCGCCTCGGGCCCGGCGACACCGATGGCGATGAACTCGTCCATCGGGCGCAGCTTGGCCTTGGCGCGCAGCACGAACATCGACAGGCGCTTGGTCAGCGCGGGCGCGATGGCCTTGTCTGTCTGCAGCACGATCGTATCCGCCTGACGCCACACCAGCAGCGTGGCAAGCAGGCGGCCCTTGGGCGAACAATAGCCCGCCAGGCGCGCCTGATTCAGGCCGAGGCCCGTGACGGCGTTGGTGAGCTGGTTATGGAGGAACTCGGCGGCATCGGCGCCTTCGACGGCGATGCGCGCAATATCGGTCGGTGCACACAGCACGCTGCCGCGCGTGGCAGCATCAAATTGCACGTCGAGCGGCGCAAAGCTCAGCGTATCGACGAAATCGTGGAAGACATCATTCATGGTGTGCGGGGCTGCCTGAGATTGACCCGGTATTATATTGGGCTGTCTGAAGGGCAGTTTGTGCCCTGTCTATCCATTTCAAGAGTGCGGAAATCGCCGGTGTCGGCCGGCTCCGCACGCAGATTCGCAACACAATGCTCTCTTTTCTCAAACGCTTGATCCTGCTGGCGATCCTGATTGTGCTGGCAGCAGCAGGCGGTGTCGTGTGGTGGGCCCAGCAACCGGTGAGCCTGTCGGCCTCGCCGCTGGAGGTGGTGATCAAGCCGAACTCGAGCGTGATCTCGGTCGGCAAGCAGCTTGCCAATGCCGGCGTGGGCGTGCAGCCGCAGTTGTTTTCGCTGGTGGCGCGCGCCACGGGCAACGCCAAGAACCTGAAAGCCGGCGGTTATGCGCTGGAAACCGGCGCGACGCCCATGTCCATCCTCGACAAGATGGCGCGTGGCGAGGTCACGCACTACGTCGTCACCGTGATCGAGGGCTGGTCGATGCGGCAGATGCGGGCGGTGGTTGACGCAGAACCTGCGCTCAAGCACGACACGGCCGGTATGTCCGATGCGGACCTGATGCGCAAGATTGGCGCGCCCGAAGCCAACCCGGAAGGCCTGTTCTTTCCCGACACCTACCTGTTTGCGCGCGGCAGCAGCGACGTGGAGCTGTACCGTCACGCCTACCAGGCCATGCAGAAGCGCCTGAACGATGCCTGGGCCAAGCGCTCGCTTGATCTGCCATACAAGACGCCGTACGAAGCGCTGACCATGGCCTCCATCATCGAGAAGGAGACCGGTCAGAAGATGGAGCGGCCGATGATTGCCGCCGTGTTCATCAACCGACTGCGCAAGAACATGCTGCTGCAGACAGACCCGACGGTCATCTATGGCCTCGGTGCCGGCTTTGACGGCAATTTGCGCAAGCGCGATCTGCAGACCGACACGCCGTACAACACCTACACGCGTACGGGCCTGCCACCCACGCCGATCGCGCTGCCGGGTATGGCGTCGCTGCAGGCGGCGCTGAACCCGGCGCCGTCCGACGCGCTGTATTTTGTGGCGCGCGGCGATGGCAGCAGTCAGTTTTCGACCAACCTGACGGACCACAACCGGGCCGTCAACAAATACCAGCGCGGCCAACCATGACCGGCAAATTCATCACATTCGAAGGTATCGACGGCGCGGGCAAGAGCACGCACCTGGCGTGGTTTGCCCAGCAATTGCAGGCGAAACTCGCTCCCCAGGGCAAAAAGGTGGTCGTCACCCGTGAGCCGGGCGGCACGCCGCTGGGCGAACGACTGCGCGAAGTGCTGCTACACGAGCGCATGCATCTGGAAACCGAAGCACTGCTGATGTTTGCCAGCCGCCGCGAGCACATCGCCGAGGTGATTCAGCCAGCGCTCGACGCCGGCGATTGGGTCATCTCCGACCGCTTCACCGATGCCACGTTCGCCTATCAGGGCGGGGGCAGGGGGCTCGCCATCGACCGGCTGGAAGCATTGGAACACTGGGTGCAGCAGGGCCTGCAGCCGACCAAGACCCTCCTCTTTGATCTCGCGCCCGAAATTGCCGCCGCGCGCTTGGCCGATGCACGCACGCCGGACAAGTTCGAAGCCGAGTCCGCCCAGTTCTTCCTGCGCACGCGTGCTGAATACTTGCGCCGCGCGGCAGCCGAGCCCGATCGATTTGTCGTGCTCGACGCCAACCGGGAGCGCACCGATATCCAGAAAGACCTGGAGAATCTGCTTGCAACGCTCTGATTTTGCAGGCAATTTCGGATGCGGAAATAATGGTTTCACGACGAGTTTTTGCATCAACAATCTGACGCAACCTATTGATTCATGATGCTTTATCCCTGGCAATCCGCTGATTGGTCCCGCCTGCAAGCCATGCGGGCCAAGTTGCCGCATGCGATTCTGCTCAACGGCCAGGCTGGCACCGGCAAGCGCGATTTCGCCATGCACTTCGCGCAAGGCCTGCTGTGTGATACGCCTGCGGCCGACGGCCAACCGTGCGGCACGTGCGCGGCCTGCAACTGGTTTGCGCAGGGCAACCATCCGGATTTCCACCTTGTGCGCCCCGAAGCGATGGAGGACGCCCCCGAGACGGAGAAAGACGCCGACGGCAAGAAAAAAGCGCCCAGCAAGATCATCCGCATGGAGCAGGTGCGCAACCTGATCGAGGCGGTGGGTGTCGGTACGCACCGGGCCGGGTTGCGGGTGGTGGTGCTGTATCCGCTCGACGCGTTGCAGACCGAAGGCGCCAACGCGCTGCTCAAGACGCTGGAGGAGCCGCCGCAGAACACCGTCTTTCTGCTGGTGACGGACCGTATCGACCGTATCCTGCCGACCATCCTGTCGCGCTGTCGGCAATTTCCCCTGCAGCCGCCGCAGCCCGAGGCCGCGCGGCAGTGGCTGGAGCAACAAGGCGTGCCGCACGCGCAAAACCTGCTGGCCGAGTTCGGCAATGCGCCATTGGCCGCGCTGGCCGCCGCCGAGTCTGAGGACCGCCCGCTGCTGCAATTTTTGCTCGAACAGCTTGGCCAGGGCGCCAAGCTGGACGCGCTGGCCACGGCGGATCATTTACAGAAATTGTCGGTACCCGCCGTTCTCAGTACCATGCACCGATGGGTCTTTGACTTGATGGCGGCACGGCTGGCGGGGCGTCCGCGCTACTTTCCGGCGCAGCGCGATGCGCTGCAACGTTGCGCAAATACCATCCCGCTCGACCGCCTGGAACGTTTTGCGCGTGCCTTGCCGGAGCGGCGCCGCACCGAACAGCATCCGCTGGCCGCGCGGCTCGTCATCGAAAGCCTTTTGCTGGATTACCGGCAGCTCTTTCCGGCTGCTTGAACCCGAACCCGCACCTGAACGTTTGCACTCTGTGGACATCCTGTGAGCACTGCACCTCTTCGTACGCCCGGCACTCCCGTCACCCCTGGCACGCCCGCTGCAGCCGGCATGGCTCCAGGCGCACCGACCCGTCCGGGCATCGTCTCGCTGGCCATTAAAGATGAAGCGGGCCTGCACGCCGCATATATGCCGTTCCTGAAGAACGGAGGCATCTTCGTGCCGACGCAGCGTCCTTACCGGATCGGCGAGGAAGTTTTCCTCGTGCTCTCGCTGCTGGACCGCCCGCAGAAATATCAGGTGGCCGGCAAGGTGGCATGGATCACCCCGGTGGGCACGCCCGCCAAGACGCCGGGCATTGGCGTGCATCTTGGCGAGGATGAGCAGTCCCGCGTACTGCGCCGCGTGATCGAGGAGCTGCTGGGCAAGCAGATCAACTCGCAGCGCCCCACGCAGACCCTTTGATCCCTTTCTGATGCGGCGCGCGAAGTTTGCGCCGTAACCTTCTGATTATTCGATGTTTGTCGATTCCCACTGCCACATCAATTTCCCCGACTTGCGCGCACGCCTGCCGGAACTGCTGACGCGCATGCGCGAGAACCGCGTCACCCACGCGCTGTGCATTTCCGTCACGCTGGAAGATTTTCCGAGCGTGCTCGAGATCGCCGAGCAGGAGCCCAATGTCTACGCCACCGTGGGGGTGCACCCCGATGCCGAAGCCGACGTGGAAGAAGGCAGGTCCATTGAAGAGCCCACGCTGGAGCGCCTGCTGACCCTGGCCGATCACCCGCGCGTGGTCGGTATCGGCGAGACGGGGCTCGACTACTACCGCCTGGGCGACCGTACCGTGGCCGACATGGAATGGCAGCGTGATCGTTTCCGCACGCATATTCGCGCGTCGAAGCAGACAGGCAAGCCGCTGGTGATCCACACACGCTCGTCGGCCGATGACACGCTGGCCATCATGCGAGAAGAGGGTGCAGAGGCCGCACGCGGCGTCATGCATTGCTTCACTGAAACCTGGGATGTGGCCAAGGCCGCGCTGGACCTGGGGTTCTATATCTCGTTCTCGGGCATCGTGACGTTCAAGAATGCGGTGGACCTGCAGGAAACCGCCAGGAAAGTGCCGCTGGACCGCATGCTGATCGAGACCGACTCACCCTACCTCGCGCCGGTGCCGTTCCGTGGCAAGACCAACGAGCCGGCGTACGTGCGGCACGTGGGCGAATTCCTGGCCACGCTGCGCGGCGAACCGCTGGAGCGCATTGCCGGGGTGACAACCGAGAATTTCTTCAATCTATTCAATGCTATACCGCGATAACTTGAAGCAAGCGATGAATAAGATCGCTCTGGCTGGCGCGTTGACCATGACGCTGTCGGGCGTCGCACTCGCCACGCCGCAGGACGATCTGCGCAACGCGGTCGAGTACAACCGCCCGGTGCTGGTGCAGAAGTACGTCGCGCAGGGCGTCGACCCGAACCTGAATACGCGCGATGGCACGCCGCTGCTGGTGGATGCGCTCAAGGACAAGAACATCGAGGTGGCCGAGGCGCTCATCCGCGCCAAGAACATCGATTTCGAGCGCACCAACGCTGCCGGCGAAAACGCGCTGATGATGGCCGCCTACCAGGGCCTGCTGCCCATGGTGAAGCTGATGGTGGAAACGTACGACGTGGAGGTCAACAAGACCGGTTGGACCGCGCTGCACTACGCCGCCACCAACGGGTATGACGACATCGTCAAATACCTGCTCGACCACGCGGCCTATATCGATGCGGAAAGCCCCAACGCGACCACGCCGCTCATGATGGCGGCCATGGGCGGGCACATCACGACGGTCAAGCTCCTGCTGGACGAGGGTGCTGACATGAACCTGCGCAACCAGCAGAAGATGGACGTGATCGACTTCGCCAAGCGGTATCACCAGGATGAGATTGCGGCAGGGCTGGAATCGCGCCGGCGCAAGCTGGCGGCGCAGTCGGGCAAGCCTGCGCCGGCGGCTCAGCCTGCAGCACCCGAGGCACCGGCGCCGATGCCGGCACCCAAGGCGGCAGCGCCCGGCAACCGCGATGCGATCGGCACCTCAACCGACGCGCTGTTCAATAGCAACGACAACAAACGCCAGGCGCCTGGCGATCTGCGCGGCAATTAAGCCTTCGGGCTGGCGTGTTGCTGGTCATGCCCGCCGCGCCAGCCGCACCCCGGTGAACTGCCACCGCTGGTGCGGATAGAAGAAGTTGCGATACGTCGCCCGCAGATGGCCCTCGGGCGACACGCAGGATCCGCCGCGCAGCACCATCTGGCTGCACATGAACTTGCCGTTGTATTCGCCCACGGCCCCTGCGGCCGGCTCAAAGCCCGGGTACGGGCCATAAGGGCTGGCGGTCCATTCCCACACGTCACCGAACAGTTGACGCAGGCTGCCGGCCTCGGCGATGCCGTGATCGGGCAATGGGCGTAACGCACCCCGGCCAGCAAAGTTGCCTTGCACGGGCAGGCCTTCTGCGGCGTGCTCCCATTCGGCTTCCGTCGGCAGGCGGGCACCGGCCCAGCGGGCGTAGGCATCGGCCTCATAAAAACTGACGTGCGTGACCGGTGCGTCCAGCTCCACCGGCTGCAGGCCGTGCAGCGACATCTGCTGCCAACCCTCGGCCTCATCCATGCCGGCGCGCCAGTAGAGCGGGGCGTCAATGCCTTCGCGCTGCACCCACGCCCAGCCGTCGGAGAGCCACAGGGTGGGCTGCCGATAACCGCCGTCCTGCATGAAGGCGAGCCACTCGCGGTTGGTGACAGGATGCGTGGCCAATGCATAGGGCTCCAGCCAGACGGTGTGGCGCGGGCCTTCGCAATCGAACATGAAGTCGGTATCGGTATCGGTATTGGTATCGGTCTTGCCGATCTGTACGGCGCCGCCCTTGAAGCTGACCCAGCCCGGTTGCGCGGGGGCCGCATGTACGCGCGGCGGGGGCGCTTCGGCATAAGCCGGGCACAGCGGGTTCTGCGCGAACAAATGGAGCAGATCGGTCAGCAGCAGTTCCTGATGTTGCTGCTCGTGGTGCAGGCCCAGCGTAACCAGGCGGGCGAGGTCATTCGTTACGCCGTCGGCCAGCAAGCGCTGCATGGCTGCATCGACATGGGCGCGATAGGCGCGCACCTCGTCGAGCGTGGGGCGCGTAAGCATGCCCCGGCGCGGGCGCGGGTGCCGGGCCCCGACCGTCTCGTAGTACGAATTGAACAGATAGCGGTAGCGTGCGTCCGGTGAGCGATAGCCCGTGACGTTGGGGCCAAGGATGAACTCCTCGAAGAACCACGTCGTGTGGGCCAGATGCCATTTGGCGGGGCTGGCGTCGTCCATGGATTGGACGGTGGCATCGGCGTCCGACAACTGTGCGGCCAAGGCCAGGGATTGCGCTCGCACCACGCCGTAGTGCTGCATCAGCGCGGGCAGGGCAGTCGTAGGCAGATCAAATACGGTCGATACACGCATGGTGTCTCCAAAGCAGGCAGCGAGAACGGCGCAGCAGCAAGTGGGCCATGCCGCTGCGCGCACATTGGCGCACTCCGCTAGCCCGTTTTCGTAAGAAGCATATGCGAGCTTTGTAACTTTGCCATGCGCAACACGGGGGATGCTGCGTTGCGGCGATGACTGCAGCGCAGCATCGATTGTCATGAAATAGTCACTGCGCGCCCCTAGGATGTAAACGTTTACACATTCCAGAGGGCGCACAGTGGGCAGCAGCATCAAGGACGTGGCGACGCATGCCGGCATTTCGATTGCCACCGTGTCGCGAGCGGTCAATACGCCGGAACGGGTGAGCGCATCGACGCTGGCCCGTGTGCAGGCCGCCATGAATGCGCTGCGCTATCGCCCGAACGCGCTGGGCCGCCAGCTGCGCGCCGAGCGCACGGGACTGCTGGGCGTGGTGCTGCCGTCGCTGGCCAACCCCGTGTTTGCCGAGTGCATGCAGGGCATTGAGGAAGCCGCGTCCATTACGGGCCAGCGCGTGATGCTCATGACCACCGCCTACGACCGCGAGCGCGAAGCCCGCGCCATCGAGACCATGCTCGAGCAACGTGTCGACGGTCTGATCCTGACCGTGGCTGATGCAGCGGCCAATCCGCACCTCGATCGACTTGACGCCGAGCACGTGCCCTATGTGCTGGCTTACAACGACACGGTCGGCCAGGCGCGCATTCCGGCGCGCTGCTGCGTGACCGTCGACAACCGGGCCGCTGCGCGCGACGCCATTCGCGCGTTGCTCGCGCAGGGGCATCGGCAGATTCGCATGCTCACCGGCACGCTGGCGGCGTCGGATCGTGCGGCGCTGCGCCACGACGGCTACCGCGAAGCGTTGGAAGCTGCAGGCATTGCCCCGCAGCCCCCCGTCGAAATTGATTTCAATGCCGATGCCATGCTGCCGGCCGAATTGGCCCGCCTGCTGGCGCCGCCGCGCCCGACCGCCATTTTCTGCAGCAACGACCGCCTCGCGCTGCTCACCATCCGCTCGCTGCGCGAGATGGGCCTGCGCGTGCCCGAAGACGTGAGCGTGGTCGGCTTCGATGGCCTGGCGATGGGGCAGTGGCTTTCGCCCACGCTGGCGACGGTGGCACAGCCGCATCGCCGGATCGGCACCGATGCGGCCATGGCGCTGGCCCGCCGCATTGCGGGCGAGGCAGTGCCATCGATGACGTTGCCGCATCGTCTGCTGGCCGGCGGCACGTTGGCCCGGGCGCCGGCCCAAGCCCCTCTCTCCGCTGTTTCTTCCCTCACGTCTGATACGCAAGGAGCGTCTCGATGAAACGTCTCGTTCAATGGCTGCGCGCGTGCGGCCTCGTGGCTACAGCCGCCTTCGCCGTTGCGGCGCCGGTGCAGGCCCAGCCAGCCGGCCAGCAGATCGCCATCTGCTACAACTGCCCGCCGGAGTGGGCTGACTGGGCCAGCCAGATCAAGGCCATCAAAGACAAGACCGGCATTACCGTGCCGTTCGACAATAAGAATTCCGGTCAGGCCATCGCGCAGATGCTGGCCGAGAAATCGCACCCCGTGGCTGACGTTGCCTACCTGGGCATCACGTCCGCCTATCAGGCCAAGGAGAAGGGCCTGGTCGCCAACTACAAGCCCAAGCATTGGGAAGACGTGCCGGTCGGGATGAAGGACCCGGACGGCGCGTTCTTCTCGATCCACTCCGGCACGCTGGGCTTCTTCGTCAACAAGGATGCGCTCGAAGGCAAGCCCGTGCCGCGCTCCTGGAAAGACCTGCTCAAGCCCGAATACAAGGGCATGGTGGGCTACCTCGACCCGAGCAGCGCATTCGTCGGCTACGTGGGTGCGGTGGCGGTCAACCAAGCGCTGGGCGGCACGCTGGACAACTTCGGCCCGGCCATCGAGTGGTTCAAGCAGTTGAAGAAAAATGCGCCGATCGTGCCGAAGCAGACCGCCTATGCGCGCGTCGTGGCTGGTGAAATCCCCATCCTGCTCGACTACGACTTCAATGCCTACCGCGCCAAGTACAAGGACCACGCCAACGTGGAATTCGTGATCCCGCAGGAAGGCACGATTGCCGTGCCGTACGTGATGAGCCTGACGGCCGGTGCGCCGCACGCAGACAACGCCAAGAAAGTGCTCGATTTCGTGCTGTCGGACGAAGGCCAGACGCTGTGGGCCAACGCCTACCTGCGCCCGGTGCGCGCCAACGCCATGAGCAAGGAGGCCGCCTCGCGCTTCCTGCCGGCGAGCGAATACGCCCGCGCCAAGACGGTCGACTTCAACAAGATGGCGGCCGGCCAGCAGGCGTTTGGCACGCGCTACCTGAACGAGGTTCGCTAAGCATGAGCACCGTCACCCGAACCACCTTGCCTGACGATGCGGTATTGCCCGCTCGGTGGCGGGTGGCGTTGCTGGCGCCGGCCGTCGCGCTGTTCTGCGCGTTCTGGTTGCTGCCGATGGGCGCGCTGCTGCGTGTGAGCGGCAGCGATGGCCTGATCGCCACGTACACGGCGGCGCTGACCACGCCGCGCTATCTGGGCAGCTTGTTCTCCACGGTGGTGCTGTCGGCGGCGGTGACGCTGGCGACGCTCGTCCTCTCGACCATCGCCGGGTTGTTCCTGGTGCGCCACAACGTGCCGGGCAAGCAGATGATTACCGCCATGCTGACCTTTCCGCTGGCGTTTCCCGGCGTGGTCGTCGGCTTCATGGTGATCCTGCTGGCGGGGCGCCAGGGCCTGCTGGGCGATGTCACGCACAAGCTCATCGGCGAGAAATGGGTGTTCGCCTATTCCATCGGCGGGCTGTTTCTCGGCTACCTGTACTTCTCGATTCCACGCGTGGTGCTGACGGTGATGGCCGCGGCGGAAAAGCTCGATCGTTCATTGGAAGAAGCAGCCCGCTCGCTGGGCGCATCGTCGTGGCAGGTGACGCGCGATGTGCTGGTGCCGGGGTTGGCGCCTGCGCTCATTGCCTCGGGGGCTATCTGTTTTGCCACATCGATGGGGGCCTTCGGCACGGCCTTCACACTCGCCACCGACATCGACGTGCTACCGATGACGATCTACACCGAATTCACGCTCAACGCCGGGATCGCAATGGCGGCAGCGCTGTCGGTTGTGCTGGGCGTGGTGACATGGCTCGTATTGGCGATTGCACGCACGGCGGCGGGCGGGCAGGCGGGGGCGGCAGCATGAGCAGCAAGCAGGGGCCCCGCACAGCGGGGATGCGCGCGCCCGCGAATGCTGCCGGCCGCCGACACCAATGCAGAGACAACCTTTGGGAGGCGGCAGCATGAAGCGCGCGCTTTCCATTGCCCAGTGGGGTATCACGCTGCTGCTGTGCCTGTTCCTGATCGTCCCGGTTGTGCTGTCGATGGCCGTGGGGCTGACGCGCAACTACATCCGCGGCTTCAAGAGCGGTTGGACGCTGGATTGGGTCGCCCAGGTGTGGGACATGTACCACGCGTCGATCTGGATGTCGCTGCTGGTGGCGCTGTGCACGCTGGTGATCGTGCTGGCGGCCGGTGTGCCGGCGGGCTATGTGCTGGCGCGGCGCCAGAGCCGTGCGAGCCGCCTGATCGAAGAGTTTCTGACGCTGCCCGTGGCGCTGCCTGGCCTGGCTACGGCGCTGGGGTTGATTGTGGCGTACGGCGGCTTTGGCGGCTTTCGCGAGAGCCTGTGGTTCATCGTCGTCGGTCACGTGGTGTTCACACTGCCGTTCATGGTGCGCTCGGTCGCGGCCGTGGCTGCTGGCCAGAGCCTGAAGACGCTGGAGGAGGGCGCCGCCAGCCTGGGGGCGTCGTTCTGGCAGCGCTTTCGCACCATCGTCCTGCCGAACGTGCAGCCCGGCATCCTGGCCGGCGCGTTGACGGTGGTGACGCTCTCGGTGGGCGAATTCAACCTGACGTGGATGCTGCACACGCCGGAAACCAAGACCCTGCCGGTCGGCCTGGCCGATACCTATGCGTCGATGCGCCTGGAAATCGCCAGCGCCTACACGCTCATCTTCTTCGTCATGATCGTGCCGCTGCTGGTGCTGATGCAGCGCTTTGGCGGCCTGCGTGTGAACAACGGAAAGGCTTCCTGATGACTGCCGAACCCCTACATCTCGCCCCCGTGCCGATCCGGTTGCGCGGCTGCGGAAAACACTTCGGCGGCCAGCGCGTGCTGGAGTCGATGGATCTCGACATCGCTGCCGGCGAGACCGTCGTGCTGCTCGGCCCCTCGGGCTGCGGCAAGACCACCACGCTGCGCATCGTCGCCGGGTTGGAAGCGCCGGATGCCGGCGGCACCGTGCACTTTGGCGATGAAGACGTCACCGCGCGCCCGATCGAGCGCCGCCGCGTCGGCATGGTGTTCCAGAGCTACGCGCTGTTCCCCAACCTGAGCGTGCGCGGCAACGTGGAATACGGTCTGCGCATCCAGCGCCGGCAGAACGGTTTGTCCGACACGCAGATCAGCGCCCGGGCGAGCACGCTGCTGGAGATGATGCACCTCACGCCGTATGCGGACCGCGGTGTGAACCAGCTCTCCGGCGGCCAGCGCCAACGCGTGGCCCTGGCGCGCGCGCTGGCACCCGAGCCGCGTGTGCTGCTGCTCGACGAACCGCTCACGGCGCTCGATGCCAAGCTGCGTGAATCCGTACGCGCCGAGATGGACCGCCTGCTGCGCAGTCTCGGCATCACCACCATCTACGTCACGCACGACCAGGAAGAGGCGATGGCACTGGCCGATCGCATCGTCGTCATGGAAGCCGGCCGCATTGCGCAGATCGGCACGCCGCGCGAAATCTACTTCCAGCCCGCCAACCGGCATGTGGCGGATTTCATCGGCATCATGAACCGGCTCGACGGCACACGGCAGGATGGCGCGTTCATTTGCGCAGGCGGCCGCGTGCGCGTGCCGGCAGGGGATGGCGATGCCGTGTTCTTCCGCCCCGAAGATGCCGTGCTGGCAGACCCGGCACTGGCCGCGCTCAAAGGCACGGTCGAATCGGCGGTGTTTCTCGGTTTCCGCACCCGTGTGCGCGTAGCGGGCGTATCAGATACGCCGTTGTTCATCGACGTGCCCGGCCGCCAGCACTTTGCGCCGGGCCATGCGGTCGGCTTCGATATTCCGGCTGACCGCCTTCTGACCCTGCAAGCCTGATGCATTTCCTGCAACTGACCGATCTTCATATCAAGCGCCCGGGGAGACTGGCTTACCGCCGCGTGGACTCCGCCGCGTACCTCGCACGCTGCGTGGCGCACATCCTTGCGCAGCCGGAGAGGCCCGATGCCATCGTCCTGACCGGCGATCTGGTCGACGCCGGCGCGCCCGAGGAATACGCGCACCTGCGCGCCGTGCTGGCGCCGCTCGATGCTGCAGGCATCCGCATGCTGCCGGTACTGGGCAACCACGACGCCCAGGATGCCGCGCGCGCAGCGTTCGCCGATTGGCTTGCGCCCATCGCCGCCGACGCGCAAGACCCACACGCGTTCCAGTACTGGACCGACATCGGCGACGTCCGGCTGATCGTGCTCGATACGCTGGACGCCGGCCACCCCGGTGGCCGCCTCGGCGTGCAGCGGCTGGACTGGCTGGCCGATGCACTTGCGCTGGAAACGCAGCGCCCGACCGTCATCGCCATGCACCACCCGCCGTTCGCCACCGGCATCGGCCACATGGACGTGCAATCGCTCGCAGAAGACGACATCCCCGCCTTCGCGCAGATCGTGCGTGCCGCCGGTAATGTCGAGCGCATCATCTGCGGCCATCTGCACCGCTCCATCGATGTGCGCTTTGCGGGAACGGTGGCATCGACGTGCCCATCGCCGGCACATCAGGTCGCTCTGGACCTGGACCCTGATGCTGCGCCGGGCTTCGTGATGGAGCCGCCCGCGTACAAGGTCCACGCATGGGTACCGGGGCAGGGGCTGGTGAGCCACCTCGCCTACGTGGGGCAGTTCGATGGCCCGCATCCGTTCTTTGAGCCGGACGGACGACTGATCGACTAGACCGCTTCGGTAACCGCATGCGCCGTCATGCGCGCGACCAGAGCGTCCACGTCGGCTTCGGCGGATGCAATCGACGTGCGTAGGCGGTCGTCCGCGAATTCGTCGTATTCGATGGCCACCGATGCCACATCGCCGATGCCGATGTAGCCAAAGGCGGTCGCAACGCCGTCCTCCACGTGATTCAGGTGGGCGATGCGCTGGCCGGGGCCGTAACCGAAATCGCCACGTGAGCTGAGGATGACGAGGCGTTTATTCATGCCAGCCAGGAGCGGCCAATAGGGCTCGCCGGTGCGGCTGCGGTCGAACCCGAACGTGCGGCCCACGCGCACGATGTTGTCGATGTACGCCTTGAACTGCGCGGGCATGCCGAAGTTGTACATCGGCACACCGGCCACGATCACGTGGGCGGCGAGCAACTCGTCGATCAGCGTGTCGCTCTGCGCAAGCCGTTCGTGCATCCACGGTTCGCGTTGCGCGGGCGGCGTGAACGCGGCGTGCACCCAGCGGCCATCCACGGGCGATGGCGGTTCGGCGCCGATGTCGCGATAGACGACCTGCGCGTCGGGCACGTGCTCAAGCCAGCGCTGCACAAAGCGCGCAGAAAGCCGACGGGTGTGCGAACCATGGCGCGAAGTATCGGAGGTGCCCGGCCGGGCGCTTGAATCGAGGTGCAACAGGCGCATTGGAGTCGTCATTTTCGAATCCGTTTTGAGTGGAGGTGTGGCCACTCTACGAATCGCACTGCACTGCGGCAAACGACAAGTTTTGCATGTCATAGGTGACATGGATTCATCCATCCCGCCCACGCGGGCAAAGCGCCCGTGACACAATCCTGCGCATGCGAAAACTGCCACCCCTGAGCGCGCTGCGCGCCTTTGAAGCCACCGCACGCCACCTCAGCATGAAGCGTGCTGCCGAAGAGCTGTCAGTCACACCCACGGCCGTCAGCCATCAGATCCGCCGCCTGGAAGACGCGCTGGGCGTGGCACTCTTCGAGCGCCAGGTGCGTGCGCTGCGCCTGTCGGCCGCCGGCGAGCAGTTGTATCCCGTGCTCAATACCGGCTTTGATGCGTTTGCGCAGGCCATCGATGCCATGCGCGGCGCGCAAGTGCGGCCGGTGCGCCAGCGCGTCACGCTCACGGCGCCGATGGGGCTTGCTGCGCGCTGGCTCGTGCCGCGGCTGGGTGAATTCGCTACGCGGCACCCGGAAGTGGATCTGCGCATTCATGCGTCCGACACGGTGGTCGATCTGCATGGCGGCAGCGCAGACCTTGCCGTGCGCTATGGCGACACGCCCACCACGGGTACCGGCCTCATCACCGAACATCTCTTTGGCGACGCCTATGCGCCGGTCTGCCATCCGGGCCTGAACGTCCAGTCGCACGACGATCTGGCGCGCGTGCCGCTCATCCACTCCGAGTGGCAGCGCACGCTGCCGCAACCGATCGGGTGGCCGATGTGGGCACGCGCCGCCGGTATCGAGCACACGCTCAAGACCGACACGGGCATCGTGCTGTCCGACGACGGGCACGCCATGTCGGCAGCAATGGCCGGGCAGGGCGTGATCCTGGCGAACCTGCCGCTGGTGCGCGATGCGCTTGAGGCTGGAGCGCTCGTCCAGCCTTTTCCAGCGCCAATCATTCAGCGCTATGCCTTCTGGGCCGTGGCGCCGTCTGCGCGGCTTGAAGACGCCGCTGTGCGTTCTGTGTGGGACTGGCTATCCGCGTGCCGCGACAGCCAGGCACGCGTGCATCGCTCAGCGCAATAGCGGCGACGTCGTGCGCGCCGGCGCAAACGCTTCGTGCCACGCGGCAGCAAGTTGCAGCAGCGCAAACTCCGACCGGGGCGGAGCCATGATCTGCAAGCCCAGCGGCAGGCCATCGGCGGTAAAGCCCGATGGCAGGCTCGAGGCCGGCACGCCCGCCAGCGTGGCGCCAATCACAACTTCCATCCAGCGGTGATACGTGTCCATCGCGCGGCCGGCGACGGTCTTGGGCCAATATTCTTCTGCGGGGAACGGCGCAATCTGCGTGCAAGGCAGGACGAGGAAATCGTACTGAGCAAACTGTCCCAGCAGCGCCTGGTACCAGTTCGCACGCGTGGCGATGGCACGGTTGATGTCGATGGCGGTACGGCTGCGTCCGTGCTCGATTTCCCAGATGGCTTCGGGCTTGAGCACCTCCCGCGTGGCCGCGTTGGCGTACAGCGGCCCCAGGTTGCCGGACACGCTCAGCGCGCGCAGCGTGCACCAGCATTCCCACAACGCATCCATTGCGAAGAACGGCCGGACGGTTTCGACATGGCAACCCAGCGTTTCGAACGTGTCGAGCGCTTGCTCGTTGACGGCAAGCACTTCGCGGTCGACTGCAAGGTAGCCACCAAAATCGCCCAACCAGCCAATGCGCGCCTGCCGGAAATCACGGCGCAGCGGCTGCACGAAGCACGATGGATCGTCACTCAGTGACAGCGGCGCACGCGGGTCGTACCCGGCCTGCGTGGCGAGCAACCAAGCGAGGTCTTGCGGGTTGCGGGCCATCGGCCCTTCGGTGCCCAGTTGTTGGAAGAACACGTCGCCGGTTGGGCCGTAAGGCACGCGACCGAGGCTCGGGCGCAGGCCGTAGATATTGTTCCAGGCGGCAGGGTTGCGCAGCGAACCCATCATGTCGCTGCCGTCCGCCACCGGCAGCATGTTCAGCGCCAGCGCGACGGCCGTACCACCGCTGCTGCCACCGGCCGAGCGCCCTGGGTTCCAGGCGTTGCGTGTGATGCCGTACACGCGGTTGTAGGTGTGCGACCCCAGGCCGAACTCCGGGGTGTTCGTCTTGCCGATCAGTACGGTGCCCTGCCGGCGGATGCGCTCGACGACGATGCTGTCGTGCGTCGGCACATTGCGCGCCATGGCAAGACTGCCCATCGCCGTCACCATGCCGGCGGTGGTCGCAAGATCCTTGGGCGCTTGCGGAAAGCCATGCATCCAGCCGCCGGACAAGCCTTGCGACAGCAGCACATCCCGCTCGCGTGCCAGGTCGATGGCCGATTCAGCGTCGATGCGCGCCACGATGGCATTCACCGCCGGGTGATGGCGATCGATCTGCGCGAGGTACGCTTCCATGACTTCCACGCACGACACATCGCGCGCGTGGATGCGCCGGGACAGCTCGATCGCGCTCCATTGCACGATCTCTTCGTTGGCGACCGCAGTGGTTGCAGCGTGGCTCAGATTTGCTTGCATTGCTTGACTCGAAGTTCACTTCACGCGCTCAGGTAGGTCTGCGCCAGACGCACCCACGCAGCAGCCCCCAGCGGCAACACCTGGTCGTTGAAGTCGTAGCCGGGGTTGTGCACCATGCAGCCGCCGAATTCGCCTTCGCCGTTGCCGAGAATCAGGTAACAGCCCGGCACTTCATTGAGCATCCAGGCAAAGTCTTCACTGCCGTTGAGCCCCTTGGGCGCCTGTGTGACAACGTTGGCCGCGCCCACCAGTTCGGTACAGACCTCCTGCGCCAGTCGCGTCTCGGCCTCGGTATTGACCATGGGCGGCGTCAATTGACGATAGTCGATCTGCGCCTCGACGCCATGCGCTTGTGCGGTCAGGCTGACGATCTCTCGGATGCGCATTTCCACCAGTGCGCGCGTTTCCGGCCGCGCCGCGCGCACATTCAGACCGATCGTCACCGACTCGGGAATCACGTTGTGCGTCGCGCCGCCACGAATGAAACCGACCGACACCACCGCCGTGTCATCGGGTGCAACGTTGCGTGCGACCACGGTCTGCAACGCGGTGATGATGGCGGCGGATGCGGCAATCGGATCGCGCGCGCGATGCGGCATCGCGCCGTGCCCGCCCATGCCCTTGATGATGACGTCGGCCACGTCGGAAGACAGGCTCACCGGCCCCGGCAGCACGCGGAAACTGCCGGCCGGCACACCCGGCATGTTGTGCAAGGCATAGACCGCATCGCACGGGAAGCGCTCGAACAGCCCGTCTTCGATCATGGCGCGCGCACCGCACAGGTTTTCCTCATCGGGCTGGAAGATGAGGTTGAGCGTGCCGTCAAAGCTGCGGCTCTCGGCCAGCGCCTTGGCCGCAGCGAGCAGGATGGCGGTGTGCCCGTCGTGGCCGCACGCGTGCATCTTGCCGTGGTTGCGGCTGGCGTAAGGCAGGCCGGTCGCTTCAACGATGGGCAGGGCGTCCATGTCCGCGCGAATGCCAAGGCGGCGCGTGCCGTTGCCGAGCTTCAACTGGCCCACCACGCCGCTCTTGCCGATGCCCGTGTGGACCTCGTAGCCCCAGCTCTTGAGTAGATCGGCCACCAATGTGCTGGTGGCGCCCACTTCGAAACCCAGTTCGGGCTGCGCGTGGATCTGGCGACGGATGTTGACGAACGTTTCTGCGTCGATGTGGACAGGCGGCAGCAGATGCGGCAGCAACTGGAACGGCGTAAGCGTGGGGGCTTGGGTCATGTCGGGGCTCCGGGTTGGAAAATCGGGCTTAGTGGGTTTCGCGCGCTTCGCGCAGGCTCAGCACGGTCAGCAGCGTGATGGCGCTGCACGCCATCATGTAAAAGGCAGGGGAGAGCGGATTGCCGGTGTGGGCCAGCAGCCATGTCACGACAAACTGGCACGAACCGCCAAACACCGTGACGCCGATCGCATAGATGACCGACAGGCCGCTGGCACGGACCTTGATGGGCAGTAGCTCCATCATTATGAGCAGCATGGGCGTGGTGCCCAGGTACAGCGTGCCGGTCAGCAACGCCGACAGCGCCAGCACCAGCGGCACGCTCGGGTAACGCGTCATCAGCCAGAAGGCCGGGTAGAGCGCCACCACGGTCACCAGCGTTGCGCCCACCACCAGCGGCTTGCGGCGCGGCAGGCGATCAGCCAGCCAACCCGAGAGCAGCGATGCACCAAAGCTTGTCAGCCCGGTCACGCAGCCGGCAAGCAGCGACAGCGAAGCGGGCAGATGCAGCTCGCGAATCATGTAGGTCGGCATGAAATAGATCACCAGATACGTACCCACTGTCCCGCCAATGATCGCGAGCACGCCCTTGATGACGAGCCCGCCGTGCTCGCGGAACAAGGTGCCGAGCGGGCTCGGAGCATGCGCTTCGGCGGTGTGCGTTTCATCGAGGTGCGAGCGGATATAGAGGCCCACCGGCGCGATCAGCAGGCCGAGGAAGAACGGCACACGCCAGCCCCAGCTTTGCAGCGCTTCCGGCGACAGGGTGCCGTACAGAATGGCCGCAGTCAGCGCGCCGCACAGGGCTGCAATGCCCTGGCTGCCCAATTGCCAGCTCACGCGAAAGCCGCGCCCCCGGATACCGCCAGACTCCATCAGCATTGCGGTTGACGCACCGATTTCACCGCCCAGCGAAAAGCCCTGCAGCAACCGCCCGGCCAGGATGACCAGCGGACCGAGCAGGCCCGCGGTGGCGTACGTAGGCGCAACCGCCAGGCACAGCGTGCCGATGACCATCAGCCCGATCGTCAGCGTCATTGCGGCCTTGCGTCCGTGGCGGTCTGCATAGTTGCCGATCACGAAGCCGCCCAGCGGCCGCATCACAAAGCCGATGCCGAACGTCGCCACCGCCAGCAGCAGCGAGCCATACGCGCTGTCGGACGGAAAAAACAGCTTGCCGATCATCAGCGCGAAGAAGCTGTAGACCGTGAAGTCGTACATCTCCAGTGCATTGCCGATCGAGCACGCGGCGATCAGTCGTGCCTGGCCGGAAGGCTTGGGCACAGCAGCGACCGAGGCGGGCAACGGCGGCTGCAGGGTGGCGTCATTCATTGAGGTTCTCCATCCGGGGTATTGGCAAGAGGGCTTCTGCGAACCCTTGGGCGCTTGCAGTATTCCGCCAAGCTGCCGTCCGGAAAAAATCGTAAATTTTCATCCCGATAACCAAATAGAATCGCCGTCATAACCGGCCCGCATCCGCCATCGGGGAAAGCCCGCGAACCCTGGAGGCCGAACGGGGTGACACGCCAAGTGCCGGGCACTGCGCCCAACAATGGGGAGGAGCGACGTGAAGCTGCACCAATTGCGCATCCTGCTGGCCGTGGCACAGCACGGCAGCATCCACGAGGCCTCGCGCGGGCTGCACATCTCGCAGCCGGCGTTGTCCAAGGCGATCGCGGAACTGGAACGGGAGCTGGGCGTCACGCTGCTGTCGCGCTCGGTGCGCGGTGTGAGCCTCACCGCAT
The DNA here is from genome assembly GCF_958405935.1 of Ralstonia psammae. Lineage (NCBI taxonomy): Bacteria > Pseudomonadati > Pseudomonadota > Betaproteobacteria > Burkholderiales > Burkholderiaceae > Ralstonia > Ralstonia psammae. Next base: position 119,303 of record NZ_CATZBU010000013.1, read on the forward strand.
ATGGCATGGCGCTGGTCAAGCGCGCCAGTGTCGTCGAACAGGAACTGCGTCACGCCCTGGAAGACATCGAAGCCATTCGCGGGCACGCGGAGGCCGAGCTCAACATCGGCTTCACTGCCGTGGCGTCGAGCGGCCCGCTGCCGGATGCGATGGCGGCGCTGCGCAAGCGGTTCCCCAACGTTGCGCTACGCGGCTTCGAACAGCGTCCGCAGCAGATCCTGGAAGGGCTGCGGGAAGGCCGGCTCGATATCGGATTGATCTCCAGCAACAGCGGCCCCGGCACGGGCAGTTTTCAGTGGGAGCCGCTGTTTTCGGTGCCAATGCGCTTGGCGGTGCGCCCAGGCCACCCGCTGCGCCGCGTGCGCCGGCTACGGCCGCTGCTGGATGCCGACTGGCTCGTGCTCGACCCGCTGGATGATCCCGGCAGCCCGATGGCGAGCCTGATGCGGCTGCACCGCCTCGAAATACCGCGCCGGATCGTGCAAAGCGCATCGAACCTGCTGGGGCTGCAATTGGCCACAAAGACGGACGTCGTCAGCATGTGGTCGGAGTTTGTCTTCAGCGGCACCGGCGGGCCGCTGCGCATGGTTCCGGGCTCGCTTGAAGTCTTGCCGATGGAAGATGAACTACCGGATTTCAGCGTCTATATGGTCTACCGCTCGGCTGACCTGATGACGCATGTGTGCGCGGAATTCAGCAAGGAGATTCGGCACGCGGCGCAGCACTATCGTCGTCGCTGAACCATCGCTGAACATCACGCCTCGATTTCTGCGGCTTCCGCGCGCATCGCCCCTGGCGGCCGTCCGACCACCCGCTTGAACGCGCGGCTGAACGCAGCGAGGGACCCGTAGCCGAGCCGGTACGCGACGGCTTCAATCGCCTCGCGGTCACGCGTGATCCATTGCGCGGCGAGCCGCATCCGCAGTTCGGTCAGATAGCGTACGGGTGTCATTCCGGTCGCTGCCAGGAAGCGCTCGGCAAACACCGAACGCGACACACCGGCTTGCGCGGCCAGCTCCGCGACACTCCAGTTGCGGCCCGGGTCGCGATGCAGCGCGACGATCGCGCGACCCAGTTTCGGCTCGCGCAGCGCCTGCACCCAGCCTGTCGCGTCTCCGCAGCCGCATTCCACCCAACCACGCACGATAAATGCGGCCACCACGTCCGCAAGCCGCGCAAGGATGCCCGCAAAACCTGCGCGCTCCGAGCACGATTCACGCTCCATCGCATCGAGCATCGGGCGAATTTCCGGATAGCGGGCGAGCAGGGTGCCGACGTGCATGAACTCCGGCATCGTACCCACCAGTGGCTGCATGCCGCCCAGGTCCAGCTCCATGCACGCGCTGAAAATGAGTGCGTCGCCCTGGGCCGATTCCGTACCGGCACCGACCGACGCCACCGTGTCGCAAATCTTCGCGGCTTCAAAGCCAGCGATCTCGCGGCACGGCGCATCCGGATCGGACAACAACGCGTGCGTGGTGCCCTGTGGCAGCAACACCGCATCGCCGGCCTCAAGTTGCATCGTGGCGCCCGTCGCGTCGCGCAACAGCACAGGCCCGCGCCCGACGAAGTGGAACTGTGCACGGCCCGGTGCCTGGCTAAAGCTCAGCCCGAACGGCCGCGCTACGTGGATGCGGCGGTACTGCACGCCGCTCAGCCGCATGCCCAGCAACAGCTCGCTGACAAGGTCGTGCACGTCGGGCAGGGCAGAAGGCAGGGGAGAGGGCATCTCGAAATCGGACGATTGATCAAGAAGACCGGATTGTATGCCATAGACCGTCCGGCTATCGGGCCCTACCATCCGGTCTTATTGGGACTTTCCCTGATTCTTTCCTACGGAACGACGCATGAACCCCGGAATCTCCACGGCCGCCTCAATCGCGGCCCCCCGTGAACCCGCCTGGGGCGCTGTCTTTGCGATGGCGCTGGGCGTGTTCGGACTCGTCACGGCCGAATTCCTGCCCGCAAGCCTGCTCACACCGATGGCGGAAAACCTCGGCGTGACCGAAGGCGTGGCAGGGCAGGCCGTCACGGCCACAGCAACAGTCGCGCTCGTCACCAGCTTGCTGACCGCCGCCGTCACGCGCGCCATCGATCGGCGGCGCGTGCTGCTCGCGTTCTCGGTGCTGCTGGTGGCGTCCAATCTTGCCGTTGCGTTTGCGACCAACCTGACGACGATCCTGATCGGCCGCGTTGTGCTTGGCATTGCGCTCGGCGGCTTCTGGACAATGGCCACCGCCACCGCAATGCGGCTCGTGCCTGCCGCGATGGTGCCGCGGGCGCTGTCGATCATCTTCAGCGGCGTGGCCGTCGCCACGATTGCCGCCGCGCCGCTCGGCAGCTACTTCGGCCACCTGATCGGCTGGCGCAATGTCTTTCTCGCCGCGGCTGCGCTGGGTGTCATTGCCTTCGTGTCGCAGGTCGCAACGTTGCCGTCGATGGCGCCAAGCGGCACAACGCGGCTGCGCACACTGATCGACGTGCTGCGCCGGCCGAGCGTCGGCATCGGGATGTTCGCAACGATCCTCGTGTTCACCGGGCACTTTGCGTTCTTCACGTACCTGCGGCCGTTCCTCGAACAGGTTGCTGGCGTCGGCGTGAATGGGCTGTCGGCGATCCTGCTGGGCTACGGCATCGCCAACTTCGTCGGCACTTCGCTCGCAGGCCGCGTGCTTGAACACCGGCTGCGGCCGATGCTGATCGCGATGCCCGCGCTGATGGTTGTGCTCGGCATCGCGCTCGTCGCGTTGGGCCGCGCGCCGGTCGTCGACGCCGTGCTCATCGCACTGTGGGGCATGGCGTTTGGCGGCGTGCCCGTTGCGTGGTCGACATGGGTCACGCGCACCGTGCCCGATGAAGCCGAAAGCGCGGGTGGCCTGATCGTCGCGGCGGTACAGCTTGCGATTGCAACCGGTGCGGCAGCCGGCGGCGTGGTGTTCGACGCGAACGGCGCGGCCAGTGTATTCATTGGCGCCGCCGTGGTGCTGGCCATTGCCGTCGCGACGATCGTGACGGGCGTGCCGAAGCGCGTGGAGGTGGTGCCGGCACTGGCTGAGTGACATGGAGAGATGCGCGCCGCTGGGCTGGTTGGCGATGAGCTGATGCAGCCCGGTGCGCGCATCTGTTGCTGCCCATCTTTTGTACGCATAATTTGCATTATGTTAAATATTGGATCGACCAGCAGTCACTGGCCCCGACCAACACACCCCGCTACGCCTTCTTCAAAAACTCCGGCTTGAGCAGATAGCTCACACCATCGATCTTGCAGTCGATCGGATGGTCGCCCGCCACCAGCCGGATATTCTTGATCTTGGTGCCCGCCTTGAGCGTGCCCGACCCGCCCTTGAGCTTCAGGTCCTTCACCAGCGTTGCGGAATCGCCCGCATTCAGCGGGTTGCCGTTGGCGTCTTTGATGACCACCGCCACCTCATCCTCATCTTCCTGTGCCGACGGATTCCATTCGTGCGCGCAGTCCGGGCAGATATAGAGTTCGCCGTCCTGATAGGTGTTCTCGGCGGCGCATTGCGGACAGGCAGGAATCGTAGACATGACGAAAGTCGTGAACGTGATCAAAGGGGTCGCACTATATCAGCCGGGATGCGCTCGACGGTTGCCGACTGTCACCAGGCAGCAGCCAACGCCTGTAGCTTGCAGCCGGATCCGCCACAAGCTATACCCTGGCAGTCCTGCCATGCACGGTTGCCGCCCACACATCAAAGACACAGGAGACTCACATGTGGATCCACGAAGACAGCATTGAAACGACCGCCTCCCCCGCCCGCGTCTGGGAACTGCTCGCCAACGTTGCGCAATGGGGCGACTGGAATGCCGGCATCGAGCGGATCGAACTCCACGGGCCGTTTGCCAACGGCACGCAGTTCACCATGCAGCCGCCGGGGCAAGCGCCGTTCGTCAGCACGCTTGTAGACGTGCGCCCGAATGAAGGCTTTGTCGACGAGACGGTCGTCGACGGCACGCGCGTACTGGTGGATCATCAGCTCGTCAGTCTGCCCTCCGGCTACACGAAGATCGTTTATCGCACTGAGATCACAGGACCGGATGCCGCCGCTTTCGGCCCGATGGTCACGGCCGATTTTCCGGACGTTTTGGCAGCCCTCAAGCGGTTGGCGGAACGCTGAGGAGGCTGCGTCCCCTGCCAAAGATGCCGCGCCGTTCGGTATGATCCACACTCCAATCATCTGAAATCAGGAAGAACATCATGGGCGAAGCCAAACGACGCGGCTCACAGGCCGACCGCATTTCTCAGGCTCACGCCCGGCTGGACGCGCTGCGCCCTGAAAAGCTGGTCTGCGGCGCCTGCCAGACCGCCTTTACCGAGTTCGAAGGGATGGAGCCACGCGACATGCCCGGCATCCACGCCATTTTCGGTGGCGAATGCCCGAACTGCGGCGAGAGCGTGATCTCGTTCAACGGCGAGCCCGAAGCCGTGGCCGCCGCCATGCTGGCGTACCAGGACGCCATGGAAGACGCCAAGCTCGGCGCGCAGACGCAAGAGGGCAAGCACATGCCCTACGTCGACCAGGAAGACAAGCCCACGCAACACTGAAGCCGCCATGCAGAACGTGCCAACCCGCCGCTACCGTCACTACAAGGGCGGCGAATACGAATGGCTGTGCGAGGCCACGTACGAGCCCGATCCCGCCATCCAGATGACGGTCTATCGCGCCGCCAACGGCACGATCTGGACGCGCCCCTCGACGATGTTTCACGAGATGGTTGAAGTCGACGGCCGCAAGGTGCCGCGCTTTGCGCTGATCGACTGAATGCCGACCGAAACCCTCTCCTTGCGAGCGGGCTTGCGGGCCCGTTTTACGTATTGGCGCGACCAGACCGGTGTTTGGGCCGCGCGCCATGGCCGGTTGGCGGCCGGGCTGCACGAGTTTGTTGTGTTCGGCATCAAGCAGGCATGGGCGTGTTTGTTTGGCGGCTTGATGGTTGCCCTGCTGATTGGCACGCACTTCTGGTATCCAGTTGATGCGCCGATTGCCCGTTACGATACGCTGACAGTGGCCGCCGTCATCATCCAGATTGCCTTGCTCCGGCTAAAGCTGGAGACGTGGGACGAAGCCAAGGTGATTCTGATGTTCCACGTGGCCGGTACGGGCATGGAGGTGTTCAAGACTGCGGTCGGCTCGTGGATTTACCCCGAGGCCTCGGTCCTGCGGATCGGTGGCGTACCGCTGTTCACGGGCTTCATGTATGCGTCGGTTGGTAGCTATATCGCGCGGGCGTGGCGCGAGTTTGACCTGCGTTTCTCGCATCACCCGCCGTTGGCGGTGACGGCCCTGCTCTCGCTGGGCATCTACGCGAATTTCTTCCTGCACCACTATTGGTGGGATCTGCGCTACGTGCTGATGGCGCTGGTTGCGGTGGCATTCCGGCGCTGCTGGATCCACTTCCGCATTGATCGCGCCCACCGGCGCATGCCGTTCCTGCTGGGCTTCACGCTGGTGGCGCTATTCATCTGGCTCGCGGAGAACATCGGCACGTTCACGCGCACGTGGCTTTACCCGAACCAGTTGCAAGGCTGGGAGATGGTGTCCATAGCCAAGCTCGGCGCTTGGTTCCTCCTGACCATCATGAGCTACGTAATGGTCACACTGGTCAGCCCGCCGCGGCCCGTTTCTCGCGCTTGAACCACGCGTGCTCGCCAGGCGCCCAGTCGCGCAGTTCGAAGGTGATGCGCACGCGGCGAGAGACTTGCAGGTAGACGCCGCACGTGAGCGTCAACGCAATCGCCATGACAATGCCGTCGATGAAGGTCGAGCGCGCTCCAGGAACACCGCCTGCCATCAGTGTCAGCCCGATCAGCGGCGGCAGCAGCGCCATGTGCACGATCATGGCCGGCCGGAACGCGCCGTCGTGCGTGGTGGCCAGCACCAGCACCGTCACGCAGGAAATCAGGTAAAGCAGCGTGGTCAGGTTGATCGCCCCGCTGCCCGGCGTTGTGGCGTTGAAGAGATCGGCGCCGGCCAGTTGCAGCGCATCGACCGATAACCCCTGCCAGAACACCCATGTTGGCCCGGCGATGGCGATAGCCAGCACCCACGACAGCCATCCGGCAATGCCGTACAGCGGATGATGTACCGCTGCGATCGGGTCGATGTCGACCCAGCGATGCGTCAGCATGATGCACCCCCAACAACGCTCGCCCGTTCTGATGACGGTTGCTTCCGACAAGCGCCAACGGCGTCTGCCTCCCCTTTTTCTAGCTTAGGTCGCCACGCAAAGCCCGCAATGCCGGGGGAACCCTAAACGCACAATCGGATTGCGCCGCCTCAACTTCCGGCCAGCTATCGACGGAACAGTCGCGGGCGGTCCGGATCGTAGAGCGGATCGGGCGTGATCTGCGTGAGTTGCAGTACGCCGGCGGGGTCGAAGTAGAAATGCATCAGCGACGGCCAGACGTCGTCCGCCTTGAAGCGGTACGACCAGACAAGCCGTTCCATGCGTGGGAAATACGCCGTTTCGACCGGCTGGCCGAAATGCCGCAGCACGTCATCCCGGGTCCAGACGCCGATCTTGGCCTGGGCAAATTCCAGGCTGCTCAGGACTTGCTTGAAGGCCACGAGCTTGCCGCTGGCATCAAAGTCCGCCGCGTAGGTGAACTGACCGTACGGCTTGGTCGGATAGAGCCAGCGGGTGCCTCCATCGAGCGGATAGGTCTCGCGCGGCGGCCCGAACTGCGCCTGCACGGCGGGCTCGTCTGCGCCCACCAGTCGCTGCCCCTTGGTGACGGGCGATTCCAATGCCGCACATCCCGCCGTTGCCGCCACCACAATCGCTACCGTCAGCCAACGCATTGCGCGCATGACAACCGTCCCTTTTGCACTGAGTGAAGCGGGCAGTTTACCGCCGCGCGGCGGCTCAGCGCGTGAGCAGCGGCGCGATATCGACGTGGGTTGCGGCGACGCGCGCATCTGCGTACGGCAATCGCGGAATCGTGCCCAGATGCGGTGCGTTGATCCAGCGGCGCAGGGTGGCGACGTTGTCGTCAAGCCCTGCCATGGACGCGTCGACCACGTTGCCGACCCAGCCGGCCAGATGCAGGCCGCGCGATGCAATCGCCTCGGCAGTGAGTGCGGCGTGGTTCAAACACCCCAGGCGCAAACCGACCACCAGCACCACGGGCAAGCCCAGTGCCACGGCCAATTCAGCCGTATCAAAATCGTCCGACAGCGGCACGCGAAAACCACCCACGCCCTCCACCACAACGGCATCCGCAAGCGATCTGGCATGCGCAAACGCATCGAGAATCGGCGGCAGCGTGATCGTCACGCCTTCGCGCGCGGCGGCCAAATGCGGAGACATCGGCGCGTCGAGCAACCATGGGCAAACGGTGTCGAGCGGCAGATCGACTGACGCGGCGGCGCGCAGTTGCTCGATGTCTTCGTTGGTGCGCGTGGGCGCCCCCGTCAGCGTGCCCGCGGCAATCGGCTTGAGGCCTGCGGCACGGTAGCCGGCATCAGCCAGCTTGGTGAGCAGGGTCGCGCTGACCAGCGTCTTGCCGATCTCCGTGTCCGTGCCGGTCACAAAGCAATCGAAGCGCACCGGCATATCAGGCTGCCTTGCCCGGCTGCAGCGATTGGCCGGCCGCTTCCAGCGCCTGGGCAAGGCGTTCGATGTCTGCGTCGGTATATGCTGCCGACAGCGTGATGCGCAGGCGGGCCGTACCCTCCGGCACCGTCGGCGGGCGGATGGCGGCGATGCGGATGCCTTCGCGTTCGAGCGCGGCGGCCAGCTCCAATGCGGGCGCGTTCTCGCCAATCACGATCGGCTGGATGGCCGTGGGCGATGGCATCCATTGCCAACCAAAGCGCGCAGCCAGACGTTGCGCATGTGCACTCCATACGGCGATGTGGCGGTCGAGGCGGGTGCGACGCTCCGCCCCCTCTTCGCCTGCAATCAGGTCCAGTGCTGCTTGCACCGCACATGCCGTGCCCGGCGGCGTGGCCGTTGTGAAGATGTACGTGCGTGCGCGCTGGACCAGCCAGTCGATCACCAGGCGATGCCCGACGATGGCCGCGCCCGATCCGCCGGCCGCCTTACCGAACGTACCGACATAGACAAGGCGTTTGGAGCGCAGCCCGAAGTGCGACAGCACCCCTGAACCGTTCTCGCCGAGCACGCCCAGGCCATGCGCGTCGTCAACGATCAGCCAGGCGTCGTAGCGCTCGGCCAGCGCAAGCAGTTCGGGCAGCGGCGCGATGTCGCCGTCCATGCTGAACACGCCGTCGGTCACGATCAGCTTGTTGCGGCTGGTGCTGGCGGCCAGCAGCGCTTCCAGCGCAGCCAGGTCGACGTGCGGATAGACCTTGATGGGCGCCCGCGACAACCGGGCGCCGTCGATCAGCGAAGCGTGGTTCAGCGCGTCGGAAAAGATCGTGCATTCGTCCGCCGGGCGAATGCCGCCGGCCTGCGCCATGGCACTCACCACGGCCAGATTGGCCATGTAGCCGGTGCAGAAGAACAGCGCGTCCGCCTCGGGAATGTGGGGGGCTTGCAGCGCAGCCATGCGTGCTTCCAGCTGCGCGTGTGCAATTGAATGGCCGCTGACCAGATGCGATGCGCCGCTGCCAAAGCCATATTGCTGCATGCCCTGCGTCACCGCCTCGGCCAAGGCTGGGTGCGCTGCCAGCCCAAGATAATCGTTGCCGCAGAAGCCGAGAATGTCGCGCGGCTCCCCACCGGGCACGCTGATGCGCTGGCTGCGGTCGGTCGGGCTGTACGCGGTGCGGCGCACGCGGCGCAGGTGCGCGGCGTCGATGGCGTCCAGGCCCGCCTGCAGGTCGTCAAGCAATCGCATAGGTGTGTCCTTCTGTTTCGCCCGTGGCTTGCGCGAGCGTGTCTTCAAGCGTCTGCAGCGTCCGTTCGACCAGGGTGTCGGTCTCTTCGTCGCTCAGCACATACGGTGGCAGCAGATAGACCGTGTTGCCGATGGGGCGCAGCAGCAGCCCATGCGTGCGCGCGGTCAACGCAAAGCGTTCGGCAAAGCGTGCGCCGGCCACTTCGGGGTGCACGTCGAACGCGGTAATCATTCCCGTCTGCCGCAGATGGGCAAAACGCGCATCGTGCGACAGCGGCGCCAGCCCCTGGGCGATGCGTGCCGCGGTCACGCGGTTGCGCGCAAAGACGTCTTCTTCAGCAAACAGATCGAGCGTGGCCAGCGCCGCACGGCATGCCAGCGGGTTGCCCGTATACGAATGCGAATGGAGAAAGCTGCGTACCGGCGCATCGTCGCTGAAGGCGTCATAGATGGCATCGCGCGACAGCACGATCGATAGCGGCAGATAGCCCCCGCTGATGCCCTTCGACAGGCACAGCAGGTCCGGCCACACGCCCGCCTGTTCGCACGCGAAGAACGTACCGGTGCGTCCGCAGCCGACGGCAATCTCGTCCGCAATCCAATGCACGCCAAACTCATCGCACAGCGCACGCACGCCGCGCAGATAACTCACGTCGTGCATGGCCATGCCGGCGGCGCACTGCACCAGCGGTTCGATGATGACGGCGGCGATGGTGCCGGCGTGGGTGCTCAGACAATCGCGCAGCGCGGCCAGCGCGCGCTCGGCCACGTCGGTGGCGGTCTCGCCCGGGCCGGCCAGACGCGCGTCCGGCGATGGCACCCGGTGCGATTGCAGAATCAGCGGGTCATACGCATCCCGGAAGATCGCGACATCGGTCACGCCCAGCGCGCCGAGCGTTTCACCGTGGTAGCCGTGTTCCAGGCAGACGAAACGGCTGCGCGCGCCCTGCCCTGCATTGCGATGGGCGTGGAAGCTCATCTTGAGCGCGATTTCCACGGCAGAAGCACCATCCGAGCCAAAGAAACTGTGGCCCAGCACGCCGCCCGTCAGGTCGATCAAGCGCTCCGCCAGCTCCACTGCCGGACGATGCGTGGCGCCCGCCAGCATGACGTGCTCCAGCGAATCGAGCTGCGTCTTCAGCGCCGCGTTGATGTGCGGATTCGCATGGCCGAAGAGGTTGACCCACCACGAGCTGGTGCCGTCCAGGTAGCGCTTGCCGTCAAAGTCGATCAGCCAGGGCCCCTGGCCGCGTGCGATCGGCAGCGGCGGCATGGCATCGAGCCGCGCGTTCTGCGTGCACGGATGCCAGACGGCCGCGCGGCTGCGCGCCTGCCACGCCGTGTTGGCGCTGGGCGCGCCGTCAACCGGCACCGGGATTGGGGGGTACGCCATACGAGGCCTCCTCGAAACAGAAGCGGGGGATTCGGCGGCGTATGGTAGAGGGCTTGTTGATCAAACAACAAGCCCGCACGTTAAATGAAATTAACGGCACATAAGGCGACAAAGAAAGAAGAAGCGCACTTCTTCGGCGGACATTCAACGTCCTGCGCGGAACTTGTCGTTAAAAAATCTTTTGCGACGCCGTAAAAAGCGTATTGAAAATCACATTGAGCGGACCTCGATCGAGTTCATCCATGGAAGCTGCGTGACGGTGGGCGCGAGGTCTTCTGATGGATTATTTACTTGGAGTGATGTTCAGAATGGACCGCATGTTTGCGTTGCATCATTGCTCAACCCTAGGGGTAACCCTATACTCGGGAAAACCCTAGATAACGCAACGAGAGAACACATCATGGTCCAGCAAGCCTATTTCACCCCGAAGTTCGCCGGCGAAGTGCAAGTCCAAGCCGCCAACCGTACGTCCCTGCTGCGCGCAGTAATCAACTATTTCCGCAACGGTTGGGATGACAACCTGGCGTACGCAGAAGTGGTTGGCAAGTCCGGTTCGTACCTGGGCTGAAGCCCGTGGCTGAATCGTCAGCCATGCCGCGAAGGCACGTAGAAAAAAAACGGCGCATCGGCGCCGTTTTTGTTTTGGGGCGGCGGACCACACGCCTAGCCTAAATCTCCACCACCTACCGGCAACACCGTTCCGGTGATGTACGAGGCCTCGGCCGACGCCAAAAACAGGATCGCCCGCACCTGCTCATCGATCGTTCCGTAGCGGTGCATCAGGCTGCTGGCGATGGTCTGGTCGACGATGCCCTGGTACCAGGCGGTTTCCTGCTCCGACATGGGCGCGGTATTGCGCGGGATCTTGCGCGGCGGCGCTTCGGTGCCGCCCGTGGCGACGGCGTTGACGCGGATGTTGTCCTGCGCATGCTCCAAGGCGAGGCTGGCCGTGAGCGCATTCACGCCGCCCTTGGCCGCCGAATACGGGATCCGATAGATGCCGCGGGTAGCAATCGAAGATACGTTGACGATCACGCCCTGCTGGCGCTCCACCATGTGCGGCAGCACTGCACGGCAGCACCACAGCGTGGGAAACAATGAGCGGCGGATCTCCGCCTCGATCTGCGCTTCTTCATAGTGCTGATACGGCTTCGCCCAGATCGTGCCGCCGACGTTGTTGATGAGTACATCAATGCAGCCGAAGGCATCCAACGCGGCTTGTACGGCATGTTGGGCGCCGGCGTAGGTTTCCAGATCGGCTGTGGTGGCATGGGCCCGACCGCCCGCTGCAGCAATTTCAGCCTGCACTTCGTAGACCAGCTCCGCGCGATCCACGAGCAGCACTTGGGCGCCCTCCTGCGCCGCAGCCAATGCCACGCCGCGCCCGATACCTTGCGCCGCGCCTGTCACGACGACGGCCTTGCGTGAAAATCGTTGCATGCTCATGCCGCCTTCGCGTCCGGTAGTGCGTTGGGCGTGAACTTCTCGTAGTGGAAGCTGTTGGGCTTCACGCCTTCGTCATCAAAGTACTTGCGCACGGCATCGACCATCGGCGGCGGCCCGCACAGATAGACATCCACGTCGCCATCGTTGAGCGCGTTGGCCGGCACGTGCTGCGTCACCCAACCCTTGCGCGGATGATTCGAGGCGGCATCGGCCACGACGGTGGCGTAGCTGAAGTTCGGCAACCGCGCCGCATAGGCGTCGATCGCATCGACCTGCACCAAGTCGAGGTCACGGGTCACGCCATAAATCAGATGCACCTGCTGCTGCGAGTTGGCGCGCGCCAGCACTTCAAGCATCGACAGGAACGGAGCGAGGCCCGTACCGCCGGCCAGGAACAACAGCGGCCGCTGCACATCGCGCAGATAGAAGCTGCCCAACGGCCCGTGCAGATCGAGCTTGTCGCCCGGCCGCGCAGTTTCCAACCACCGGCTCATCACGCCGCCGGGAATCTTCTTGATGAGGAAGCTGACCTTCGATTCGCCGGGCGCGGATGAGAACGAATACGAACGATGCAAGCCGCTGCCGGGCACACCGATGTTGACGTACTGGCCCGGCAGAAACACCGGCACCGCGGCATCCACGTCCAGCTCGAGTACGACTGCGGCATCGTTGTGCAACTCGACTTTCGACAGCGTTGCCCCGAAGCTGCTCTGCCCCGTCTTGCACGTGGTCGACGTGGTCGGCACCGCGATCACGCAATCGCTTTGCGGCACCATCTGGCACGTCAGAACAAGGCCGGAGTGCTTCTCGTCTTCGGTCAGGGCGTCGTCAATGTAGTCATCACCGAGGTCGTAGCTTCCGCTCTCGGCGCGGCACTTGCAGGTTCCGCAGACGCCATCGGAGCAATCCATGGGCAGGTTGATCTTGGCGCGGAAGGCGGCATCGAGCACCTTCTCCCCCGCTTTGCAATCGATGAAACGGGTCACACCGTCCTCGAAGTTCAATGCAACTTTGAAACTGGACATGGGATACCTCCGCTGCCTCTTGTGCGTGTCCTATACGTGGGTGCGATCTCAGACGTGATAGACGTCGAGCACCTGCCGGATGTAGTCGTTCTTCAGGACGATCTTCTTGGATGCGATCAGAAAGCCATCGCCGGCCCTGCGCAAGGTGACGAACATCGTGCCGAAGAAGTGATCGGTGACCTTGTACCGGTGGCTGAGCGTGTGAAAGTTGTAGCGCACGTCGACTTCATCGTCGCGTTCGGCCATGACCTCCACGTTGCTGACGGTGTGACTCGTTCTCGGCTCAGGCGTTGAAGCACCGCTGCGCTCGGTCTTGATGCGAAAGACGCGATCCTCCAGCCCGCAACGATTGGCGTAGTACATCAACGAGATCCGGCTCTGCGGGTCGTCGGTCAACTGGTCGTCGTCGTCCCATGCGGGCATCCAGTACGTGACGTCCTCGGCGTAGCACTCGAGCCACATGTCCCACTGGCGGTCGTCAAGAAGTCGCGCCTCGCGGTACAGGGTGGCGCAGATGTTCTGGTAATCAGCGCTCATGCTGGCACCCCTTCGCATTCCTGCTTTAGTGCCTCGCGCATGACGCGCACCCAGTATTCGTGCTGGCAGACGAACAAGCCTTCGTCTTCACTGCGCTCGCCCGAGATGAGCGGCTTCAACCCCATCTTCGTTGCGTTCTCGTCAGGGCCGTGAACCCATAGTGGCGCGCCGCGCGACAGGTCGTTCCACAGCGCTGCGGTGCCGGCATATCCGTTCTGGCAGGCGCGGAATTCCTCCAGGTCATCGGCGGTGCCCATGCCGGTAACGTTGAAAAAATCCTCGTACTGGCGGATGCGCGTTGCACGGTCGGTGGCGCTCTCGCCCTTTGGCGCGAAACAGAAGATCGAGACCTCGGTCTTGTCCACACTGATCGGCCGTACCACGCGAATCTGCGTGCTGAACTGATCCATCAGGAACACGTTCGGATACAGGCACAGGTTGCGCGTCTGGTTGATGATGAAGTCGGTCTTGATTTCGCCCACACGTGCCTTGATTTCGTCACGGTGTGCATAGACCGGTCGCACTTCCGGATTCATCGTCTTGGTCCACAGCAGGATATGGCCGTGCTCGAACCCGTAGACGCCGGCCACCGACTTGCTCCAGCTGTTCGCGTCCACTGCCTGCGTGCCGCCCTCCTTGCGCCGGCCCATCGTCGCGGCGTAGTTCCAGTGCACGGTGCTCACGTGGTAACCGTCGCAGCCGTTCTCCATCTGCATCTTCCAGTTGCCGTCATAGACGTACGAGGAGTTGCCGCGCAGCACCTCCAGGCCATCGGGCGCCTGATCGACGATCTGGTCGATGATCACGCACGCTTCGCCCAGATAGGCCTCAAGCGGTTGCACATCGGCATTGAGGCTGCCAAACAGGAAGCCGCGATAGTTCTGGAATCGCGCCACCTTCTTCAGATCGTGCGAGGCGTGCGTGTTGAACTGCACCGGATACTCGGTGGTCTTTTCGTCCTTGACCTTGAGCAGCTTGCCGGTGTTGGAGAACGTCCAGCCGTGGAACGGGCACGTGAAGCTGCCCTTGTTGCCATGCTTGCGCCGGCACAGCATCGCACCCTTGTGCGCGCAGGCGTTGATGACCGCGTGCAGCTCCCCGGTCTTGTCGCGGGTGATGACGATCGGCTGGCGGCCGATCCACGTGGTGTAGTAGTCGTTGTTGTTCGGAATCTGGCTTTCGTGCGCCAGATACACCCAGTTGTTCTCGAAGATGTGCTTCATCTCCAGCTCGAACAGATCCGGGTTGGTAAAGATGTCGCGGCGGCAGCGGAAAATTCCGGCTTCCGCGTCATCCACCACGGCGGTTGACAGAAGTTGGTCCAGTTCGTTGGCTTTGTCGATCAAGGCGGACATGGTCTTCTCCACGTTGAGGCAACGGGCCTCAGGCCTCGGCCGAAGCGCGCAGACGGTTCACGCGCTGGTTGTCCTTGCCCTGAACCAGCGGCGTCAAGACGACGTTGAATTCAATGTCCTTGTACATATCGGCCTTCAGGTCGAGTGCGGTACCGCCGGTTTTTTCCACCACGTGCGGAATCAGCTCTTCGCGGGTGGCATAGGCGAAGTCGTCCCAGATCAGCGGGTCGCCTTCGATGTTGAATTGCGTCGTCAGCTTGCGGTGTCCGTCGCTCGTGACGAAGAAGTGCACATGCGCGGGCCGGTTGCCGTGGCGCGCAAGCCCGTTGAGCAGTTGCTGCGTGGCACCCTGCGGCGGGCAGCCGTAGCCCACCGGCATCAGCGTGCGGAATTCATATTTGCCATCGGCACCTGTCCTGACAGCGCCCCGCAGGTTGAACGCGCTCTGCTCGCCGGTCGGATCGAAATGCGAGTAGAAGCCGTTCGAGTTCGCATGCCAGCACTCGACCACGGCACCGGCCACCGGCTGGCCGTCGGGCCCTGTCACCGTGCCGTGAATGATCAGCGGGCCTGCCGCCGGGTCCGGGTCGATGTCGATCCTGGACACGCCATCGCGCACCGTCGCGCCCGCCACGTACAGAGGGCCCTCAATCGTGCGCGGCGTACCGCCGTTGACGCCAAGCGCCTCGTCCGCAGCGTCCATGCGAATGTCGAGGTACTTTTCCAGGCCCACGCCGGCGGCCAGCAACGCCGCCTCCCCATCCTGGCCGAGCTTATTCAGGTAGTTGATGCCGGACCAGACCTCATCCGGCGTGATGTCGAGATCGTCGATGGCCTTGAACAGATCGGCCAACAGACGGTGGGTGATCTGCTTGAGGCGGGCGTTGCCCTCCTTGCCGTCCAGATTGGTGGCTGCCTTGAGCAGGTCTTGCACTTCTTTCGTTTGGAATACGCGCGCGTTCATGATGGGTGTCTCCACGTGGTTTTCTGGGGAATGTCTCAGGCGTCGTCGCCGTGAACCGACGACGGGTGACGGCACAGCGGCGTCACGGAAATCTGCATGTAGGGAAACAGCGGCAACGCCGTCAGGATGTCGTGCAGTTCGGCGTTGCTCTGCACGTCGAAGACGCTGTAGTTCGCGTACTCGCCAACGAGGCGCCAGATGTGGCGCCATTTGCCGCTGCGCTGCAGATCTTGCGAGTAGGTTTTCTCGCGCGCCTTGATCTCGTTGGCGACATCGGCGGGCATGTCGGCAGGCAGGCGGACATCCATACGAACGTGGAACAGCATCGTGGTCTCCTTGGTGGGGTGTCTGAGTCTGGTTGTTGTTATGGACGGCGCAGGCGCGCGAGCTTGTCGCGATCGATCTGGATGCCCAGGCCGGGGCCGGTGGGCACCTGCAACGTGAAGTCGCGGTACAGAAGCGGCTCGGTCAGCAGTTCTTGCGTGAGCAACAAAGGACCAAACAGCTCGGTGCCGAACTGCAGCTCGCCAAAGGTTGAAAACACATGGGCCGACGCAGCCGTCCCGACCGCGCCTTCGAGCATCGTTCCGCCGTACAGGCCAATGCCGGCAAGCTGCGCGATAGCCGCCACCTGCATGGCCGGCACGAGGCCGCCGGATTGCGCGATCTTCACAGCGAAGACGTCGGCGCTGGCCGAGCAAGCCAGCTCAAATGCATCCAGCGGACCGTGCAGTGCTTCGTCGGCCATCATCGGCACGGTGAACTGGCGAGCAAGGCGTTCCAGCGCGGCGCGGTTTTCTGCACGCACCGGTTGTTCGATCAGATCAATGCCGCCCGCTTGCAACGCGGCGATGCCGTTGGCGGCGTCGAGTTCGCTCCACGCCTGGTTGACGTCCACGCGCACGCTCACGGCGTCACCCAGTGCGCGCTTGATGGCCAGCACGTGGGCCACGTCCTCGGCCACCGGGCGCAGGCCGATCTTGAGCTTGAAGATGCGATGGCGACGCTCGGCGAGCATCGCTTCTGCCTCGGCAATGTCCTTCCGGGTGTCGCCACTGGCGAGCGTCCAGGCTACCGGCAGCGCATCACGCAGACGCCCGCCGAGCAGCTCCGACAGCGGCACGCCAAGCCGGCGGGCCTGCGCATCCAGCAGCGCCGTTTCCAGCGCGCACTTGGCAAAGCGGTTGCCTTGGATCGTCTTGCGTACGCGGGCCATGGCGGCAGCCACATTGCTTGCCTCCATGCCGATCAGCAGCGGCGCAATGTGCGTGTCGATGTTGACTTTGATGCTCTCGGGGCTCTCTTCGCCGTAATTGAGGCCGCCAATGGTGGTGGCCTCGCCCCAGCCTTCGATGCCGTCTTCGCAGCACACCTGCACGAGGACGAGCGTCTGCGTGTGCATGGTGGCCACGGACAGCTTGTGCGGACGGATGGTGGGCACATCCACTAGAATGGCCTCGATTGAGCGAATCATGTTTTCCAGGTATCAGAAGAACTGCTATCAACGTGGAAACCAGATTACGCAGCGCGATTTATTGCGTCCAACACCGATTTAGTATCAGTCTCATACCCCACAGGTATAGCAATGGAACTGCGCCACCTTCGCTATTTCGTTGCCGTCGCAGAAGAGCTGAACTTCACGCGTGCGGCTGAACGGCTGCACATCGCGCAGCCGCCGCTCTCGCGGCAGATTCAGCAACTGGAGGAGGAGGTCGGCGTGCTGCTGTTCGAGCGCGGCAGCCGCCCGCTCAAGCTGACCGAAGCCGGCCGCTTCTTTCACGCGCATGCACGGCAGTTGCTCGCACAGACGGCCGAACTGGCCTCGATGACGCAACGCGTCGGCCAGATCGAGCGGCGCATGTCGGTCGGCTTCGTCGCTTCAACGCTGTATGGGATGCTGCCGAAGGTCATCCGGCGGTTTCGGGCGGAGTACCCGATGGTCGATCTGACGATGCACGAGATGACCACCATGGACCAGATCCAGGCGCTCAAGGACGGCCGCATCGACGTCGGCTTCGGCCGTATCCGCTATGAAGATCCGAACGTGCGGCGCATCCTGCTGCGCGATGAACGTTTGATCGTCGCCTTACCTTCGGGCCACCCGCTCCTGGGCAACAAGACGACGGTATCCCTGCGCGACCTTGTAGGCGACACGCTCATCATCTATCCGCGCACACCGCGTCCGAGCTATGCGGACCAGGTGCTCGCCCTCTTCCACGATCGCGCGCTGGAACCCAGCAAGATCTACGAGGCACGGGAATTGCAAATCGCCTTGGGGTTGGTGGCGGCAGGCGAAGGTGTATCGGTGGTACCACGCAGTGTGGCGGGCCTGCGGCGCGAAGATGTCTGCTACATGGAACTCGACGATCCGCAATTGGTCTCGCCCATTATCTTCAGCACGCGCCTGCTCGATGAGTCTGAAGACATCCAGGCCATACTGGCGCTGACGTATCGGTTGTATGACGAGCAGAAGATCCCGTATTACGCTCCCTCGTAAGGCTTGCAATGGCGGCCCCAAAGTTACAAGCCGCTGGACACGACGGCCGCATGGGCTAGATTGAAGTCATAAGGCGCCCGTCCGCCTGCGATTGGAGCGCAAGCGAGTGAAAAGAATACGCGGCCCCATCATCAAGTTGTCCATCATCCTGGCGCTGTTGTTGGTGCTGGCGATGGCCGCCTTTCTTGCCGCTCACGAACTCCGCACCTCCGCCTGGCAAGCCCGCTACTTCGCACATCTCGCGACATCGCAAACCTTTCCTGTCAAGCCCGGACCGACCGATTCGGCCCGCTATCCGAACTCCGGCCCCTATGACGAGCGGCTCGGTTATCACGATCTCCCCACCTTTCTAGACCGTCTGCGCTCGCGCGGCTATGTCATCGCTCAGCAGGCCGTGCCATCCAAAGAGATGGTCGCGCGAATGGACGCCGGCATGAACCCGCCCTATCGCGAGAAAGACCAGGCCGGCCTGGAATTGGTCGACGACGATGGCCGCCCGATCTACCGCGTGCGGCACCCCGAACGTGTGTATGACGGTTTCGCGTCGGTGCCGCCGCTGCTGGTCAACTCACTGCTCGCGATTGAAAACCGCACGCTGCTGCAGACCGAATACCCCAAGCGCAACCCGGCCGTGGAGTGGTCACGCCTGGCGCGCGCCGTGTGGGACCGCGCCCTGCACACCGTCAACCCGGCGCATGAATCGCCCGGGGGCAGCACGCTCGCCACGCAAATCGAGAAGTATCGTCACTCGCCGGAAGGCCGCACCGACTCCCCCAGCGAAAAGCTGCGCCAGATGGCATCTGCATCCGTACGCGCCTACCTGAACGGCGAGGACACCACCGCCGCGCGTCACCAGCTCGCGGTTGATTACCTGAACACCGTGCCGCTGGGCGCGCGCGCCGGGTTCGGCGAGATCCAGGGGATTGGCGATGCGCTGTGGGTCTGGTACGGACGCGACTTTGCGCAGGTGAATGCGTTGCTGTCGGACGAATCCGTCGCACCGCTGGCAGACCGTGCACTGGCATACAAGGAGGCGCTGAGCCTGCTGGTATCGCAGCGGCGGCCGTCGTACTACCTCGAGAACCTTGATGAACTCGAATCGCTGACCAACGCCCACCTGCGCGTGCTGGCCGCATCGGGCGTGATTCCGCCAGCGCTGCGCGATGCGGCGATCGCGCAATCGCTCAAGCAGCAGGCACTGAACACGCGCATGCCGCCTCCGCCCATTGAGCACAAAGGCACGAACGCCGTGCGTGTGAACCTGGCGGCCATGCTCGGCATCTCGCGCATGTATGCGCTCGACCGGCTCGACCTGACCGCCAGCAGCACGCTCGATGCGCCGTTGCAGCGTGATATCTCATTGGAACTGCGCAAACTGCGCGACCCGGCACGCGCCAAGGCCGCCGGCCTCGTCGGCGACATGATGCTGGAACGCGGCGACCCGCGCGGCGTGACTTACAGCTTCACGCTCTACGAACGCGCGCCCGGGGGCAACCGTGTGCTGGTGCAGGCCGATACGTTCGACAAGCCCTTCGACATCAACGAAGGCGTCAAGCTGGATCTGGGCTCGACGGCCAAGCTGCGCACGCTGGTGACCTATCTCCAGATCGTGGCCGAGCTGCACAAGCGCTATGCCGGCCAGCCTGCAGCGGCGCTGCGCAAGATCAACATCCCCGTGCAGAACCCGATCGAGCGCTGGGCAGTGGACTACCTCGCCCACACGCAAGATCAATCGCTCACGGCGATGCTCGATGCATCGATGGAGCGCAAGTACTCCGGCAACGCCGGCGAGTGGTTTGCCACCGGCGGCGGCATGCAGAGCTTCGAGAACTTCGAGAAATGGGAAGGCACCCAGAACTTCACGGTGCGCGAGGGGCTCAAGCACTCCGTCAATCTCGTCTTCGTGCGGATCATGCGCGATATCTCGCGCTACTTTCAGCATCAGTTGCCCAACGCCGGCGCCGAGGCGCTGACCAACCCCGATTCCCCACAGCGACAGCCCTACCTGCAACGCTTTGCCGACCGCGAAGGCAAGCTCTTCATGGGCCGGTTCTATGCCAAGTACAGGGGCAAGACCGACCAGGAGCGCGAAGCCATCCTGGTGCAAAGCACGCGTGCCACGCCGGTGCGGCTGGCCACCATCTACCGCAGTGTCGACCCGGAGGCCGGGCCGGGCAAGCTGGCTGCGTTCATCCGCACGTACCTGCCCGGAGCCAAGCTGGATGAGGCCGAACTCACCCGCCTGTACGAGAAGTACTCCGTCCAACGCTTCGACCTGGCCGACCGCGGCTACATCGCCCGGCTGCATCCGCTGGAGCTGTGGCTGGTGGCGTATCTGCGAACCCATCCACAAGCCACGCTCGCGCAGGTGAACGAGGCCAGCGCCGATGAGCGGCTGTCCGTCTACAAATGGCTGTTGAAGTCGCACCGCAAGGGCGCGCAAGACAAGCGCATCAAGCAGATGCTGGAGATCGAGGCGTTCCAGCAGATTCACGCCATGTGGAAGCGGCTGGGGTATCCGTTCGAGTCGCTGGTGCCGTCATACGGCACGGCCATCGGCGCATCGGCAGACCGGCCGGCATCGCTGGCGGAGCTGATGGGCATCATCGAAAACGACGGCATCCGCCTGCCCAGCGTGCGCATCGACCGCCTGCACTTTGCGGCCAACACGCCGTATGAAGTCCTGCTCTGCCGCGACCCCAGCGCCGGAGAGCGCGTGCTGCCGCCCGAGATTCCGCCCCTGGTCAAATCCGCGCTGGCCGGTGTCGTAGAAGGCGGCACTGCCAAGCGAATCTCCGGAACGTTCGTCCAGAAGGACGACAAACCCATCGCCATCGGCGGGAAGACCGGCACCGGCGACAACCGCTTCAAAACCTTCAGCCGCGGCGGGGGCCTCATCTCCGAGCGGGTCGTCAGCCGCTCCGGCGCCTTCGTCTTCTATTTGGGAGACCGCTACTTCGGCACCGTCGTCGCCTACGTAGCCGGCGCAGACGCTGCCAAGTACAAATTCACCAGCGCCCTGACGGTGCAAGTACTCAAGGTCCTGGCCCCCACGCTAATGAACCACCTGGACCTGCAAGACGAGGCGCCCCCCTTCAACTGCAAGATGCCGCAGGCCACAGCGCCGGAACAAAAATTGGATTGACACTCACCGCAACGACCGCTGCAGCCAAATCGCACCCGCACAAACCAACGCCACCACCGCGCCCCAGGCAAACAAATCGCCCACAGCCAGCAACGTCGCCTGACGATCAATCTCGGCCGAGAGACGGATCAACTCAGAACCCTGCAACGGATGCGGCCACTGCCAGTCAGGCGTAAGCGCGCTCACATGCCCCACCAGATCGGTGCGATGCTGCGCCTGCCCCCGCTGCAGCAACAACGTGGCGCCCATCGTCCCAAAAGCCTGCGCCCAAGCCCGCATGATCCCCTTGAACTGGTAGGCATGGCCGAAATCCTTGGCCGGCAAATCCACGTAAGTCAGCCCCGCCACCTGGATCACCACAAACATCCCCACCATGCCTTCGATCATGAACCCCGGCACCACCGCCGCCACCGAAGCCCCCGGCATCGCTACACGCGACATCCAGAGCAGCGCCGTCGCCATCAGCACAAAACCGATCGAGATCAGCACGCGCTTGGTCGGCAGCACGTTCGTCAACTGAAAGTTCAGGACGCCTAACGCCACCGTCACCAGCCCGCCCAGGCTCATCAACTGCGCAGTGGTCTCATAGCGGAAGCCCAGGCCGTTCTGCAGCAGGCTCGACGAGAGAAAGCCCCAAGCGCTCGCAAACATGTAATAGATGGCGTAAAACACCATGCCCATCAGGAAGCGCCGCTGCAGCGTCGCCCGCAAATCCACCCACGGCAGCGGATGGCCCGTCTGGCGAATGCCAACCCAGATGATGAGCGCCACCACCGCGATGATCGGCACCACCTGTGCGGGCGAACCATCGGGGTGAATGAAGCGGGCCTGCTGGAAACCGTGCAGCGCAATCAGCGCTGCCAGCCCGAATGCGATAGCAGAGGGCCAGTCGAGCGAGGCGAAATCGCCCTTGCGCTCGTGCATCTTCGGATGCGGATAGAACGCCGCCACCAGCCCGCACACCACCACGGCCACCAGCAACTGCGCGACAAAGATGGCGCGCCAGCCGAATTGCTCCGTGAGCGCCGCCGACAGCATCGGTGACACGCAGCTCAATCCGAAGATGCCGTAGATCATGCCCTTCATCATCGTGCGGCGTTCGTGCGCGGGGCTGTGCTGCACAAAGATGCGCGAGGTGGACAGCATCGGCCCGCCGCCAAACCCCTGCACCGCCCGGCCGACAATCAGCATCGTGCCGCCCTCGGCCGCCGCGCACATCAGCGTGCCAATGATGAACACCAGAAGCGACAGCAGCGTGTGCTTGCGGTAGGTCATGTGATCGGCCAGCCGTCCCATCACGAGAATCGCCAGGCTGGCCGCCGCCGCATACGCCGTCACGGCCCAGAGATACACATCCTGTGACGCCAGCACCCCACCTTCGATATGGGGCCCAGCAATCGAAAACATCAGGTTGGACATGTAGTCCACGCCCGTCGCCAAGCCGATCACCATGCCCACCATGCGCAATTCCATCCGGCTGCCGACGGTCGATTCGGCAGCCGGTTTGCGGGGCGTGGGTGGTGGAGAAACCGTGTGGTCTGTGCTTGGCGTGTTCATGCAGGGATGGTAATTTGCCTTGAAACCGGCGGAAATCGCCTGCCAACAAATTCATTGTTCAATTATGCGAACGACGGACTGGAACGACTGGGACACTTTCTGCACCGTGGCCACGCTCGGCAGCTTCACGCGCGCGGCCGATCGGCTGGGGTTGCCCAAGTCGTCGGTCAGCACGGCCGTGTCGCGGCTGGAGGGCAAGATGGGCGTGCGACTTTTCGAGCGCAGTACGCGCCGCCTGCGCCTGACCGATGCCGGTGAAGCCCTGCTCCGCGACGCCGGCCCATTGTTCCAGCGGCTGCGTGAAGTGTCGGAAGACGCCGCAGCGACGTTTCAGTCACCCGCGGGCACCTTGCGCATTGCCATGCCGTACGAGTTTGCCGCCAAGCAGCTTGCCGAAGTGGTGCTGGAAATCATGCGCGAGCACACCGGCTTGCGCATCGAAGTGGATGTGGCGCCGCGCCAGATCGACCCGCTTGCCCAGGGCTACGACATCATGTTGACCGTGCCGCGCGGGCCGTTGCCCGATTCCGGGCTCGTCGCCCAGCGTGTCTTTGATTTGCGGCGCGCCGTGGTCGTCGCCCCGCAACTGCTGGAACGCCTCGGGCCGCTCAGTCACCCAGACCAACTTGCCGATTGGCCTTGCCTCGGCACCTCGAACGAAGCCGAATGGCAGTTCCGCACGCCCGGCGGCGAGACGATCAACCTGCCGCTCGACTTCCGCATGCGTACTTCCAATAGCGAATTGCGCATGCAGGCCGCCATTGCTGGCCTGGGGGTCGCCCGCATCACCTCCGTGTTCGCTACAGACCTGATCAGCTCTGGCGCGTTGCAGGAGGTGCTGACGGATTTCCAGTCCCCGCCGATGCGCGTGTACGCCGTATTCCCGGGCCGCCGCCTGATGCCCGCCAAGGTGAAGGTCTTCATGGACGCCCTGCACCGCCGCATTGAGCATTCCCGCCAACACACCGACATGCGGCCCACGTTCGTTGATGAAGCCGCCGCGTCCTGGCCGCCTGAGTCGCTACTCTGACTTCCAGTCCTTCCTTTTGTCTACCCAAAGCCATGCGCCCATTCACCAAACTTTCCGTCTTGTTTGCCGCACTCGCCCTGAGCACCGCCGGCTGCTCCCGCGCTGAAGACATCGGCAGCGTCAGCACCAATTTCCGCATCACCGGCTCCGACAAGATCGTCATCGAAGCTTTTGACGACCCGCTCGTGCAGGGCGTGACCTGCTATGTCTCGCGGGCCCGCACCGGCGGCATCAAGGGCTCGCTGGGCGTGGCCGAAGACGTCAGCGAAGCCGCCGTGGCCTGCCGACAGGTTGGCGCCATCAGCTTCGTCAAGCCGTTGCCGCAGCAGGACGACATGTTCACGCAGCGCCTGTCGCTCGTCTTCAAGACGCTGCACGTGGTGCGCACGGTCGACCGCAAACGCAATGTGCTGGTCTATCTGACGTATTCCGACAAGGTTATTTCAGGCAGCCCGAAGAACAGTGTGACCGCCGTACCGATCCCGACCAGCCAGCCGATTCCGGTCAAGTAAGGGTCAAAGGCATATAAATGCGATGAAAGCACCACATTGGTGCGTCACAACGCAAGCGTGGTGGCCGAGCAACGGTAGACGGCGCAGAAAGGGTGCATACGTAAGCCTACGTATGGTGCATTGCATCATCTGGTGTATGATCAGGGTATTCCCTAACCGGGATTTCCCTAAGAGGCCAATCATGCAAAACACGAACGACCTGAAGCTGACCGATCAACTCGAACGCGAACTGATCGAGCGCGAAATGTCCGAAGGTATCTACTACTATCGCCGTCCGAGCGGCCAATCGTTCTCGTTCGCCCAGTTCTTCTCGGCAATCGCGAACCTGTTCGGCACGCACCGCACTGCCAAGGCCTAACCCGCCACGCTATTGTTGAAGGGCGTGTGCCCGAGCTAGCTAGCTGTATGCAGTACTCGCAGTTTCAGTAGCACCGTGCGCCGGCCGTGTGTCATCACACCCGCCGCCACACCCGCCAGGTCATGACTGCCTGGTGCCAATCAAGGGCCGGATTCCGGCCCTTTGTCATTTCTACGGCATGGGTCTGGTTTGTTTGCATGCCGTAGCAATCGCCCTATTTCCTCCGACGGCCCCAACCGCACAGCGGTTGTCTTCTCCTTGGCCTGTGCTTTACTGAGTAGAGCCGCGACCACCGATATCGAGACCACGCGCGCATCTTCGCAGCAAGGAAGACGCGCAGCATGGCACCCGGCGACCATCCCCCAAGGAGACTCCCATGGCGATCAGCCTCAAGCTGTCGGTCAACGGTGCGCCTGTCACCGTCAGTGTCGAACCCCATACCCTGCTGGTCCAATTGCTGCGCGAGCAACTTCGCCTGACCGGCACCCACGTCGGCTGCGATACCGCGCAATGCGGCGCGTGCACGGTGCATATGAACGGGCGCGCGGTGAAGTCGTGCAACATCCTCGCCGTGCAGGCTGACGGCGCCGAGGTGACCACCATCGAGGGCCTGTCGAAGGACGGTGCGCTGCACCCGATGCAGGAAGCCTTTCGCCAATGCCACGGCCTGCAATGCGGCTTCTGTACCCCGGGCATGGTGATGGCGGCCACGGCGCTGGTCGCGCAACATCCGCATCCCGATGAACACACGGTGCGCGAGCAACTCGACGGCAACCTGTGCCGCTGCACGGGTTACCACAACATCGTGCGCGCCGTGATGCATGGTGCCGAAGCCATGGCTGAAGCCGAAGGCGACGACGCCTCGCTGCAAAGCCTGGCCGCCGCGCGCGCCCACGCCGCCTGACCCCAGCGAGGAGACCACCATGAACGCTCCCGCAGAACCCAACAACCACCTGATCGGCGCGTCCGTCAAGCGCAAGGAAGACTTCCGCTTCCTGACGGGTGCCGGGCAGTACACGGACGATGTCGTCCAGGCTCACCAGTCGTACGCGGTGTTCCTGCGCTCGCCGTATGCGCACGCACGCATCAAGCACATCAATTCGGATGCCGCACGCAACCATCCGGGCGTGCTGGCCGTGCTCACCGGCGACGACCTGGCCGCCGACAAGGTGAACGGTTTGCCGTGCGGCTGGCTCATCCACAGCATTGACGGCACGCCGATGAAGGAACCGCCTCACCCCGTGCTCGCGCAAGGCAAGGTGCGCCACGTGGGTGATCAGGTCGCGCTGGTGGTGGCTGAATCGGTGAAGATCGCCAAGGATGCCGTCGAGATGATCGACGTGGAATACGACGAACTGCCGGCCGTGGTCGACACCGCCACCGCAGATACCGCCGGCACCGCCGTCCACGACGACGTACCCAACAACACCTGCTACACCTGGGGCCACGGCGACAAGGCCGCCACCGATGCCGCCTTCGCCAAGGCCGCGCACGTGACGCAGCTCGACATCGTCAACAACCGGCTGATTCCGAATGCGATCGAGCCGCGCGCCGTCAATGCCAGCTACTCGCGCCAGGACGACAGCTACACGCTCTACGTCGCCAACCAGAATCCGCACGTGGAACGCCTGCTGATGTCGGCGTTCGTGCTGGGCCTGACCGAAGCCAAGGTGCGCGTGATCGCGCCGGATGTGGGTGGCGGGTTCGGCTCGAAGATCTTCCTGTACCCGGAAGATGTGGCGCTCACGTGGGCATCGAAGAAGGTCGGCCGGCCGATCAAGTGGACGGCCGAGCGCTCCGAATCCTTCCTCACGGATGCACATGGCCGCGACCACGTGACACATGCTGAACTGGCGCTCGACGCGCAGGGCAATTTCCTCGCCATGCGCGTGCATACGACGGCCAACATGGGCGCGTATCTGTCGACGTTTGCCAGCAGCGTGCCGACCATCCTGTATGCGACGTTGCTTGCAGGCCAGTACAAGACGCCTGCCATCTATGCCGAAGTGAAAGCGGTGTTCACGAACACCGCGCCGGTCGATGCCTATCGCGGTGCCGGCCGGCCCGAGGCGACGTATGTGGTCGAACGCCTCGTAGAAACTGCCGCGCGCGAGATGCAAGTCGACCCGGCGGAGCTGCGCCGCCGCAACTTCATCCGCACGTTCCCGTATGCCACACCGGTTGGTTTGACATATGACACGGGCGACTATGAACCGTGCCTGGACCGCGCCATCGAACTGGCAGACGTGAAGGGCTTTGCGGCCCGACGCGATGCCTCGCGCGCCAAAGGGCGGCTGCGCGGCATGGGCTACTCCTGCTACATCGAAGCGTGCGGACTGGCGCCGTCGAACATCGCAGGGGCGCTTGGCGCACGAGCGGGCCTGTTTGAAGCCGGCGAAATTCGCGTGCACCCGACGGGCTCCGTCACCGTCTTCACCGGCTCGCACAGCCACGGCCAGGGCCACGAGACGACGTTCGCGCAAGTGGTGGCCGATCGCCTGGGCGTGCCCATCGACAACATCGAGATCGTGCACGGCGACACGGGGCGCATCCCGTTCGGCATGGGCACGTACGGTTCGCGCTCGATTGCCGTAGGCGGCTCGGCCATCATGAAGGCACTCGACAAGATCGAGGCCAAAGCCAAGAAGATCGCCGCGCATCTGCTGGAAGCGTCGGCGGAGGACATCGAGTTCAAGGATGGCGTCTTCCGCGTGGCCGGCACCGACCGCACCAAGACCTTCGGTGAAGTGGCCCTCACAGCGTACGTGCCGCACAACTACCCGCTCGACAAACTGGAGCCCGGCCTGGACGAAAACGCCTTCTACGACCCGACCAACTTCACCTATCCCGCAGGCGCGTACATCTGCGAAGTGGAAGTTGACCCCGATACCGGCGAAGTCCACATCGATCGCTTCGTCGCAGTGGATGATTTCGGCAACATCATCAATCCGATGATCGTCGAGGGGCAGGTGCACGGCGGGCTCGGCCAGGGCATCGGACAGGCGTTGATGGAAGCCTGCGTGTACGACGAGAACGGCCAGTTGCTGACCGGCTCGTACATGGACTACGCCATGCCGCGCGCAGACAACCTGCCCAGCTTTACGGTGGAAACGGCCAAGGGCACGCCGTGCACGCACAACCCGCTGGGCGTCAAAGGCTGCGGTGAAGCCGGTGCGATCGGCTCGCCGCCGGCGCTGATCAACGCCATCGTCGACGCGCTGGCGCCGCTGGGCGTGAAGGACATCCAGATGCCCGCGACGCCGCATCGTGTCTGGCAAACCATTCAAGCGGCCAAGGCCTAGGCAGAGGAGCCAACCATGTACGACTTCGAGTACCAGAAAGCCACCGACGCCCAGACCGCCGTGACAGCGCTGAAGACGCACACGGACGCCAAATACCTCGGTGGCGGGCAGAGCCTGCTGGCAGCGATGAAGCTGCGGCTGGCGCAGCCGTCGATGCTGGTGGATGTCACGCGCATTCCTGGCATGTCAGGCATTCGCACGCAGCCCGGTGTGATCACGGTGGGCGCAGCCACATGCCATGCCGATGTGGCCGACAGCGCCGACATCGCCCGCATGCTGCCCGCGCTGGCGGAACTGGCCGGCGGCATTGGCGACCGGCAAGTACGCGCGATGGGCACGCTCGGCGGGTCGCTCGCCAACAACGACCCGGCGGCGTGCTACCCCGCCGCTGTGCTGGGCCTGAACGCGACCGTCGTCACCGAGCGGCGCAACATCGCGGCGGACGATTTTTTCCTCGGCATGTATGAGACCGCGCTGGCGGCGGACGAACTCATCACCGAGGTGCAGTTTCCCGTGCCGGACCAGGCGGCCTACGTGAAATTCCGCAACCCGGCATCGCGCTTTGCACTGGTGGGCGTATTCATCAGCCGCAAAGGCAACAACGTGCGCGTGGCGGTCACGGGCGCAGCACCGTGCGTGTTCCGCTGCACGCCGCTGGAGCAGGCGCTGGCGGCCAGCTTTACATCAGAAGCCGCGCGCAAGGTGGTGGTGCCTGCCGACGATCTCGTAGGCGACCTGCATGCCTCGCCGGAATATCGGGCGCACCTCATTCCGGTATTGACCGCTCGCGCGGTCGAACAGGCATTGGCGCACCATCACTGAGCGCATTGGCCAGGGAACGGCATGCCGGTCGATTCCATCGACAACTGCATCGCGCAACTGCAAGGTCAGGGCTATTTCGCCAGCCGTGAGCTGGCCACGGCTTTGTTCCTCGCGCTGCGCATGCAGCGGCCGCTGTTTCTGGAAGGCGAACCCGGCGTCGGCAAGACCGAGCTGGCGAAGGCGGCGGCCGGGCTGCTCGGCACGTCGCTGCTGCGGCTGCAGTGTTACGAAGGGCTGGACACCGCCAGCGCGCTCTATGAATGGGACTACCCGCGCCAGATCATGGCGCTGCGCCTGGCTGAGGCCGCCGGCGAGAAGCCACGCGCCGACACGCTCTACCGCGATGAATTTCTCCTCAAGCGCCCGCTGCTGCAGGCGCTGCTGCCCGACCCTGCCTGCCCCGACACACCGCGCGTTCTCTTGATCGACGAGATCGACCGCGCCGACGAACCCTTCGAGGCCTTCCTGCTGGAGTTGCTGTCCGACTTCCAGGTGTCGATTCCCGAATTCGGCACGGTGCGCGCGCAGGTGATTCCGCTGGTCATCATGACCTCCAACCGCACGCGCGAGGTGCACGACGCGCTCAAGCGGCGCTGTCTGTATCAATGGATCGGCTATCCGGATAAAACACGAGAGCTGCAGATCGTGGCGCAGCGCGCACCCGAGACTGCCGCCCGCCTGCAGCAGCGTGCGGTCGATTTCGTGCATCGCCTGCGCGGCATCGACTTGTTCAAGGCACCGGGCATTGCCGAAGCCATCGACTGGTGCCGCGCATTGGCAGCGCTGAACGTGACCGAGCTTGATCCGCAGTCCGTGCAAGACACGCTGGGCGTGCTGCTCAAGTACCAGGACGACCTGGCCCGCGTCGATCCGACGACCATCGAGCAACTGCTGGCCGCCCCGGCGCTGCCGGAGTAAGGGATGCAAGCGACCCAAGCGACCTTGCCAACGCAGTTACCGATGCTGGCGCGCAACGTGACGCACTTCGTGCGCCTGCTGCGCAACGCCGGCATGCCGCTGGCACCGTCGCGTGCAGTGGATGCCATCGAAGCCCTGAGCCACATCGACATCAGCCGCCGCGACGACGTGAAGGCCGCGCTGTCCGCCCTGCTCGTCTCGCACCCCGACGAACGCACGCTGTTCGATGCCGCTTTCAACGTGTTCTGGCGCGATCCGGATTGGGAAGGCAAGCTGCGCGCCCTGTTGCTGCCCAAGGTACGCGGCGGCATTCCGGCGGCGCGCAGCAACCGCCTGGCCGATGCGCTGCGTGTGCAGCCGTCGACCAACCTGCCACCCGGCCCAAAGCCGGATGGCGAACGTCATGACATCGTGGCGCCGCTGGCGTTTTCCGCGAACGAAGCCTTGCGCACGCGCGACTTCGACACGCTCAACGCTGCGGAATGGCGCACGCTGCAACACATGATCCGCCGTCGGCGCGTGCATCTGGCGCAGGAACGGACGCGCCGGCTGAAAGCAGCCTCGCGCGGGCGCCATCCAGACCTGCGTGCCACCGTCCGCCAAGCTGTGCGCGCCGGCGGCGAATGGACGGGTTGGAAATACCGTCAGCCCGTCGACCGCACACCGCCGCTGGTCCTGCTGCTCGACATCTCGGGATCGATGAGCCGCTACTCGCGCGCCGTGCTGTACTACTGCCACGCGCTGGTGCAGTCGCGCGAGCGCATCCAGGCCTTCCTGTTCGGCACGCGGCTGACCAATGTCTCCCGGCAATTGCGCGAGCGCGATCCGGATGTCGCCGTGCAAGCCATCGCCGAGCTTGTGCCGGATTGGTCGGGCGGCACGCGCATCGGTGCGGCGCTTGCCGAGTTCAACCGCCAATGGGCACGCCGCACGCTCTCCGGCCGTGCCACCGTCCTGCTCGTGACGGATGGACTCGATCACGAACACATCGACGTGCTCGACACCGAGATGGCGCGCCTGGCGCGCTTCGCCCATCGCATCGTGTGGCTCAACCCGCTGCTGCGCTTTGCCGGTTTCGAGCCGCGGGCACGTGGCGTGCGAGCCATCCTGCCGCATGTCGATGTGATGGTGCCGGCGCACCATTTCGACAGCCTGGCTGCGCTGGAACACGAATTGGCGCATGCTCGCCGCACGCGTCTCCCACGTACCCACACCCAAGCACGATCGACCGCGCCATGGAACTGACCCAGACCCATCTCCTGCCCGTGCCACTCCAGACCGCCTGGGATGCGCTGAACGACCCGGCCGTGCTGCAACGCTGCATTCCCGGCTGCGAGAGCCTCACCGCTGCCGAGGGCGGTGCCAACCCCGCCTACGACGTTGCCATGACCGCCGCCGTCGGGCCCGTCAAGGCGCGCTTCAAGGGGCGCATGGAACTGGCCGACATGGCGCCCCCGCGCAGCTATACGCTGCATTTCGACGGCCAGGGCGGCGCAGCCGGCTTCGGCAAGGGCAGCGCGCAGGTGCAGCTCACCCCCGAGGGCCCCACGGTCACGCGGCTCTCTTACTCCGCTACCGCGCAGGTGGGCGGCAAGCTTGCGCAAATCGGCTCGCGGCTGATCGACGGTGCGGCACGCAAACTGGCCGATGAGTTCTTCCAGCGTTTTTCGGCGGAATTCGGCACTGCTGACCCGGCCAGCGTCAACGGACATGCCGCGCCGCCCGTCGACGGCATGTCGGCACCGCAGGCGATTCCCGATCTGGCTGCCGGCGAACTGCAGGCCCACGGTGCGCCGCAGGGCGCCGCGCCCAACGTCAGCCCTGTGCTGCAGCCACGCAACCCATGGCCGTGGATCATCGTGGCGCTCGTGGCCGTAGTGGCCGCCTACCTGTTTTTGCACCACGGGGCATAATTGGTGCATCCCCGCAACAGACACATACAGCGCGCGAAAGCGCAGCAAACGCATCATGGACAGCGTCGATCTTGAAGTCTTGAAAACCAGCGTGCGCTGGCTGGAACAGGGGCGGCGCGTGCTGCTCGTCACGGTGGTCAAAACGTGGGGCTCGTCCCCACGGCCCGAAGGCGCGATGCTCGCGCTGCGCGATGACGGCATCGTCATCGGCTCGGTCTCAGGCGGCTGCATTGAAGACGACCTCATCGACCGCGTGCGCCGTGAGGGCCTCCACTACACCAAACCGGAAGCCGTCAAATACGGCATCAGCGCTGAAGAAGCGCATCGCTTTGGGCTGCCCTGCGGCGGCACGCTGCAACTCGTGCTGGAGCCTCTGAACGCCTCCAGCGGGATCGACGCCCTGCTGCACGCCGTGGAAGCCGGCCAGCTCGTCGCCCGCACGCTGGACATGGCGACCGGCGCCTCGACGCTGCAGCACGCCACCGTCACCGACGGCCTGCAGTTTGACGAAGCGCGCCTTGTGACCATTCACGGGCCACGCTACCGGATGCTCGTCATCGGCGCGGGACAGCTCTCGCGCTACCTGTGCCAGATCGCCGTAGGCCTCGATTACCAGGTCACCGTCTGCGACCCGCGCGAAGAGTACAGCGAAGAGTGGTCGATCCCCGGCGTTGCCATGGTCCGCACCATGCCCGACGATACGGTGACGGCCATGAAGCTCGATGAGCGCAGCGCCGTCATCGCCGTGACGCACGACCCCAAGCTCGATGACCTCGCGCTCATGGAGGCGCTCAAGACGCCCGCGTTCTACGTAGGCGCCCTGGGCAGCCGCCGCAAC
This sequence comes from Ralstonia psammae, assembly GCF_958405935.1. NCBI lineage: Bacteria > Pseudomonadati > Pseudomonadota > Betaproteobacteria > Burkholderiales > Burkholderiaceae > Ralstonia > Ralstonia psammae. The sequence continues at coordinate 151,742 of NZ_CATZBU010000013.1, forward strand.
AACGCCAACCGCCGCGAGCGCCTGAAGGAATTCGATCTGAGCGATGCCGAGCTGGCGCGCCTGCATGGGCCGGTCGGCATTTACATCGGCAGCCGTACACCACCGGAAATCGCCATCTCGATCCTGGCCGAAGTGACAGCCGCCAAGAACGGCGTGTCGCTGCCGACCATCCTGCAAGTCGAAGGTGCCAAGGCCGCGCGCGAGATTGCCGCCAACGCCGCGTCGAGCTGCGCTGTCCCGCAGACTTGAGTCAACCCTCTGCTCGAATGGGATGCCGAAAGGCGGCTGAAAGGTTACATTCTTATAAATCGCTGATTGCGCACAGGTTTTGGCCGCATCGCATCACGCGAGCCCTGCGGCCCGCGAACCGTGTTTCGTGTGCGCGGCTTCACCTGCACGACTTGTCTGTTCCCTGCCCCCGGGCGCGCTGCCAATGCGCGCCTCGCCGGTGCGGCAGCGGTCGTGTTGTTTGCAAGCGGGACGGTCGCCCGTTTTGCCACCCAAGAGATTCAAGTTTTCTCGCATGAGTATTTTGCTAACCGGTGCGACCGGTTTCGTGGGCGGTGCCATTGCCGCCAATCTGGCAGCCAAAGGTTTGCTGGCCGACACACGCTTTGCCGTGCGCGGCGACACGCCCGCTGAAGGGTTGGCGCGGCTGCGCAGCAACCTGCGGCGCTTCGAGTTTGCACAGGGCACGCTGGACGGCATTACGGAATCGCAGATCGTGCCCTTCGACCTGCGCGAGGCGGGTGCCGCCAAGCTGGGTGATCCGGAAATCATCATCAACTGCGCGGCGCTGGCAACGTTCTCGAACCATCCGTCGCTGTGGGAAACCAACGTGGATGGCGTGCTCGCGCTGGGCCGGCTGGCAGCACAGGGCACACGCCTGAAGCGCTTCCTGCAGATCGGTACGGCCATGTCGTGCGGCCAGCTGGCGGATCGCCATGTCAGCGAAAGCTGGGATGTGCCCCCGTTGGAGCAGCACGCGGTGCCCTACACGTATTCCAAAGGGATGGCCGAGCTGAAGCTGCGCGAAGCGGTGCCCGAACTGCCACTGGTGGTGGTGCGGCCGTCCATCGTGGTGGGCCACAGCACGCTGGGGTGCGAGCCCTCGGGCAGCATCTTCTGGATGCTGCGCATGGTGGCGCTGCTCGAAACGTTCAGTTGCCGCCTGTCCGACCGCGTCGACATCCTGCCCGTGGACGACTGCGCCGAAGCCATCGTGCAGTTGTCGATCAAGCCCACGCTGGCGCACGACCTGTATCACATCAGCGCCGGCGACGCGAACTCGGAGCGCATCGAAACGCTGTATCCACGCTTCAAGCGCTGCAAGACGCCAGAAGAAGATGCCCAGGCGCTGGCCGGCTATGTGTACCAGGAAAAAATCGCCGAGAAAGCATTGGCACGTAAATTCCTGAGCCTGACGGGCAACGGCAACGTGCGCTTGGTCGCACGCTGCATCCACCTGTATGCCAAGTTCGCCAGCATGAGCTACGTGTTCGACAACACGCGGCTGGTGCAGGAGACGGGCTTTCAACCGCGCTCCCTGCTCGCTTACCTCGACCGCTGCCTCGAGACGTCGGACGTCGTGCCGATCCCCGAGCAGATGCAGTGGGACTATAAGTAGCCGTCCGGCCTGCCCGGCTCGCACGGCGTGTCATGGCGCCGTGCTATAACCATCGGCGCCCTTCACCAAGACTCCGGTCTACACAACAAGGAGCCGCCGATGACGCTGCAAGCCCTCGTCCATCTCAATGTCGCCACGCTGGTGGATTCGTTCATCAGCCTTGCCTCCGCCTTTGCGCTCGGATCACTGATCGGCTTTGAGCGGCAAGTCAGACAGCGGACGGCCGGGCTGCGCACCAACGCGCTGGTGGCCGTGGCTGCATCGGCGTTTGTCGACATGGCCGCACAGATCGGCACCGCATCGGACACGACCCGCGTCATCGCCTATGTGGTCTCGGGCGTCGGCTTTCTGGGTGCCGGAACCATCATGAAGGAAGGGCTGAACGTGCGCGGGCTGAACACCGCCGCCACGCTGTGGGGTTCGGCCGCCGTGGGAGCCGCGGCGGGCTCCGACCTTGTCGGCCAGGCCATTCTCATTACGCTGTTCGTGCTGGCTTCGAACATCCTGCTGCGGCCGGTAGTGGACCGTATCAACCGCACGCCGCTGGACAACCAGGCCAGCGAAGTCACGTACACGATGTGTGTCATCTCGACCAGCGCGCGCCAGAAGGAGGTTCTGGCCGATCTGGAACGCCTGCTGGAAGACGCCAGCTACCCGATCAGCGATCTGTCGGTCGAACCCTTTGGCGACGACCACGTGGAAATTGAAGCCATGCTGATGTCGACTGCCGTGAACGCGGCCGAGCTGGACCGCATCGTTGCGTCGCTGCAATCGCAGCCGCACGTGGCACAGGCATTCTGGAACCCGAGTACGACGGAATAATCGGGCTCAACGCGCCGGTCAAAGCTCCTGGCTGGCCGCCAGCGCGAAGATTTTCGCCCAGCGGTTCGCTTCCTGGCGATTGCGCATCGGGATCAACCACTCGGCCTGCGCCTGATGCTTCAGGCGCAGCGCCAGCGTCCAGGCGCCTTCGCGTTCAACAGCATCGGCGCCGGCAATATCGGCGAAGAGAAAGCGTGCGCCTTGTCCGTGCAACTGCAGCGTCCCGCGCTTCTGTTCGGCATCCACCCCGACCTGCCCCCAGCTTCCGCTGAGCGACACGATCCGTTGGCCTTTCACGTTGACACCATGAACGGCCCGGTAACGCCGGATGACGGTGATGAGCGCGCCAGCCAGCAACGCCACGGCAACCAGCACCGCCGCGCTGCCCGCCACCGCGCCATAAGCTGCAGCAACCACCGCATATAACCGGACGGCGCCGTAGATCAGCAGACCAACCAGCGCAAGCGCGGCAATGATGAACGGCATGATGCGAATCCTTGAATGGGCCAGTCGGTTATATCAACCGAAACGCCATTCAAGGCAAGTCTTTGCCATGCCCGTCCATCAACGGCGGCGATATCAGGCGAGGCGGAACGCAGCAATGGCGGCGTTCAAGGCCTCCGCCTGTTCTTCCAGCGATTCAGCGGCCGCAGCCGCCTGCTCCACCAGCGCAGCGTTCTGCTGCGTGGCTTCATCCATCAGCGTGACAGCCTTGTTGACCTGTTCGATGCCCGAGCTTTGCTCGTTCGAGGCGGCGGCAATTTCGCCCATGATGTCGGTTA
>NZ_CATZBU010000014.1:0-149766 GCF_958405935.1 Ralstonia psammae
CGGAAACCCGCTCCAACACTGCTTCTCCGCCACTTCAACACCCCGCCGTCCCTTGCGTTTCGGCGCTGTGTTTTGCAGCGAGGGGCGAATATTAGGCGGGTTCCCGGAGGTTGGCAACACCTTTGTCATGACGGACTGATGACGAGTTCGTGAAGAATAGCCACCAGCCCCGTCTGGGCTTGGGATTGCGGCCGCAAAACGTCCGCAAATGAGGCTCGAGATACCCGAGATGGTTACTCGGGTATTCCCGAAGTCACCCCGCGACGCCCTGCTTATTGGTGCTTGAACGCCGGGGCGCGCTTCTCGATGAAGGCGCGCATGCCTTCTTTCTGGTCTTCCGTGGCGAATGTGGCGTGGAACAGGCGACGCTCCAGATGGACGCCCTCGCTAAGCGAGGTCTCGTAGGCCGCATTGATCGACTCTTTGATCATCATGACCGTGGGCAACGAGAAGCCGGCAATGGTTTCTGCCGCCTGGATGGCTTCGTCGAGCAGCTTGTCGGCGGGGAGGACGCGCGAGACCAGGCCAGCGCGCTCGGCTTCTTCGGCGCCCATCATGCGGGCAGTCAAACAGAGATCCATGGCCTTGGCCTTGGAGACGGCGCGCGGCAGGCGCTGCGTGCCACCGGCGCCGGGCATGGTGCCGAGCTTGATTTCGGGCTGGCCGAACTTGGCGGTATCGGCTGCGAGGATGATGTCGCACATCATGGCCAGTTCGCAGCCGCCGCCCAGCGCGTAGCCTGCCACCGCGGCGATCACCGGCTTGCGGATGCGACGGATGGTTTCCCAGTTGCGCGTGATGTATTCGTTCTTATAGACGGTGGCGAAGTCGTATTCGGCCATGGCGCCAATATCCGCGCCCGCGGCGAACGCCTTTTCGCTGCCGGTGATGACGATGGCGCCGATGCTGGCATCGTCATCGAAGGCGAGCAGCGCGGCGCCAAGTTCATCCATGAGCGCGTCGTTGAGGGCGTTGAGCGCCTTCGGACGATTGAGCGTAATAAGACCGACGCGGCCGCGCGTTTCGACCAGAATGTTTTCGTAGGACATGGAAGCTCCAGTTGGAATGGATGTAATATTAGCCGACCAACCGGTCGGTTAATCAATAAACCGATGACCGAGGAGGAGACAAGATGACCAGCCCGACCATTCTGCTTGACTGGCATGAACACGTGGCCACCATCACGCTGAACCGGCCCGATCAGCTCAACAGCTTCACGGCCGGCATGCACCGGGAACTGCGCGATGCGCTGGACAAGGTGGAGCGCCAGCGGGCCCGCGCGCTGATCCTGACCGGTGCAGGGCGCGGCTTCTGCGCGGGGCAGGATCTCTCCGAACTCAATGTCACGCCCGGGCAGATGACCGACCTGGGCCAGCTCATCGACGAGCAATTCAACCCGCTGGTGCGCCGTCTGCGTGCCATGCCCCTGCCGGTGATTGCCGCTGTGAATGGCGTGGCCGCCGGCGCGGGCGCGAACCTGGCGCTGGCGTGCGACATCGTGATGGCCGCCGAGAACGCTTGCTTCCTGCAAGCCTTCGTGAAGATCGGGCTGCTGCCGGATTCGGGCGGGACGTGGTTCCTGCCACAGCGCATCGGCGTGGCGCGGGCAATGGGGCTGGCGATGCTGGGCGAGAAGCTCGACGCCAAGACCGCGCTCGCCTGGGGCCTGATCTGGGGCGTCTATCACGATGCCAAGATCCTGATGACCGAGGTGAATTGCATGGCCGACCACCTGGCCAAGCAGCCGACCCGGGCGCTGGCCGCCATCAAGCGCGCCATGCACGCGGCGCCCACACAGTCGCTCGACGCCCAGCTGGATCTGGAGCGCGACCTGCAGCGCGAACTGGGCAACTCACATGATTACGCCGAGGGCGTCGACGCGTTCCTCAATAAGCGCGTGGCACATTTCACCGGCGAATAGAGGAATCTGCATGACCGAGACCGCCCTCCACGATGCGCAGGCCCTGGCCGAAGCCGCCTGCAAGAGCATGTTTGACGCCGATGCCTGTACCCGCTGGCTCGGCATGCGCGTGGAGGCGGTTGCGCCCGGCTATGCCCGCCTGTCCATGGCGGTGCGGCCGGAATTCCTGAACGGGCATCGCACCTGTCATGGCGGACTGATCTTCACGCTGGCCGATTCGGCCTTCGCATTTGCCTGCAACAGCCACAACCACAACACGGTGGCGGCGGGCTGCACCGTCGAATTCCTGCGGCCGGCGCATGGCGGCGATGTGCTCGTCGCCGAGGCAACCGAGCAAGTCTTGTCTGGCCGGCATGGCGTGTACGACGTTCGCGTCGCCAACCAGGCCGGCGAGGTGGTCGCCATGTTCCGTGGCAAGTCTGCACAGGTTCGAGGCCACGTCATTCCTGACCCGATCAGCCCAGCGCCTTAGTTCACCCTCTTACAGAGCCCCAAGACAGCATCACCGTGAGAGGACGCCTCAGAACCGGTTCACGATCCGTGGCGAGCATCCCGAGGTTGGCCCGAGAAACGCAACCGTACATGGATACGGTCAACATCACAGGGCCGAGATCTGGACGCGCAGCAGGATCGGGGACAGGTTCGCACGACGGCGCCCCGAGGAGACCCGCATGTGCCCCCGCTCGACCGACCTGCCGCTCGATCCGATCGAGACCGCCAGCCGTGACGCCATCCAGGCGCTGCAGCTTGAACGCCTGAAGCACAGCCTGGCGCACGCGTATGAGAACGTGCCCGCCTACCGGGCCAAGTTCGACGCGGCAGGCGTACATCCGTCGGATGTGCAGTCGCTTGCCGATCTGGCGAGGTTTCCATTCACCACCAAGACGGATTTGCGCGACAACTATCCGTTCGGCATGTTTGCGGTGCCGCAGGATCGGATCGCGCGCATCCACGCATCGTCGGGCACGACGGGCAAACCCACGGTCGTCGGCTACACGCTTGCCGATATCGATACGTGGGCAGGGTTGGTGGCGCGCTCGATTCGCGCGGCGGGCGCGCGGCGCGGCGACAAGGTCCACGTGAGCTACGGCTACGGCCTATTCACCGGCGGCTTGGGCGCGCACTACGGCGTGGAGCGCGCGGGGCTGACGGCGATCCCGTTCGGCGGGGGGCAGACCGAGCGGCAGGTGCAGCTCATCCACGATTTCCAGCCGCAGATCATCATGGTCACGCCGAGCTATATGCTGGCCATTGCCGATGAATTTGAGCACCAAGGCATGGACCCGGCCGCGTCGAGCCTGCAGATCGGCATCTTCGGCGCGGAGCCATGGACGCCCGAAATGCGCAGCGCCATCGAAGCGCGCATGGGGCTTTCAGCGGTCGATATCTACGGGCTGTCAGAAGTGATGGGGCCCGGCGTCGCGAGCGAATGCGCCGAAACCAAGGACGGCCCGACCATCTGGGAAGACCATTTCTATCCGGAGATCATCGATCCGGACACTGGCGAGGTGCTGCCGGACGGCGAATTCGGCGAACTGGTGTTCACGTCGCTGACCAAGGAAGCGATGCCAGTGGTGCGCTATCGCACACGCGATCTGACGCGCCTGTTGCCGGGCACGGCGCGACCGGGCTTCCGGCGGATGGAAAAAATCACCGGCCGCTGCGACGACATGATGATTGTGCGCGGTGTGAACGTCTTTCCATCTCAGATCGAGGAATTGATCCTGAAGCACGCGGTGCTGTCACCGCACTATCAATGCGTGCTCGGCAAGGAAGGCCCGCTGGATACGCTGACGGTGCGGATCGAGGCAGCGCTGGGTGCGTCGGCGGAGGCGGCCAAATCGGCGAGCAGCCAACTGGCGCACGACATCAAGTCGTTGATCGGCGTGACAGCCGCGATCGAGACTCTGGCCAGCGGCGGGATCGAGCGCTCGGTCGGCAAGGCGCGCCGCGTGGTGGATCTGCGGCGCGGTCAGCCATAACGATCAGCGGGCGGCGACGCCGACGCTGTCGCCCTTCGGCACGAGCACCCAAAGACGCCCCGCCTGCTTCATGCGCCCGGCCAAGTCGCCGGCAGCGTCGCCATGGCCGAAGTAATAGTCGGCACGCACGGCACCGCGAATGGCCGACCCCACGTCCTGCGCGAACACCAGTTTCTGGATCGGCTCGGCCGACAGCGGCTTGGACGTCGACAAGAACACCGGCGAGCCGAGCGGGATGTACGTCGGGTCCACGGCAATCGACCGCTCATCCGTGAGCGGCACGCCCAGCTTGCCGATCGGGCCTGCGGTATTGCCGGGCGTTTCGGCAAAGAAGACGTAGCGCGGGTTGATGTTGAGCATCTCTTCCACGCGGCTGGGGTTGGCGCGTGTCCACGCCTTGATGCCCTGCATGGTCGCCTGGGCGGGGGTGATTTCGCCCGAGTCCAGCAGCCAGCGCGCGAACGAGCGGAACGGCTGGTTGTTGGTACCGCCCACGCCCAGGCGCATGATGCCGCCCTCTTCCAGTTGGACTTGGCCCGAGCCCTGGATCTGCAGGAACGCCGCCTCGACCGGGTCATCCACCCAGACAATTTCCTGCCCCTGCAGCGCGGGGCTGCGGATCAACTGCGCGCGCGCCGGCAGCGTCTTGCCGCGCCACGCAGCAGGCATGCGGTACAGCGGCGTCTGATAAACACCGTGGCGGGTGCGCGAGCCGCGCAGCAGCGGTTCGTAGTAACCGGTGATGAGGCCGCTGTCAGTGCCGTCGTCCTTCACAACCCGATACGGCGTGAAGTTGTCTTCAAAGAAAACGCGCATGGCAATTGGATCGCCGGCATCGACCATCAGGCCGGCGGTGCACACGCGCGACCAGTCGGCGCGGCGCTTCATGGCCTGGCAATTCGATTGGAGCGCGGGCCACGCAGAAGCAAGATCGTCGGCCGTCCAGCCGGCAACGTCGGCCCAGGTGCTGGGTGCCAGATGGCCGCCCAGCGTTCCGGTGGGCGGCTGCGGCGTTTCGACGCGTGGCGGCGGCCCGCTCGTGCAAGCGGCAAGCAAGGCGGCGACCAGGGCGGCGGCCAGTCCGCCCCAGCGGCGACGGGTGGCGGTGCGGGCTTGAGTCAATGCGTCCAAGGTTGCTGCTGTCATGCCTGTTTCATCCTGTCCGGCGTTCGATGCACGGGGCGGGCTTGGCTACAATGCCCGGCATCCGCGCTTCTCGCCGTCGATCATGAGCGAATTCTTTGAAAACCATCCGATGATGCTGTTCGGCCTGGAGGCCGGCGTGGCGCTGTTCCTACTGATCTTCATCGTCATCTGGACGATGTCGGGCGCCAAAAAGCACCCTCGCCCGCTGCGTGCCCCGCCTGGACACCCGTCGCGCCACAACGATGCTGCCAAGCCTTCGGGATCGACCAAAGCCGCGCCGAAAGATTCGCAAGCGGCCAAATCCGACGCGCCCTGATTCCCGGTCAGTGCAACATGCGCGGCATCACCAGCGCAAACTCGGGGATGGGCGCCTCGAAACGGTGACCGTCTTCGGCCACGCAGAAGTATTCGCCGCGCATCGTACCCACAGGCGTCTTGATGGTCGCCCAGCTCGTGTATTCGAAGGATTCGCCCGGCGGCAGCAGCGGCTGATGGCCGACCACGCCCAGGCCGTTCACTTCCTGCACCTGTTCGTCGGCGTCGGTGATCACCCAGTGGCGGGAGATGAGCTGGCTCGGCACGTCACCGGTGTTGCGGATGGTGATGGTGTAGGCGAAGGCGAAATTGCCCTGCTCCGGCTCGGATTGCTCCGGCAAATAGCGCGTCCGGACCTGGACGGTGAGTTCGTAGCTCGGCATGACGATCCAGTATAAGAATGGCGCCCATTGTGCGGCATGGCTGTGGTAGCGGCAAGGCACGGACAGGCGGCCGATCCGGCTAAAATGGCGACCTCCTTTGCGCATCCGCGCGCCTTATCCGTCTCTCACCATGTCCGCAGCCATCGATCCATCCGGTTTCCGCATCGCCCCGTCCATCCTGTCCGCCGACTTTGCCCGCCTGGGCGAAGAAGTGCGCCGCGTGCTCGAATCGGGCGCCGACTGGATCCACTTCGATGTGATGGACAACCACTACGTGCCGAACCTGACCGTCGGCCCACTGGTGTGCGAGGCCATCCGCCCGCACGCGAAAAAGGATGGCAAGCCGGTGCCGATCGACGTGCACCTGATGGTCAGCCCGGTCGACCGCATCATCCCGGACTTCGCCAAGGCGGGCGCTGACCTGATCACTTTCCACCCGGAAGCCTCGGAGCACATTGACCGCTCGCTGGCGCTGATCCGCGACAACGGCTGCAAGGCTGGCCTGGTCTTCAATCCAGCCACCCCCCTGCACTACCTGGACCACGTCATGGACCGCCTGGACATGGTGCTCATCATGTCGGTCAATCCGGGCTTTGGCGGCCAGTCGTTCATTCCGGAAGCGCTAAACAAGCTGCGCGCCGTGCGCCAGAAGCTCGACGCATACCAGGACAAGACCGGCCGCAAGATCCTGCTGGAGATCGACGGTGGCGTAAAGGCAGACAACATCGCCGAGATTGCCAAAGCCGGCGCCGACACCTTCGTCGCCGGTTCTGCTGTGTTCGGCAAGCCGGACGCGGATGGGGGCTACCGCGGCACCGTGGGCGCGCTGCGCCAGGCGCTGGCCGGCCTGGCATGACGACCGGCGTGCTACCCGCCGGCGCCGTCCGTGGCGTCATCATCGACCTGGACGGGACGATGGTCGACACGGCGGGCGACTTCCACGCCGCCATCAATGCGATGCTGGAGGCGCTTGGCGCCGCGCCGGACATGCCGGCCGAGGAAGTCGTCGGCTACGTGGGCAAGGGCTCGGAAAACCTTGTGCGGCGCGTGCTCGATGCGCGCCTGCCACCCGCCCAGGCCAACAGCAGATTCGCCGAGGCGCTGAACGCCTATCAACGCGCCTACATCTCCATCAACGGCCAGTATGTGAACGTCTATGACGGCGTGCGCGAAGGGCTGGCTGCCCTGCGCGACATGGGCATCGCCCTTGCGTGCGTGACGAATAAACCACACGACTTCACGCAGCCGCTTCTGGCGCAGCTCGGTCTGAACCTGTATTTCGACCTCGTCTACCCAGGCGACGCCTTCCCGTATCGCAAGCCCGATCCGTACCCCATGCTGCGGGTGGCGGAGGCATTTGGCCTGGCCCCGGCTGAAATCGTAGCCATCGGCGACTCGGAAAACGATGCCCGGGCGGCCCGTGCGGCCGGAATGCGCGTGCTGGCGGTGCCGTATGGCTACAACCACGGCCAGCCTATACAGGGCGCGGGAGCCGATGCTATAGTCGACACACTTTTTGCGGCAGCGCAACTGATTCGGCCTCATGTTCAAACGTCGGCCGAGCCACACAACGCAACATCTGCCGCTTCCAACTGACGATCCATGTTCCTGAATCGCAAACGCGTCGACGCTGGTGGTGACCGGGGGGCCTGGCCCTGGCGGCCCTGGCACGCCCTCGTCCGGGCGTAAGCGTTTGCACGGCTGCTGATCGTTCTCCTCCGGTTTGGTCTTGGTTTCATAGTCTGGCGCGTCACGAGCGCGCCACCCAAACCACCCTCGCATCTCCTGCCCCAAACGCTGACCGCCCGCCGGTCTTCCGTTGGCCTCGCGATCGGCTGGCGGACGGCCCTTGCGGGATCGCACGGTTTTCGCGTTCCCATCCCTGATGTTCTGCTAACGTTCCGACGGCATCATTGACGCTCTTGCGTTTGCCGTGGAGCGAACGCATGCCGGTGGGCGCGTAACCGCCCCCGCCAGGCCAATCGACCTGACCTGCTCATGACCGAACTCGAATTCAAATCGCTGGCCGACCAGGGCTACAACCGCATTCCGCTGATTGCCGAGGCGCTGGCCGACCTGGAGACGCCGCTCTCGCTCTACCTGAAGCTGGCGCAATCGCACGACCGCGGCACACACACCTTCCTGCTGGAATCGGTGGTGGGCGGTGAGCGCTTCGGGCGTTACTCCTTCATCGGCCTGCACGCGCACACGCTGCTGCGCGCCAAGGGCAACCGCACGGAAGTCGTGACCGACGGCAAGGTGGTGGAGACAAACGAAGGCAACCCGCTGGATTTCATTGCCGCCTTCGAGCGCCGCCAGAAAGTGGCGCTGCGCCCGGGCCTGCCGCGCTTCTGCGGCGGCCTCGCGGGCTACTTCGGGTACGACGCCGTGCGCTTCATCGAGCCGCGCCTGGCTGAAACCGCGCCGCCCGATGATCTGCAACTGCCCGACATCCAGCTCATGCTGTGCGAAGAGCTGGCCGTGATCGACAACCTGTCGGGCAAGCTCTACCTGATCGTCTACGCCGATCCGTCCAAGCCCGAGGCCTATTCGCGCGCCAAGCAGCGCCTGCGCGCGCTGCGCACCAAGCTGCACCAGCCGGTGGATGTGCCGGTGACGTCGGCGTCGGTGCGTACCGATACCGTCCGCGAGTTCGACAAGGCGGACTACATCACGGCCGTGCTCAAGGCCAAGGAATACATTGCCGCCGGCGACATGATGCAGGTGCAGATCGGCCAGCGCCTGGTCAAGCCGTTCCGCGACGCGCCGCTGTTGCTTTACCGCGCGCTGCGCTCGCTGAACCCGTCGCCGTATATGTATTTCTACAATTTCGGCGACATGCAGATCGTCGGGGCATCGCCGGAAATCCTGGTGCGCCAGGAAGAGCGTCGCGTGCCGGCTGCTGAAAATAACGGCAACGGCGCCGACGAATCCGCCCGCATCGTCACGATCCGCCCGCTGGCCGGCACCCGCCCGCGCGGCAACACGCCCGAGCGCGATGCCGAACTGGCCACCGAGCTGCTCAACGACCCGAAGGAAATCGCCGAGCACGTCATGCTGATCGACCTGGCGCGCAACGACATCGGCCGCATTGCCGAAATCGGCTCGGTCAAGGTGACGGACCAGATGGTCATCGAAAAGTATTCGCACGTGCAGCACATCGTCAGCTCGGTCGAGGGGCGCCTGAAGCCCGGCATGACCAACATGGACGTGCTGCGCGCAACCTTCCCGGCCGGCACGCTGTCGGGCGCGCCCAAGGTCCGCGCGATGGAGATCATCGACGAGTTGGAGCCGGTCAAGCGCGGCATCTACGGCGGTGCTGTCGGTTACCTGTCGTTCTCGGGCGAGATGGATCTGGCCATCGCCATCCGCACCGGCATCATCAAGGACGGAAACCTCTATGTGCAGGCCGCCGCCGGCGTGGTGGCCGATTCTGACCCGGATGCCGAATGGAGGGAGACCGAACACAAGGCGCGCGCCGTGCTGCGTGCCGCCGAGCAAGTGCAAGACGGCCTCGACGCCGATTTCTAAGGTCAGGGAGACCACCATGCTTCTGATGCTCGACAACTACGACTCCTTTACCTACAACATCGTCCAGTACTTCGGCGAACTCGGTCAGGACGTGCGCACGTACCGCAACGACGAGATCACGATCGAAGAGATCGAACGCCTGAACCCGGAGCGCATCTGCCTGTCGCCCGGCCCATGCACCCCAACGGAAGCCGGCATTCTGGTGCCGGCGCTCAAACACTTCGCTGGGCGCGTGCCCATCCTCGGCGTGTGCCTGGGCCATCAGGCCATTGCCGATGCGTTTGGCGGGCGCGTGATCCGCGCGCAGAAGGTGATGCACGGCAAGGTCAGCACCATCGAAAACACCGGCGTGGGCGTATTCGCCAACCTGCCGCGCCATTTCAAGGTGACGCGCTATCACTCGCTGGCGATCGAGCGCGAAACGCTTCCCGACTGCCTGGAAGTGACGGCCTGGACGGAAGACGGCGAAATCATGGGCGTGCGCCACAAGACGCTGCCCGTCGAGGGTGTGCAGTTCCACCCGGAATCGATCCTGTCGGAACACGGCCATGCGCTGCTCGGCAACTTCCTGAAGGAACGCGTCTGATGCGCCGCGCGTGCGCGGTGGCGCTGGCGATGGTGGCAAGCCTGCCGGCGATGGCCGGTACCCTGGACGCCTGCCGCGCCTCACAGCCCGAGGCCGGCAACGTCGCCCAATGCGTGCAGACCGCACGCAAGGCGGCGCAGACGGAACTGGCGTCTGCCGAATCGACACGCCGCACCGCGCTGCGCGCCCGCATCGCTGCCAACAAGGGCACGGACCGCGGCGTCGCCATGGCATTTGACCGCACCGTGCGCGCACACCAACTCTACCGGCAGGCCGAATGCGACCTGCAACGCCGCCTGGCCCGCAATGCGCCCGATGCCGACCTGGCAGAAGCCGCGTGCGAGGCCGATCTCTCGCGTGAGCGCATCGGCGCCTTGCGCGACGCCGCACAGCCGGCCACCCCGGTTGCGGCCCCGGCAGCGCCCAACTGAATACGGAACGACCATGTCCATCACTCCGCAAGAAGCGCTGACGCGCTGCATCGAGCACCGCGAGATCTTCCACGACGAGATGCTGCACCTGATGCGGCTCATCATGCGCGGCGAGATGTCGCCTGTCATGGCGGCCGCCCTCACCATGGGGCTGCGCGTCAAAAAAGAGACCATCGGCGAAATCGCGGCCGCCGCCACCGTCATGCGCGAGTTCGCCACCAAGGTGGATGTGCCCGCTGAGGTGTCCGATCACTTTGTCGACATCGTCGGCACAGGCGGCGACGGCGCCAACACCTTCAACATCTCGACCGCCTCGATGTTCGTGGCAGCGGCGGCCGGCGCGCGCATCGCCAAACACGGCGGGCGTGGTGTCAGCTCCAAGTCGGGCAGCGCCGATGTGCTGGAAGCGCTGGGCGTAAACATCATGCTCACCCCCGAACAGGTGGCCGAATCGATTGAGACGGCGGGCATTGGCTTCATGTTTGCGCCCAACCACCACCCGGCCATGAAGAACGTGGCCCCCATCCGCAAGGAACTGGGGGTGCGCACGATCTTCAACATCCTCGGGCCCCTGACCAACCCGGCCGGCGCGCCGAACATCCTGATGGGCGTGTTCCATCCGGACCTCGTCGGCATCCAGGTGCGTGTGATGCAGCGCCTGGGCGCAAAGCACGCCGTGGTCGTCTACGGCAAGGACGGCATGGACGAGGTCTCGCTCGGTGCTGCCACGCTGGTCGGAGAACTCAAGGACGGCGTGGTGACCGAATACGAAATCCACCCGGAAGACTTCGGGCTGCAGATGGTGTCCAACCGCAGCCTGAAGGTGGCCGATGCCGACGAGTCCAAGGCCATGCTGATCGAAGCGCTCGAGAACAAGCCGGGCACGCCGCGCGAGATCGTCTCGCTCAACGCCGGTGCGGCACTCTATGCGGCCAACATCGCCGGCTCGATCGGCGACGGCATGAAGCTGGCCCGCGAAGCGATCGCCTCGGGCGCAGCGCGCGCCAAGCTCGACGAACTCGTGCGCGTCACCAACAAGTTCAAGACCTGATATGTCCGATATCCTGCAGAAAATCCTGGCCGTGAAGGCCGAAGAAGTGGCCGCAGCACGCAAGCATCGCGACCTCGCCAGCGTGCGCGCCGAAGCCGAAGCCAACCGCAACGACAGCACGCTCGGCCCCCGCGGCTTTGCCAAGGCCGTGCGCGACAAGATCGCCGCCGGCCACGCCGCCGTGATCGCCGAGGTGAAGAAGGCGTCGCCGTCCAAGGGCGTGCTGCGTCCGAACTTCAAGCCCGCCGACATCGCCCGCAGCTATGCGGAGCACGGCGCCGCATGCCTCTCCGTCCTGACTGACGAACAGTTCTTCCAGGGCCACGCCGATTACCTGCGCGAAGCGCGTGCCGCCTGCACGCTGCCGGTGCTGCGCAAGGACTTCATGGTCGACCTGTACCAGGTGTACGAGGCGCGCTCCTGGGGCGCGGACTGCATCCTCCTGATCGTCGCCGCGCTGGACCAGGGGCTGATGGTCGAACTCGAAGCCTGCGCGCTCGAACTCGGCCTGGACGTGCTGGTGGAAGTGCACGACGGACATGAGCTGGACCGCGCGCTGCGCCTGCAAACACCACTGGTGGGCGTGAACAACCGCAACCTGCGCACGTTCGAAACCTCGCTCGACACCACGCTCGGCCTGCTCAAGCACATGCCGGACGATCGCATCGTCGTGACGGAATCCGGCATCCTCACGCCGGACGACGTGCGCAAAATGCGCGCCGCCGCCGTCAACGCGTTCCTCGTCGGCGAGGCCTTCATGCGCGCGGAAGACCCGGGTGCCGAACTGGCCCGCCTGTTTGCCTGATCGATGGGCCGCGAGATTGAACTCAAGCTGGCCGTATCGGCCGGCGCGCACGACGCCCTGGTAGGGTGGCTGAACGCGCATGCGCAAGCGGCCGGCTCGGTGGAGCTGGCGAACGTCTACTACGACACGCCCGACCAGGCGCTGGCACGCAGCCGCGCCGCGCTGCGCGTGCGCCGTCATGGCAGCCAATGGTTGCAAACGCTGAAGACCGCAGCAGTGAGTACGTCCGGCTTGAGCGCCCGCCACGAATGGGAGGTGCCGCTGCAGAACGACGCAATGTCCGTCGATGCCTTCGCCGCGCACAGCGCCGCCGAAGCCGCCGACTACGTCCGCCTGCACGCGGGTCGCCTCGTACCGCTGTTCCGCACCGATTTCACGCGCCGCCTGTGGCATGTGCGTGCCGAGGGCGGCGAGATTGAGATCGCACTGGACGCCGGCGCCATCCTCATCCCCGGCACGCAAGCACGCGAGCCGATCGACGAACTGGAACTGGAGTGGAAGCCGGCAGCCGACAGCGCGCTCAGCGAAGACGCGATTGCCGAGCGACTGCAGGCCTGGACGCAGACGCTGCGCGCCGCCGTGGCCGGCCTCACGCCGCTCGACATCAGCAAGGCACAACGCGGCTACCGGTTGCACGCGAAAGCGGTCGGGGGCCAGACATGACGCGACGCACCGTTCAGGCACAAGCCGCCCTCTTCGATGAGCCCGCAGTCGAAACGGCCGCCGGAGATTTCATCCCGCTGGCCACCCAATTCGACGCGCTGCCCGCCGATTGGAAGGCAGTGCTCACACCCTGCATCGCGCAAACCAACTGGCCCGAGTTGTGTGCGTTCGTCGATGGCGAGCGCGCGGCGGGCAAGCCGATCTTTCCGACGGATGTGTTCCGCGCGTTGCATCTGACCTCGGTGGACGATGTGCGCGTCGTCATCCTCGGCCAGGATCCGTATCACGGCACGGGCACCGTCGATGGCCGTGAAATTCCGCAGGCGCATGGACTGGCGTTTTCGGTGCCTGCCGGCGTGCGCGTGCCGCCGAGCCTGCGCAACATCTACAAGGAAATCGAAGCCGAATTCGGCCAGAAGCTGCCGAGCACGTCGGGAAACTTGGAGGGCTGGTCCCAGCAAGGTGTGCTGTTGCTCAACACCGTACTGACCGTCGAACAGGGCCAGGCCGCAAGCCACGCCAAGCGCGGCTGGGAACGCATCACCGATTGCCTGCTGGAGCAACTGGCGCGCGTTGGTCACAAGCGGGTGTTCATGCTGTGGGGCAGCCACGCGCAAGCCAAGCGCGCGCTGCTGTCGGACGGGCATCTCGTGCTGGAGGCACCGCACCCGTCGCCGTTGTCGGCGCATCGCGGCTTCCTGGGCTGCGGGCATTTCAAGACAGCGAACGAGTGGCTAGCTGCGCAGCGCCAGCCGACCATCGACTGGTTGCGGCCGCAGGCTGACTGAAGCCTGCGAACGGGCACTGAACCGCGTGGATGACGGGTCGAGCGTCGAGGTTGTCTCTCCGAGCATCGGCATTGACTCTCCGAGACTCGACCTTGACCCTCTGAGACTCGACCTTGACCCTCTGAGACTCGACTTTGACCCTCCGAGGCTCGACTTTGACTCTCCGAGCCTCGACCTTGACCCTCCGAGGCTCGACTTTGACTCTCCGAGCCTCGACCTTGACCCTCTGAGGCTCGACTTTGACTCTCCGAGCCTCGACCTTGACCCTCTGAGGCTCGACTTCGACCCTCTGAGGCTGGCCCTCGACTCGTCGAGGCTGGGCTTTGGCTCTCGGACACTGGTTGTCGACTGTCTAACGCTGGGCTTCCGCGCTTTGAGCATCGGCCGCGAGCGTCCAAGGCTCGCTAGGTTGCGGTGAGTGATGCCGACCGTGCGAAGGCTCTTCTGCTGCCGGGCCGCACCTAGTCCTTCGTAATACGCAGTGCCCGCCCGAGTGCGCCGCAGCGCAATGCGATCTTGGCCGTGTCGGCCCGCAGCGCCTGCAGGCGCCGCTCAAGCAGGTGCAGCGCCGACAGCGATTCGGATTCGGCGGCAGCGTCGACCATGCGCGAGCGCGCCGACTGATCGGCGAAGTCCGCTGCGCCCAGTTCCTGTGTGTCGCGCGGGCGCACACCCCAGCCGCCCTCCTGCACGGCCTGGTCAAAGCGCTCCTTGGCGCGCGCCAGGCTTTCCAGTGCGGCCTCGGCCGTTTGCTCGACCAGCGCCCGTGTATCGGCTTCGTCCAGTTCCTGCGCCCGCTGTCTCACAAGGATGCGCACCGCCGCCACGTGTGCCGCCACGAGGTAGTTCTGCACGATGAAGCGGTTCAGGTTGTCGACGGCACGGTGGCGGCTCTTGGGCTCGTCGAGCATGCGCGCGAAGGCAGCGATGAGCCCGGTCAGCGATTCCATGAACTGCTTGCGCTGCACGCGGTAGGCAAAGTCGTCCTTGAGCGTGCCGAGCAGCAGGTCGCGCGCGGCCTCGATGAAGCGGCGGTTGGTGCGCAGCACGTCGTCCACCAGCTTGGGAAGGTTGCGGTATTCCCAGCTCGGCAATACGTAGCTGAAGGCCGTGGCGATGGCCGCGCCGATCAGCGTGTCGACGAGCCGCTCGCCGATGGCGCCCTTGCTGCCGGGTAGCAGCAGGTTGATCTGGATGAGCACCTGCACGCAGGCTGCAATGGCCGTGTAGCGGTAACGCACGGTCACGAACGCGGCGCTGGCGGCGGTGGACAGGTACAGCACGCCCATCAGGATCCACGTCGAATGCGTGTACCGCAGAATCACGGCGGCAATGACGCAGCCGATGAGTGTGCCAAGCACCCGGTCGAAGTTGCGCTGGCGCGTCATGCTGAACGTCGGCTTGAGGATCACGACAATCGTCAGCAACACCCAGTAGCCGTGCGACGCATACGGCAGATGATCGGCAATCCACAGCCCCGCGGCCACCGCCATCGAGATGCGCAGCGCGAAGCGCAGCACCGGAGAGCGCCACGTCAGTTCTTCTAGCACCAGCCGCAGTTCGTACTTCTGACGTGTGAGGAACGGCGTCATGTCAGGGCGCAGCAGCACCTGCGACAGCTCGACCGGCGTGGCTGTCGCGGCGTGCAGCTGCGCCATCAGCCGGATCGCGCCCCGCACCGTGGCCACCGACTCTTCCAGCGCGGCAATCGCCTCGATCGGCACCCCGTGGTGGTTGTGCTGCAGTTCGTGCAGCGCGCCCTCAATGGCGGCGATCTCCTGGTCGTACGATACCGGCGTGGGCGACGGCCGGTCGCGGCCGACGGCATAGGCCACGCCTTCGATGTCCATGCGCATGCGTTCGATCACATCGCGCAGCAGGCGCATCACCTCGGCGTCTGCCAGCCACTGGCGCAGCAACGGGTAATCCGTGTTGGAGGACAGCAGATACTCGTAGATGTCGAGCATCCGCATGTGGATCTGCACGAGGCGCCCATCGCTGGCGGTGCGGTTGTCGCGGAAGACGAAATCGCGCGCCACCTGCTGCTTGTCGGCCACCGAAATCTGCTGGCGCACGAGCGCATTGAACTGCTCGTCGAAATCCTTGGCGGCGTCGTAGAACCCGGCTTTGCGTTCTACGTACACGGCCAGTTCGTACAGACATTCGGCCAGCACCTGCTCTTTGATGCGGCGCCGCTGCCCCCACGCCACCGCCATTGCAAAGGCCATGTAGCCGATGGCACCGAGGAAGAATTGCAGCGTGTGCTCCACCGCTTCGCGGAAGGCGAATTCCTCGGTAAAGGTGAGCGTCATGACGAACAGCGCCGCGAACTGCAGCGGCATCGTCTTGTTGCCGTACGCCACCATGAGCCCCGCCAGGAAGCTCACCACCACGATCACCACCGGCAGGATCGCGTACGGCGTCACCGCTGCCACGAGAAAGGTGACGGCGGTCGTCAGCAGCACGCACGCCATCATCTCGTTGAACTTGTGCCGCAGCGGGCTGGGCAAATCCATGAGGCTGGTGCACAGCGCGCCGATCGACACCACCATCGCGCCCTGCAAGTCCATCACCAGCAGCGCGAGCAGCGTCAGGCCGATCACGCCGGTGGCAGTACGGATGCCGCGCGAGACGTAATGGCTGTAGAGGAACGTGCGTGGATCGTGGACGTAATCCATCGGATCAGGCGACGTGCGTCAGGCCGACTTGCCGCGCGCCACCTTGCGCGCCGCCGCCCGCTTGCCCAGCCACGCCGAACGCAGCGGCGAGGGCTCCGTGGCCAGCGCCAGCGTGAACTGCGGCGTGGCATCGGCGACGAGCGTCACCTCCAGCGCCATCAGTTCGTCGCGGCGGAACACGTGCACGAGCACGGTGTCGCCGGCGCGATGGCGCGTGAGCGTCTTGTCGAGCTGGCCGGCCGGCACGCGCAGGCCGTCCACTGCAACGATCAGATCGCCGGCGGACAAACCGCCGTGCTGCGCCGGGCTGCCGTCGAATACCTGCTGCAGCTTGACGAAGCCGTGCTCGGCGGCAGTCTTGACGCCCAGCGCGAGCGCCGCATCGGCTGCCTTGCGCGTGGCGCTCACGCCCATCGCCTTGAACAGCGCGGGCAGCGGCGGGTCGTCGCGGCCTTCGCTCAGTTGGCGCACCAGCGTGCGCAGGCGCACCCCGGTGGTTTCTTCCATCAGGGTGATCAGGCCCGCCTCAGTCACGCCGCGCTGCGTGTGGCCGGCGGCGTAGAAATCACGGCCGTACGTCACCCACAGGGCGCGCATCACATCGTCGAGCGAACGTTCGCCGTTGGTCTGTGTGCGGATCGTCAGGTCCAGCGCCAGCGCCACCAGCGAGCCCTTGGTGTAATAGCTGACGATGGCGTTGGGCGCGTTTTCGTCCTGGCGGTAGTACTTCGTCCACGCATCGAACGAGCTTTCCGCCACGCTTTGCTTCAAGCGGCCGCTGCCGCGCAGCACGCCGTTCCACGTCTTGCCCAGCATCTCCAGATACTGCGCTTCGGAGATCAGCCCCGAGCGCACCAGCATCAGGTCGTCGTAGTAGCTGGTGAAACCTTCAAACAGCCACAGCAGCGGCGTGTGCACCTCGCGGTGGAGTGCGTACGGCACGAAGGTGGCCGGCTTGATGCGCTTGACGTTCCAGGTGTGGAAATACTCGTGGCTGACGAGGCCGAGGAAGGTGCGATAGCCCTCGGTGGTTTCGTCGCGGCCGGTCACGGGCAGATCGTTGCGGGCGCACATCAATGCGGTGCTGGCGCGGTGCTCCAGGCCGCCGTAGCCGTCGGTCGTCACCATCGTCATGAAGACGTAGCGGTGGTTGCTGTCGAGGAACGGCGCCGTGGCGGTCTGCGGCTCGAACAGGCGGATCTGCGCTTCGCAGATGCGCTTGAAGTCGCGGGCAATACGTTCCAGATCGAGATTCGGCACGCGGCCGGTAAAGACGGCGTCGTGCTGCGCGCCGCAGGCCTCGAACGAAACCAGCTCGAACGTGCCCATCTCAACAGGGTGGTCGATCAGCTCATCGTAGTCAGCCGCTTCGTACCAGCCGAAGCCGTAGCGCTTGGCGCCGGCCTTGCCCTGGACGCGGCCAGTGGCTTCGCGCAGCGCCGTGGCCACGCGCCAGCCTCGGTAGGCCTCCCCGGCCGGCGGTTGGATGTCGACCAAACAACGCTGGTCATCCGCGCCTTCCACCCGCAGGAACACCGACGTGCCGTTGAAGAAGCCGTGCGTGGCGTCCAGATGCGCGGCGCGCACCGACAAGTCCCACGCATAGACGTCGTATGAAACCGTCAGCGGCCCGGTGCAGGGGGCGGCCCACCACGTGTGCTTGTCGACCTTGGTCAGGCGCACCGGCCTGTCGGCGGACGATGCCTCGATCCGCACGATGTTGCGTGCGAACTCGCGGATCATGTAGCTGCCCGGAATCCACGCCGGCAGCGAAAAACGCTGGCCTTGGCTGTCAGGCGCGTCAACGGTGACGGTGACGGTGAAAACGTGCGCCCCGGGCGCGGTGGGGGCAATGGTGTAGCGGATCGGCTTCATGGCGAACATTGTAGCGTTGACGTCCCACGCCGCCGAAGGCAAATCGTCCGCAAACCGGCTTGCCGGCCTATCGGTTGACGTCGACCACCACGCGCCCGCGCATCTTGCCGGCCATGATGTCGTGCGCAGCGTCGATGGCCTCCGAGAGCGTCACTTCGCGCGTGATGGCGGCCAGGCGATCGGGCAGCAGATCGGCGGCCAGGCGCTGCCACGCGGTCTGGCGCAGCGCGCGCGGCGCCATCACGCTGTCGATACCGCACAGGGTCACGCCCCGCAGGATGAACGGCGCGACGGTGGCCGGAAAATCCATGCCCTGTGCCAGCCCGCACGCCGTGACCACACCGCCGTAGCGCACCTGCGCGCAGGCGTTGACCAGCGTGTGCGAACCCACCGAATCGACCACCGCCGCCCAGCGTTCCTTCTGCAACGGCTTGCCAGGGGCGGAAAGCTCGGCGCGGTCGATCACATCCGTCGCGCCCAGCGCCTGCAGGAAATCGGCCTCGCCCGTCTTGCCGGTGGACGCCACCACGCGGTAGCCCAGCTTGCCGAGCAGCGCGATGGCGATCGAGCCGACGCCGCCCGAGGCGCCCGTCACCAGCACCTCGCCGTCGCCCGGCTTCACGCCGGCGCGCTCCAGCGCCAACACCGACAGCATCGCCGTGTAGCCAGCCGTGCCGATCGCCATGGCCTGCCGCGCATCGAGCCCCACGGGCAACGCCACCAGCCAGTCGCCGGAAAGCCGCGCCCGCTGGGCAAGGCAACCCCAATGCACCTCGCCCACGCCCCAGCCGTTGAGCACGACCGCATCGCCAGTCCTCCAGTCCGGGTGCGAGGAATCGAGAACGACGCCCGCGCCGTCGATACCCGCCACCATCGGCCACTTGCGCACGACGGGGCCTTTGCCGGTGATGGCCAAGCCGTCCTTGTAATTGATGGTCGACCAGTCCACGCGGATCAGCACGTCGCCCGCGGTAACGTCGTTGGCAAGCGCCTCGGGTGTGGACAACGCCGCGTCATCCAGGTCAACGACGTGGGCCAGCGGCCCGCCATCCTGCTTTTCCAGCATCAGCGCGCGAAACGACATGCCAAGTCTCCGAAGGTGTGGTGAATGCGGGTGCGCAAAGAAAAAGCGCCGGATCAACCGGCGCTTCCTTCGTGCGAATTACGACTTCTTGAGCGCGGCGAACTTGCGCTCCAGTGTGGCCGCATCGATCAGGCCGGGGGCCCGCGAACCGTCCGGGAAGATGATTGCCGGCGTGCCGGTCACGTTGAGCTGCTGGCCGAGCTTCAGGTTGGCTTCGAGCGGCGTGTCGCAGGTGCCGGCCCCGCCCGGAGCGGTCTTGGCGGTCATCCAGTCGCGCCAGGCCTTGGCACGGTCGGCCGAGCACCAGATCTGCTTGGCCTTGGTGTTGGAGTCTTCCGACAGGATCGGGAACAGGAAGGTGTAGACCGTGATGTTGTCAACCTGCGTGAGCATCTGTTCCAGCTTGTGGCAGTACGGGCAGTTGGGATCGGAGAACACGGCGATCTTGCGTGCGCCGTTGCCCTTGACCCACTTCACGGCGCGGTCCAGCGGCAGGTCGGACCACTTGACGCGGTTCAGTTCGGCCAGGCGCTCTTGCGTGAGGTTGGTGGCGGTCTGCGTATCAAGCAGGTCGCCGTTGAGCACGTAGCGGCCGGTGGCGTCGCTGTAGACGACCTGGCTGCCGAGGTTGATCTCGTACAGGCCGGCCAGCGGCGACTTGGTGACGCTCTTGATCTCCACGTTCGGGCCCAGGGCCTTCTGCACCGTGGCCTTGACCTTGTCCAATGCGGGCTCGGCGGCACCGGCGCTCAACACATAGCCCGCGCCAATGGCTGCCACCGCCACCGCAGAGGCGATGGCCGCCACCCGAATACGAAACGACATAACGACTCCTGGAACCCCGAAAACGCACAAATCGGCTGATATTGCCTCAGCCGAGTGCGCGCTTGATCAACAAGCGTTTGATAAATGGCGTCATGCCCACCATGCGCATCCCCGCGTTGCGTACCGTGCGGGGCAGCGCGCCCGGCAGGGCGAACAGTTTGTGCAAACCATCCGTGGCGGCCGTGAGCGAAAGCAGATCCTCGCGGCGGGCACGCTCGTAACGGCGCAGCAACCTCAGATCGCCATGATCGCGCATGGTTTCACGTTCTGCCATCACCCGGCCGATTTCGGACACATCCCTTAGCCCCAGGTTCATGCCCTGGCCGGCCAGCGGATGGATCACATGGGCTGCATCGCCCACCAGCGCCACGCGCGGCGCGACTGCGCGGCTGGCATGTTGCAGCACGAGCGGAAAACCCTGCGCAGGCGTGATATTCGACAGACGTCCAAGGCGTGCGGCCACGGCGCCGCCGGCGGCGGCTTCCACGGCACGGCACAGCGCCTGCGGCGACAGCGCGAGCAGTTCGCGGGCGTGGTCTTCGCTGGCGGACCACACCATCGACACGCGCCGATCGGGCAGGGGCAGTATCGCGAGGATCTCGCCGCGTACCGGGGCGGCCTCATCCGCTGCGGCGGCTTGCTCGGCGGATGCGCCGAGGAACCATTGCCACGCGGTGTCCTGGTGCCAGTGCTCGGCCTGGAAGTTGGCGACCACGCCAAGCTGGCGATACGGCTTCGCTTCGGCCTGGATGCCGGCCTGCTGGCGCACCCACGAATTCTTGCCGTCAGCGCCGATCACGCATTCCGCGCGGACCGTCTGCCCGTCCGCCAGCGTCAGACGCACGGCGTCGGCTTCCATTTCGAAGCCCGTAGCGGCGTGCGGAAAGGTCTGCACGGTGTGGGCGAAGCGCAGCGCGGTTTCCAGCGCACGCTCGACCAGCGACGACTCGGCGATCCACGCGAGTTGCGGCGTGCCGGCTGCGTAGGCGGAAAAGTGCAGGTCGGGGTGGGCGTGTTCGCCGCGTGCGGCAGCGTCGTCGCCGAAGATGCGCATGTCGTGCACAGGCTGCACGCGCGTCATGTCGAGCGCCGGCCAGATGCGCAACTGCTCCAGCAGCGCCTGAGAGCTGGACGAGAACGCGTAGACACGCGCATCCCAGGCATCAGGCCCGGCGGGTGCCGACGCGGGGGCAGGCGGCGCGATATGTGCGATGCGCAAGCCGATCTGCGCCAGCCGCAGCGCACAGGCGCGCCCGACGATGCCGCCGCCCACCACGGCCAGGTGGTAGGGCGCGGCCTCCCGGTGAACAGCCTTGGAAGAGGAAAACGCGGGTGTATTCATGGTGGGCCGATTATAGCGGCGGGGGGTGTTGCGGCCTTGTGGCCGCGCAAATGTGGCGCCACAGGCAGGTGGCGCATTCGCGCGTCGGCTCGGTGTTTACGCCGACCGCCCGAGCGCCAGGCGAAGGCATCACACGATCCCATTGCGGCGTGCAGGGCATATTTGGTACGTCAATGTGACTCTTGCGCCGCATATGTGCCAGAGGCTTCGCCTGCCTGCAAACCCGCAATGTGATGCCATTTCCACCGTAGCGCAGGCACTCAAGTCATCCGTCGGGATGGACGATAAAAGCTGGGTAATTCGAGGTTTTGATACGCGCGACCCGCCGATACAGTGCGGTTCCGATCGACGCATTCTCCATCGCCATGTGGACTTTTTCCGAACGCTCCGCCGTGTCGCTGATGCTGCTCGCGCTGCTGGCACTGGCCGGCTGTGCGCAAATGCCTGCCCAGACGCCCGCCCCCGTGGCGCGCACCGCGCCCACAGGCGAAGTCATGACCTTCGCCATTCCGCCCGATGCACTGGGTGCGCATGACCCGCAACTCACCGCTGTGCTCACCAAGGCCGGCGCGCTGGCCGCTGCGCAAAAACGGCCAGCGACGATCCAGGTGGCCGCACTGGCGCAGGATTTCCGCTACCTGAACCAGGCGCTATGGAACGGTGTGCCCGCACATCGCGCCGGCTACGTCCGCCTGGAAAACCTGACCGTCAGCGCCAGCCAGCCATACAGCGTGACGATCCGCACGCAGGATTAAGAGGAATGTCATGCGTATGACCCATCTGCTCTTCCCGCTCACCGTCGGCCTGCTCACGGTACCGGCCGCATCGGCCTTTGCCGCGCCACCCGATGCGCTGATGCCCGCGACAGCCGCGGCGCCCGACCGCGTCTATCCGCCCCTGCCCTCGCTGGCGATGCTGCCGCCCGGCGGCGGCGCCGAAATCGAACCCGCGCCCGCGGCGCACACGCGCGGCGGCAAACGCAAGGTCGTGACCACCCAGTGGCGCAAGGCGACCGAACCGGTGCCGCGCATGGTGGTGTCGGAGGCATCGCACACGTATCTGGCCGGTATCGAGCGTCAGCTTGAAGCGGCCCTGCAGAAGTAATCAACGATTGCCGACGGAGCCGTCATGCCCCTCGCCCGCCCTCTTCGCTTGAACTGGAGCCGCCTTGGCGCGGCGCTTGTGCTGGCCGCCTCCAGCGTGGCTGCGCACGCCGCCTCGGGCGATTGCTTCGAGCAGGCCGGCACCTATCAGGGCGTCAACCCGACGGTGCTGCGCGCGAT
This sequence comes from Ralstonia psammae, assembly GCF_958405935.1. Lineage (NCBI taxonomy): Bacteria > Pseudomonadati > Pseudomonadota > Betaproteobacteria > Burkholderiales > Burkholderiaceae > Ralstonia > Ralstonia psammae. The sequence goes on from NZ_CATZBU010000014.1 coordinate 22,690, forward strand.
CGTGTGGTTTGAGTCGAAGGGCGATGCGGGCGCCATTCACCGCAACGCTGATGGCTCGGTGGACATCGGTCAGGCGCAGATCAACTCGATCCACTTCAGTACGCTCGCCCGCTACGGCGTGCCGCGCCGTGCCTTGACCGACGCCTGCGTCAACGTGTTTGTGGCGGCCTGGCTGCTCAAGCAAAAGATGGTGCGCCATGGAAACACGTGGCGCGCGATTGGCGCGTACCACTCGGAGACGCCTGTCCACCGCGACGCCTATGCGCGCAGCATCCAGCGGGTGCTGGTGTCGTGGGGAGAACTGCGGGCCGACCGCTGAATCGGGTCCGGCCCCGGAACCGCTCGGTCGATCAGTAGTACGAGACAGCGGCGTACGCCTGACGTGCGCCGATGGCGCGGCGCTCGCCGCTCACCAGGCGCATCAGCTCATCCTGGCGCGGGCAGACCAGCGCACGCACGCGGGCGTCGTTGGCCAGGATGCGCATCATCAGATCGCGCTTGCGTTGCACTTCTTCGTGCGACAGGGCCGGGCGCAGGCCGTGGCCCAGGCGCTCCATGTGGGCTGCGCATTCGCGTTCCAGCAAACTCACTTCGTCCCAATCGCCCCGTTCGGCAGCGTCCACCATGTCTTCGGACAGGCTGGCGATGGCCTCGTAGCAGGCGAACAGGCCGGCGCTGTCGGAAACCGTATGGATCGGGCGGGCGGCGGTGGCGACGGTCCAGGACATGCTGTGCTCCAGAGTCAAACGTGTTGTTTGCGGGAAGCCAGTGCAATAGGCATGCCCGGCGGTGGCGAAGCCGTTTCCAACGCGCGCGGAAACAGCGCTCAAGCCTTTGCCGGCTTGGCCTCGCAGGATACGGAGGGTGTCTGGTCGCAAGCCTCGCGGGCCCGAAAGATGGCCTCTCCAGCCGAAGTTGTTACGTTTCTGGAACGTAACGCGTAACAGCCCTCCGTAACGCCTTCACGCCCTGTGCCCTTGCGCCCGCCGCCAGGAAGTCCCTTGTCTGACCGGAGGCGCTTTCTAGAATGAGGGCATCACGCCGTCAACGCGCCTTCCAGCCGGTGCGGCCCGGGTTGGTGACGCTTACCCGACATGCGGTGCGACTGAGGACGCGTGGCACTGCTGGCCGGCGTGCCCGTTCTTGGCGCCCGGCGCCTCTGGGAGACAGACGGCCCACGGCATGAGAACCCACATGGACCAGACCAACGAGGGGCAACTCGCCCTGCGCACGGTGCTGCTGACCAGCATCACCATGGTGGCGTTCGCGTCGAACTCGCTGCTGTGTCGGCTGGCGTTGCAGCACGCGGCCATCGATGCGGCAAGCTTTTCCAGCATCCGGCTGATCTCGGGCGCAATCGTGCTGGCCATCCTTGCGCGGGCAGCCGCCAGCCGGGCGCCGCCCGCGCGCGTGGATTGGGCCGCCGCGACGATGCTGTTCCTCTATGTCGCGTTCTTCTCGTTTGCGTATCTGACGTTGAGCGCAGGCACCGGCGCGCTGATCCTGTTTGGCGCAGTGCAGCTCACCATGCTGGTCGCCGGCCTGCGGGCGGGCGAACGGTTTGAGCCGCTTGGCTGGGCGGGTTTTGCGCTGGCGGCGGGTGGGCTCGTCTATCTCGTATCGCCCGGCGTGACGGCCCCGACGCCACTGGGTGCCGCGTTGATGACGGTGGCGGGCGCCGCCTGGGGCGGGTATTCGCTGCGCGGGCGCGGGCTCGACAATCCCCTGGGCGCCACCGCGGGCAACTTCCTGCGCGCCGCGCCCATGGCACTCGCCCTGAGCGCAGTGCTGTATGGCCGCGCTCACGCCAGCGCGTCCGGCATTCTGCTGGCGCTCGCCTCTGGCGCAGTCACTTCGGGCGTCGGCTATGTGATCTGGTACGCCGCCCTCAAGGGGCTGTCGGCGATCCGCGCTGCAGCAGTGCAACTGTCGGTGCCGCCCATTGCGGCGTTTGGCGCCGTGCTGTTCCTGGCTGAGCCGCTCACGCCGCGCCTGGCGGCCGCCTCCGCCGCCATCCTCGGCGGCATTGCCCTGGTGCTGGCCAGCCGCACGCAGCGCAAGCGCGCCGAAGTGGCATCTCGGGGCTAGACCTCACCCGGAGCGGTTACAATCTCGCCTTTCCGTGAACAACGCGCACAGCCCGGATTCCGCTGTGCTGCCGCCGCCTCCGCGTCACGCAACCCCTTGATTTAGAGCCTTTTTCACCATGAGCCTCCAATGCGGCATCGTCGGTCTGCCGAACGTCGGCAAATCGACCCTGTTCAATGCCCTGACCAAAGCCGGCATCGCTGCCGAGAACTATCCGTTCTGCACGATCGAGCCCAACGTAGGCGTGGTGGAAGTGCCGGACGCCCGTCTGCAAGCGCTGGCCGACATCGTCAAGCCCGAGCGCGTGCTGCCGGCGGTGGTCGAGTTCGTCGACATTGCAGGGCTGGTGGCGGGCGCCTCCAAGGGTGAAGGCCTGGGCAACCAGTTCCTGGCCAACATCCGCGAGACGGATGCCATCACCCACGTGGTGCGCTGTTTCGAAGATGAAAACGTGATCCACGTCGCCGGCAAGGTCGACCCCATCGCCGACATCGAAGTCATCAACACCGAACTGGCCCTCGCTGACCTGAGTACTGTCGAAAAGGCGCTGCAGCGCTACACCAAGGCCGCCAAGTCGGGCAACGACAAGGAAGCCGCCAAGCTGGTCGCCGTGCTCGAAAAGGCGCAGAAGGTGCTGGACGAAGCCAAGCCCGTGCGCGGCCTGAACCTGACCGACGACGAATGGGCAACGCTCAAGCCGCTGTGCCTGATCACCGCCAAGCCGACCATGTACGTTGCCAACGTGCGCGAAGACGGCTTCGAGAACAACCCGCACCTGGACGCCGTGCGCAACTACGCTGCGCAGACGAATTCGCCGGTGGTGGCCGTGTGCGCCGCCATCGAAGCGGAAATCGCGGATCTGGATGACGCCGACAAGGCCGAATTCCTGGCCGACATCGGCATGGACGAACCGGGCCTGAACCGCGTGATCCGCGCGGCCTTCAAGCTGCTGGGCCTGCAAACCTACTTCACCGCCGGCGTGAAGGAAGTGCGCGCCTGGACGATCCACATCGGCGACACGGCCCCGCGCGCCGCTGCGGCCATCCACACCGACTTCGAGCGTGGCTTCATCCGCGCCCAGACGATCTCGTACGACGATTTCATCCAGTTCAAGGGCGAACAAGGTGCCAAGGAAGCCGGCAAGATGCGCGCCGAAGGCAAGGAATACATCGTCAAGGACGGCGACGTGCTGCACTTCCTGTTCAACGTCTGAACAGCGCAAAGCCAACGAAGAAGCCCCGCAGTGATGCGGGGCTTTTTTCATGGGCGACGCGCGGGCCAGGCACCACACCAAGCCAAACCGGACGCTGTCCCGCCTTGTAACGTTGAGGTGGCCTGGCATCACTTTTTTACACGCGCGCATGGGCGATAAGGTGGCCTGCGTGCTTCGCGGAGGACACATCGTCGCGCGTTTTCACGTGTCGGGCACGCCGGTTGCGTAGGCCACGGCGGATACGCTGAACCCCGGCAGGCCGCTTCCGCCCGGGGCAGCCCGCCGCCCCCGCCAGGCATTCGGCTCAAGCCCGCGGGGGCGGCGCACTCGCCCAACGCCATGAGTTCGCAATCGCCTCCGCCCTTGTCCGTCGTTGACGACATCGACGCCTCGCCCAGGATTGGCAGCAACGCTGCCATCCAGTCGCGCGGGGTGCTGCTGTGCCTGTCCGAACCCGATCTACGCATCCACCAGGCGAGCGAAAACCTGGAGGCCGCCCTGGGTACGCCACTGGCCACCGCGCTGCAAGCGCCGGTCGACCGTGTGATCGGCACCGCCGGCCGCGAGGTGCTGGAGCGAGCCCTGGGCACACACAGCATCGACGGCCATCCACTGTATATCGGCACGCTGCAGGCGCCGCACGGCCACGCGCTCGATGCAGTGATGCACCGACACCAAGGCGCGCTGATCCTGGAGCTGGAACCTGCCGTGCGTGCGGCCGACGGCGCGTTTGCGTCGATGTACCCGCTGGTGCGCACCTTCGTCGCCAGCCTGCAAGCCGTAAGCACTGTCGATGCGCTGACGGACCTGGCCGCGCGCGAAGTCCGCCGCCTCACCAACTTTGGCCGCGCCACCATCTACCGCATTGACCGCGATGGCTCCTTGCAGGCGCTGGCCGAAGCGCGCGACGAAGCTTATGACACGCTGGTCGGCACACACTTGCCTGGCGCCGGTATGACGCCTGAACTGCACAGCCTGTATAGCCACAACCCCTTGCGCCTGGTAGCGGACGTCGACGACACACCCGTGAGCCTGGTGCCGCCGCTGCATCCGTCCACCGGGCGGGCGACTGATCTGTCGTACGCGGCCCTGCGCGCTGCTTCCAGTGCGCAGCGCGAAACCATGCGCCGCATGGGCGCGAAGGCCTCGCTCACGCTGGCGCTTACGGTACGCGGGAATCTCTGGGGCTTGATCGCCTGCCACCATGCGACGCCGTGTTCGCTGTCGTTTGAAGTGCGCGCGGCGTGCGAACACCTGGCGCAGATTCTTTCGCTACAGATCGAAGCGAAGGAAGACCGCGCCGAGATCGCCCACCGATTGGAACTGCGGCGCATCCTGGTACGCCTGCTGGCCGCGATGACCGACCGCGACCATTTCCAGGAAGGCCTGCTCGAACATCCCGCCGAGCTGCTGCGCTTTGCCTCGGCCGGCGGCGCGGCCATCGTACGCCAGGGCGACTGCGTGCGCATCGGCGCGGCGCCTGACGAAGACAGCATCCTGCGCCTGACCGAATGGCTGGCCACCGAGCGGCCCGGCGAGGTCTTCCACACTGACCGTCTGGCCGCCACCTATCCGGACGGCGCCGCACTGCTGCCCCAGGCCAGCGGCGTGCTGGCTGTACAAGTTTCGCAATTGCATCGCCATTACGTGCTGTGGTTCCGCCCCGAAACCCCGCACACCGTGCGCTGGACGGGCGACGCCCCGGGCCTGGCCACCGACCACGATGCCGAGCACGTGCTCGGCCGCACGCGCCATTGGCAAGAGCACATCGCGCACACCTCGCGCCCGTGGCGCACGAGCGAAGTGGAAACCGCTGCGGAGTTCCGCTACGCCATCCTCAACATCGTGCTGCGCCGCGCTGAAGAAGCCGCGGAGTTGACCAGCGAACTGCGGCGCGCCAACCGCGAGCTGGAAGCGTTCTCGTATTCCGTATCGCATGACTTGCGCGCGCCGCTGCGCCACATTGCCGGCTATGCCGAACTGCTGGACGAGATGGAGGGCGATCACGTCTCGGCGCGCGGGCGGCACTTTTTGCAGACGATCGCTGCATCGTCGCGCTTTGCGGGCAAGCTGGTCGACGATCTGCTCACCTTCTCGCAGATGGGCCGCGGCGCGCTTCGCCTGACCGATGTCGACCTCGCGCAGCTCGTGCGCGGCGTCGTGCGCGATCTGGCGTCAGACCAGGGGCGCCGCCATATTGAATGGCACATTGCCGCGCTGCCGGTGGTGCGCGCCGACCCGGCATTCCTGCAACTGGCCATGCGCAATCTGCTCTCCAACGCCGTCAAATACACGCGTGACCGTGATCCGGCGCGCATCCATATCGACGCCGAACAGACCGACGCCGAAACCATCGTGCGCATTGCCGACAACGGCGTGGGCTTCTCGATGGAATACGTGGCCAAGCTGTTCGGCGTGTTCCAGCGGCTGCATCGCATGGACGAGTTCGAGGGCACCGGCATCGGCCTGGCCAATGTCCGGCGCATCATCGATCGCCATGGCGGCCGCACCTGGGCCGAGGGTGAGCTTGACCACGGCGCGACGTTCTACTTCGCGCTGCCACGCACGCCCGCCCCGCAGGCAGCATCCGGGGCCGGCCTCCGCATACCCGTGACGCGCGATACCTGATCGTTCTTTCCACGTTCATTGTCACCATGCTCAAACCCATCCTGCTCGTTGAAGACAACCCAAACGACCTCGAGCTGACCCTGCTGGCGCTGGAGCGTAGCCAGCTCGCCAACGATGTGGTCGTCACCCGCGACGGCGCCGAAGCGCTGGATTACCTGCACGCGCGCAACCTCTACGCGCAGCGCGTACCGGGCAACCCCGCCGTGGTGCTGCTCGACTTGAAGCTGCCGAAGGTCGACGGCCTGGAAGTGCTGGCCGAGATTCGCGCCACGCCCGAGCTCAAGAGCCTGCCGGTGGTCATGCTCACCTCGTCGCGCGAGGAAGCCGACCTGCTGCGCAGCTACGAACTGGGTGTCAACGCCTATGTGGTCAAGCCGGTGGAGTTCCGCGCGTTTGTCGATGCGATTGCCGATCTGGGCGTGTTCTGGGCTGTGCTCAACGAACCGCCGCCCGGCTCGACCCGGGTTCGCCGCACGTTGCTGCCGGCGAGCTAGCCGCCCCATCCGGAGCATTCGCCGCCATGCCCAATCTGCAACTGTTGCTGGTCGAAGACAATCCGCTCGACGCAGAACTCACGCGCGCGCGTCTGGAAACCGCCAACCTGATCGCCGACACCGTGCTCGTGGACAACGAGACCGACTTCGTCGCACAGCTCGGCGCACGCACCTTCGACGCCATCCTGGCCGATTTCATGCTGCCGATGTTCACCGGGGCGGAGGCGCTGGACATTGCGCGCCGCATGGCGCCGCAAACGCCGTTCATCTTCGTATCGGGCGCGCTGGGCGAGGAACACGCGGTGGACATGCTCAAGCGCGGCGCCACCGATTACGTCATCAAGCAGCGCCTGCAGCGCCTGCCCGTGGTGCTGCTGCGGGCGCTGGCCGAAGCGGCAGAACGCCGCCAGCGCATCGCCGCCGAAGCCGCCCTGCGCGAAGCGGAAACGCACTTCCGCCTGCTGATCAACGCGCTCAAGGAGCACGCCGTGCTCTCGCTTGACCCGCAAGGCATCGTGCGCACCTGGAACGCGGCGTCGCGCGGCATCCTCGGCTATGCGCGCGAGGACATTCTCGGCAAGTCGGCCGAGATTCTGTATCCGCAAGCCGCGCGCGAGGCCGGTGAATTCCAGCGCAAGCTCGAACGCGTGCGGCGCGAAGGCAGCCTCGCCGACGACCGCTGGATGCTGCGCAAGGACGGCACCCCGTTCTACGCGTCCAGCGTGGTCACTGCCATCCACAACGAGACGGGGCAACTGGTCGGCTTCTCCAAGATCATCCGCGACGCCACGGAAGAACGCATGGCCGCCGACGCCCTGCGCCGCGCCAAGGAAGAAGCCGAGACCGCCAACCACGCCAAGGATCACTTCCTCGCCGTGCTTTCGCACGAACTGCGCACCCCGCTCACGCCCATCCTGACCGCCGTGCATCTGCTGGAACTGCGCCAGGACCTGCCGGCATATGCGGTCGCGCAGCTGGAAGTCGTACGCCGCAATGCCGAGCTGGAAGCGCGCCTGATCGACGACCTGCTCGACATCACTGGCATTGCGCGCGGCAAGCTCGCGGTGAGCTTTGCACGGGTCGACCTGTATCCGCTGCTGGAGAGCACGCTCGAGATGTCGCGCAACGACATGCAGGCCAAGCGGCTGTCGCTCAAGACGCGCTTCGAGGCGGGCCGCAGCCGACTGTTTGCCGACGGCGCGCGCATTCAGCAGGTGATCTGGAACCTGGTGCGCAACGCCGTCAAGTTCACCCCCGAAGGCGGCGCCATCGAGGTGCGCGTCTGGAACCCGGGGCCATCGACCGTGGCCGTGGCCGTGAAAGACAACGGCATCGGTATCGAGCCCGACGCACTGCCGCGCATCTTTTCGGCATTCGAGCAGGCCGATGCATCGATCACGCAGCGCTTTGGCGGACTCGGCCTGGGCCTGGCGATTGCCTATGCGCTGGTGCAGAAGCACGAGGGCTCATTGATCGCCGAGAGCGCCGGCCGCCACGAGGGTGCCACGTTCACGCTCACGCTGCCGCTGGCCACCGAGATGGCGCAGCCCGAAACGCCGCCCGCACCGCCCGTGCCACGCGCCCAACCGACGTGCGGCCTGCACGTGCTGTTGGTGGAGGACAACGCCGATACGGCAGAAGCCATGTCGCAGATGCTGGAGATCCTCGGCCACAGCGTCGCCGTGGCCAATGGCGCCCGCACGGCCATGCAAGCCGCTGAATCGGGCACATTCGATCTACTGATCAGCGATATTGGCCTGCCGGACGGCAGCGGCCTGGACGTGGTGCGCGTATTTGCCGAGCGGCAAGCCGCCCCGTCGATCGCAATTACCGGCTATGGCATGGAAGAAGACATCGCCCGCTGCCGCGACGCGGGCTTCACGGATCACCTGACCAAGCCGGTGGACTTTAAGCGGTTGGAAACCCTGCTGGCCGGTTACCTGGCCACGCGCGACGCCCGAACCGCCAGCGTGGGCGCGAGCTGAGCCGCGCCAGAATGCCGCAGGGACTCGCCCTAGCGGCGCAACAGGCCCCATGCGGCAGGCAGCAGCATGGCGCCCACCACAGCGGCCGTCCACGCCATGATCTGCCCATCGGCATACAGGTGGACGAACTGGCCGCTGTAGTAACCAACCAGCGCGCCAATCCCCCCGGTCAGCAGGGCCGCCAACCACCCCAGGCGCTTGCCTGCGGGATGCAGCCAACGCGCCGCCACGCCCACTGCCACCCCGATCCACAGCGGCCCGATCCACCCCATGCCTGTTCTCCGTCTTGCCCAAGAGCGATTCAATTGGACGCGTACCTTAGCGCAGGACGGTGCAGAAGGCCACGGCGGCACACCGGCTCGCGCGTGACGAATAATCGACATTCGTCCATACATGCCACCAGATTTGACCTGCCTCCTGCTCAGCCGGGGGTCGGGCGTTATAATGCAAAGTGCTCAAAATTCGTGCCGTTCCCTTTTTACCGGCCGCCCCACATGCAGTTGCTGACGCTCGGAATCAACCACCACACTGCGCCGCTTTCCCTGCGCGAGAAGGTGGCGTTTCCGCTCGAGCAGCTCAAGCCCGCCCTGGGCACGCTGCGCCAGCACCTGCCGCATCTCAGAAACACGGCGGAAGCCGCCATCCTTTCCACCTGCAATCGCACCGAAATCTACTGCGCCACCGACGGCAACCTGCCCGAGCAGACCGCGCATGAGCATGCGATTCGCTGGCTGGCACAGCACCACAACATCGACGCCGACGAACTCGCTCCGCATGTGTATTCGCTCGGCCAATCGCTTGCCGTACGTCATGCGTTTCGCGTAGCCAGCGGGCTCGATTCCATGGTGCTGGGTGAGACGCAGATCCTCGGCCAGATGAAAGACGCCGTGCGCACCGCCACCGAAGCGGGCGCCCTGGGCACGTACCTGAATCAGCTATTCCAGCGCACCTTTGCGGTGGCCAAGGAAGTGCGCGGCACGACAGAGATCGGCGCGCATTCCGTGTCGATGGCCGCAGCCGCTGTGCGCCTGGCGCAGCGCATCTTCGAATCGATTGCGGAACAGCGTGTGCTGTTCATCGGTGCGGGCGAGATGATTGAGCTGTGCGCCACCCACTTCGCCGCGCAGACGCCGCGCGAGGTGGTGATCGCCAACCGCACGCTGGAACGCGGCGAGAAGCTCGCCGAATCGCTGTCGAATCAGGGCCTGAACGCCCGCGCCGTGCGCCTGGCCGAACTGCCGACCAAGCTGGCTGACTTCGACATCGTCGTCTCGTGCACCGCCAGCACGCTGCCCATCATCGGCCTGGGCGCCGTGGAGCGCGCCATCAAGCAGCGCCGCCACCGCCCGATGTTCATGGTCGATCTGGCCGTACCGCGCGACATCGAACCCGAAGTCGCACGCCTGTCCGACGTGTTCCTCTACACCGTGGACGACCTGGGCGCCATCGTGCGCGAAGGCAACGCGCTGCGTCAGGCCGCCGTGGCGCAGGCCGAGGCCATCATCGAAACGCGCGTGCTGAACTTCATGCACTGGCTCGATGCGCGCAGCGTGGTGCCCATCATCCGCGATCTGCATGCGCAGGCCGAAACGCTGCGCCAGGGTGAACTGGAACGCGCCCAGCGTATGCTCGCGCGCGGCGATGACCCGGCGCTAGTGCTCGAAGCGCTGTCGCAGGCGCTCACCAAGAAATTCCTCCACGGCCCGACGCATGCGCTCAACCATGCGCAGGGGGAAGGCCGCGAACAGCTCATCGACGTCCTGCCGGCGCTGTTCCGCCAATCCAGCCACTCCGAGCGCTAGCGGCTGGCGCATCGCACGCGCGCCGCATGTTTTCACTCCTGGCGCGCAACTCTTGGCGCGGTATCATGCGCCGCCTTCGCTTCCAGCGTTTCCCTCCGCGACTGCCCGAATGAAGCCCAGCATGCTGTCCAAGCTCGACCAACTGGCCGAGCGCATCGTCGAAATCAACGCGCTGCTCGCGCGTGAAGACGCCACCGCCAACCTCGCCCAATATCGCAAGCTCACGCGCGAACACGCCGAGCTGGAGCCCGTGGTCGCACAATTTGCCGCGTGGAAGCAGGCGCAGGAAGACATCGCCACCGCGCAGGAGCTGGCGGCCGATCCGGACATGAAGGCGTTTGCGGAAGATGAACTCCGCGCGGCGCGTGAGCGCATGGAATCACTCGAAGGCGAGTTGCAGCGCCTGCTGCTGCCGAAGGACCCGAACGACCATCGCAACATCTTCGTGGAAATCCGCGCCGGCACGGGCGGCGATGAATCCGCCCTCTTCGCAGGTGACCTGTTGCGCATGTACACGCGCTATGCCGAACGGCAGCGCTGGCAGGTCGAGATCGTGAGCGAATCGCCGTCGGATCTTGGCGGCTACAAGGAAGTGATCGCGCGGTTGGTGGGCGAAGGCGCGTACTCGCGCCTGAAGTTCGAATCGGGCGGCCATCGCGTGCAGCGCGTGCCAGCCACCGAGGCGCAGGGGCGTATCCACACGTCCGCCTGCACCGTGGCGATCATGCCGGAGGCCGATGCGCTGGCCGACATCCAGATCAACCCGGCGGATCTGCGCATCGATACATTCCGCGCCTCCGGTGCGGGCGGCCAGCACATCAACAAGACGGATTCGGCCGTGCGCATCACCCACCTGCCGACCGGCCTGGTGGTGGAGTGCCAGGACGACCGCAGCCAGCACCGCAACAAGGACCGCGCCATGCAAGTCCTGGCTGCGCGCCTGAAGGATCGTCAGGAGCGAGAGGCACAAGCCAAGGAAGCCAGCGCGCGCAAGAGCCTGATCGGCTCGGGCGACCGCTCCGACCGCATCCGCACGTACAACTTCCCGCAAGGCCGCGTGACCGATCACCGCATCAACCTCACGCTGTACAAGATCGACGCGATCATGGACGGCGACATCGACGAACTCGTGGGCGCATTGGCTGCGGAGCACCAGGCAGAGCAGCTCGCCGCGCTGGGCGAAGACGCCTGAGCGCGCCGGATCGTTAAAAAGCGCGCGCTCCGTAACATCCGCTTGCGTTTGATACAGCTTTGCGCGATGGCGAGCCGGTCTCGCGTTCCTATAATCGATCTCGATCACGCCGAGTGCGTAGCCGGTCGCATTCGGCGCGCATTCACCAACAAGCGCGGCAACATCACGATTAGGAGAATCGCAATGCGTACCCAACTGCTGGCCATCACTGTCGCTACCACCCTCGCACTGGGCCTGGCCGCCTGCGGCAAGAAAGACGACGCCACCGACCAAGCCGCGAAGAGCGCAATGGAACAATCGAAGGACGCCGCCAAACAGGCCCTCGACAACGCCGGCACCGCTGTGAGCAAGGCCGCCGACGCCGCCAAGGTGGAACTCTCGCAAGCCGCTTCGGATGCACAGGTCTCGGCATCGGGTGCCCTGTCGCAGGCCAAGGATGCCGCCAAGAGCGCCGCAGACAAGACGGCCGATGCGGCCAAGGTTGCAGCAGACAAGACCGCTGACGCCACCAAGGAAGCGGCCAACAAGGTCAAGGACGCGACCAAGCAGTAAGCTCCGGTCAACCGCACCGACCCGCTCGCGGGCCCGCGCCACATCGGCCGGGCCCGTGTTATTTTGTGCGCCCGATCTTCGCTGCTGGCCTGTTGCCGTGTCGTCTGCTCCCGTCATTTCGCCCGAAACCCTGCCTCGCGTGGCCGACGCGCTGACGGCGCTGGCACGTGCCGGCTTGCCTGCGCTGGAAGCACGCATGCTGGTCTCGCACGTGACGGGCCTGTCGCGCGTGCAACTCATCACGCAAGACACCTGCGCCATCGACGTCGCCGCGCGTGCGCAGATCAGCGAACTCGCCACACGCCGCCTGGCCGGCGAGCCGATGGCCTATCTGCTGGGCGAACGTGAATTCTTTGGCCGCACGTTCAAGGTGACGCCAGCCGTGCTGATCCCGCGTCCCGATACAGAATTGCTGGTCGAACAGGCGCTGGACCGGCTCGAAGAACGCGACGCGCCCGCCGTACTGGACATGGGCACGGGAAGCGGCATCATCGCCATCACGATTGCGTTGGCGCGGCGCGACGCACGCGTGTGGGCCACCGATGCCTCCACTGATGCGCTGGCCGTGGCGATAGACAACGCCAAGGCGCTGGGCGCCGTCAACGTCCGTGCGGCGCCGGGCGACTGGTACAGCGCGCTGGCCGAAACCGATGCGCCGCCCGCCTTCGACCTGATTGCCAGCAACCCGCCGTACATCGCTGCCACCGACGCGCACCTCGACCAGGGCGACCTACGCTTCGAACCCGCCGGCGCCCTCACCGACCACGATGACGGCCTGCGCCATCTGCGCAGCATCGTCGCGGGGGCGCCAGCGCGGCTCGTCTGCGGCGGTTGGCTGCTGCTCGAACATGGCTACGACCAGGGCGAACCCGTGCGCGCGCTGCTGAGCGGCGCCGGCTTCGCCAACGTCTTCACCGCGCAAGACCTGGCCGGCCACGACCGCTGCAGCGGCGGGCAATGGCTGGATCAAAACGCCGGTGCGCGTTCCTCGCTAAAATAGATGGGTTTTCCAATGTGGATGTCAGCGCGGAAACCCAGCTGCCGCCCCTCACCAAATCGAGTCTCCCCATGAGCACCACGCACGAAAAGATCGACCAGATCGTCAAAGGCCACCCCGTCGTCCTCTTCATGAAGGGCACGGCGCAATTCCCGATGTGCGGCTTCTCGGGCCGCGCCATCCAGATCCTGAAGGCCTGCGGCGTAGACCGGCCACACACCGTCAACGTGCTGGAAGACGATGAAATCCGCCAGGGCATCAAGGACTACGCCAACTGGCCGACCATTCCGCAGCTCTATATCAAGGGCGAGTTCATCGGCGGCTCGGACATCATGATGGAGATGTACCAGAGCGGCGAACTGCAGCCGCTGCTGGCAGCTTGAACCACGTTCTCGTTTCAGCATGACCGCGACCCTGAACGCCCCAGCTCAGACGCCACCTGTGCGCCGCATCATCGTGGCGATTACGGGGGCATCGGGGGCAATTTACGGTGTGCGGCTGCTGCAAATTCTGCAGGGCCTGCAAGGTTCGGCCGGAGAAGCGTCCGCAGGCGTGGAATCGCACCTGCTGATGTCGCCCGCTGGCCTGATGAACGTGCAGCACGAGCTGCACATGGCACGCGAAGAAGTGGAAGCGCTGGCGCACGTCGTGCATAACGTGCGCGACATCGGCGCGACCATCGCCAGCGGCTCGTTTGCGGCGGAAGCGATGGTGGTGGCGCCCTGTTCGATGAAGACGCTGGCGGCCGTCGCGCACGGCCTGTCGGACAACCTCATTGCCCGCGCTGCCGATGTCACGCTCAAGGAGCGCCGCCGCCTCATCCTGATGGTGCGCGAAACGCCGTTGAATCTGGCGCACCTGCGCAACATGACGGCCGTCACCGAGATGGGCGGAATCGTGTTCCCGCCCGTGCCCGGTTTCTACCAGCGCCCCAAGACGATCGACGACCTGGTCGACCACACAGTCGGACGCGTGCTGGACCTGCTCGGCTTGCCGCAGACGTTGGCGCCGAGCTGGCAGGGTCTGCGTTCAACGGGCTGAGCGCGGATCAGCCCACTGCCGATCAGCGGTGGTGGTAATTGAAGTACACCGACGGTCCGCCCCAATAGCCGCCGTAGTAGGCGGGATAAGCCGGTGCCGCATAGACTGGCGCAGGTGCCACGGCCACCGGTGCCGGATACACCGCACAACCCCCAAGCGTCGCGGCCAACAAGGCCAGAGCCACGATTTTCATGATTAGCGTCCTTCGGCCCCGCTAGTGAGGCCATGTGGACGTTATAAGCCGGTGCGGGCGACGCCGGCGTCATGCGGGTGTAAGCGATGTAACGGAAAACTACGAACGCGTGTCCGTAAGTTCACTGCCTAGGCGCCGGATTGCCTGCGGCTGGCTTGGCCGTCGCGGCGGGCGTGGAAGCCGCCACACCCGACGCAGCAGCCGGCTTGGGCGCATTCGGGTCCACTTCTGTACGCATCTGGTCCATGACCGCCCCGGCGCGCGGCGCCCACAGGAATTCCACCGTGCCGTTCTGCGGCTCTTCGGGAATCGCGTACATCGTGATGATCGTTTGATGGCCGGCCCAACGTGCGCGAAGCGAATCCACCGTCTTACCAGACTTGAGCTTGAGCGGCGCCTTGCCTTCCTGCGCGGGCTTGCCATAGCGATCGGACAGGGCCTGGAAGACGCGTTGCTCCGTATCCACGCCACGCGTCGGCACGAACATGCCGGCGACGTTGCCATCCTGGTCCATCAGCAGCACCGCTTGCGGGCCATCCATCAGCTCGGGGCGCGATGCCTGTGGCACACCCAGCGAGCGCGTGCGGCCATGCGATTCAAGCGCGTCGGAGCAGTATTCGCGGACATCCTTGCCGCCATTCGCGCGTACGTCTTCGCACGAGGGCAGCTTGCGCAGCGGCTTGCCGAGCGGGAAGGCGTCGAGCAGCACAGCTACGTCGCCCGGGTCGCGCACAGTCTTGGCTGGCGCTGCGGCCTTGGGAGCGGCCTTGGCTGCAGGTGCAGCAAACGCCACGGGCGCGAGCAACGAGGTCGAGAGGGCAAGCGCAGCAGTTGCAGCGGCGCGGCGCGTCCAGCAGGTCATGCGAACTCCATGGAGGAAAGAGCCGAGAGTGTGCCACGCGGGAATCCCGGTGCACCGGAAAGCGGTTCTGACTGCCGGCCGGCGGCGTGCGTTCCCCTCAACCGAACGGCTGACCCACCAAATACCGCCCGATTACACGCCATTTGACGCGGATATCGGCCCGATGCGACCGCAAACGTTATCAAAATGTTGCTGGTTTTGATCTCATAAAGGTCCGGCGGGTAAAATCTCGGCGGCACAGACGAATGACCGGCAGGCCCCAAGCGTCACGTTCCTCGGGCCCGCCGCATAGACGCGATCTCATTTTGAACATTCCCTCAGCTGTTTCCTCCCGCACGCCGGGGGCCGCTCGCGCGGTACGCACCCGTTCGATAGCCGGCTATGCGCGGCTGGCCGTGGGCCTGCTGGCGCTGGCTTCGGCGCATGCTGCGCTGGCCTTTGGCTTCAACGATGTGGCCGCGCGCGCCAAGCAACTGGCCGCCAAGCCGTACCAGGCGCCCGCCGACACCCTGCCGCGTGAATTGCGCGAGCTGCGCTACGACCAGTACCGCGAAATCCGCTTCAAGTCCGACCAGGCTTACTGGCGCCGCGAGAAGCTGCCGTTCGAACTCGGCTTCTTCCACGAGGGCTCGTATTACGACCAGCCCGTGAAGATCAACGAGGTGTCGCCCGCCGGCGTACGCGAGATCCGCTTCGATCCGCGGCTGTTCGACTACGGCCCGGTCAAGCTCGACCCGAGGCAGCTGCAGAAGCTCGGCTTTGCCGGCTTCCGCGTGCATTACCCGATGAACACGCCCAAATACAAGGACGAGGTCATCGTGTTCCTGGGTGCGTCGTACTTCCGCGGCATCGGCAAGGGGCAGGTCTACGGCCTCTCGGCGCGCGGCCTGGCCATCGACACCGCGCTCAATTCAGGCGAGGAATTCCCCCGCTTCACCGATTTCTGGATCGAACGCCCCGCCGCCAACGCGAAAGAGCTGACGATCTACGCGCTGCTCAACTCGCGCCGCGCCACGGGTGCCTACCGCTTTGTGATCAAGCCGGGCAGCGACACGGCGGTCGAGGTGAAGGCGCAGTTGTACATGCGCGAGAACGTGAGCAAACTGGCCATCGCCCCGCTCACCAGCATGTTCTTCTTTGGCGAGAATCAGCCGGCGCCGGCGCTAGATTTCCGCCCCGAGGTACACGACTCCGACGGCCTGTCGGTGCTCTCCGGCACGGGTGAATGGATCTGGCGTCCGCTGACGAACCCCAAGCGCCTGCTGGTCAGCTCGTTCGGGACGACCAACCCGGGGGGCTTTGGCCTGATGCAGCGTGACCGCGCGTTCTCCAGCTACCAGGAAATCGGCGACCGCTACGAACTGCGCCCAAGCGCGTGGGTCGAGCCCCTTGGCAAGTGGGGCGCGGGCCGCGTGGAGCTTGTGCAGATCCCGACGCCCGACGAGACCAACGACAACGTGGTCGCCTACTGGGTGCCCGAGAACCCGCCCAAGCCACATCAGCCGTTCAATCTCGACTACCGTCTGCTGTGGCAGAAGGACGCCGACAAGAAGCCCGCGCTGGCATGGGTCACGCAGACGCGCCGCTCGCACGGCTGGACGACCAAGCGCCCGGACGAGCGCAAGCCCGACGATACGATCGCCTTCGTGGTCGACTTTGAAGGCCCCGCGCTGGCCAAGCTGGCACCGAATGCACCGGTTGAGCCGGTGTTCTCGGCAGATGCCAACGGCAAGATCGAGTCGATCTTCGGCCAACCCAACACCGCGACCGGCGGCTGGCGCGTGACCGTGCGCCTCAAGCGGGTCGACGACGATAAACCCGTCGAAATGCGCGGCTACCTGCGCAGCGGCGGCACCGGACTCTCCGAGACGTGGAGCTACCTGTTACCTCCGGGCTGAACGTGACGACAGCCCAGACTGGCGGCGCCGCGGGCGCTGCCCCCTCCACCGGCCCGGCCACGGCGCATGCTGTGGCCGACCGCTATCTTGAAGCGCTGCCGCTGGCGGCCGATGCGCGTGCTGCGCTGCTGCGCAATGCGGGCATCACAGCCGGCGACGACGATGCTGCGGCGCTCGCCAAGCTGCATCGCGCGCTGGCCAAGCTCGACCCGGCGCAGACGACGTCGCTCGACGCCGACGCCCCGGCCTACGCTTCCGTAGGCTCGCGCCTGGATGCCGCCTACGGCGCCACGCGCACCGATGCCGCATCGACGGAGCCTTCCGTCGAACCCGCACCGCCCGTCGATCATGACAGCCAAGGCCGCATCCACCTGGATACCGGGCCCACGCCCGCGCGTCGCTCGATGGTGCCTTGGCCGTGGGTGCTCGGGCCGATCTGGCGCACGCGCAAGGCCATCGACCGCTGGATGCACGGCGGGAAGAAGCCGGTGCCGTACGAAGCACCTGACTCACCCGACCCGAAAGGCATCTGGCGCTTTGTCGGCGCGCGCCGCCGCCTGACGCTGCTCGCGCTGATGATCGCGCAGACCATCGCTGCCACATGGGCGATGAGCACGGTGCTGCCGTATCACGGCGCCGACTGGCTCGAAGCCATCATCATCGTGCTGTTTGCGGTGCTGTTCTGCTGGGTGTCGGCGGGCTTCTGGACGGCCATCACCGGCTTCCTGCTGCTGGCCTTCCACGGCGACCGCTTCGTCATCTCGCGCCGCGCCACGCCCGACGCTACGATTCCGGACGATGCGCGCACGGCCATCGTCATGCCGATCTGCAATGAGGATGTGCAGCGCGTGTTCGCGGGGCTGCGCGCGACGTACGAATCGTTGCAGCGCACGGGGCATCTGGAGCACTTCGACTTCTTCGTGCTGTCGGACTCCGGCGACCCGGACATCCGCACGGCAGAAGCCGACGCATGGCTGCATATCTGCCGCGCGCTCGATGGTTTCGGCCGCATTTTCTACCGTTGGCGCCGCCACCGCGTGAAGCGCAAGAGCGGCAACATCGACGATTTCTGCCGGCGCTGGGGCGGGAAATATCGCTACATGATCGTGCTCGACGCAGACAGTGTGATGAGCGGCGATTGCCTGACACGCCTGGTGCAATTGATGGAAGGCGCGCCGTCGGCGGGCATCATCCAGACCGCGCCGCGCGCCGCCGGCCGCGACACGCTGTATGCGCGTATCCAGCAGTTCGCCACGCGCGTGTATGGGCCGCTGTTTACTGCCGGCCTGCACTACTGGCAGCTGGGTGAATCGCACTACTGGGGCCACAACGCGATCATCCGGCTGGACCCGTTCATCAAGCACTGTGCACTGGCGCCGATTCCGGGCAAGGGCTCGCTGTCGGGCGAGATCATGTCGCACGACTTTGTCGAAGCCGCGCTGATGCGCCGCGCCGGCTGGGCCGTGTGGATCGCCTATGACCTGGACGGCAGCTACGAAGAAATGCCGCCCAACCTGCTCGACGAGCTGGGCCGAGACCGCCGCTGGTGCCACGGCAACCTCATGAACTTCCGCCTGTTCGGCGCGCCGGGCTTCCACCGTGTGCACCGCGCGGTGTTCATCACCGGGGTGATGGCGTATCTGTCGGCACCGCTGTGGTTTTTGTTCCTGATCCTGTCGACAGCACTGCTGGCCAAGCACACGCTGATCGCACCCGAATACTTCACGCAGCCGCGCCAGCTCTTCCCGATCTGGCCAGAGTGGCATCCGGAAAAAGCCGCCGCGCTGTTTTCTGCCACCGCCACCGTGCTGTTCCTGCCGAAGATCCTGAGCGTGCTCGTGCTGTGGGCGCAGGGGCCGAAGCGCTTTGGCGGGGCGATCCACCTGGCGTTGTCGATGGCGATCGAGGCGGCATTCTCCGTGCTGGCCGCACCGGTGCGCATGCTGTTCCACACGCGCTTCGTGACGGCCGCGTTCCTCGGCTGGAAAGTGCACTGGAAGTCGCCGCCGCGCGAGGACGCGCAGACGCATTGGGGCGACGCCGTACGCCGCCACGGCCTGCACACCGTAATCGGCATCGTCTGGGCAGCGATCGTGTATTGGCTGAACCCGAGCTTCCTGTGGTGGCTTTCGCCAGTGGTGGGCGCGCTGATCGTGTCGATTCCGCTGTCCGTGTTCTCCAGCCGCGTGAGCCTGGGCCGCCGCATGCGGCGCCTGCGCCTGTTCATGATCCCCGAGGAAGTGCGCCCGCCGCGCGAGCTGCGTGCCACGCGCAAGCACCTGCGCAATGCGCCGCCGATGCCGGACTTCCGCCAAGCCGTGGTCGACCCCGTCACCAACGCGCTGATGTGCGCGATCGGCACGACGCGCTTTCCGCACGACCGGCGCTTGATTGCTGTGCGTGAAGCGCATGTGCGTCATGCGCTGGAAGTCGGCCCGGACAAACTCACGGGCAAGCAGAAGTTGGTGCTGCTGTCGGATCCGCTCTCGCTGTCGGCGCTGCATCTGGCGGTGTGGTCGTCGCCTGAACAGCGTGCGGCCTGGGAGCCTGCACAAGGCTGAGCGAGCCGCCACGTGAAATACCGCGCCCCACCAGCGTTTTGCCGGTGGGGCGTTTTACTTTCCGTTACATCCGTAGGATTTGCGTATCACCTGAAGCGCCCCGCGGTTCATAGAATGGCATCACGAACTTGATACACGAAGTCGATGGCACTCCAGCCCCCGGCCTCGCAACCGTAAGGAGAAGCATCATGAAACGCACACTGCTCGCATTCGTTCTGGGTGGCGCCGCGCTGTGCGCCTCGACGGCGGCGCTGGCGCATGTGGACGTCGGCGTGTCGATCGGCGTGCCTGCGCCGGTGTATGTGGCCCCGGCGCCTGTCTATGCACCGCCGCCCGTGGTGTACCGCCCAGCCCCGGTCTATGCGCCGGCCCCGGTTGTCTATGGGGGCTACTACCGCGACCGTGACTACTGGCGTGAGCGCGAATGGCGCCGTCATGAGTGGCGCGAACGCGAATGGCGCCACGATAACGGCTGGCACCGCGGCTGGGATCGCTAACAGCGACAGGCAGCTACATCGGCACACGGGCCGCTCGCACGAGCGGCCCGTTGCTTTTGTACGCTCGAATGCCTGCGCAATCTGCAAACCGACCTATGCTGACGTAGCGGCCACCGCAATCCCGCCGCCGGCCGCACAGCACACGGGAGGACGTCATGTCGATCTCCAGCACCCTCGACGGCTGCCTGCGCAGCAAGGGCTGCCTGTACGAGGTGATTCGCCATCCGCATACCCACACGAGCACCGAGACCGCGCAATCTGCACATGTCCCGGGTGACCGTCTGGCCAAGACGCTGCTGCTAGAAGACAAGCTCGGCTACGTCGCGGCCGTGTTGCCATCGACGTATCACCTGCATCTGTCCGAGTTGCAAAAGGAATCGGGCCGCCTGGACCTCACGCTCGCCGATGAATCCGAGTTGCGCGAAGTCTTCCGGGACTGCGATGCAGGCGCCGTACCGCCCGTGGGCATGGCCTACGGCATGCCGACCTACATCGACAGCAGCCTGATGACCCACGGCGATGTCTACTTCGAAGCCGGCGACCACGAAAACGTCGTGCATATGGACATGGATCAGTTCATGGCCTTGATGCGCGACGCCAAGCCCGCTCGCTTCGCGTATCGCATGCAGGGCATCCTCTTCTGAGCACGCACCATGGCCGACGACGTTGTCATCACGGCCCGCAACAACGGGCCGTACCACATCAAGGGAAGCTTCCGGATCGTCACCCAGGGCGGACGCGAGCTGCCGGTGGAGGGAGGCCAGGCGTGGCTGTGCCGCTGCGGGCACTCGTTGAACAAACCGTTCTGTGACGGCTCGCACAAGCGCGTCGAGTTTGACAGCAACCTCGACGCGCCTGCGCCCGATGCACCTGCTTAACGCGTAACGGGCTTGTAGCGGATACGCTTGGGCTTCGCGCCTTCTTCGCCCAGACGCTTCTTCTTGTCGGCTTCGTATTCCTGGTAGTTACCCGGGAAGAATTCGACGTGCGAATCGCCTTCGAACGCGATGATGTGCGTGGCGATACGGTCGAGGAACCAGCGATCGTGCGAGATCACCATCACGCAGCCCGCGAATTCGAGCAAGGCGTCTTCCAGCGCACGCAGCGTTTCCACGTCGAGGTCGTTTGACGGCTCATCGAGCAGCAGCACGTTGCCGCCCGAGATGAGCGTCTTGGCCAGATGCAGGCGCCCGCGCTCGCCGCCCGACAGGGTGCCGACGTGCTTCTGCTGATCGCCACCCTTGAAGTTGAAACGGCCGATGTAGGCACGCGACGGCGTTTCATAGCGGCCCACCGTGAGGATGTCCGAACCGTTGGAAATCTCTTCGAAGACGGTCTTGTCTGCGGACAGCGCATCGCGGCTCTGGTCAACGTAAGCCAGCTTGACCGTCGGACCGATCTTGATGGTGCCCGAATCCGGCTGCTCTTTGCCCGTGATCATGCGGAACAGCGTCGACTTACCCGCGCCGTTCGAGCCGATGATGCCGACGATGGCGCCCGGCGGAATCGTAAAGCTCAGGTCATCGATCAGCAGACGATCGCCATAGGCCTTGCTGACGTTGGTGAATTCGATCACTTCATTGCCCAGACGCTCGCCGGCCGGAATGAAGATTTCCTGCGTTTCGTTGCGCTTCTGGTATTCCTGGCTGTTCAGCTCGTCAAAGCGGGCCAGACGCGCCTTCGACTTGGCCTGACGGCCCTTGGGGTTCTGGCGCACCCACTCCAGTTCTTTCTTCAGCGCCTTTTGGCGGGCTGATTCGCTGGACTCTTCCTGCTTCAGGCGCGTCTCTTTTTGATCGAGCCACGAGCTGTAATTGCCCTTCCAGGGGATGCCGTGGCCGCGATCGAGTTCGAGAATCCACTCGGCGGCGTTATCGAGGAAGTAGCGGTCGTGGGTCACGGCCACCACGGTGCCCGGAAAGCGCGTAAGGAACTGCTCAAGCCAGTCCACCGATTCCGCATCCAGGTGGTTGGTCGGCTCGTCGAGCAGCAGCATGTCGGGGCGCGACAGCAGCAGCTTGCACAGCGCAACGCGACGCTTTTCACCGCCCGAGAGATGCTCGATCTTGGCGTCCCACGGCGGCAGGCGCAGTGCGTCCGCGGCGATTTCCAGCTGCAGCTCCACGTTGTCACCTGCACCAGCGGCGATGATGGCTTCCAGGCGCGCCTGTTCCTCGGCCAGCTTGTCGAAGTCGGCACCCTCCTCGGCGTACGCCGCATAGATGGCTTCGAGCTGCTTTTGCGCATCCATCACTTCGCCCAGGCCGCTCTCGACCTCTTCACGTACGGTCTTGGCGGGATCGAGCTGCGGCTCCTGCGGCAGGTAACCGATGTTCAGGTTGGGCATCGGCGTGGCTTCGCCTTCGATGTCCTTGTCGAGGCCAGCCATGATCTTGAGCACGGTCGACTTGCCGGAGCCGTTCAGGCCCAGCACGCCAATCTTGGCGCCCGGGAAGAACGACAGCGAGATGTCCTTGAGGATCTGGCGCTTGGGCGGAACGATCTTGCCCACGCGGTTCATGGTGAAAACGTACTGTGACATGGCGGAATTGCGGGGGGAAACGCAGAAATGGGGAACCCGGCGAGTTTAACAAAGCCGGGGCATGGCAAGGCCAGGGCTCACGGCCGCACGAGCAAAAGAAAAGGCGCCCACCAGGGGCGCCCTTCCGATGCAGCGGGAGGCCAAGCCTCGTTACATCGTCATCATGTTGGCGTTCATGTTATGCATGACCCACAGCGAGCCGACAACGACGATCGCCAGAATCAGCAGCGTGAACAGGAAGGCCATCACGTTCCAGCGCTGGGCGGACGAGCCGTCCAAGTGCAGGAAGTAGATCAGGTGCACGACGATCTGCACGACCGCCAGGGCCATCACCGTCACCAGCACCGTCTGGTGCGAGTAGCCGCCGTCCATCACCATCTTGAACGGGATGGCCGTCAGGATCACCGCCAGCACGAAGCCGATCAGGTAGCCCTTGACGGTGGCATGGCCGGCGCCGCCGGCTGCATGACCGTGCGCGTCGCCGTGGGCGATCGCAGTCGTAGCGTTGGTCTGTTCCATTACATCGCTCCCAGCAGATAGACGACGGTAAACACGCCGATCCACACCACGTCCAAGAAGTGCCAGAACAGGCTCAGGCACGACAGGCGGGTCGATTGAGTGGGGGTCAGGCCTTTGGCAGCGATCTGCCACATCAGGACGATGATCCACAGCATGCCGCTCGCCACGTGCAGGCCGTGTGTGCCGACCAGCAGGAAGAACGACGACAGGAATGCGCTGCGGCTCGGGCCCGCACCTTCTGCAATCAGGTGGTGGAACTCGTTGATTTCCATGCCGACGAACGCGGCGCCCAGCAGCAAGGTGATGCCCAGCCACAGCATCACTTGATCCTTGCGGCCGTTCTGCAGGCTGATCATCACCATGCCGTAGGTGATGGACGACACCAGCAGGATGCCGGTTTCGATCGCCACGTACGACAGATCGAATAGCTCCTTGCCCGTCGGGCCGCCTGCCGTCGCGCCGCGCAGGACGCAGAACGTGGCAAACAGCGACGCGAAGATGATCAAGTCGCTCATCAGGTACACCCAGAAGCCGAAGACCTTGGTGTCTGCGGCATCGTGGTGGTGCGCATGGTCATGCGCGTGGTCGTGGCCGTGCGCGTGACCGTGCGCGGCGTGACCGTCTAGAACATTGGAAGCCATGTTTTTAAGCCTGCGAACCGATACGTTGGAAGTAGGCCGACTCGGTCTCGTGAACCTCGTGAGCGGGCACGTAGTAATCGATGTCGTCGTTGTTGCTGCGGAGGATGAAGCTGCCGATCATGCCGACCAGACCCAGCACGGCCATCCACCAGATGTGCCAGATCAGCGCGAAGCCCATCACAATCGAGAACATGCCGATAAAGAAGCCGGCGCCGGTGTTCTTCGGCATGTGGATCTTTTCGTAGCTCGGAGCGACCTGCGTCAGCACTTCACCACGCGCCTTCATGTCGGCAAACGCGTCGATGTCACGGATGACCGGCACGCGGGCGAAGTTGTAGTGCGCCGGCGGCGACGACGTCGCCCACTCCAGCGTACGGCCGCCCCACGGATCGCCCGTCAGATCAGCCAGCGCATGACGGTTGCGGATGCTCACGAAGATCTGGATGAGCTGCGAAGCGATACCGCAAGCGATGATCGCGGCGCCGATCACGGCGACGATCAGCCACGGCTGCCATGCCGGGTTGTCGGTATGGTTCAGACGACGCGTCATGCCCATGAAGCCCAGCACATACAGCGGCATGAAGGCTGTGTAGAAACCCACGAACCAGCACCAGAAGGCGCGCTTGCCCCACTTCTCGTCCAGCTTGAAGCCGAAGGCTTTCGGGAACCAGTACGTGATACCAGCCAGATAACCGAACACCACGCCACCGATGATGGTGTTGTGGAAGTGGGCGATCAGGAACAGGCTGTTGTGCAGCAGGAAGTCGGCGCCCGGCACGGCCAGCAGCACGCCGGTCATCCCGCCGATCACGAAGGTGATCATGAAGCCGATCGTCCACAGCATCATCGAGTTCAGCTCGACGCGGCCACGGTACATCGTGAACAGCCAGTTGAAGATCTTCACGCCCGTCGGGATCGAGATGATCATCGTCGCGATACCGAAGAACGCGTTGACGTTCGCTCCCGAGCCCATGGTGAAGAAGTGGTGCAGCCACACCAGGAACGACAACACGGTGATACCGGCGGTTGCCCACACCATCGAGGTGTAGCCGAACAGCTTCTTGCGCGAGAACGTCGAAACGATTTCCGAGAACATGCCGAACGCCGGCAGGATCAAGATGTACACCTCGGGGTGGCCCCAGATCCAGATCAGGTTCACGTACAGCATGGCGTTACCGCCGCCGTCATTCGTGAAGAAGTGCATGTCCAGATAGCGGTCGGCACCCAGCAGCGCCAGTGCCACGGTCAGCACCGGGAAGGCAGCCACAATCAGGATGTTGGCGCACAGAGCGGTCCAGGTGAAGATCGGCATGCGCATCAGCGTCATGCCCGGCGCGCGCATCTTGAAAATGGTCGCGACGAAGTTCACACCGGTCAGCAATGTCCCCAGGCCGGATATCTGCAGCGCCCAGATGTAGTAGTCGACCCCCACGCCCGGGCTGTAGGCCAGTTCCGACAGCGGCGGATATGCCAGCCAGCCGGTGCGAGCGAATTCACCCACGCCCAGCGACACGTTGATCAGCACCACACCTGCGGCAGCCAACCAGAACGACAGCGTGTTCAGGAACGGGAATGCCACATCGCGCGCGCCAATCTGCAGCGGCACGATCAGGTTGATCAGGCCCGTCATCAGCGGCATGGCCATGAAGAAGATCATGATCACGCCGTGCGCGGTAAAGATCTGGTCGTAGTGCTCAGGCGGCAGGTAGCCGGCACCGCCGCCCGAGGCGACCGCCAGTTGCGAGCGCATCATGATGGCGTCTGCAAAGCCGCGCAGCAGCATCACGATGGCCAGAATGCAGTACATCACGCCGATCTTCTTGTGATCGACCGAGGTGATCCACTCATTCCAGAGGTAGGTCCACTTCTTGAGATAGGTGATCAGGCCGAACAGCCCTGCGCCACCCAGCAGAATGGCCGACACCGTCACGACCACGATGGGCTCGTGCAGTGGAATGGCCTCCAGACTCAACTTGCCAAACATCGTCAACTCCTAGGAATTCTTGGCCACGCCCTTGGGCGCCGGCAGGGCGGACTGCACCGGCAGCGGACGCGTTGCCGCCTCAGCCGTGGCCGTCGTGCAGTTGGCGCCTTCGAGCGCCTCGTCGAGCGTGAGGACCTTGTCCCCTTCGCCCATCTTGTCCATGTATTTGTGCAGGATGCTGTGATACAGCGTCGGGTCGACCGATGCGTACGCCGCCGGGGGCACCTTCTCGCTCGGCTTGGACAGCTCGGCGTAGCCTTCCTTGGTCAGGTTCTGCGACGACTCACGAACCTGCTTGACCCAGGCGTCGAACGCTTCGTTCGTCATGGCCGTGGCCTTGAACTTCATGCCCGTGAAGCCCGAGCCGCTGTAGTTCGATGACATGCCGTCGAACACACCGGTCTCGTTTGCGATCAGGTGCAGCTTGGTCTGCATGCCCGCCATGGCGTACACCTGGCTGCCCAGTTGCGGGATGAAGAACGCGTTCATCACCGTGTCGGACGTGATCTTGAAGTTGATCGGGGTGTTGGCCGGGAACGCGAGCTGGTTGACCGTCGCGATCTTCAGTTCCGGATAGATGAACAGCCACTTCCAGTCGAGCGAAACAGCCTCGACGGTGATGGGCTTCACGTCCGATTCGATCGGCTTGTACGGGTCGAGCGCGTGCGTGGACTTGTAGGTGATCACGCCCAGCACGATGATGATCAGGCAGGGGATCAGCCACACCACGGCCTCGATGGCGTTGGAGTGCGACCAGTCCGGCTCGTAGCGGGCCTTGGTGTTGGACGCGCGGTACTTCCACGCAAACACCAGTGTCAGCACGATCACGGGAATGACCACCAGCAGCATCAGGCCGGTCGCCACCAGGATCAGCGTCTTTTCTTCAGCCGCAATCATCCCCTTCGGGTCCAGGACCGTCAGGTTGCAACCCGCCAGCAGGAGCGGGAGGCTTGCGGCGAGGAGCCGCTTCATATGTGGAACGAGTGTGTTCTTCATGTCTTGCACAATTGCGCCGGCGATGCTTCCGGACATCACGGGAGCCCAGCAGCCCAGACAGCAGCCACAGGCGGAAAAACGCGGGAAATGAGAAAAACCGAACTACCGGCACCCCGAATACGCCTGGGTGCGGCAGCGGATCTTCGATCACATCGGGCGCCGGTCAGGGAGAAGCTGAACCCAACGCCCTCAGTTGGCGAGGCGGGCTTCGCTCATGCCGGGCATGGGCGAGACCGTGCGCCGCCGCGTCGCACAAAGCGGCGGACGACAGATCGGGGGCGTAAAAGGTCGGAGCAGGCACTACGTCATGCGCCCGTTGGGGGAGCGCGGTTGGGAGTGGAATGCGGGCGCGATCTTACCGCCAGACAGCGCTTCGGATCGCGCTATCTGCTCAGGCAGATAGAAACGGACGTCGATTGACAAGTGATGCCCTCGCCGTACGGCTAGGGTTTACGCGGCTTTGCGGGTAAGCAAATCGAAAGTGCCTGTTGTTGCACTGCGACAATCAGCCACAGTGGTGCGCAACCGACGTTGTCGCCAAATGTGCGCCCAAATGTCGAGTTGAAAATAAGAATAATTCTCACTTGGGAGGGGCTTTCCTGCCTCACGTCGCCATCCGGGTCCTGCGGCTCTCCCACTCCTGCGCCCTTACCCGCCGCGGCGCCGGCTCGCCCACAGCCTGGGCAAGCGCGAAGTCATCGCCGGGTTGCCACGACGCGGCGCGTATCTGCGGCAACGAGCGCACGGCGCGGGCAAGGCGAACAGGCCACCAGGGTGGCCCACTTGCGCCTCTCTTTACTGCGTCATTGCGTGAGCAGACCGGCAATCCGCACCAGCACGAGCCCCGCCGCCACTACGAGGTAACCGCGGAGCACGAACATCCACGTGCGCTTGAGCGGCGTCCACCGTGCAGGCGTGAGTTGCTCGAGGGGCGGCATCGTCCAGTGATCACGGTCCAGCACGCTCACACGCTGCGGATGATGCGGCCGACAGGTACGTCGCTCGATACGCCACAGCACGAGCGACATCACCACCGCGATCAGCGTGCCGCCGATCAGGATGGCGCCGATCTCGAATTCGCCAATGCCCGGGAACAGCACTGCCGCAGTGAGGATGACCGACAGCATCACCAGCACAGCCACCACACCGCCGGTGAAGATGTTCATCGCGCGGCCGTTCGTCCATGGGCCGAGCACCGCCTTGTCGTTGCACAACAGCAGCAGGAACACTGTGGCGCTCGGCAGCAGCACCCCGGCCAGCGATTGCACGGCATTGGTCAGCAGACCGAGCGGCACACCGGGCGTCAGCACCAATCCCGCAGCCAGCAATGTCAGCCCGAAGTACACGGCATAGAAGCCCTTGGCCTCCGTCGGCTTGCGATGCAGCGAATGCCGCACGGCAAACACATCGCCAATCGCGTACGCGGTCGACAATGACACCGCGCACGCGCCGATGATGCTGGCGTCCAGCAACGCAATCGCAAACAGCACACCGGCCCAGCGGCCCGAGTGGCGCTCCAAGCCTTGCGCCGTGCCCAGCGCATCGGTGTAGTTGCCGAACTCCGGCGTGCCGTGAAAGGCCTGGGCGCTGAAGGCGATCATCGCCACTGCGCCGGCAATCACGAGCACGATGCCGAGCCACAAATCCGCGCGCTCATAGCGGATGAAGCGCGCGGTGATGCGCTTGTCGATCACGTAGCTCTGCTGGAAGAACAACTGCCACGGTGCCACCGTCGTCCCGACGATGGCGATGATCAGCAGCATCACTTCGGCCAACGGTGCACCCGCCGGCAACGCTGGCACGAAAAAGTCGCGCGTCACCTGCCCCACCGGCGGATGCACCATCACGAACACGGGGATGAGCGTGAGACTGCCTGCCACCAGCACCAGCGCAAACTGCTCGAAGCGGCGGAAGTCTCCGGTGGACGCAGCCAGCATCACCAGCGCTGCCGCCGCGCACACGCCCCAGTGTCGCGGGATGCCGAGGTACTCCAGCGCCAGGCTGATGCCGATGAACTCCGTCACGAGCGTGAGCGCGTTCACCAGAAACAGATCGATGACGGAGAAGCTGCCCCAGAACTTGCCGAAGCGCGCAAAGATCAACCGCGCATGGCCCACCCGCGTGACAGCCCCCAGGCGCAGCACCATCTCCTGGTTCACGTACAGCACCGGAATGAGCAGCAATAGCGTCCACAGCAGCGTGGTGCCGTAGTTCTGACCGGCCTGCGTGTACGTGCCGAAGGCGCCAGCATCGTTGTCGCCAACCATCACGATCAGTCCAGGCCCGAGGATGGCGAGCAACGTTCGCAAACGCGCGCGCCAGCTGTTGCGCGCGCCCGTATCGTGGTGCGCGATGGTGCCGAGTGCACCTCGAATGTCGCCCACGTGGGCATCGTCGAGCACGGCATGACGTGGTGGTGCGTCGATGCCCGAAGCGAATTGGGTCATATCGACCTCCAGTAGATAGGTGTTGTTGGATTACCAGTACGTGCGCGACAGCCGGATGGCTGCGGCCGCATAGCCGTGATTGGAGAGCGTTTGGCCGCCGTCACCTGCACGCCGGTTGAAGGTGGCCGAAGCCGCGTCGGCACGCTCGGGCGCACCGGCCCGGGCCTGCACGAACGGCGAGCTGAACAGCAGTGCGATCGCCGAGAAACGACGGGCGGGTACATTGAATTTGCGCATGACACACTCCTCGCCGCGTGCGCAAACGCACGGCACGCAGCCATCGCCGCACGCGTTGCACACACGCGGCGGCATTGTCGAAACGATCAAGGAGCGATGCAGACACCGCTGCCTTGCCTGGTCGGCAAGTCAGCAGCAAGGAACAACCGTGCGGCGGACTCGCCTAGTGGGGAAGAGACGTTGGGTAAGGTCGACTCGGACTGTCCATATGGGTCCTCCTACGGTTAGAACTCGGCGTGGACGCGCACACCCACGAACTTGGCCGGCCCGCGGTCGCGGTTGTAGCCCGGGTGCTGAATGAGCTGGAAATCCGGGCTGATCGCCAGCGCCTTGGCCACCTGCAGGCTGTAGAACAGTTCCAGCACGCGCTCGTGGCCATAGTTCAAGCCGCCATCGCCAAGGAACGCGCCGCTGCCGCCCGCAGCCAGATAGGCGCGGTGATCCGGCCCAAGCATGTTCACCGCAACGGCCACACCCAGCACATCGTTCGGGCGGCGCCACGCGGTGCCCTTGAGCAACCCGCCAAACGACACGCTGCGGCCGACTTCGGTAAAGGCGTACGTTTCTGTCTTGTCGTCCGACCAGTTCAGGCGCGCGAACAGGCCGAGGTTGTCGCCGGCTTTCTGTTCGAACGAAACGCCCACGCCCAACTTGGCGTGCTCCTTGCGCACCAGCCCGAGGTCGGGCGCCGCGCCCGTGGCCGCACCCAGCGCCATCGCATCGTCAAACCGGCCCATGCGCGCCTGGTTGCGCCAACCGAGCAGCCGTGCCGTACCTTCCTGGCCGAACAGCGTGTAGCGGCGCTCCAGTTCAAGGATGTCGCCGTAGTGTCTGAGGAAACGCGTGTCGAGCGGCAAACCGTTCGATTGCTCCGGCTGCAGGAAGCGGCCTGCGCGCACCGCCCAACCGTTCTCGCTGTCGATGTACTCGAGCGCCACGCCCCAGTTGTAGCCACGCGCATCCGCGGGATAGTCGAATGACGGATGCGCCATGAACGACCAGTTCAGGAACTGTGTACGCGGGTCTTGCGCATAGGACACCGCATCGAACACATCCGGCACGGCAAAGTTGCCGGCAGTCAGCACCACACGGCGCTTGTCGACAACATTGGCGAGCTGGTTGAAATCGGCGTCGACCTTTTCCGTGTCGCCACCCAGGCCCCACGTCTGGCGCAGGAAAGCGCGGGCGCGGTACAGCGTCGGATTCGTCCCTGCCGTCTTGGCGAGTTCGCCGTTGGGCAAGCCGCCAAGGCCATGCAGCTCAGAGAACGCTACGCCTTGCGCGACCTCCGGATTGAAGTGGAACTCGGCGCCCTTCCACAAGCGCATCCCCAGATCGAGCGTGGCCGTGAAGGAATAACTCTTCGCGCGAGCGGCCCCGAGGCTGTTGTCACCGCTGTATGCAGCGTCGAATGCAGGCTTGCGTTGCCACACATACGTGGTCTGGCCATGGAAGCCGAAGCGGTCATCCAGCTCGCCGCTGGCGATGCGCGGAACCTCACCCGCTGAAGCCGGCGTATCCGCCGCATACGCCATCGACATGACTGACAACACCGCCGCCACGCCCATCAGCGCGCGAACCCAAACCAGCGGGCGCACCACCGCCCAAACGTACTGCAGCATCGAGAGAAACAGCATGAGACCTCCCCCGCCTGCTTCTCTGACAGGCGTAGGCAAACGCCGGCCACGCGCCTTGCCATGGCGCGCGCAAACGCACGCAGCCACGCGGCCGTGCCGGATACAACAATCGATTTCAGGAAGGGGCTTGCGCAGAGAACCCACACAAGAGCCACCACCCGCCGTGCAATACGGCCAGGCAGTGGTGAGGCGCGAAGACGGTGCGCCGAGACTGTCTAGCCGTTCAATGTGCGATCGAGGATCGACTAGAACAACTGTCCATGGAGATGATCTCCGTAGCTATGACGGGGCGCAGAGTAACAAAGTGTCGTTGACGGCGGCAAGCGTTTTCTTGGGGGCGTCGCGAAGCGCATTGCGCGGCGGCAACACCCCGGCGTGAGGCGCCTCGCAAGCCTGGATCGGTACACTGCCGCCATGATCGAGTGCATCACCCCGGGGATGCTCACCACAGCGATCACAGCGATCGCAGACGGAGGTTGTATGACGCGCTTAGCAACGCTGCTCACCACGATTGCAGCCATAGCAGGCATGGCCGGCTGCGTGACGGCTGGCTCAGAGCAAGCCAGGAACGGGGGCGAACCCAATATGACCGAGCACACACCACCCGCCGCCGCATGCAAGGCGGCCGCCGCTCCCGACGACGCCCTGATCGGCAAATCCGAACAGGATGTCACGGCCCTGCTCAATGGTTGCCCCTGGCGCGTCAGCGAGCGCGATGGCAAAGCCCTGCCCGGCACCATGGACTACCGCGAAGACCGCCGCAACCTGGGCATTCAGGGCGGCAAGGTGATCTGGGTGCGGCGCGGTTGAGCCTCGCGAGGCTGAATCGCGCGCGAGCGAGTGGTCCGGAACTGGCACGCCAGCGAGGTGTGCGGGCATGAGGGTTGACGTAGGTCCTGCTCCTCAAGTGCCCCGCATGGCATCCCGCACCAGCAAAGGCATCGTCGTAGATGCGTGGCGCGCACCCGCCACACGCGATGCCGCCCGCATCACATGATGGGCGCGACGCTAGCGTGCGTTTCCTCACGGTCGCGTTTCCGAAGCTTTCCATTGCCGCGTCAAACCTGGCATCGGTACCGTACAGGAGCCGGTCCGTTGTGGGTGCCTCAGTTCGAAGCTGGTGCAGGCCACGCGATCAATGCGTCTGCTGCCGTACCGACACCTTTCCAGCGAACGACGATGCTGCTTCTTGGGGCATTCGCGCGAAACATACCTATAGCCACAACGGGTGCTCCATTCAATGGAGATTGCCGTGGATGCCTATCCGACTTGCCGCTACAAGGGGTACGATATTTACCCCCTGGTCTATCAATTCACCCCGCCACGCGAATGGCATGAGCGGCGTCCAGACCGGTCATACAGCGCCTCTGTGGTGATCTGCCTCGAAGGTGCGTCTCCGGATACGGAGCACTCAAATATCTTTCGTCTGAGCGGTGAGCCATGGGAGAGCATCGGTACCGCCAAACGTGCGGCTACGAAGGGTGCTGAAGACATCATCGATGGGCTCGTTCCCGGTCAGTCCATGACCTTCTAGTGATCGCCCACCCGTTGGTAAGCAATGGTCGGGACACCCCCGACGTTGCTTTTCGCTCATCGCTTGTTTTGCCAACAACCGCGGGGCTCCGGGGGTTACAGGAGGGTCGTATGGTTCGTATGCGCTACTCAGTCTGCTTGGCCTATGAGATCCGTGATGCCACTGCGGATTTCATTTTCAATGTTCACGCCGCGATGACGTCTCGCCAGACGGTCGTCGCCGAGTCCCTGCATCTGACGCCGGCGATGTCGGTCGTACCGCACACCGAACCAATCCTGCTCAATCGCCGTTTGCGTGTACGGGCGCCTCAGGGCAACTTCACCTTGACCTATGAGGCGACGGTGGACATAGACCACCTATTGACGCCCGCCGAACTGCTGCACGAAGCCTCCATTGCAGATTTACCGCTGGACGTCATCCCATTCCTGACCCCCAGTCGCTATTGCGAATCGGACCGGCTCATGGAGTTTGCGCAGCAGGAATTTGGCGGCGGCCAACGCGGCTATCCACTCGTTATCCGGATTCGGGACTGGGTCTGTCGCTATGTACGATTTGCACCGCAATCGACGAGCGAGCGGACGTCTGCAGTCGACACACTCGTGGAGCGCAAGGGCGTGTGCCGCGACTACGCACACTTGATGATTGCACTGTGCCGTGCGCTGAGCATACCGGCTCGCTTCGCGACCAGTCTCGACTATGGTGCCAATCCATCGCTGGGATCGCCCGACTTCCACGCCTTCGTGGAGGTCTTTCTGGGAAACCAATGGTATCTGGTCGACCCCTCGCAAGCGTCGGTGCCCATGGGGCTTCTGCGAATCGGCACCGGCCGCGATGCGGCAGACGTGCCCATTGCCCTGGTGTTTGGCAACGTCGCACTGTCGCGGCCGGTCGTGGAAGTTGCGGCCCTGTCAGACGCAGATCTGAAACACAGCATGCCAATCGACACCGCCCAAGGAATCAGCACGTGGTGAGGTGCTGAAGTTACGGCGTATCGCTCGTCTCTATCGTAGAAGGCTCGTCTTCGGGGCCAAGAATGACGTCTACCGCGGCGCGGCCTGCCAATTCGCCAATCAGGTACGCCCAGCGTCGAGAGAAGGGGCCGCCGTGGACCTTGATGCGCTTGCCTATTGCTACGACACCGGGCGGTTTCATGGGGCCGTCGATGCTGAACCACAGCTCGAACATGTCCTTGTGAGTCCCAACCAACTGCAAATGAATTTCGAAGCCACGATACTCGGTCATGCGGTTCATGCTGCGCCTCCCTTTTTTCTACCGCCTCTGCAAGCGTAGTGCATCAAACCAGGAGCGATGGCGGCTATTGCAACGGTCATGCGCATCTGATGCAGCGAACCCAGATTGGATAGTGCCGTTGGGAGCGCCCAGTAGGCGCCTTACCTGCGTGGGAGTTCGATCGGGCTTTAGGTGCGTTGGCCGCGTTGCCTTCGTATGCGCCGGCCTGTCAATAATGGCACCGCTGGAAGCGCCAAGCTGACTGCGCCCATGTACGGTACCGGACCGTCTTTACGCTCCCTAGCTTTTACCCTTGATTGACGTGGAACTGTGCTCTCTCAATGAGAGCGCCTGCGGCTCGGGGCTCGATTTGACACTGCAAGCGTGTGGGACGCAGCGTCGTCCAGATTACCCGCACGGGAGCCTGCACGAGGAGCGCGTCATGTCTGTCGGTGCCCTACTGCTCGCCATCTTGGCCGTCGCCATCGTCGGCGCGGTTCCGGTGTGGCCCTACAACACTGAGTGGAGTTACGGGCCGAGCGGAGCAATTGGCGTTCTTGTGCTTTTCGTGCTCGTGCTGATGCTCACGGGGCAAATCTGAACCAGCGCGTCAGTAGGCCACATATCCGTGCGCGTGTGTTCGGATAAGCACGTGCCCCCCCGTAGCAACGAATGGTGCAACTCCGTTAAATCGCCGATCTTCACCCAAGAACCGAAAGCGGCATGCAGGTGAAAAAGGTCGCATATGAGTTCATCCGTGATTCTTCAATCGTCGATTATGTGAGAGATGTCATGCCAGATACCAATCCAAGACGTACTTTTCGAGGCCTCCCGTTGACCGCCGCCCAGGATGCTGAGATCCGTCATTACATCAAGACCAAAGCGCAGCGGCATGAACCGTGGGACACGCCAGAATTGAAGGCCATGCTCAAAGACATGCTGACCCCTCCTATTGACACACAGGAGGAGTCGGTTGAATTTCTGGATCAAGCGAAAGCGTCTGCAGAGCGCGCCGCGTCTTCCGTGGACGAGGCAATGGAGCCGACTGAAGCCTATGAAGAGCGAAACGCTGCCCAGGAAGCGGAGGCGATGAAAAGGCCACGGGAGTGAGCTATTAGAGCCCTTTCGCCTCGTGCTGGGGTGCTTGCAGAGTTCCACATGCGTCCGGTGTCGCTCGCGCGCCTTGGATGCGCTCCTCCACATTCAGTACGTAGACAATGCGCACCGATTTGCAGGACAGATTTGCGCACCTAACGATGCTTTTGGTTCGTGGTAAGGCGCTATGATCATCTCCAGCCAAGCCCAGGTAAGAGGACGCCAAAAATGGATGCCAGCGGACGCCCCCGGGCCAATCTGTATCGCACGTTGCGGGCGCGCTTGAAAGAGCATCCCTTGTCCCGCGTTGGCCCTGGCCTCATCACCGGCGTCGCCGACGACGATCCGAGCGGGATTGCGACCTATTCGCAGGCCGGCGCGCAGTTTGGCCTGGACATGCTCTGGACAATGCCGCTCGCTTTCCCCTTGATGGCCGCGATTCAATCCATGTGCGCAAACATGGGACGCGTCACCGGAAAAGGGCTCGCCGCCAATATCAAGGATGTCTTCCCGCCGATTGTGCTGCGCGGCGTGGTGCTGCTATTGCTTGTCGCAAACACCCTGAATATCGCTGCTGACGTCGCGGCGATGGGCGAGGTTGCGGAGCTTGTTTCTGGTGTCGACCGGCATCTCATGACAGCGTTCGTTGTATTCGGCACGCTGGCGCTGCAGATATTCGTTCCTTACCATCGTTACGTCTTTTTCCTGAAGTGGCTGACGGCTTCCTTGCTGGCCTACGCGGCCGTCTTGTTTACCGTGCATGTGCCGTGGGGCCAAGTCGCGCTGCATACGGTGTGGCCCAGCTTCAAGCTCAACGCGAGCGCCGCGTCCATGGTCGTCGCGGTGTTCGGTACCACCATCAGCCCCTATCTCTTCTTTTGGCAGGCGTCCGAGGAGGTTGAGGACATGCGTGCGCGCCCATCGTTAAAGCGTGATGGCGCCAAGGCTGGCACGGAACTCCGGCGCATCCGGTGGGACACGTGGAGCGGCATGCTCTATTCGAACGTGACCGCGTATTTCATCATCCTGGCCACAGGCGTGACCCTTCATGTGTCCGGCGTCACCGACATCACGACGGCGGCGCAGGCCGCCAGTGCCTTGCGGCCGCTTGCAGGAGACTTTGCGTACCTCCTGTTCACCATCGGCATTCTGGGCGTTGGCCTGATCGGCGTACCGGTGCTGGCCGGCTCGGGAGCCTATGCGCTTTCCGAAACCATGGGTTGGAAGGAGGGCCTGGAACGCAAGGTGAGCGATGCGCGTGGGTTCTACAGCATCATTGCGGTCAGCGTGCTTGCCGGGCTTGCAATTCAGTACTCTCCGATCAGCCCGATGAAAGCGCTCTTTTGGAGCGCTGTCATCAATGGCGTGGTGGCGGTACCTCTGATGGTGGTCATCATCCTGCTGGTCTCGAAACCCGCCGTCATGGGGGCATACACCGCAAGCCGACCCTTGATCGTCCTGGGCTGGACTACCACGGCGATCATGGGCGTTGCCGCCATGGCGATGTTCCTGCTATAGGCATCGACACGCAAACACGTGATGCACATGTCGAGGTTGGCCTCTTGCGGCAGTAGCTCTGCCGCAATGGCAATGCCCGCTTCAGCGGGCAAGCTCCGCGCATTGTTGCCCCAGTAGTATCCCCGCGCTGAATGCCAGGCCAGGAGAAACGAATCCCTCCGGAATGGCCGCCTGTGCCCAAGGGGTGACACGTCCATTGTTGGGCGTAAAGCGATATTCAGAAAACCATCGCCGGTCACTACGCTGCGTCGTGCGTATTTCAAGCGTTCCGTTTGACAGGCTGAGCGAACTGTTCATAGAAATCCTCGTGGCGTTTGCCTCGGTATGCCGGGGTGTGCCGGCTCACTGCAATTTGTGACTGCAGCGTAACGGGATGATGAGGGGGCTGTCGGCCCGGTACCGTACAAAACCCGGTTCGTGATTTCCCCGCGCGGCCCCGTTGCGCCGCCCGCCCACCTGCGCAAAGACGCGAAGACAATCGAGCCTCAAGCTGCGTGATCGTTGCGTCTGCCGCCGTACCGACACCCGTCCAGCGAGCGAGGATATTGAGGCTTGAGGCATTCACGCGACACATACCTAGGGCCGCGAGGGTGACTTGGTGGGCTGTACGCCGTTCATGGTCTGTACAGAAAATTCAAGTCTCGCGTCAGCGTTCTCTGCAACAAGATGCTTGGGGTGCGATCGAGACGGAGGTGCACAAAATGCGTAACGATCGAATAGCAGGACTGTGCGGCGCGATGTTGTTGATCGTGACGCTTGCGACGGGGTGTGCCGGGATGTCTCGACGCGGTACGGATACGGCCATCGGTGCCGGTGTCGGCGGAGTCGCGGGCGCGGTGCTGACAGGCGGCAGTGCGGTAGGGACAGTGGGCGGTGCCGTCGTTGGCGGGGTGGTGGGCAACCAGGTTGGCAAATAGCCTGGGTGTGGCGATGGAAATGGAACACGGCATTCCCTCATCTGCGGGAATGCCGTGGCGATATCGCTACGCTGCAGCTACCGCCGTCTTGAGCGGCAGGACAGCACTCGTGGGCTCCGAGCTGCTGGAAACGCCGAATGCAACCGCAACGGGATTCATGCTGTCGACCATCGAGGTTGGCATCAGGATCGTAGCGCCGCGCTCCTTTGTGGTCTCGTAGATGATGTTCATGGCGCGCAGCTGCAGTGCCTGCGGATGCCCCTCGTACATGCCTGCAGCTTCAACAAACTTGGCCGCAATGGCCGCTTCTGCCGAGCCCAGGATGACGCGGGCTTGCTTTTCGCGTTCCGCCTGCGCTTGCCTGGACATCGCGTCCTGCAGTGCGACGGGGATGGCCACGTCGCGCACCTCCACCGAGGACACAGTCACACCCCACGCGGCGGTCTTCTCGCCGATCTCGGCGCGCAACTGCTCATCTGCTGCTTTGCGATCGGACAGCAATGCCGACAGCATCGACGCGCCGATCATTTCACGCAACGAGGTCTGCGCGACGCGGTCGATCGCCTGCCGATAGTCGGTAATGGCCAATGCCGCTTTCTGCGCGTCGTGGACGTGCCAGAAGATGATCGCGTCAACATTGACGGGCACGGTGTCTTTGGTCAATGCCTGCTCCGCATTGAATCCGGTGGTCTGGATGCGTTCATCGATCACGGCGGTGACGCTGTCGACAATCGGCAGAATCATGAACAGCCCCGGCCCCTTCACGCTTTGCAGCTTGCCCGCGCGCAAGATGACGAACTTCTGCCACGCGTTGGCCATCTTGAGCGTCGCTGCGAGCAGGATTGCTGCGATGGCAAACAGGGCGGCCAGTAGCACAGAGATGAACATGCCTGTGGCAACACCCAAGGCCAGGAGAAGAACAACGAGGAAAGCGGTGATGGGATTCATGAAGGACCTCGCAAGCGGGCATGCTGCAACCGATGGTCAAGGGATCACGCTCTTTGCGGCCGGGGATATACCTGACCCCCTATCTATCCGAAGACGCGTGAGCGGATATCGTCCTCAAAATCGATGGTCCATTCCGGGCCCAGCGTGCCGTCGTACTCGCGAACAGTCTTGCCCATTCGTACGGTGACGCTGCGGTCGAGCGCCTCGGCAGGCGCGGCGCCGGAAAAATGCTCGACGGAGGATACGTCGAAGCCATCGGGCGCCAGACCGTTGCGCAAGCAGACCTCACGAAACGCATCGCGCTCCAACTCCGGGAATTGACGAATGGTTTGATCGAGCATCACGCTCTCCTCATTCTTACGCTGTGCCGCCGCTTATGTTTGAGCCCCTTGGGGCGTGCCGAAGCATGGGCTTTAGAGTCGTCCCATGAGCAGCAGCACGAGAACGACGAGCAGAGCCAAGCCGAGCGCACCGCTTGGCGCGTAGCCCCAACCGTTGCTGTAGGACCACCTTGGGAACGCCCCAACCAGCAAAACGGCCAGGACAATTAGCAACAGGATTCCGAGAGACATGATGTCCTCCTCGTTTAGTAAATCCCCCCCACCCGTGTGCCCAACGCTGGGCGAGAAGCGCTCCACGGTTGTTTCATCATGAGCTTGACGCTCGCCCCTTCTTCATCGCTGTTCGGGGAGGCTGAGCGCGCCTCATCTCTTTGAAGGATAGATGGGAACGGGCTTGAAAACGGTCCGGTACCGTACGCGCCGGCACGCCAGATGGCGCACCTTGTGCCGTCGAAAAACGGCGGTTGCCCGGTAGCCAGTCGGCGCGTCGGGTGTTGGCTCCCTTAGCGATGCTCATGATCTCTGGACTCCTCATGGTCGCGTTCGTAACCGCCATGGCGATTACCCTCGTATCCACCACGTTGACCATTTTCATAGCCTCCCTGTCTGGCGTCGTGGTAGCCGCCATCAGGAACCCACAGGCAACCGGCCAACGAGGCGATCCAGATCCCCATGACCGTATAGATCACTGCGCGCATGATGTCCTCCTGACAATGTGGCACTGCAACGAGGCCATGGCACAAGCCTTATAGCCGGTCGACGGCCGTGTCGATGCCTCTGCCACCCTGTCTCAACGTACAAGAAAGAGCCTATGTCAGAGCCGCGCCGGTGACGGTACGACAGCGTACGGAGAAGCACGACGCAAGAAGAAGTCTTCAAGGGGCGTGGCGCGCTACACGTCTTCGGTTTCGACCCAACGCTGCCGCCGAACCCGGTTCAACGGAACGGCGGATCACGCCGACAGGTCGCTTTCGCCCATCACGGGACAGCCGGTATGTGATGCTGGAGAAAAATGAGGTCGAACCGATTGCAGCGAAAGCGCAAGCCGCGTACGGCTGCACAAAGGAGGCGCTGAAGAAGCAGCGCAAGCCCTGAGCGACTGCTGCGGTCGCCGCCTAAACGCCGATGATCCTGGAGGGATCGAGGGATCAACGATCAGATCGCCTGAAGCGCGGGCAGGAGACGGTCGAACTCCCGTTTGACCACGGCATAGCATTCACAGACGCGGCGTTCGAGGGCCGGCCGGTCCAGCACTTCGATCGTAGAGCAGAGAAAATGGCTCATCGGTAGACGTACTCAGGTTGGTCACCCGATTCGTAGACAACATGCCCCAGCGGCATGTCGACCAGAACAAGCTCCGGCGCGATCCTTGACCACTCCTCGGGCGGAAGCACGGACAGGAGTTGATTCAGCTTCGGATTGGATTGCGCAATCATGGCAGCCTCCTTTCCACGCACCGTAGATTCGTATCCAAGCCATTCATGACTGTCGGGCGACAGAAACGAGGCTGTCGTGGGTCAACGCACCTCGTTGCCTAGGCTGTGTGCGGCCCACGCTCGTGACAGCACAATTTTAAGTGCGGCGATCACGGGTACGGACAAAAAAATGCCTGCCACCCCACCAAGCTGCTCCCCTGCAAGCAGCCCCACAATGACGACGAGTGGACTGACCTTCACGCCTTCGCTCATCAGATAGGGGTTCAGCACGTAGTCTTGGAACAGGCGGTACGCCACGATGAACCCGATCAGCCAGAACAAGTGCGGATACCCGCTAAAGCCGGCGACCGTGACCGTCGCCACCACTGCGGCCAACGGCCCCGCGAACGGGATGAACTCCAGCACTGCTGCCGTGGTTGCCAGCAGCAGCGCGTAGGGCACGCCCAGCAAGGAAAACGCGATGCTGTAGACAATCAGTGTGGCCAGCGACAACAGCAAGAGTGCCCTGACATAGCGAGACAGGAGCGTGTCCAGATCTTCAATGATGCTCGCCCACATGCGCTTGTCGGAAGACCGCATCCACGAGAGCAGCGCGGCATGGATCGATGGCGCCTCGTTGATCATCAAAAAGCTCATGATTGGGATGAGCACGAGATAGACGAGATTGCTTGCCGCGTGCATGACACCCAATCCGACGTTGCGAACCAGCGGCATGGCCTGGCCTGAACTCGTCGAGAGCTGCTCACGTATGAATTCCAGGATGCGCGCACGCAATGGCTCCAGAAAGCCCGGCAGGGAAAGACGGTCCTCCATGGTGCGGGTGTCAAGCAACTTCGGGAGTTGATCGGCCAGCCTGCCCGCTTCGTCCTGAACCGTCACACCAAACACCGAGCCCGCAACGATCACCACGACGATAACCAGCAAGAAGACGATGCTGATCGATACGCTACGCGGAACCTTGCTCGGCATGCGTCGTTCCAGTCGCTCGACGAGCGGGTACAGCAAGTAGCTGAAGAACACGGCGAACACCGTGACCAACAGTACGGAGGCAATCTTGTAGACGATCAGTGCGGCAAGCGTAAATAGGAAAACTGTCCAGACACATTTGCCGGCACGAGGGTCAAATCCGAGCATGACGATTCCTCCCTGTCAGGGTTGCAGCACAGCGCACTCCGATCATTAGATTTGGCTCACGTGCGTCGCGATGCTCGCACTGATTTGGATGATCGCCGCGTGGACCTTCGTCAGTGTGTCTAAGAGCTCGCTGAAATGCGCGGCGTCCATACGATGATGCGTCGCAATTGCATGGGCCAGGCGTTCTCTCAGCTGACGAATATTGGCAAGCAATGCGATGACGTCGCGCACCAGTTCAGGGGTACTGAGGTTGTGCAGCTGAATTGCGGCGATCGCCGCTTCAAGCTCATCAATCGCGCGAATGTCGAAGGACTTTTCTCCCGTGGCGATCGCGCTCACGGCTTCCCTGTCAGGCAGCTCGCTGACAACGCGTCGCACCTGCTCCTCTGCCGCCACGGCAATTTCGCTCACCGCTTTCGCCAACGTGCGCCTCTCCATGCGCCTTTCCGTGCGCTGAAGGAGCCAGCCTGCCAGCCACGTTCCCGCAATCGCAACAATGATGGCGACCGCCTGTACCCATGCCGCTAACGCGGGGTGCTTTTCGATCCAGTTCAGAAGGCTGCTCATGAGAGAACCCTTGGTGACCCTACACCGGAATTGGCACCGTCCAGACGTGGAGATTTTCTGGCTTGGTTGAATGGTCCGTTGAGAGGTTTTTCCGTGCCCGACGGGCGAATTCGGCGGGTGTCGCCGCACTGCATTGCGGCGTGGGGACGGCTCTCGTTATCGTCCCGCCGCCAGTCGGCGATTTTGCTCCGGGCCTCCTCGAGGGACAAGAACCCGTGCTCGTTCAGGCATTCCTTCCGGGATCACCCGTTGGAGCTTTCCACCTTGGCATGGTGTCGGCGTGCCCGGTCGACCGAAGTCCAGCTCCACGCCATGCCGTAAGAAATGCGCGTCTTCGTTTTCTCATCAACGGCCGCGCCCCGCAGATCTCCGGTAACGGGCGGCATTCCCAAATGAACTGAGGAAGTGCGGATTGCTGAAGTCTGCAGAGCAGCGCGCAACAGCCGCCGAAAATGAACAAGGGGTTACGGTTTCCCGTAACCCCTTGTTTTTATTGGTGCCGGCTGCAGGACTCGAACCCGCCACCTGATGATTACAAATCAACTGCTCTACCAGATGAGCTAAGCCGGCAAAGAAACGCGATTCTAACCTAACATGCGTTACTTGACGACCTTTAGCGCGGGCTTGCCGCCGATGCGCGGCACATTCGGCGGTGTCGGCTCGTCTTCCGGGTCGGTTTCCGCTTCGGCAGGGACCGGCGAAAGCACCGATTCGGAGTCCACCGCGGCCAGCTTGGGCGGCGGATTGTTCTCGCGCTCGGTCCCGGCCTGGGTCGTCGGCGTGCTACGCTCCACCGGGAATGCCATACCCTGCCCGTTCTCGCGCGCATACACGGCGAGCACGTTTTCGATCGGGACTTCGATCTTGCGCGACACGCCCGAGAAGCGTGCGTGGAACGTGATCCACTCGTTGCCCATGTCGAGCTGGCTGGTCGCGTCAAAGCTCACGTTCAACACGATCTCGTCGTTCTTGACGAACTCGCGCGGCACGTTGGTGCTGTTATCGACGAAGACAGCGATGTACGGCGTGAAGCCGTTGTCCGTGCACCACTCATAGATGGCACGGATCAGATAGGGCTTGGTGGATGTTTCCGACATGATGAAATCAGTGACCGTGGGGCGCGGCCGCGCGCAGGTCCAACCCGAGCGCGGTGCGACCCGGCGGCAATCAGCGGCGCATGACCTTTTCCGACGGCGTCAGCGCTTCAATATACGCCGGACGGCTGAAGATACGCTCGGCGTATTTCATCAGCGGGGCGGCGTTCTTGGAGACCTCAATACCGTAGTGGTCCAGGCGCCACAGCAGCGGTGCAATCGCCACGTCGAGCATCGAGAACTCTTCGCCCAGCATGTACTTGTTCTTCAGGAAGATCGGGGCCAGCTGCGTAAGGCGGTCACGGATGGCCGCGCGTGCCTTCTCGTGATTCTTCTCGGCAGCCTTGCCCTTTTCGTTCTCGAGCACGGAGACGTGCGTGAACAGCTCCTTCTCGAAGTTGAACAGGAACAGGCGAGCGCGGGCGCGCTGCACCGGATCGGCCGGCATCAGCTGCGGGTGCGGGAAGCGCTCGTCGATGTACTCGTTGATGATGTTCGACTCGTACAGAATCAGATCGCGCTCAACCAGGATGGGCACCTGGCCGTACGGGTTCATCACCGCGATATCTTCCGGCTTGTTGAAGAGATCGACGTCGCGAATCTCGAAATCCATGCCCTTTTCGAACAGGACGAGGCGGCAACGCTGCGAGAACGGGCAAGTGGTGCCCGAGTACAAGACCATCATGGTTGTAGTTCCTTGGCGCATGGGCCGGGGGCGGCCCGATGACGGTACAACCGTGACGACAAATGACATCGCC
Organism: Ralstonia psammae; assembly: GCF_958405935.1. NCBI lineage: Bacteria > Pseudomonadati > Pseudomonadota > Betaproteobacteria > Burkholderiales > Burkholderiaceae > Ralstonia > Ralstonia psammae. Next base: position 66,268 of record NZ_CATZBU010000014.1, read on the forward strand.
ACGGCACAAAAAGCGAAAAGGCAAAGGGCTAGAACCAGTTCTCCACCGGCCTAGCCCTTGCCCGGAAAACACGGATTTTACTTGATGTCCTTCCAATAGGCCGCATTCAGGCGCCAGGCCAGCACGAAGAACACGCCAATGAACAACAATACCCAGACGCCGAGACGCTTGCGCAGGTTGCCAGCGGGCTCAGCCATCCAGTCCAAATAGCTGACCAGATCGGCCACCGCCTGGTCATATTCGACCTTATTCATCTTGCCTGGGACCGAGACTTCAAGGCCGACGAGCTTCTTCTCGGCCTCGCCATGCTCGGACTTCACTTCGGCGTATTTGGGCACTTGCTGGCCCTGCAGCTCCCACAGCACGTGCGGCATGCCGACTTTATCGAACACCAGGTTGTTCCAGCCGGTCGGACGCGTGTCGTCACGGTAGAACGTGCGAAGGTAGGTGTAGAGCCAGTCGCTGCCGCGCGCGCGCGCGATCACCGACAAGTCCGGCGGTACGGCCCCAAACCACTTCTTGGCGTCCTCGCGGTCCATGGCGATGTGCATCGTGTCGCCGACCTTGTCTGACGTGAACAGCAGGTTCTGCTTGATCTGCTCCTCGCTCAAACCGATGTCGCGCAGACGGTTGTAGCGCATGGCGCTGGCGCCGTGGCAGTTCAGGCAGTAGTTGACGAACAGCTTGGCGCCGCGCTGCAGCGCAGACGTGTCGCTGGACTGGTTGGGCGCCGTGTCGAGCGGCGCACCGCCCTCATTGGCCATCACGGGCGCGGCAAACACGAGACCGGCCAAGGCGAAAATCGCAAGCAGCTTTTTCATTCTTGTGTCCTTCATGGGTCCTTGTGCTCGGCTCGAATCAGTGCGGCGTGAACGTGACGCGCTCAGGCACTGGCTTGAACGTCCCGATCTGGCTCCAGATCGGCATCGCGAGGAAGAACGCGAAGTACAGAATGGTGCCGATCTGCGAGATGATCGAACCGACCGGGCTCGGCGGCTGAATGCCCAGGTAGCCCAGCACCGCAAAGGCGATCACGAAGAGGATCAGCAGCGTCTTGTGGAAGCCCGGGCGATAGCGGATCGACTTGACCGGCGAGTGGTCCAGCCACGGCAGGAAGAAGAAGATCACCACCGAGCCGCCCATCACGACCACGCCCCAGAACTTGGCGTCGATGAACTTGAAGCCCAGTGCCAGGATCACGGCCACAGCCACGGCCACCACCTTGACGTTCATGCTCTTCGTGCGGGCGAACAGCAGACCCAGCATGATCGCAATGAAGCCCCACAGCCACGGCAGGAAGTCCGACGTGGTCGCGCGCAGCATCGAGTAGAACGGCGTGAAGTACCAGACCGGCGCAATGTGCGGCGGCGTCTTCAGCGAGTCTGCCGGGATGAAGTTGTTGGCTTCCAGGAAGTAGCCGCCCATTTCCGGCGCGAAGAACACGATCGCGCTGAAGATGAACAGGAACACCGCCACGCCGACGATGTCGTGCACCGAGTAGTACGGGTGGAACGGAATGCCGTCGAGCGGAATCCCACGCTCGTCCTTCTTGGCCTTGATCTCGACGCCGTCCGGGTTGTTCGAGCCCACTTCGTGCAGCGCGATGATGTGCGCCACCACCAGGCCCAGCAGCACCAGCGGCACCGCGATGACGTGGAACGAGAAGAAGCGGTTCAGCGTCGCGTCCGACACCACGTAGTCACCGCGGATCCACAGCGACAGGTCCGGGCCGATCAGCGGGATGGCGGAGAACAGGTTCACGATCACCTGCGCGCCCCAGTACGACATCTGGCCCCACGGCAGCAGATAGCCCATGAAGGCTTCGGCCATCAGGCACAGGAAGATCAGGCAGCCGAAGATCCAGACCAGCTCGCGCGGCTTACGGTACGAGCCGTACAGCATGCCGCGGAACATGTGCAGGTACACGACAATGAAGAACGCCGAAGCGCCGGTCGAGTGCATATAGCGCACCAGCCAGCCCCACGGCACCTCGCGCATGATGAACTCCACGCTCGCATAGGCGACGGGGATGCCGGCGGCGTTGAGCGTGCCGTCCGGCTTGTAGTTCATCACCAGGAAGATGCCCGTGACGATCTGGATCACCAGCACCAGCAGCGCTAGCGAGCCAAAGAAATACCAGAAGTTGAAATTCTTCGGCGCGTAGTACTCCGACAGATGCGCCTTCCATAGCTCCGATGCCGGGAAGCGTGCATCGATCCAGCCCAGCAGCCCGGTTGTCTCCACCTTCTTCTCGGCCATGATCAAGCCTCTCCTTTCTCGTCTTTACCGATCACCAGCTTCGTATCGGACAGGAACATGTATGGCGGAACGTCGAGGTTCTGCGGCGCGGGCTTGTTCTTGAACACGCGGCCAGCCAGGTCGAACGTGGAGCCGTGGCACGGGCAGACAAAGCCGGGGTCTCCGGCGAGCTGCACGTTGGCGCCTGCGGGAAACGGACCAGACGGGGAGCAACCAAGATGCGAGCAGATGCCGACCACAACCAGCAGGTCTTTATGCTCGGCACGAGAGCGGGTTTCGTTCTTGCAGTAGTCCGGCGTCTTCATGGTGAAGGGCACGTCGGACTTGGGGTCGGCGACTTCGTTATCGGTCTTCTTGAGCGATTCCAGCATGTCGGGCGTGCGCTTGAGCAGCCAGACCGGCTTGCCGCGCCATTCCACCACCTTCATCTGGCCGGGGGCCAGGTCACTCACGTCCGCCTCTACGGGCGCGCCCGCTGCACGGGCTTTTTCAGATGGTGCGAATGTGCAAACGAAAGGGGCCGCAACTGCAACCCCTCCCACACCACCAGCCACGGACGTCGCAATCAATAGATTACGGCGACCCTTGTCCACGTTTTGCTGGTCACTCATTCAAGACCCCAGGGTGAGAAATCAAGATAGATTCGCGTCAACCAAAAATTATACCTGACCGTACCTAGCCAACGGTAGCGGTCGCCGGGGGCGGTCGTTGCAGATATAGTGGACGCACCGATTGCCCGCCAGCCCAGTACAGGCAAGGCATCGGCATGTCTCTTGCAACCTCGCTTTCAACAATTCAGGTCAACCGTTCGCTAGCTTGACCGTTTGTCTCGAATCAAACAATCCGGAGAAAACCGATGGCACTGATGCAAGACTTCAAGAAATTCGCGATGCGCGGCAACGTGATCGACCTGGCAGTGGGTGTGATCATCGGTGCGGCGTTCGGCAAAATCGTCGATTCGCTCGTCAATGATCTGATCATGCCGCTGATCAGCCGCATTGTTGGCAAGCTGGATTTCTCGAATCTGTTCATCCAGTTGGCAGAGGCGCCGGCGGGTGTGCCGCATACCCTGGCTGATCTGAAGAAGGCAGGCGTGCCGGTCTTCGCCTATGGCAACTTCATCACCATGGCGGTCAATTTTCTGATTCTGGCGTTTATCGTGTTTCTGATGGTGCGCGCCATCACGCGCGTGATCGACGCCAACCCGCCGGCGGCGCCCGCCGAAACGCCGGAAGACATCCTCCTGCTGCGCGAGATTCGCGACAACCTGAAGAGCAAGCCTTAATCGGACGTTGAATCACACCGGATTCGGAATATCGATGAAGGTGTGACGCACGCCAAAGCGCTCGGCGAGGTGGTTGCCGAGCGCCCGAACGCCGCCGCGCTCGGTGGCGTGGTGGCCCGCGCCGATATAGGCCACACCCGATTCGCGCGCCAGATGCGTGGTCTGCTCCGACGCCTCACCGCTCAGATACACATCCGCGCCGGCGGCGACGGCACCATCAAACCAGCCCTGGGCCCCGCCAGTGCACCAGCCAACTGTGCGCACCGGGCGCCCCTCCTCGCCGATCACGAGCGGCGCCCGGTTCAGCTTTTCCGACACCGTCTGCGCGAAAGTCCCCAGCGTGGTCGCTTCGGCGAGTGTGCCAATCCAGCCGAGTTCATCGTCGCCGAACCGGCCTTGGGGTGAGATGCCCAGCAACGCACCCAGTTGCGCGTTGTTGCCCAGCTCGGGATGCGCATCGAGCGGCAGGTGATACGCGAACAGGTTTAGATCGTGCGCCAGAAGCTGCTTCAGGCGCGCGTGCTTTTGGCCCACGACACGGCCGTCCTCGCCCTTCCAGAAGTAACCGTGATGCACGAGGATGGCGTCGGCACGCGCTTCGATGGCGGCTTCGATCAGCGCCAGGCTGGCGGTCACACCCGTCACGATATGCGTAACGGTGTCGCGCCCTTGTACCTGCAGACCATTGGGGCAATAGTCCCGAAAACGGGCCGCCTGCAGCAGGTCGTTCAAGTACAATTCAAGTTCTTTTCGATCCATTTGGACTCAATTTCGCTCTATGTTGCGCCGCTTTTGGCTGTTTTTTGCGCAAGCCGTCACGGTCGTACTGGCCGTCTGGTTTGTGATCGCCACGCTCAAGCCTGATTGGCTGCAGCGCGGCAAGGTCGCAGTGCAATCCGGCTCGCCTATCGTCGCGCTGAAGGAAGTCGCGCCGATCGGCCACGGCGGCACCTCCAGCAATTCCTATGCGGAAGCCGCCAAGGTGGCGATGCCGGCGGTGGTCAACATCTTCAGCAGCAAGAATGCGCCGAAGCGCGGCAGCAACCCGCAAGCCAGCGCAGATCCGTGGTTCCGCTTCTTCTTCGGAGACCGCGCCCCTGAACAGCGCCAGGAACCCACGGCCAGCCTGGGCTCAGGCGTCATCGTCAGTTCAGAAGGCTACATTCTAACGAACCACCACGTGGTGGATGGCGCCGACGAGATCGAAGTCGCCCTGACCGACGGCCGCAAGGCCAACGCCAAAGTGGTCGGCTCCGATCCCGAAACCGACCTGGCCGTCCTGAAGATCAACCTGCCGAATCTGCCCGCCATTACGCTGGGCCGGCTGGAGAATGTGCGCGTGGGCGACGTGGTGCTTGCCATCGGCAACCCGTTCGGTGTGGGCCAGACGGTCACGATGGGCATTGTTTCCGCCCTCGGCCGCAGCCACCTGGGCATCAATACCTTCGAAAATTTCATCCAGACCGACGCTGCGATCAACCCCGGCAACTCGGGCGGCGCGCTGGTCGACGCCGACGGCAACCTCCTCGGGATCAACACGGCGATCTACTCGCGCTCGGGCGGTTCGCTGGGCATCGGCTTCGCGATTCCGGTATCGCTGGCCAAGCAGGTGATGGAATCGATTATCTCGACCGGGAGCGTGGTCCGCGGTTGGATCGGCGTCGAACCGCAGGATGTCACGCCGGAAATTGCCGAATCGTTTGGCTTGTCGCGCAAGGATGGCGCGCTGATTGCCGCCGTGGTTCAGGGTGGCCCCGCAGACAAGGCGGGCCTGCGCCCCGGGGACATTCTTACCAGCGTGAACGGTGAGCCGATCCTGGACACGACTGCCCTGCTCAACAGCATCGCGCAGCTGCGACCCGGTGCAGAAGCCAAGGTGACGGTATCACGTAAGGGCAAGGCGGTGGAACTGACCATCGTTGTCGGCAAGCGTCCGCCGCCGACGCGTCGCAACGTACCGATGCCCTCGCAGGACGACGAAGAACCACAGTAAGCGGCAGGTTTCGGAACACACAAAAAAACGGCGGCCAGATGTGCCGCCGTTTTTTTGTGCGCGGACGCTCAAGCATCAAGCCAGTACGTTGGCAAGGAGAGGGCCCGCACCTTGGCGCTGCCCCTCCCGACCAACCGGAGATCCGGCGTACCAACCGCTGCGCTGTAGGGGTGTGAGTTGCCCCGCCCCGTCAGACGGGCACGGCACATCCGAGCACGCACCGTAGCAAAGCAGCCAGGGCGACGCCCCGCTCACGCTTCGCTCAGGCTGCTACCGCCAACCGAAACCTGCACATAGGCCGCGCCAGCCTCAACCAAGCACAATCTTGGCACCGTCAGCCGCATAGAAGCGTTGCGAATCGCACGCACAAAGAAAAACGCCGACCCCTTTCGGGATCGGCGTTTAACCGTTTAATTCGATGCGCCCTTACGAGCGCGTCAAATTAGAACTTGTGACGCAGGCCAACCGTGGCGCCGAACTGGTTGTTGCTGTTGTTCGTGCCCGAGAACACTTGGCTGCCGTTCGTCAGCGTCGTGCCAGCGTAGCTAGCGTCGTTCAGGCCCATCACGCCCAGACCCGAGCCGCCGCTGTTCTTAGCATAGGCCACGTTGAAGTAAGCGTCGGTGCGCTTCGACAGAGCGTAGTCGGTGCCGACCACGAACAGCCACGGGTTGCCCGTACCGCTGTTCTTGAACTGTTGGTAGTAAGCCGTACCCGTCAGCGACAGAGCCGGAGTAGCTTGGTAACCCAGGCCAGCCCAGTACAGGTTCGAACGCAGGTTGCCGTTGCCAGCAACAGTTGCGTAGTTAGCCTTGTACCAACGGTAGCCAGCGTACAGCTTGGCCGGGCCGAAGGCGTACGTGCCAGCGATCGTGGCGCGTTGTTCGCGGTTGTCGCTACCAACGGTCGTCGAGTTGGTCTGGTCGTACACTGCGCCGATACCCAGCGGGCCGCCAGCGTAGTTAGCACCCAGGCTCCACTCGCGGCCGGTCTTGTTGCTGCCAGCCACTTCGTTGCCGTTGTAGTTGAACGAGTACAGACCGGAGACGCTCAGGCCACCGAACGTGCCGATGTACTTGACGGCGTTGTCAGCACGGCCAGCGAAGAACTGGTCTTGCGAAGCCAGCGAGTAACGCGTGGCGATTGCCATCGGGTCATAGATCAGCGAGAAGTCATACAGCAGGTTTTGCTGACGACCCAGGGTCAGTTGACCCCACTGGCCTTGCAGACCAACGTAGGCGTTACGGCCGAACAGACGACCACCTTGACCCGACGTGCCGGTGTCCAGGTTGAAGCCGCTTTCCAGGTTGAAGATACCCTTCAGGCCACCGCCCAGGTCTTCAACGCCACGCAGGCCCCAACGCGAGCCCGACAGGCCGCCCGAATCCAGACCAAAACGCGAGCCGCTGCTGCCAGCGGTAGCGCCCGGCACCTTGTTTGCGTAGGTCAGACCAGCGTCGACCACGCCGTACAGGGTCACGGAGGATTGTGCATAGGCGCCACCGGCGGCCAGAGCTGCAACAGCAGCTGCAAACAGTTTCATCTTCATATCGACACTTTCCTTGTCAACTGATTGGGAAATCTTGACTGTCCTTATGGACGACGCAGATACCTCACGTCTGACCGCATTATGGGCCAGCGTTGACGGATTCTGGAAACCCTTTCTGGCTCTGGGCCGCGATTTGCGGCCAAGTTGTTGCTCATGGGCAACACGCGCCAGCCCCCTTTGGAAGGGGGTGGAGACCCGCTTTTTGCGCGGTGGCACAGGGGTTGGCGGGCGATTGTCACCCGCCTCCGGTGCAACAAAGTTGGCAGTCGGTAACAGTTACGAATTGTCGCCTTCGCACCACGTTATGGCGACAAGTGCTCTTTTGTTCTCTTTTTATCGACCGAGTGCAGCGTGCCATCGTTTTAGGGAATCGGCACGGCGGAGCTGATCTTGATGGGCGAGTAAACCCGGGCCGACGGGAATGGGCCGATGCGTATTGCCAAGTTCGGCGAGCAGGCGCTTGGCAGTGAGCCCCGTCTCTACGTCCTGGCGCAGCGAAAACAAGAACGCGCGGTCCGCCATCACGCTTTGGCCATCCCGCGAAAGCATGAAGTCGAGCCAGAGGCGCGCGGCGTTCGGGCGGGCAGCGCGCCGCGCGATGAAGGCGACGCGCGTGGCGACCAGCGTGTAGTCGGTCGGCATCTTGATGGCGAGCGCTGGGTTGCGGTCGGCGTAGCGTGCGGCGTACGAGCCGATCACGTTGTAGGCGAGCAGGCTTTCGCCGGAAGCAACGCGCTCCAGCATCGCGGCCGTGGTGATGTACAGGTTGACGTTGACGCCACCCAATGCCTTGGCAATATCCCAGAAGACCGGCGTGGTGCGCGCATCTTCGGCGGCGAAGAGGAAAGCGGAGCCAGAGTGCTCGATGTCGTACGAGGCGACGCGGCCGCGCAGCAAGTCACGATGGCCATTCAGAATGCGGGCGAAGTCGGCGTGGGTGGAAGGGATCAACTCCGCCGGCAGCTGACGCGTGTTGTAGACGAAGACGACCGGCTCGTAGCTCGTGCCGTACGCCTCGTTCTTCCAGATGGCCCACGACGGCAGGTACGGCCGCTCGGGCGATGCGTACGAGAGTGCGTGGCCGTCGTTCACGAGCTTGAACTGCTCGGGCATGGCCGAACTCCAGACCACATCGGCGCCGGGCGACTTGGCAGCGAATTCAGCGAGGAAGCGGCGATAGATATCGTCGCTGTTCTGCTCGCGGTAATCGACGGTGATGCCGGGGTAGCGCGTTTCGAAGGCGCGGATAAGCGGGTACGCGGCGGAGAAATCCGTCGTCGAATACACCGTGACACGGCCTTCCCGGCGCGCGGCGTCGATCATCGCGCCGTAGTCGCGCGGGTAGTACGACGGCAGTTCCGGCGCCGGACGGGCCAGCCACTGCGCGTGCGCCCCACGCGCGACGACGCCGCTTGCAGCCAGCAAGGCGGCGGTCTGACAAAGCCAGCGGCGACGGGAATTGGGGATGGACGACATGCCGGTTGAAGCGCATCTATGCGGCGCATCAGGTGAACGGTGTGATCGGCGATGTGGCCGAGATCAGGGCGCCACGCATTATCATGAAAAAGTAGCCAGAACGATATTGAGAGACACCCGATGCGGATTTTGCTGGTGGAGGATGAGGAAGAATTGGCCGCATGGCTGGCGCGCGCGCTGGCGCAAAGCGGCTTCGTGGTCGAGCGCGCCGCAGACGGCGTCTTCGCGGAAGCCTTCCTCGGCTCCGGAGAGTTTGACGCGGTGGTGCTGGACCTGCGTCTGCCGCGCAAGGATGGCTTTGCCGTGCTGGCCGACATGCGCGCGCGCGACGACCGCACGCCAGTGTTGATCCTCACCGCGCAGGGCGCGCTGGACGAGCGCGTGCGCGGGCTGAATGCCGGCGCGGATGATTTCCTCACCAAGCCCTTCGCGTTGTCCGAGCTGGAAGCGCGGTTGATGGCGCTCATCCGCCGCAGCCGCGGCCGGGCGTTCCCGCGCCTGCGTTGCGGGCCGCTGGAGTTCGACACCGGACGCAAGGCATTCCTGCTGTCGGGCGAGCCGCTGTCGCTCACGCCGCGCGAACACGCTGCGCTGTCGGCGCTGCTGCACAAGACCGGCCAACCGATCAGCAAGGTGCATCTGTTCGACAAGGTCTTCAACCTGGACAGCGATTCGAGCCCCGACGCCGTGGAGGTGGTCGTGCACCGCCTGCGCAAGAAGCTGGCGGGCACGGGCGTGCAGATCGTCACCGTACGGGGGCTGGGCTACATGCTCGAAGCCGGCGATGGTGAAGCGCCCCCCGCCGGCGACAGCAGCGCATGATGCGGCGGCTCGCTTGGCTCTGGCTGCCGCGCAGCCTGAAACTCACGCTGCTCTGGTTGCTGCTGCCAGGGCTGGTGGGTGTGCTGGCCATCGACATCGTCTCGGCGTACCAGGCGCTGCGTGGCGCGACCGATCGCGCGTACGACCGCGCCCTGCTCGGCTCGGTGCGCGCGATCGAGAACGGCGTGACGATCGAGCGCGGCCAGGTCCAGGTCAACGTGCCATATGTTGCGCTGTCCATGTTCGAGTCGACCGCGCAGAGCAATGTCTATTACCGCGTCGCATTCGAGCCCTTGCCGGGCAAGGCGCCCGAGACCGCGCTCACCGGCTACGACGATCTGCCGCTGCCAGTCACGCGGCTGGAAAACGACACCCCGCTCTTCTACGACGCGACGTACCACGACGAGCCCGTACGCGTAGCCGCCGTGGCCAAGCCGCTGTATCAGCCCGGACTGCCGGCGCGCATCGTCATTCAGGTGGCGGAAACCATCGAGACGCGGCGCGCGCTGCAACAGTCGGTGTGGCACGGCACGCTGCTGCGCGATGCGGCGCTGGTGGCGGTAAGCGCGGCGCTGTTGTGGCTGGGCGTGACCGTCGCGCTGCGGCCGCTCAATCGCCTAGCACGCAGCATCGGCGTGCGCGCGTCCGATGACCTGCGACCGCTCGACGCCACCGACGTGCCCGCCGAAGTCCGCCCGCTGGTCGACGCGATCAACCACCACATTCATCGCTACGCCGAACTTGCCGAGGCACAAAGCCAGTTCCTGGCCGATGCGTCGCACCAGTTACGCACGCCACTGGCCGTGCTGCTCACGCAAGCCGAATACGCGCTACGCGAAACCGACCCGGTGCGCGTGCGCGAAAGCCTGTCCGCCATCATCGCGCGCCTGCAGTCGACGAACCGGCTGACCACGCAATTGCTCGCCCTGGCCCGCGCGCGGCATGCGGGGCAGGATGCGCCGGCCGAAACGTTCGACCTCGGTGAACTGGCACGCGACGTGGTCGTCGACGCGCTGCCATTGGCACGAGAAAAACAGCAGGACCTCGGCTGGGACGACGGCGGCCTCGTCATGACGCTACCCGTCATCGGCTATCCGGCCTTCCTGCGCGAGGCGCTCTCCAACCTCGTGCACAACGCCATCCGCTACACACCGGCCGGCGGACGCATCACCGTACGCGCCGCGGCGGATGGCGATGCCGCGCTGGTCTGCGTGGACGACACCGGGCCCGGCATGAATGCCGACGAGCGCGCACATGCGTTCCAGCGCTTCCGCCGTGCGCACGAGGTCGGAAGCCGCACGGGTAAACCCAAAGTCGCGCCCAAAGATGCCCGCTATGCCGCCGAAGGCTCCGGCCTCGGCCTGGCCATCGCACGTGCCTATGCAGCGCGCAGCGGCGGGCAGATCGAGCTGGCTGACGGCGAGCCGAACGAGCACGGCGGCGTCGGATTGTCGGCTCGGATTCGCGTGCCATTGGCGACTGCCGCGGCCTCCGCCGAGCATGCTGCGACGCAGCAGCCGCAATGAAAGCGTGACGAAAGCGCGCGATTTCTATAATCCGCCGCACCTGGGGCCATCCGTCCGAGCTACACGTAACAAGTCATAAGTAGCCGGCCCCACACCATCACAAGCAAACAGGAGACAAACCCATGCTTCGTGGCCGCTTTACGCCCGCGTACGCCGCTGTCGCTTCCATTGCAGCTGCCGCACTGACCCTCAGCACCGCCGCCTTCGCGCAAGTCCCGGCCGGCTACCCCGCCAGCTACGCCGACACCATCGCTGCCGCCAAGAAGGAAGGCAAGGTGGTGGTGTATGCGACGACCGATACCAAGGCCGCCGATCCGTTGATCAAGGACTTCGAGTCGCTCTACCCCGGCGTGAAGGTCGAGTACAACGACATGAACAGCAGCGAGCTGTACAACCGATTCATCAGCGAGCAGGCTGCCGGCGGCGCCTCGGCTGACATGATGTGGAACTCGTCGATGGACTCGCAGCTCAAGCTCGCACAGACCTACGCGATGAAGTACGACTCGCCCGAAGTGCCGAACCTGCCGAAGTGGGCAGTCCACAAGGGCATCGCCTACGGCACGACGTATGAGCCAGCCGTGTTCCTGTACAACAAGCGCCTGATCAAGGATTCGGAAGTGCCGCAAACGCACGCCGATTTCGCCAAGCTGGTCGCCAGCCAACCCGAGCGCTTCAAGAACAAGGTCACGACGTACGACATCGAGAAGTCGGCCGTGGGCTTCATGATGGCTGCGCAGGACAATCTGGATTCGCCGCAGTACTTCGACTTCATCAAGGCCGTGGGCCCGAACCTGGTGCTGCAGTCATCCACCGGCACGATGATGGAGCGCGTGGCCTCGGGTGAAAACCTGGTGGCGTACAACATCCTCGGTTCGTACGCAATTGCACGCGCCAAGAAGGATCCGTCGATCGGCATCGTCTATCCGAAGGACTACACGCTGGTGGTGTCGCGCGTCGCGATGATCGCCAAGAAGGCGAAGAATCCGAATGCGGCCAAGCTGTGGCTGGATTACATCCTGTCCAAGCGCGGCCAGGAAATCCTCGCCAACAAGTCGGATCTGCACTCGCTGCGTGAAGACGTGACGGGTGAAGCCACCGCCGCCGGCCTGAAGAAGATCCTCGGCAACACCATCAAGCCGATTCCGGTGGACGAATCGATCCTGGCGTTCCTGGAACCGAAGAAGCGCCTCGACTTCATCAAGCAATGGCGCACCGCCGCTGGCCGTTGATCTGATCCGCTGATCACCGCCCCCCTTCTCATCTGACCGACCTGCCGGCGCCATCCGTACCTGGCGCCGGTTCCTCCTGGAGGCACCATGCGTTCTCTAGCGCAAGACCGTGCCGCCGCTCGCCAAGTCACCCTCAAGCGCTCGCCCTGGACGCGTGTGGGACAGGCTTTGCCGCGCGGCGTGGTCATTCTGCTTACCGCGCTGGCGATTTTCACGCCGCTGGCGCTGATCTTCTACCAGAGCTTTCTGTCTGCACCGTTCTTCATGCCCGACGCGCTGGCAGGGCTGGATGCGTATCGCTTCATCTTTACGGATTCGGACTTCTGGCACGCCTTTGAGAAATCCGCCGCGCTCGCTTTTGGCCTGGCGGTGATCTCGGTACCGCTGGGCGGCATCCTAGCGTTCCTGATGGTGCGCTCGGATTTGCCCGGCCGCCGCGTTCTTGAACCGCTGCTGATGATTCCGGTGTTTGTCTCGCCGATGGTGCTGGCGTTCGGCTACGTGGTGTCCGCCGGCCCCGTGGGCTTCTATACGGTATGGTTCAAGAGCCTGTTTGGCGGCGCGCCGTGGAACGTCTATTCGTTCACGAGCATCATCATCATTGCCGGCCTGACGCACGTGCCTCACGTGTATCTGTATGTCTCGTCGGCGCTGCGCAGCCTGGGCTCGGATGTGGAAGAAGCCGCGCGTATCGCGGGGGCATCGCCGCTGTCGGTGGCACTCAATGTGAGTCTGCCGATGGTGCGCCCTGCCCTGCTGTACGCAGCCGTGCTGGTGACGTTCCTGGGCTTTGAGGTGTTCGGCCTGGTGCTGGTGCTGGGCGATCCGGAAGGCCACCTGGTGCTGGCGACATATCTGTACAAGCTGACAAACAAGCTTGGCACGCCGGCGTACCACCTGATGGCCGCCGTGGCGGTCTGCCTCGTGATGGTGACGTTCCCGCTGGTGCTGCTGCAGCGCTACATGCTGAAGTCGGCGAACCGCTTCGTCACCGTCAAGGGCAAGGTCACGCGCAGCCGTCCGCTGCCGCTGGGCAACTGGCGCTGGCCGGCCTGGGCGGTGGTGGTGCTGTGGTTCTTCGTGACGGTGGTGGTGCCGCTCTCGGGTATCGCGCTGCGCGCCTTCGTGTCGAACTGGGGTGAAGGCGTGTCGCTGGTGGAGGCATTCTCGACCACGGCGTTCCAGCAGATCTTCGAGCAGCCGCAGTTCCTGCGTGCGATGGTCAACACGGTGCTGATCGGCGTGATCGGCGGCGCCATCGCCGTGGCCTGCTACACGTGCATCGGCTTGGCCATGCATCGCAAGCCGGATGGTTGGACACGCTTCCTCGATTACAGCGTGCTGGTGCCCCGCGCCATTCCGGGCCTGCTGGCTGGCCTGGCGTTCCTCTGGGTGTTCCTGTTCGTGCCGAACTGGATCGAGACCGGCCTGACCGACAGCGGCCTGCCCTTCGCCAACTGGATCATCGAGCACGTCGTGCCGAGCCTGCGCGACCTGCGCAGCACGATCTTCAGCGTGTGGATCGCCTACACGGTGGTGTGGCTGGCCTATGGCCTGCGATTGATCTCGGCCGCGCTGCTGCAAGTCGGTCCGGAGCTGGAAGAAGCCGCACGCTCGGTAGGCGCCACCCGCGCCCGCACCACGCGCGACGTGACCGTGCCGCTCACGCGCTACGGCCTGCTCGGCGCGTGGCTGCTGATCTTCCTGATTTTCGAGCGCGAGTACTCGACCGGTGTGTACCTGCTGTCACCGGGCACCGAGACGATCGGCTCGATGCTGGTTTCCCTGTGGGCGGGCGGCGCCATCGACATCGTCGCCGCGCTGTCCTTCGTCAATATCGTGCTGGTGGCCGTCGGCCTCGGCATCGCACTGCGTTTCGGAGTGAAGCTCCATGATTGAACTCACTGTCAACGACCTGCACCTGCAATACGGCAACAACCCGGTTCTCAAGGGTGTCTCGATGCAGCTGCAGAAGGGCGAGGTCGTCTCGCTGCTGGGCCCGTCGGGTTCGGGCAAGACCACGCTGCTGCGTGCTGTCGCCGGCCTCGAACAAGCCAGCCAGGGTACCGTCCAAATCGGCGATCGGGTCATGTTCGATGGCGCCAAGAAGCTCGACGTGCCGGCCGAAGGGCGCAACCTGGGCTTGGTGTTCCAGTCCTACGCGCTGTGGCCGCACAAGACCGTGGCTGAAAACGTCGCCTACCCGCTCAAGCTGCGCAAGACGCCTGCCGCGCAGATCAAGGAACGCGTGCAGGCCGTGCTGCAGCAACTGGGCCTCGGCCATCTGGGCGAGCGTTTCCCGAGCCAGCTCTCCGGCGGTCAGCAGCAGCGTGTGGCGATTGCCCGCGCGCTGGTCTACAACCCGCCCGTGATCCTGCTCGACGAGCCGCTCTCGAACCTCGACGCCAAGCTTCGCGAAGAAGCCCGCGCTTTCCTGCGCGAGCTGATCGTGCGCCTGGGCCTGTCGGCCTTGATGGTCACGCACGACCAGAGCGAAGCGATGGCCATGTCCGATCGCATCCTGCTTCTGAACAACGGCGTGATCGAACAGCAGGGTACGCCCGAGCAGATGTACGGCGCGCCCGAAACGCTCTTCACCGCCGAGTTCATGGGCAGCAACAACCGCATCAACGGCAAGATCGCCGAAGTGCGTGACGGCATGGCCCGCCTGGTGGACGACGCTGGCGGCTGGTCGCTGTGGGGGGTGGCGCGCGGCGATCTGAAGCCGGGTGCATCAGCGCACGGCGTGATCCGACTGGAACAGGTGCGCGTGGGCGTCGACAACGCCGACAACACCATCCACCTGCCGCTGGCGACGCGCATGTACCTGGGCGACCGCTGGGAATGCCTCTTCCGCGCCACCGACGACAGCGGCGCGACCGGCACGGGCCTGCGCGCCTACTCGGCCAGCGCCCCGAGCGACGGCAAGTACGCGCTGACCTTCCCGCGCGAACAGTTCTGGCTGTACGCCGCTTAAACAGCAGCAGCGGCGGCTTCATCGGCAACAAAAAAGGCAGCCTCGGCTGCCTTTTTCTTTGACCGCTTGCTCTTTGCCAGGCGGCCCTGTCAGTCCTTCACGACCGGCAGGTGCTCCGGATCGCTCTCCGGTGCCGTGGTGTTACGGATGAAGATTGCCGCCAAGATCAAACCAAGCTCAAACAGCAACCATAGCGGCACTGCCAGCAGTAACTGCGACATCACGTCCGGCGGCGTCACCACCGCAGCAATCACGAAGGCGCCCACCACCACGTACGGACGTGCCTGCCGCAGCTTCTCCAGGCTCACGATGCCAAAACGCACCAGCACCATCACCACCACCGGCACCTCGAAGGTGATGCCGAAGGCCAGGAACGTGGTCATGGCAAAGCTCAGATACTTGTCGATGTCTGTCGACATCTCGGCGCCCAGCGGGGCGTTGTAGTGCGCCATCACCTTGAACACCGTCGGGAAGACCAGGAAATACGCAAACGCCACACCGCACAGGAACAGCACATAGGTGCTCACCACCAGCGGCATGATCATTCGCTTCTCGTGCGTATACAGCCCCGGCGCCACAAAGCGCCAGATTTGGTACAGCACCCACGGCAGCGCAAGTAGGAAGGCGGCCAGCAGCGTCACCTTCATCGGCACAAAGAACGAACCGGTGACATCCGTCACGATCATGTGTCCGTTCTTGGGCAACGCCTGGATCAGCGGCCGCGAGAACAGATTGAAAATATCCGGCGCCCAGTAGACCAGCCCCAGAAAGACCAGCAGCACGCCCGCACCTGCCTTGACGATGCGCTCGCGCAGCTCGACCAGGTGCGAAATGAAGGTTTCCTGCGCGCCGTCCTCGGGCGACTCTTGCGGATCGAGCGGAGCGGCACTCATGTTGGGTGGGAAAGAGGGAAGTCAGGACGCGGCACCGCAGACACGGCTCGCGCCCGAAGATCATTCGAAGAAGGAGCGCGCACGCGACTGTGCGGCAACGATGGGCGGACGATGACGCTTGACGCGTGCCGCACCCGATTGCGCCCACATGCGTACACCCTGCTTCTGGCGGTACCACTTGGGCATCGAGAGCTGCTTGTTGCGCCAGCTGTTGCGGCCGTTGCGCGACTTGCCCGGCGCCGGGCGCCAGTCGGGCGCGGAGGTCGCCGTCAGCGCTGGATCACCAAGGGCCTCGTTCAGGCGTTCGTTGATCTCGGTCGTGTGCTTGCTGACCTCCTGGTGGATGGTCTGCTCGACGTTGCGCGCGGCCTGCTCGAAGTCGGTGCGCATCTTGCGCAGCTCCTCAAGCTCGATCTCGCGGCTGACCTCGGCCTTCACGTCGGCGATGTAGCGCTGTGCGCGGCCAAGCAAGGCGCCAGCGGTACGCGCCACCTTGGGCAGACGCTCCGGCCCGATGACGACGAGCGCCACCATGCCAATCAGCGCCAGCTTGGAAATGCCGAGATCGATCATCGGTCAGCGCGCGTCGGTGCTCAGCCTTGCTTGGATTTGTCGCGCGCTTCGACGTCGATCGTCGTCGAATCGTGCAGCTCGCGCGGCGGCTGGCCTGCGGTCTGCTGCGGTTGTTGCGAACCCGCGGGCTTGTCTTCCTGCCCCTCGCGCATGCCGTCCTTGAAGCCCTTCACGGCGCTGCCCAGGTCCGAACCGATGTTGCGCAGCTTCTTCGTGCCGAACACCATCATGATGATCACCAGCACGATCAGCCAGTGCCAAATGCTAAAGGAACCCATGTCCTACTCCCACGTAAATACGGCTGGTGACGCTGCAACGGTGGCGGCGCCATTGGTTGATTTTACGGATTTGCGTACATCGGCTTGCTGTCGTTCAGATACAGCCAGCCTTTCACAATACGATACAGCATCCAGATGCCCAGAGCCCACAGGACAGCAAAGCCGATGAAGGCCACGGGAATGAGCAGCACGCCGATCACACCCCACAGTACGCACCACCAGAACGAACGGATTTGCCAACGAAAGTGCGACGCATACAGCGTGCCGCGCACATCGTCCCGCTTAACATACCCGACGATGATGGCAATCAATGCAGTGATGCCGCCGGTCAGCCAAAAAATGGCGTAGAGGGCATACAGAATATGCGTCAGGCGGCGCAGTCCGGCCAGGCGCTCCGCATCGTCCGTCACCACCACTGCCGCTCCGTATTTGTCCACACTGCCTCCCTGCGACGATCCGTCACCGTAGTCAGTCACCTGCCGCGTCACGCGCCTGTGACTTGCGCAGCGCCTTCTCTTCCAGACCCGAAAGCCCTTCGCGGCGAGCCAACTCGTTCACAACGTCATCCGGCGTGAGATCGAAGTGCGACAGCAGCACCATGGTGTGAAACCACAGGTCCGCCACTTCATAGACGACCTTGCTGCGCGCCTCGTCGGTCATACCTGCGGCGCGCGCGTCCTTGGCGGCCATGACCGTCTCGGTGGCCTCTTCGCCGATCTTTTTGAGAATGGCATCGTCGCCCTTGTTGAACAGGCGGGCGATGTAACTCTTTTCCGGGTCACCGCCGTTGGCGAGCTTGCGGGATTCGAGCACCTCGCCCAGGCGGCGCAGGGTGTCACTCATGATTGTGGCCAGGCTTGCCGGCGTAAATGTCGTCGGGGTCCTTGAGCACGGGCTCGACGGTGTGCCAATCGCCGTCTTCCACATTGCCTTCGAACTTCTGGAAAAAGCACGCGTGGCGGCCAGTATGGCAGGCGATACCACCGATCTGTGTGACGCGGAGCAGGACCACGTCTTCATCGCAGTCGAGGCGGATTTCGTGCACCTTCTGGATGTGGCCGGACTCCTCGCCCTTGTGCCACAGGCGCTTTCGCGAGCGCGACCAGAACACGGCCTCGCCGGTTTCCACGGTCTTCTGCAACGCTTCGCGGTTCATGAAGGCGAACATCAGGACGTCGTTGCTGCCCTGCTCCTGCACGATCACCGGCACCAGGCCGTTATCGTCCCAGTGGACCTTATTCAGCCACTTCTTGCTCATGATCCGATCCGTACTGGAATGCCCTGCTCTGCCATGAATTGCTTGGCTTGGCCAACGGTGTATTCGCCGTAATGGAAGATGCTGGCGGCCAGCACTGCATCGGCGTGACCTTGCTGGATGCCGTCAGCCAGATGCTGCAGGTTGCCGACACCGCCCGAGGCGATGACCGGCACCGGCACGGCGTCCGACACGGCGCGCGTGAGTTCCAGATCGAAGCCGGCCTTGGTGCCGTCTCGGTCCATGCTGGTGAGCAGGATTTCGCCCGCACCACGCTGCGCCATTTCACGTGCCCACGCCACGGCGTCCAGGCCCGTGCCCTTGCGGCCGCCGTGCGTGAAGACTTCCCAGCGCGGCGTTTCGCCCTCGGCCGACACCTTCTTGGCGTCGATGGCCACGACGATGCACTGCGCGCCGTGGCGGGCGCTGGCGTCCGAAACCAGTTGCGGATTCGACACCGCCGACGAGTTCATGCTGATCTTGTCCGCACCGGCATTGAGCAGCCGGCGCACGTCTTCCAGCGCGCGCACACCGCCGCCCACCGTCAGCGGAATGAACACCTGCGAAGCCACCGCTTCGATGATGCCCAGCATCAGGTCGCGCCCGTCGGACGTAGCCGTGATGTCGAGGAAGGTGATTTCGTCCGCGCCCTGCTCGTCGTAGCGGCGTGCGATTTCGACGGGGTCGCCCGCGTCGCGCAATTCGACGAAGTTGACGCCCTTGACCACCCGGCCGTTGGTCACGTCCAGGCAGGGGATGATTCGTTTGGCTAGCATGATGAGTCGGGCGCCGGAGCGCCCGTTGTGCACGGCTGGATCAACGATCAGGCCGCGCCGAGTTTGTCCGCGAGGGCTTGTGCTTCCTTGAAGTTCAGGTCGCCGGAGTAGATCGCGCGACCACAGATCACGCCCTCCACGCCATGCTCTTCGACCGCGCATAGGTGGTCGATGTCCTTGAGGTTCGACAGGCCGCCACTGGCAATGACCGGAATCTTCACCGACTGTGCCAACTTGACAGTGGCCTCGATGTTGATGCCCTGCAGCATGCCGTCGCGGCCGATGTCTGTGTAGATGATCGATTCGACGCCGTAGTCCTCGTACTTCTTGGCGAGGTCAACGACTTCGTGGCCGGAGAGCTTGCTCCAGCCGTCGGTCGCCACCTTGCCGTCCTTGGCATCGAGCCCGACGATGATGTGACCGCCGAACGCCGTGCATGCGTCCCGCAGAAAGCCAGGATCCTTGACCGCCGCCGTGCCGATGATCACGTACGACAAGCCATCGTCGAGCCAGCGCTCGATGGTGCCCAGATCGCGGATGCCGCCGCCGAGTTGCACGGGAATCTCATCGCCCACCTCGGCGAGGATGGCCTTGACGGCCGCCTCGTTACGCGGCTTGCCCGCGAAAGCGCCATTCAGATCGACAAGGTGCAAGCGGCGGGCACCCTGGTCGACCCAATGCCGCGCCATGGCAGCAGGGTCTTCCGAGAATACGGTGGCTTGATCCATATCGCCTTGTTTGAGGCGCACACACTGACCGTCCTTCAGGTCGATGGCCGGGATGAGCAACATAAGCGTGACGACAGAGTTGAGGGGGAGAAAGTAAAAAGGGCGAAAACGGATTCGATTACGACGCAACTGCAGGCGTCACGGATTCCAGTGCACGAAGTTCCGGTAGATCTGAAGGCCGGCTTGCGCACTTTTTTCCGGGTGAAACTGTGTTGCAAAAATATTATCCCGGGCGATGGCGGAGGTAAACCGCACGCCGTATTCGGTCTCGCCGACCGATTCGTCGGCATTGGCAGGCCGTGCGTAGTAGCTGTGCACGAAATAAAAGTAGCTCTGGTCCGGCACACCTTCCCATAGGGCGTGAGCACGGGTCTGGTGCACGCGGTTCCACCCCATCTGAGGCACTTTGTACCGTGAACCGTCCGGCTGCAACTGGCCGTCCAGATCAAAACGGACGACTTCGCCTTTGATAAGGCCCAGCCCTGCCGTGTATTGCTGGCCCGGACGCGCCTCGGTGCTGCGCTCGAGCAGCATCTGCTCGCCCACGCATACGCCGAGCATCGGCTTGCTGCGCGATGCCTCCAGCACAGCGTCGCGCAGGCCGGATTGGTCGAACGCTGCCATGCAGTCGGGCATAGCGCCCTGCCCCGGCAGCACCACGCGGTCGGCAGAACGAATTTCATCCGCTTGCGCACTGATGCGCACATCGGCCTGGGGAGCAACGGCCAGCAAGGCCTGCGCTACCGAGCGCAGATTGCCCATGCCGTAATCGACGATTGCGATCTTAGTCATGACTTAACTTAGGCCCTAAGTACGGGCAACAGGGTTTTCAGCCCGTCAACGATGAATTCCACGGCCAGCGCCGCCAGGATCAAGCCCATCAACCGCGTACCGACGTTGATGCCGGTGCGACCAATCACACGGGCGATCGGCTCGGCCGCGCGCAACACGATCCAGACCACGCCCGCGATTGCCACGCCCACGCCAGCCAGGAGCAACAGTTCCCACCAGTGCTTGGTCTTTCCCGCATAGACGATCACGGTGCTGATCGAGCCGGGGCCCGTGAGCAGCGGAATCGCCAGCGGCACGACGGCAATGCTGGCCTTGGCGCCGGCCTCGTCCTCTTCCTCGGGCGTGGCTTTGGTGCGGCTGGTCTGCGCATTGAGCATGTTCAGCGCGATCATGATCATGATGATCCCGCCGCCGACCTGCAGAGAGCCAACCGAAAAACCGAAAAAGCTGATGATCTGCTCGCCCAGCAACGCCGACAGGCCGATCACGATTGCCACCGAAATCGACGCGACCTGGATGGTGCGGCGCTTCTCTTCGTCCGTCTGGCTCTCGGTCAGGCTGATGAAGAACGGGATCGCCCCGATCGGGTTGATCAGCGCGAGCAGCGAGAAGAAACTTTTAGTCAGATCCATCGGATCGGCGGCCGTTTTCGGAGTCGGGTAGGCGCGGCCAGGCCGACGCAGTGATTTACAGGGCGCCCTTGGTCGACGGAATCGTGCCGGCAGCGCGCGGATCGATCTCTACCGCCATGCGCAGCGCGCGGCCAAAGGCCTTGAACACGGTCTCGATCTGGTGGTGTGCGTTGACGCCGCGCAGGTTGTCGATATGCAGCGTCACGCCGGCATGGTTGACGAACCCGCGGAAGAATTCGATGGACAGGTCCACGTCAAAATTGCCGACGCGCGCGCGCGTGAACGGCACATGGAACTCCAGGCCCGGACGGCCGGAAAAGTCGATCACCACGCGCGACAGGGCTTCGTCCAGCGGCACGTAGCTGTGGCCGTAGCGCACGATGCCCTTCTTGTCGCCGATGGCTTTGGCGACGGCCTGGCCCAGCGTAATGCCGACGTCTTCCACGGTGTGGTGATCGTCGATATAGGTGTCGCCAGTGGCCGAGACGTCCAGGTCGACCATGCCATGACGGGCGATCTGGTCGAGCATGTGGTCGAGGAAGGGGACGCCGGTGTTCAGCGTCTGCTTGCCCGTGCCGTCCAAATCAAGGGCGACGCGGATCTGCGTTTCAGAGGTGTTGCGAGTGACCTCGGCACGGCGGCTCATGGGGCTTCCTGCAGCGATGCGGCAAAGGCATCGATAAATTGCGCGTTTTCTTCGGGATTGCTGACCGTCACGCGCAGACAGTTGGCCAGCAACGGGTGCATTTTACTGACGTTTTTAATGAGAATCCGCCGATTGAGCAGGCGCTCGAACAAGGCCGCTGCATCGGGCACGCGCAGCAGGATGAAATTTGCCGCGCTCGGGAACACCGTCACGCCCGACTGGGCCGACAGTGCATCGATCAGTTTGGTGCGCTCGGCGCGCAGGGTCGCTGCCTGGGCATCCAGCACATCCACGTGTTCGAGCATGAACTGGGCGGTCGCCTCAGTCAGCACATTCACGTTGTACGGCGGGCGCACCTTGTCCAACTCGGCGATCCACTTCGGGTGGCCGGCCACGTAACCCAGGCGGATGCCGGCCAAGCCCAGCTTCGAGACGGTGCGCATCACCAGAAGGTGATCGAAATCGCGCAGGCGCGGCATCCAGCTATGTTGCGCGAACGGCTGGTAGGCCTCGTCGACCACCACCAGGCTCTGGCACACCGGGCCGCGTGCGGCGCGGATGATCGCGTCCATGTCAGCCGCGTCGAACAGGTTGCCGGTGGGGTTGTTCGGATACGCCAGGTAGATGACGGCAGGCTGCTGCTCTGCCATGGCGGCCAGCATCGCTTCACGGTCGAGCGTCAGGTCCGCCTTGAGCGGCACGCCGACGAAGTTCAGGCCCAGCAACTGTGCCGACATCGCGTACATCACGAAGCCCGGCACCGGCGCCAGCACGGTCGCGCCCGGCTTGGCCGCAGCAATGGCGATCAGGCTGATGATCTCGTCCGAACCGTTGCCCAGCAGTACCTCGGCGCCGGGCGGCACGTGCATGACCTGCTTGAGCTGCGCCCGGAGTGCGTCGGCGGTCGGCACCGGGTAGCGATTGAGCGCGACTTCGGCCAGGCGCTTGCCCAGCGCATCGCGCAACATCGCCGGCAGCGAATACGGGTTCTCCATCGCATCCAGCTTGACCATGCCGCTGGCGTCGGGTACGTGATACGCACCCATGGCGCGAACGTCGTCGCGCACGATGCGGGCGAGCAGGTCATCCAGAGAGGCTTGGGCCGGAGCGGTGGCGGTCATCGTTGTGCAGCGGGTATTATTCGGTGGCGGTACGTTGGAGGCGATATTCAGCGCTGCGGGCGTGCGCCTGCAGGCCTTCGCCGTAGGCCAGCTCGGCAGCGATCTCGCCCAGCATCTGCGCGCCCGCTTCGCTCACCTCGATCAGGCTGGAACGCTTGATGAAGTCGTACACGCCCAGCGGCGACGAGAAGCGCGCCGTGCGCGAGGTCGGCAGCACGTGGTTCGGGCCCGCGCAGTAATCGCCCAGCGATTCGCTGGTGTACTTGCCGAGGAAGATCGCGCCGGCGTGGCGGATGCGCTCGGCCCACTGGCGCGGGTTCTCTGCCGAAATCTCCAGATGCTCGGGTGCGATGTCGTTGGCGATGTCGCACGCCTCTTCCATGTCGCGGACCTTGACGAGCGCGCCACGGCCCGACAGCGACTCGGCAATCACGCTCCTACGCGGCATGTCTTCGAGCTGGCGGTTGATGCTGGCTTCCACCTGCGCAATGAACTCGGCGTTCGGGCACAGCAGGATCGATTGGGCCAGCTCGTCGTGTTCGGCTTGCGAGAACAGGTCCATCGCCACCCAATCCGGATCGGTCGTGCCATCGCAGATGACGAGGATTTCCGACGGACCGGCAATCATGTCGATGCCGACCGTGCCGAACACGCGGCGCTTGGCAGCGGCCACATAAGCGTTGCCCGGGCCGACGATCTTATCGACGGCGGGGACGGTGTCCGTGCCGTAAGCGAGCGCACCCACGGCCTGCGCGCCACCGATGGTGAACACGCGGTCCACCCCGGCGATGCAGGCCGCGGCCAGCACCAGCTCATTGCGCACACCGCCCGGCGTGGGCACCACCATGATGATTTCCTTGACGCCCGCCACGCGTGCCGGAATCGCGTTCATCAGCACCGAAGACGGGTACGCCGCCTTGCCTCCCGGCACGTAGATGCCCACGCGATCGAGCGGCGTGACCTTCTGGCCAAGCACTGTGCCGTCGGCTTCGGCGTATTCCCAGCTGTGCGTGCCGCACTCGATCTTCTGCTTCTCGTGATACGCGCGCACACGGGCGGCAGCCGCTTCCAGCGCCGCGCGGCGCTTGGGCTCCAGGCCATCCAGCGCAGCCTGCAGGGTGGCAGGTGACAGTTCCAGCGCGGCGACGCTGTCGGCTTCGATGCGGTCGAAGCGCCGTGTGGCTTCGAGCACGGCGGCGTCGCCGCGCGCCTTCACGTCGGCCAGGATCTGCGCGGCGGCGCGATCGATGGCTTCGTCTTCACCCGCTTCGAAAGCGAGCACCTGGCGCAGTTGCGCCGCGAATCCGGCTTCGGCCGAATCCAGCTTACGGACGGTCAGGCTCATGCGGGTTCCCCTGTGCGTTCCTCCTGGGCGGAGGCGCGCTCGAAAGCGTCGAGGATGGGGGCCAGCCGGTCGCGCTTCAACTTCAGCGCAGCCTGGTTGACGACCAGTCTGGACGAGATCTGCACGATCTCTTCCACCTCGACGAGGTTGTTCGCGCGCAGCGTGCCGCCTGTGCTGACCAGGTCGACGATGGCGTCAGCCAGGCCCACCAGCGGGCCCAGCTCCATCGAGCCATACAGCTTGATCAGGTCGACGTGCACGCCCTTCTTGGCGAAGTGCTCGCGCGCGGTATTCAGATACTTCGTCGCGACCGACAGGCGCGCGCCCTGACGCACCGCGTTGGCGTAATCGAAGCCCTTGGGCACCGCCACCGACATGCGGCAGCGGGCGATGTTCAGATCGATGGGCGCATACAGGCCCGCCATGCCGTGCTCCATCAGCACGTCGCGGCCGGCTACGCCGAAGTCCGCCGCGCCGTATTGCACGTAGGTCGGCACGTCGGAAGCGCGCACGATGATCACGCGCAGCGCCGGATCCGACGTCGGCAGAATCAGCTTGCGCGAGGTTTCCGGATCTTCGGTCACCTCGATGCCGGCGGCCTTCAGCAGCGGCAGCGTCTCTTCAAAGATGCGCCCTTTGGACAGCGCCAGCGTGAGCTGGTTGGAGGCGGACTGGAATGCGTTCATGGCCGGCTTACCCTTGAATTCGGCGGATCTTGGCACCGACAGCGGACAGCTTGTCTTCAATGCGGTCGTAGCCGCGGTCAAGGTGATAGATGCGGTCGACCAGCGTCTCGCCCTGCGCGATCAGCCCAGCAATGACGAGGCTGGCGGAGGCACGCAGGTCGGTCGCCATGACGGTTGCGCCCGAGAGTTGCTCGACGCCCGTCACCACGGCCGTCTTGCCATCGATCACGATATTGGCACCCAGGCGGTTGAGTTCCTGTACGTGCATGAAGCGGTTTTCGAAAATCGTCTCCGTCACCGTCGCAGAACCCTCGGCAACGGCGTTGAGCATCATGAACTGCGCCTGCATGTCGGTCGGGAACGCCGGGTATTCCGACGTGCGGAAGCTCACCGCCTTGGGGCGGCCCGTCATCTGCACACGGATCCAATCGTCGCCCGTGGTGAGCGTCACGCCGGCTTCGCGCAGCTTGTCGAGCACAGCATCGAGGATGCCCGGCGGCACGTCGCGCAATGTCACATCGCCACCGGCCGCAGCCACCGCACACAGGAACGTGCCGGCTTCGATGCGATCGGCAACGACTGTGTGCGCCGCGCCGTGCAGGGCTTCCACACCCTGGATCACCAGGCGGTCCGTGCCGATGCCTTCGATGCGCGCGCCCATCTTCACGAGAAGGATGGCCAGGTCGGTCACCTCGGGCTCGCGTGCGGCGTTCTCCAGCACGGTTTCGCCGTCGGCCAGTGCGGCGGCCATCAGCAGGTTTTCGGTGCCCGTCACCGTCACCATGTCGGTGACGATGCGCGCGCCACGCAGGCGCTTGGCGCCGTCGGGCAGCTTCGCTTCGATGTAGCCGTGGTCGATGACGATCTCGGCGCCCATCAGTTGCAGACCCTTGATGTGCTGATCGACCGGACGCGCGCCGATGCCGCAACCGCCAGGCAGCGACACACGCGCATGGCCAAAGCGCGCCAGCAGCGGGCCCAGCACCAGGATCGACGCACGCATGGTCTTCACCAGGTCGTACGACGCTTCCGGCGAGTGAATGGTGGCCGCTTCGAGCGTGACGTCGTGGCCGTTCTGCGTGCCTTCCACGCCCATCTGGCGCAGCAGCTTGAGCATCGTGCGCACGTCTTGCAGGTTCGGCACGTTGCTCAGCACCAGCGGTTCGGGCGTCAGCAGCGAGGCGCACATGATGGGCAGCGCGGCGTTCTTGGCGCCAGACACGCGGATTTCGCCCGACAAGGGGCCATTGCCTTCAATCAGCAGTTTGTCCATGAGCGAGACATCACGTCGTTCAGCGCGCTCGGCGAGCGCAAGGTCGGAATCGGTTGAAACGGTAACCGGGGTGGGATCAAGCTCGGCCATCAGGACTGCCACTCCGCCGGGGTGAGCGTCTTCATGGACAGCGCGTGAATTTCCGCGCGCATCCGCTCACCCAGCGCGGCATAGACAAGCTGGTGACGCTGGATCAACCGCTTGCCTTCAAATTGCGCGCTGACGATGGTGGCAAAAAAGTGCTGGCCGTCGCCCTCGACTTCGAGGTGCTCGCACGGCAGGCCGGTTTCGATGTACTGCTTGACTTGTTCGGGTGTGGGCAACATGGCCGTCCCTTCTCCAAAAACGTTAGGGTGGTGCGTCGCTGGTTTTGTTATCGACGCATCAATGGCGCAGCTTGTAGCCCGTGCGCAGCATCTGCAGGGCCACTCCCCCCACCACGACCAGCGCGATCAGCATCACGCCGAGGCTCGTCGCCACCGGCACATCGGACACGCCGAAGAAGCCGTAGCGGAAGCCGTCGATCATGTAGAAGAACGGGTTGGCGTGGGACACCGCCTGCCAGAACGGCGGCAGTGAATGAATCGAATAGAACACGCCCGCCAGGAAGGTGGCCGGCACGATCAGAAAGTTCTGGAACGCCGCAAGCTGGTCGAACTTCTCGGCCCAGATGCCGGCGATCAGCCCCAGCGTGCCCAGCACGCTCGCGCCGAGCACAGCAAACACGATGATCCACAGCGGCTGCGCAAAGTGCAGGTGCGCAAACAAGGTGGTCACGACCAGCACGCCCGTACCCACGGCCAGACCGCGAATGATCGACGCGCACACATACGCACCGAACATCTCCCAGTGCGACAGCGGCGGCAGCATGATGAACACCAGGTTGCCGGTGATCTTCGACTGGATCAGCGAAGACGAGCTGTTCGCAAACGCGTTCTGCAGCACGCTCATCATCACCAGGCCGGGCACCAGGAAAGCGGTGTAGCTCAACTGGTCGAATACCTTCACGCGGTCTTCCAGCACGTGGCCGAAGATCAGCAGATACAGCAGCGCAGTCAGTACCGGCGCGGCCACGGTCTGGAAGCTCACTTTCCAGAAGCGCAGCACTTCCTTGTACAGCAGCGTGCGGAAACCGACCCAACGGCCCGGCAAGCTCTCGGGAATGGCGTTCATGCAGCGGGCTCCAGCGCAGAATCGGGAATGACAGGCGTTTGAGGCCCGGGGGGCAAGCCGCCTTCGCGGCGCATGATCTGCACGAACACGTCTTCCAGATCCGCCTTGGCGACTTCCATGTCGTCGATCTCACAGCCGGCGAGGCGGCACGTGGAGAGAATCTGTTCGACCTCGCCATAGCCCGACAGGCGCAGGCGCACGCCGCGCTCGCCGTGTTTGCCAGGCATGCGCAGGCCTTCGAGCGACGCGGGCAGCGCGCCCTTCGCAAAGCTCAGTACCAGTTGCAGCCCCGCAAACTGCGACAGCAGATTCGCCGTGCGATCCAGCGCCACCACTTCGCCAAACTTGAGCATGGCGATCCGGTCACACAGGGATTCGGCCTCTTCCAGGTAGTGCGTGGTCAGCACGACGGTATGGCCTTCGCGGTTCAGGCGCGAGATGAATTTCCACAGCGTCTGGCGCAACTCGACATCCACGCCGGCGGTCGGCTCGTCCAGCACGATCACGGGCGGGCGGTGTACGAGGGCCTGCGCCACCAGCACGCGGCGCTTCATGCCGCCCGACAGCGCGCGCATGTTGGCGTCGGCCTTGCTGGTGAGGTCCAGGTTGGCCATGACCTCGTCGATCCAGTCGTCGTTCTTGGTCAGGCCGAAATAGCCCGACTGCAGGCGCAGCGTCTCGCGCACCGTGAAGAATGGGTCGAACACCAGTTCCTGCGGCACCACACCGAGCTTTCGGCGCGCGGTGCGGTAGTCGGAAACGACGTCGTGACCGAGCACGCGTACGTGGCCGGAATCGGCACGATTCAGGCCCGCGAGGATGGAGATCAGCGTGGTCTTGCCCGCGCCGTTGGGGCCCAGCAGACCGAAAAACTCGCCCTGCTCGACAGACAGGCTCACGCCCTTGAGCGCTTGCAACGACTTGTAGCGCTTGCGGACGTCAGCGATTTCGATGGCTTTCATGGCCGACAAAGTGAACTACCCTGCTCATCTCGCAGCCATGGATCGACAAGACCATGACGGCCGCGGACGCCGCACACGGCGGCGGCAGAGCGACAAACCCAGAATTATAGGGGAACTGCACCAACTCACGGCGCCACAGCTGACGACGCCGAACCGCGAATGCCAGGGGCGCGCGCGACGCCCCGGCCGGAGCGCGGCATCGCGATGTCGGGTTCGGGGCAATCACCCCGCGCCCCGCACCGGACGCCGCCTCAATGTCGAGCGTGATGGTGAGCGGCAGTGGCCGGCGCGATGGCCAGCAGAGACTCCACGCCGTACAGCGTGGCGAGGTTGGACAGCGCCTGCGGAGCGCCTGCGATATCGAGTGCGATACCGGCATCGTGCGCCGTGCGCTGCCACGACAGCAGCACCGCCAGCGCAGACGAATCGACCTGCAACAAACCGGCACAATCGACGTGCAGCGCGGCAATGCCGGCTTCGCGCGCTTGGCCGAGTTGAGCCTCGCCCTCGCGCAGAACGCGCGGCGCTTCGCGGTGAGTCAGCGGGCCGGACAAGGTCAACATGGTGGAAGTGGATGCGTCAAAAAAAGAAACAGCGGCCAGACGTGACCGCTGCATAGATTCTACCGGAAGGCTGCTTACTTTGCCGGGCCCTTCTCGAGCTGCGTGTTGCGCTCGTTCAGAAAGCTCACCAAGCCGGCCACGCCGCCACGTTTGCTGATGACATCGGCAAACTGGTTCTTGTACGTTTCCGACAGCCACAGGCCGCTGATGTTGATGTCGTACACCTTCCAGCCACCGGCCGTCTTTTCCAAACGGTAGTCCAGGGCCACCGGCTCGCCATTGTTGTTCACGGTCGAGCGCACCACCACGTCGGTGTCGTCCGCAGCCGCACGGAACGGCTTGTACGAAACGGTCTGGTTCTTCACGTTCGACAGTGCGCCGGCGTAAGTGCGGATCAGCAGCGTCTTGAAGCCATCCTGAATCTGTTGTTGCTGCTCCGGCGATGCCTGGCTCCAGAAACGGCCCATGGCGATCTGGGTGGTGCGCTTGAAATCGGCGCGCGGCACGATCTTCTGGTCAACCAGCTGGTACACCTTGGCCATGTTGCCGCCGCGCAGCTCCGGATCGCTCTTGATGGTGGTGAGCACGTCGTCCACAGCCGTCTTGACGGTGGCCTGTGCGTCGGCTTCCTGGGCGTGGACCGGCGCGGCTGCCACGGCGGCCGTCAGCGTGAGGCCGGCAAACAGGGAGCGGAGAAGCTTCTTCAACATATCGCGTCCTTCTAGTGTGATTTTCGGGTCGCTTGCAGCGTATTGGCCGCAATCTTGTTGGCGATTAGAACAGATCGCCGGCACGCAAGTTCGTGCGGGCCGGCCAGTTTTACGCCTTGTCACCTTTGAGGCGACCTTGTTACGTGTACCGATCAGCGGCGGAACACCGGCCAGTTGGGGGTGAAGCGCTGGTACGGCGAGACCGTCGCGTCACCGGTATCCGGCTTGCTGTTGTCCTGATCTTCCGGCAGGTTGCCGTCATAGATCAGATAGCGGCGACGCTGCAGATAGGCATCGCGCAGGAAGGTGTACTTGTCGACAGCGGCCTGTTCAAACACATTGCTGGCCCCGAGCAGGTTGGCGCGCACGTCAACCACGCGCAGCGCGGCCAGCGAGTAGGTGATCGCGCTGTCGTGCCAGTACGTGAGCGGGTCCATCTGCCAGTCGACCAGGAAACCCACAGTGTCACGTGCGGTGCTCGGGCCAAGCAACGGCCACACGACGTACGGACCCGCCGGCACACCCCACACGCCGAGCGTCTGGCCGAAGTCTTCCTTGTGCTTGGGCAGGCCCGCGTCCGACGCAATGTCGATCAGGCCGCCCAGACCCAGCACGGTATTGATCGCCACACGCATGGTGTCTTCCAGCGCGGCCGTGCCCTTCAACTGCAGCAGGTTGTTGACGGCCGAATAGACATCGCCCGCGTTCGAGAAGAAATTCGACACCGCCGTGCGCGCCGGCGACGGCACCACATCGACATACGTTTGCGCAACCGGCTTCAGCACGCCCTTATCGAGGTCTTCGTTGATGCGAAAGACTTCTCGGTTGAACGGTTCGATCGGATCGGCCGGATTGGCATTCGGCCCGGTGGCACAGCCGGCCAGCAGCGTGGCGCCTGCGGCCACGGCCAGCGCAAAGCCGCGCAGCGTACGGATGGATCTTGTTGTTTTCATGGTCTATTTGCTCCCACTGCCCTCAGCCGGCTTGGCTCCGCCGGCACTGCCACTACCGCTGCCAGCGCCGGCATCCGCGGCCTTGCTGTAGAGGAACTGGCTGATCAGGTTTTCCAGCACCACCGCCGACTGCGTCATGGTGATCTTGCTGCCGCTGGCCAGCATGGCCGAGTCGCCACCTGGCTCAATACCAATGTATTGCTCACCCAGCAGACCGGAGGTCAGGATCTTGGCCGAACTGTCTTTCGGAAATTGGTAGCGCTGGTCCATGTCGAGCACGGCGATCGCCTGGTAGCTCTTGTCGTCAAAGAGAATCTCCGACACGCGCCCCACCACCACGCCTGCGCT
Organism: Ralstonia psammae; assembly: GCF_958405935.1. NCBI lineage: Bacteria > Pseudomonadati > Pseudomonadota > Betaproteobacteria > Burkholderiales > Burkholderiaceae > Ralstonia > Ralstonia psammae. Next base: position 97,091 of record NZ_CATZBU010000014.1, read on the forward strand.
CTTGACCGGCGCCCGCACCTTCAAGCCGCCGATGTTGTCGAACGAGGCCTTCACCTGATAGCTCTTGGCAAAAGAGAACGCACTCATGTTGCCGGCCTTGAGCGCCAGAAACAGCAGCGCGACGATGCCCACCAGCACGAACAGTCCGACCCAGAAATCGAGGAGGCTCTTACGCATAGTTCTTTCTCGTTGAAGAGGCGGCGCGTCAGCTGAACATCAGCGCGGTCAGCACAAAGTCCAGCGCCAGTACGGCGAGCGACGCAATCACCACCGTCCGCGTGGTGGCACGCGACACACCTTCGGGCGTCGCCTTGGCTTCGTAGCCCTGATACAGCGCAATGAAGGTCACGGCCACGCCAAACACCACACTCTTGATAACGCCATTGACGACGTCGTTCATCACATCCACGCCGGCCTGCATCTGCGACCAGAAGGCGCCGGGATCCACGCCAATCAGGCCCACGCCAACAAAGTATCCGCCCAGAATACCGACCGCGCTGAAGATTGCCGCCAACAGCGGCATGGCGATGAAACCCGCCCAGAAACGCGGTGCCAGCACGCGTGCCAGTGGGTCGACGGCCATCATTTCCATAGCGATCAATTGTTCGCCAGCCTTCATCAAGCCGATTTCGGCCGTCAGCGAAGTACCGGCGCGGCCTGCGAACAGCAGCGCCGTCACCACCGGGCCCAACTCACGCACAAGCGACAGCGCCACCAGCAAACCCAGCGCCTGCTCGGAACCATAGCGGTTGAGCGTGTAGTAACCCTGCAGCCCCAGCACGAAACCGACAAACAGCCCCGACACCGCGATGATGATGAACGAATCGTTGCCGATAAAGCGCAGTTGCTCGATCAGCAGACGCGGACGGCGCAACACGTCGCCCGGCGCCACGAACAGCGTCACCAACATGCGCGTGGCATAACCCAGGCGGCCAATGAGCGTGCGGACAAGCAACCCGATCGTGGAGATCATCGTGCGCCTCCGTCCTCGCCCAGACCGAAGTCATCGGCCAGCGGCACGCCAGGATAGTGGAACGGCACGGGGCCGTCCGCCTCGCCGCGCACGAACTGGCGCACGAACGGATCGGTCGAGGCGCTCAGGTCAGCCGGCGTGCCCTCGGCGGCAATGCCACCGTTGGCAATGAAGTACACGTAATCGGCAATATGGAACGTCTCCTGCACGTCGTGCGAGACGATGATGCTGGTCGCGCCCAGCGCGTCGTTCAGCTTGCGGATGAGCGATGCGGTCAGGCCCAGCGAGATCGGGTCCAGCCCGGCGAACGGCTCGTCGTAGAGGATGAGCGACGGGTCCAGCGCAATCGCCCGCGCCAATGCCACGCGCCGCGCCATGCCGCCGGAAATCTCCGAGGGCATCAGGTCGCGCGCACCGCGCAGGCCGACGGCGTTGAGCTTCATCAGCACCAGATCGCGGATGAGCGGCTCGGGCAGTTCGGTATGTTCGCGCAGCGGAAATGCCACATTGTCGAACACGGACATATCGGTAAACAGCGCGCCAAACTGGAAGAGCATGCCCATCTGGCGGCGCGCGGCGTACAGCGCGCGCTTGTCCATCGCGCCGATGTCCTGACCGTGAACGCGCACAGTGCCGGCGGCGGCGCCCACTTGGCCGCCAATCAACCGCAGAATCGTCGTCTTGCCGCACCCCGAGCCGCCCATGACAGCCACCACGCTGCCCTTGGGCACGCGCATGCACAGGCCGGACAGGATGCGCCGCGCGCCTGGCTGATAGGCGAAATCGACCTGATCGAGTTCGACAACGGCGTTGGAAGGCTGGGTGGACACGGTGGAGATCGGTGCAGAGGGCTCGGCAGGTTGGCGGCTTCATGCTGCCGCATCTCGTTGTCTTGACGACCGCTGGCTCGCCAACAGAGGCGGCTTCGCGCGGCCCGCCATTATAGGTGGAAACCCGCGTAGCCCGTCAGTCACGCCATGCTTACCGACAGTTTGTGTGGCTTGTTCGCCGCGCTGGGGTTTTCGGGTCTTGCGGGTTGCTGGAAGTGGTGCGCCTGCGGAACGGGGTTGAAGCTGCAGACAGGAGAAGTGGCCTATTCGCCGCTATCCAGGCGCAGATCGGCCTGCCGAATTACCGCCTGCCAGTGGGTGGCATCACGGCGCACGGCTTGCGCGAACGTGTCGGGGGCATCCCATTGCGGCTCGAAGCCGCCGGCACGCAATGTGGCGCTGACTTCCCTTGAAGTGACCGCGCGGCGCAATTCGGCAGCCGCGCGCATCGAGAGAGGCCGGGGGGTACGCGCCGGCATGAAGGTACCGATCCAGGCGCTGCGATCGAATCCGGCGAGACCGCCTTCGCGCAGCGTTGGCACAGCGGGCGCGAAACGCGAGCGAGCCTCGCCCGTCACCCCGAGCAAGCGTAGCTGACCGTTGGCCGCGGCTGCCGCCACGCTCGGATAGCACGCGAAACATGCCGTCATGCGCCCGGCCAGGATCTGTTGCACAAGCCCTGCTTCACCGCGAACGGCCACATGCGGCGCGTGGAAAGCGTAGTCGCGCACAAACTGCTCGGTGACAAGGTGCGACCACGTGCCGACGATGTCCGAGCCGCAATTGACCGTGACGGACTCGCCGCGCGCCTGGGCGAGCAAATCGGTGATGGAATGGATCGGCAAGCGCGCATCGACGGCGAGAAACAGCGGCAGCGTGGCCACCATCGCCACAGGCTGAAAGTCGCGCAGCGGATCATACGACGCAGCCTCCAGCGCGGGCTGGGCGACGAACGTGGTCTGCTGGAGCAGCAGCGTGTGGCCATCGGACGGCGCACGGGCGACGGCTTCGCCGGCGGCCATGCCATTGGCTGCCGGGCGATCTTCGACACCCACATCGCGACCGACCTGCTCCTGCAGCTGCGTCGCCAGTGCCCGGGCGAGCGCATCAAACGCGCTGCCTTCCGCCGCCGGCACGACCAGACGCAGCGGTTGCGAGGGATACCCCTGCAGCAATGCACGCGCGGGCGACGCCAGCATTGCCGGCAGCACGCCCAGCCACGCAAGCGCCCGCCGCCGCTGCCGATTCGGCACATCGGGCGCGTGGGGCACATCTGCACGCACGGTGCGGGCGCGAGGTCGCATGAGGCAGCTTGGGGATCACGGGGAGATCTCATTCTAGAAATCCGCCTGGCCGCCCTGCACTCATGTAAACCATGTCGACGTAAACCATGAGGCATGACGCGCGTGTCACAACCCGCGCGGCACAAACAAAAAGGCCCGCCAAGGCGGGCCTGAGTCAAACGGTCAACCGCGTGGTCAGCGCGGCAGTTCCGTATGCCCCATGAGAAACGCATCGACCGAGCGGGCAGCCTGGCGGCCTTCCCGGATGGCCCACACGACGAGCGACTGGCCGCGGCGCACATCACCGGCGGCAAACACCTTCGGCACGTTGGTGGCGTAAGCGTTGTCGCCTTCGGTGGTGGCACGCGCGTTGTTGCGCGCATCCTTCGTCACGCCAAACGCATCGAGCACGCCGCCGACCGGGTTGGTAAAGCCCATCGCCAGCAGCACGAGATCGGCCTTGAGCGTGAACTCGCTGCCTGCGACCTCTGCCATCTTGCCGTCTTTCCACTCCAGGCGCACGGCGGTCAAGCCCGTCACGCGGCCGTTCTCGCCGATGAGCGCCTTGGTTGCGACCGACCAGTCGCGCTCGCAGCCTTCGTCATGCGACGACGAGGTGCGCAGCTTGATCGGCCAGTACGGCCACACCAGCGGCTTGTTCTCTTCTTCGGGCGGACGCGGCAGCAGTTCGAACTGCGTGACCGATGCGGCGCCATGGCGGTTGGACGTGCCAACGCAGTCCGAACCCGTGTCGCCGCCGCCGATCACGATGACGTGCTTGCCGTCGGCGCGGATCGGGTTCGGCGCATCGCCGGCCACTTCCTTGTTCTGCGGGATCAGGAATTCGAGCGCGTAATGCACGCCGTCCAGATCACGGCCCGGCACCGGCAGATCGCGCGGCACTTCCGAACCGCCCGTCAGCACGACGGCGTCGAATTGCTTGAGGATGTCTTCTGCGGCGATGGTCTCGCGAGCGTCGTTGGTGATGCCGGCGGGAACCGTCTTGTCACCCACCATCACGCCGGTGCGGAACGTCACACCTTCAGCCTCCATCTGCTGCATGCGGCGGTCGATCTGCGCCTTCTCGAGCTTGAAGTCCGGGATGCCATAGCGCAGCAGGCCGCCGATGCGGTCGTTCTTTTCGAACAGCGTTACGTCGTGGCCGGCGCGCGCCAGTTGCTGCGCAGCGGCCATGCCAGCGGGGCCCGAGCCGACCACGGCCACGGTCTTGCCAGTCTTGTGCTTCGGCACTTGCGGTGCGACCCAGCCTTCTTTCCAGGCCTTGTCGATGATGGCGTGCTCGATCGACTTGATGCCGACCGGCAGCTCGTTGATGCCCAACGTGCAAGCCGCTTCGCACGGTGCCGGACAGATGCGGCCCGTGAACTCGGGGAAGTTGTTGGTCGAGTGCAGCACTTCAATCGCAGTCTTCCAGTCCTGGCGATACACCAGGTCGTTGAAGTCCGGGATGATGTTGTTGACGGGGCAGCCGTTGTTGCAGAACGGAATGCCGCAGTCCATGCAGCGCGCGCCCTGGATCTTGGCTTCGTTGTCCGCCAACGCGAACACGAATTCCTTGTAATGCTTCACGCGCGCTTCGGGCGCTTCGTATGCCTCGTTCTGGCGGGGAAATTCGAGAAAACCGGTCGCCTTGCCCATGGTGTCCTTCCTGGCCCGATGCTGCTCTGCCGGCACAGTCGTGCTAGCCAGGCAGTCGGGCCTGTCTTGTGAGGTTGCGTTGTATTCGGTGGTGGCGAACGGCTGATCACGCGGATCAACCCTTCGCCAAGTCGATCGGAATCAGGCTGCGATTTGCTCGCGGCCGGCTTCCTGTTCGCGTTCGTACATCTCGGCCAGCGCGCGCTTGTACTCGGTCGGGAAGACCTTGACGAAGCGGCGACGGGCGTTGTTCCAGTCGGCCAGCAGTTCCTTGGCACGCTCCGAGCCGGTGTAGCGGAAGTGCTTTTCCACCAGCGCCTTGAGCAGTTGCTCGTCGAGCACGCGCTCGCCGTTCACCTTGTGCCAGGTCGACGGGGTATGCGCCTTCTCCTGGTCAGCCGCCGAGAGCACGGATTCCAGTGCAACCTGCGCCGTGTTGCAGCGCTTGTCGAACAGGCCGTCTTCGTCATAGACGTAGGCGACACCACCCGACATGCCTGCCGCGAAGTTGCGGCCGGTGGCACCCAGCACGACGACGGTGCCGCCGGTCATGTATTCGCAGCCGTGGTCGCCCGTGCCTTCCACCACCGTGGTAGCGCCGGAGTTGCGCACCGCGAAGCGCTCGCCGGCCACGCCGTTGAAGAAGGCTTCGCCAGCCAGCGCGCCGTACAGCACGGTATTGCCGACGATGATGTTGGACGTCGGTTCACCCCGGAACTCGTGCGGCGGGCGCACGATCACGCGGCCGCCCGACAGGCCCTTGCCCACGTAGTCGTTACCGTCGCCCACCAGGTCGAGCGTCACGCCGTGCGCCAGGAACGCGCCGAACGACTGGCCGGCCGTGCCCTGCATCTGCACGTGGATCGAGTCATCGGGCAGACCTTCATGGCCATAGCGCTTGGCCACTTCGCCCGAGAGCATCGCGCCCACGGTGCGGTTGACGTTGCGCACGGGCTGGATGAACGACACACGCTCGCCCTTCTCCAGCGCAGCCTTGGCCTTCTCGATGAGCTGGTGGTCCAGTGCGCGGTCCAGGCCGTGGTCCTGCACGTCGACCTGATAGCACGGCTCGCCTTCCTTCTTGGCCGGCTGGTAGAAGATGCGCGCGAAGTCCAGACCGCGTGCCTTCCAGTGTTCGATGCCGGACTTCGTGTCCAGCAGGTCAGCGCGGCCGATCAGTTCGTTGAACGAGCGGATACCCAGTTGCGCCATGATTTCGCGCACTTCCTCGGCCACGAAGAAGAAGTAGTTCACCACGTGCTCGGGCTTGCCCGAGAACTTCTTGCGCAGCACCGGGTCCTGCGTTGCGACGCCGACCGGGCAAGTGTTCAGGTGGCACTTGCGCATCATGATGCAGCCCTCGACCACCAGCGGCGCGGTCGCAAAGCCGAACTCGTCCGCGCCGAGCAGCGCGCCGATCACGACATCACGGCCGGTCTTCATCTGGCCGTCGGCCTGCACGCGAATGCGGTTGCGCAGGCCGTTGAGCATCAGCGTCTGCTGCGTCTCGGCCAGGCCCAGTTCCCACGGCGTACCGGCATGCTTGATCGACGACCACGGCGAAGCGCCGGTACCGCCGTCATGGCCGGCGATCACCACGTGATCGGCCTTTGCCTTGGCGACACCTGCAGCCACCGTGCCCACACCCACTTCCGACACCAGCTTGACGGACACGTCGGAACGCGGGTTCACGTTCTTCAGGTCGTGAATGAGCTGCGCCAGATCTTCAATCGAGTAGATGTCGTGGTGCGGCGGCGGCGAGATCAGGCCCACGCCCGGCACCGCATAACGCAGCTTGCCGATGTAGTCGGTGACCTTGTGGCCGGGCAGTTGACCGCCTTCGCCAGGCTTGGCGCCCTGCGCCATCTTGATCTGGATCTGATCGGCCGAAGCCAGGTACTCGGCCGTCACGCCAAAACGGCCCGACGCCACCTGCTTGATCTTCGAGCGCAGCGAATCGCCCTCTTGCAGCTCCAGATCGCGCTCGACCACTTCGCGGCCGATCACGTCCGACAGCTTCGTGCCCTGCTTGATGGGAATACCGCGCAGTTCGTTGCGGTAACGGCGCTCGTCTTCGCCGCCTTCGCCCGTGTTCGACTTGCCGCCGATGCGGTTCATCGCCACAGCCAGCGTGGTGTGTGCCTCGGTCGAAATCGAACCCAGCGACATGGCGCCGGTAGCAAAGCGCTTGACGATCTCCTTGGCCGGTTCGACTTCTTCCAGCGGAATTGCGCGTGCCGGGTCCACCTTGAACTCGAACAGGCCGCGCAGCGTCATGTGGCGCTTGCTCTGATCGTTGATCAGGTTCGCGTATTCCTTGTACGTCTGGTACGAATTCGCGCGCGTCGCGTGCTGCAGCTTGGCGATCGAATCCGGGGTCCACATGTGCTCTTCGCCGCGGACGCGGTAGGCGTATTCGCCGCCGGCGTCCAGCATGTTCGCCAGCACCGGCGCATCGCCAAAGGCGTCGCGGTGCAGGCGCAGCGCTTCTTCAGCCACCTCGAAGATGCCGATGCCGCCCACGTTCGATGCGGTGCCCTGGAAATACTTGTCGACCAGTTCACGCGACAGGCCGATCGCTTCGAAGATCTGCGCGCCGGTGTAGGACATGTACGTCGAGATGCCCATCTTGGACATCACCTTGTGCAGGCCCTTGCCGATCGCCTTGGTGAAGTTGTAGACGGCCTTCTCGGCGCTCAGGCCCAGACCCGGCGCCAACTCGGCCAGCGTTTCCATCGCCAGGTACGGGTGTACGGCTTCTGCGCCGTAGCCGGCCAGCAGGGCAAAGTGGTGCACTTCGCGCGCCGAACCCGTTTCAACGACCAGACCCGTGCTCGTGCGCAGGCCCTTATCCACCAGGTGATGGTGAATGGCGGACGTGGCGAGCAGCGCGGGAATGGCGGCCTGCTTTTCGTCGACCGCGCGATCCGAGACGATCAGGATGTTGTAGCCCGACTTGACCGCATCGACAGCCTCGGCGCACAGCGAGGCCAGGCGTGCTTCGATGCCTTCCTTGCCCCAGGCCACCGGGTAGCAGATGTTCAGCTCGTAAGCCATGAACTTGCCGCCGGTGTAATGCTCGATGTTGCGGATCTTTGCCATGTCCTTGAAGTCCAGCACAGGCTGGCTCACTTCAAGACGCATCGGCGGGTTGATGTTGTTCAGCTCAAGCAGGTTCGGCTTCGGCCCGATGAACGAGACGAGCGACATCACCACGTTTTCGCGGATCGGGTCGATCGGCGGGTTGGTGACCTGCGCGAACAGCTGCTTGAAATAGTTGTACAGCGTCTTGTTCTTGGAAGACAGCACGGCCAGCGGGCTGTCGTTGCCCATCGAACCCGCCGCCTCCTCGCCATTGGCGGCCATCGGCGCCATCAGGAACTTCACGTCTTCCTGCGTGTAGGCGAAGGCTTGCTGACGATCCAGCAGCTTGGCCGCCGGCTTCGTTTCTGCGGCGACATCTTCCGGCTTGGCGTCCAGCTCGTCGAGCTTGATGCGCACGGCGTCGATCCAGCTCTTGTACGGCTTGGCGTTGGCCAGGTTGTCCTTGAGTTCCTTGTCGTCGATGATGCGGCCCTGCTCCATGTCGATCAGGAACATCTTGCCCGGCTGCAGGCGCCACTTCTTGACGATGCGCGACTCGGGAATCGGCAGCACGCCGGCTTCCGACGCCATCACGACCATGTCGTCATCGGTCACGTAATAGCGCGCCGGACGCAGGCCGTTACGGTCGAGCGTTGCGCCGATCTGGCGGCCGTCGGTAAAGCAGATGGCAGCGGGGCCGTCCCACGGTTCCATCATCGCGGCGTGGTATTCGTAGAAGGCGCGACGGTTGTCGTCCATCAGCGTGTGCTGTTCCCACGCTTCCGGAATCATCATCATCATCGCCTGGGCCAGCGGGTAGCCAGCCATCGTCAGCAGTTCGAGGCAGTTGTCGAACGATGCCGTATCCGATTGACCCGGATAGATCAGCGGCCAAAGCTTCGGCAGGTCATCGCCGAGCACCGGCGACGAGATGCCGCCAGTCCGTGCGTTGATCCAGTTGACGTTGCCCTTGACGGTGTTGATTTCGCCGTTGTGCGCCACCATGCGGTACGGGTGCGCCAGCTCCCAGGCCGGGAACGTGTTGGTCGAGAAGCGCTGGTGCACAAGCGCCAGTGCCGACACCGTGCGCGGGTCTGCCAGGTCCTGGTAGTAGCGACCCACCTGCTCGCACAGCAACAGGCCCTTGTAGACGATCGTGCGCGCCGACATCGACGGCACGAAGTATTCCTTGCCGTGCTTGAGCTTGAGCGCCTGGATGGCGTGGCTGGCGGTCTTGCGGATCACGTAGAGCTTCCGCTCCAGCGCGTCGGTGGTCATGATGTCGCGGCCGCGTCCGATGAAGATCTGGCGGATCACGGGCTCGGTCTTCTGCACCGTGGGCGACATCGGCATGGTCTTGTCGACCGGCACGTCGCGCCAGCCCAGCACCACCTGGCCTTCCAGACGCACGGTCCGCTCGAGTTCCTGCTCGCAGGCCAAGCGCGACGCGTGCTCCTTCGGCAGGAAGATCATGCCGACGCCGTATTCGCCGGCCGGCGGCAGGTTGATGCCCTGCTTCGCCATCTCTTCACGGAAGAACTGGTCGGGAATCTGCAACAGGATGCCTGCGCCGTCGCCCATCAGCGGGTCTGCGCCGACAGCGCCCCGGTGGTCGAGGTTGTGCAGGATGCGCAAGCCCTGCTGGACGATCTCGTGGCTCTTCTTGCCCTTGATGTGAGCGACGAAGCCGACGCCGCAAGCGTCGTGTTCATTGGTCGGGTCGTACAGACCCTGGGCCGACGGCGCGGCGGGGAAAGAATGTTGTTCCACGGCGATCTTCCGATGTTGTGGGTACAGCGCGCCGCAGAAGGCCCTCGCGATGGTGCGGATGCGGTGGCAGACAGGCAATGGCGCGCCGCACCATGAATGCGGGGTGAAACGAATATAAAAGAGTGGCCCGTAACAGGCAAAAGTTTTTAAATGGGGTCAGAGCAAATTAATAAATGCACGACATCAGTGCGGGTTTATTAATGGGGACAGATTAAATTCGGCTACACCGATACCCCTACGTACGACGGCATCGCCCTCGTTATTCGGCGTGGGCGCTGTCCTGCGCTCCCACTTCTGCGGGTTGCCGAGGCGGCCTCCCCTTGGGCAACGGCGCAACGCGACGGCCTCCGGTGCGCGCCAGTGTTGCGAGAAACGCTTCATTGCCGAGCGGCCAACCGCTGTGCACGTGCTGGCGAATCTGCGCCAGTTGGTCTGCACCCAGACCTTCGTGCCATAACGTCCGATAGCGCGATTGGCGCTCGAATGGCGTATTACCAAGCCGCCAATAGCAATAGTGGTCACTCACCCACGGGATGGACTGGATGCCGACGTGATGACGATACGTGCTCCATCGGTCTTCTTCCGGCGTGCTGACAAGCCCACCGCGTACGGCGTTGGACTCTACATACAACAGCATCGGCAGCACCCATTCGGCCGGATCCAATACGGTCGAGCGGAAGCGTCCTTCCCACAGCGTGCCGCTGCGTTCGGCGGCGGCGTTGAAGTAGCGTGTATAGCGCCGTCCCACGGCCTGCAGTGTGCGCGAGAGGCTATCCGCCACCTTGGGCGTCCCGACCAGATGGACGTGATTCGGCATCAGGGAGAACCCATGGACGGCGAAGTCGTGCTCGCGGGCTGCCATGCGCAACGTGTCGAGGTAGAACGCGTAGTCGTCGTCGTTGCGAAAGACGGTCTGGCGGTTGTTGCCGCGCTGCAACACGTGCACAGGGACATCGGTGGGACTGAGGCGAGGCAGGCGGGCCATGGAAAAGACGGGGCGGCGAAAGGTGCCATCGTAGCCTGAGCCGTCGAATCTGTCCCCAATTTTTGGCAGACAAACGCTTGCCTACCGCCTGTCGTCGAGGTGCAACGGCGGAGTTTGCGTGCCGTCAAATCGGGGGCCCTACACGCCCCCGACGACCGGTGGAACTTGATCCCGAGCAAATCGGCCGGGCGACTTCCCCGCGAGACTGGCTCCCATCACATCACGAGACAACAGAGAGGGAGCGATTCATGGCTTTTCACCGCCTAGCCGCTGTAGCGGTAGCCGCTGGAATGTTTGCCGCCGGATTCAGCCAGGCCGCCTTTGCGCAGAGCACGGATTTGCCGCCGGCCACCGGCAACTGGATGGTGCGCGTGCGCGCCGTCAACCTGACAGCCGCCAACAAGTCCGATGCGGTGCCGGCGCTTGCCATTCCGGCTGACGCCATTCAGATCAACAACAAGGTCCTGCCCGAGCTGGACATCTCGTACTTCTTTACGCCGCACCTCGCGGCCGAGCTGATCCTGACGTACCCGCAGCAGCAGGACGTGACGGTCATGCAAAGCGCGCTGGGCGGGCCCACCAAGATCGGCAATTTCCGCCACTTGCCGCCGATCCTGACGATGCAGTACCACTTCACACCCGAGTCGCGCTTCAAGCCGTACGTGGGGGCGGGCATCAACTACACGCGCATCTCCAATGTGAATCTGCAGGTGCCGGGTGTCGGTTCGCTGAATCTCAGCAAAAACAGCTTCGGCCCAGCGCTGCAGGTCGGCTTCGACTATCGCCTGACCGAACGCTTCTACTTCAACGTCGACCTGAAGAAGACCTGGATCAGCGCCGACTTGAAGATGGCCGGCCAGACCATCAGCAAGGTCAAGGTTGACCCGTGGCTGCTGGGCGTCGGCCTGGGCTATCGCTTTTAAGGGAGGACGATCAGCGAACTGACACTGTCCTGATCGACTTTTACCGACGTGCCGCAGGGGCCGTCGACGGCGGGGGCGCTCGTCGGCGGTGGTTGGCGCGTTCGGCCCGGCATGCGTTGGGGCGGCCGGGCATTTTTTTTGGGCGTTTGACGTGGGTCTGGTGCCAGGCCTTCTAGGAGCCAGGCAGGCGGGTAGCGGTCCGGGCGCTACAGCGGTCGCTCAAACCGCATCCACGGCAAAGATGCGGCGATGCTCCTTGATGGCGTAACGATCCGTCATGCCGGCGATGTAGTGCGCAATCCAGCGCGGTTGCTCTTCAGGGTTGGCTTTCGCCTGGTACTGCGGTGGCAGCAGGCGCGGATCGTCCATGAACGCGCGGAACAGATCGTCGATGATGCGGCGCGCCTTGGCAGACATGCGCATCACGAGGTAATGCCGATACAGGTTGTCAAACAGGAAGCGCTTGAGCGCGCGCGCCTCCTCACGCATCGGCTCGGAGAACGCGACGAGCGCCGGCGCAGCACGCACATCGGCAATACATTGCGGCGCAACTTCAGCAATCCCGGCACGCGTGGTGCCGATCAGATCGACGATCAGTGCGTTGATGATGCGGCGAATGGTTTCGTTGATCAGCCGCCGGCCGCTGACGTCCGGGAAAGCAGCCTCGGCTTCGCGCCGGTGGATGGCCCACAGCGGGACATCTTCGAGTTGCTCCAGCGTGATCAGGCCGGAGCGCAGGCCGTCATCGATATCGTGGTTGTTGTACGCCACCTCATCGGCGAGGTTGGCAAGCTGGGCTTCCAGCGAGGGCTGTTGCCCTTCGAGAAAGCGCCGCCCCAGGTCACCCAGCGTGGCTGCATTGTTGCGTGAGCAATGTTTGAGAATGCCCTCGCGCGTCTCGAACGTCAGGTTCAGGCCATCAAAACCGCCATAGCGCTCTTCCAGCCGATCGACCACCAACAAGCTCTGGAGGTTGTGCTCGAAGCCGCCGTACGGCTTCATGCAATCGTTGAGCGCGTCCTGCCCCGCATGGCCGAACGGCGTGTGGCCCAGGTCGTGCGCCAGCGAAACCGCTTCGACCAGGTCTTCGTTCAGGCGCAGGCTGCGCGCGATCGAACGGGCAATCTGCGCGACCTCCAGACTGTGCGTGAGCCGCGTCCGGAATAGATCGCCCTCGTGGTTCACGAAGACCTGCGTCTTGTATTCGAGGCGCCGGAATGCGGTGCTGTGGATGATGCGATCGCGGTCGCGCTGGAACTCGGAGCGCGAGGTGGATGGCGGCTCGACGTGTACGCGGCCACGCGTCTGCGCGGAGTGCGCGGCGTAGGGGGCGAGATGGACTTCGAGGTCGGACGGCGCGGACGGCAAATCAAATCGGTCGTTCATCGGGCCATCTCGTCTTGTTCTTGTATCAGGCGACGGGCGCTTCGGTCGGTGGTCGCAGCACGGCGTGCTGCAACGTCGCGCGCAAGTCGGCATCGGGCACCGTGGTCACGAACGCCTGGCCCAGCTTGCGCAGCAGCACGAATTTGATCTCGCCGGCTTCGGCCTTCTTGTCGACGCGCATCAGCTCGATGAAGCGATCGACGCCCAAGTCCGGTGCCACCGTCGGCAGGTTGGCCGCACGCGTGAGTGCGGTAATGCGGTTGCGCGTGTCGATGTCGATAAAGCCCAGACGATGCGACAGGTCCGACGCCATCACCATGCCGCAGCCGACGGCCTCGCCGTGCAGCCATTCGCCGTAACCCAGGCCGGCCTCGATGGCGTGGCCGAAGGTATGGCCGAAATTGAGGGTGGCGCGCAGGCCAGTTTCGCGCTCGTCTTGCGCCACGACAGCCGCCTTGATGCGCACTGAGCCGCGCACGGCTTCGGTCATCAGGTCGGTATCGCAATCGTTGAGGCCCTGGATGTTCTGCTCGATCCAGGCGAAGTAATCCACATCGGCAATCGCGCCGTGCTTGATGACCTCAGCCATGCCGGCAGCCAGCTCACGCGCAGGCAGCGTGCGCAGCGTGTCGATATCGGCCAGCACCGCCTGCGGCTGGTGGAATGCGCCGATCATGTTCTTGCCGAGCGGGTGATTGATGCCGGTCTTGCCACCCACCGACGAATCGACCTGCGACAGCAGTGTCGTCGGCACCTGGATGAACGGCACGCCGCGCATGTAGCACGCCGCGGCAAAGCCGGTCATGTCGCCGATCACACCGCCGCCCAGTGCGATCAGCGTGGTCTTGCGGTCTGCGCCCGCCGTCAACAGCGCATCAAAGATGCGGTTGAGCGTGTCCCACTTCTTGAACGATTCGCCATCGGGCAGCACAACCGTATCGACGGCCTTGCCAAGCGAACGGATGGCCCCCTCGACCTTGGCCGCATACAGCGGCGCGACGGTCTCGTTGGTGACGATCACGGCACGCGCGCCGCGAATGTGGGGGGCGAACAACTCGGTCTTGGACAACAGCCCCGAGCCGATATGGATCGGATAGGCGCGATCGCCAAGGGCAACATCAACGGTAATCATGACTGGGGGGAGACTTGCGAGGAGGTGGAGGCGTCTGCGGGCGGAGCCACGATGCCGGCCACCTCGAGTTGCATCAGCACCATATTAACAAGCTGGGCGACAGTGGGCTTGCCCGTTTCAATGACAAAGTGCGCCACGTCACGGTACAGCGGATCACGGATCGCATGCAGTTCTTCAAGCTTGGCACGCGGGTTTTCCGTCTGCAGCAGCGGCCGGTTCTTGTCGTGCCGCGTGCGCAGATACAGGTCATGCGGATTGGCGCGCAGGTAGATCACCGTACCGCGTTCGCGCAGGAACGCGCGGTTCTCGGCCCGCAGCACGGCCCCGCCGCCGGTGGCGATGACCACACCATCGCGTGAGGTGAGTTCGTCGATCATGTGGGTTTCGCGATCACGGAAGCCCACTTCGCCCTCGTGCTCGAAAATGATCGGCACACGCACGCCGCAGCGCGCTTCGATCTCATGGTCGGAGTCGAAGAACGGCAGATCGAGCCGACGCGCCACCGCCCGGCCGACCGTAGTCTTGCCCGCGCCCATCAGGCCGACGAAAAATACGTTGGAAACAGACAAAGTCGCGTGAAATCAGGAATTTGAGCCTGATTGTAGTGGCATTTGGTCACCATCCTGCACAAACCCGGCCGCAGGACACAAAAAAGCCCGGCGCTCCACTTGGGAGGCCGGGCTTTCAGATCGCAATGCCGCCGCCGATTACTTCAGCGACAGTTGATCGGACAGCACACGCGGCGTCAGGAAGACGAGCAGCTCGGTGCGGTTGTTGATCTTGTTTGTGCTCTTGAAGAGGTTGCCCAGCACCGGAATGTCGCCCAGCAGCGGCACCTTGTTGATGTCGGTCCGCTCGTTCTGAGTGTAGATACCGCCGATCACGACCGTGCCGCCGTTCTCGACCAGCACCTGCGTCTGCACGTGCTTGGTGTCGATGGCGAAGCCGTTGGTGGTCTGGATACCCACGCTGTCCTTGTTGACGTCCACATCCAGGAAGATGTTGCCGTCCGGCGTAATCTTGGGCGTCACTTCCAGCTTCAGGTTGGCCTTTTTGAACGACACCGAAGTCGCGCCGGAAGACGTCGCCTGTTGGTACGGAATCTCGGTGCCTTGCTCGATCAGCGCCTTGATGTTGTCGGCAGTCACCACACGCGGGCTGGAGACGATCTTGCCGCGGCCATCGGCTTCCAGCGCAGACAGTTCCAGCGCCAGGAAGCGGCCGGCACCGGCGTTGAACAGGCTCACGGCCACGCTGGCTGCGTTCACACCGTTGATGCCGTTGGCCGGGAAGCTGATCGCCGGGCTGTTATCCCACGTGGCGTTTTGCGTAACCGGCGACACCACATTGGTGTAGGTGTTGCCGTAGCCAGCGCCGTTTGTCTTCGAAGCGAAGCCCAGCTTGGCGCCCAGGTTGCGGCTGAACGTGTCGTCCGCCTCGACGATGCGTGCCTCGATCATCACCTGGCGAACCGGGATGTCGATCTTCAGCAGGAACGCCTGCACTTCTTCAAGCTTGCTCGGGATGTCCGACACGAACAGCTGGTTCGTACGCGTATCCGCCGTGAGCGAGCCGCGCTTGGACAGAATTCTCGAAGTCGTGGCACCGCCAGCCGCCGCACCACCTGCGGCACCGGCCCCCAACAGCATGTTGCGCACATCCCCGGCGCTCTGGTAGTTCAGGCGGAACACCTGGCTGCGCAGCGGCTCCAGCTCGGTCACTTGCTGTTGCGACTCAAGCTCGGCCTTTTCTTTCGTGGCCAACTCACCGCGCGGGGCAACCCACAGCACGTTGCCGTTGCGACGCGACGCCAGGCCCTTCGAATCGAGCACGATCTGCAGGGCCTGATCCCACGGCACATCTTTCAGACGCAGCGAAAGGGTGCCCGTCACGCTGTCGCTGGTCACGATGTTGAGGTTCGTGAAGTCGGCGAAAACTTGCAGCAACGAACGCACATCGATGTTCTGGAAGTTCAGCGACAGGCGCTCCCCACGGTAGCCGGGGCCGGAAATCAGCTTGTTCGGGTCTTCCTTCGTCGGGCGCACTTCCACCACGAACTGCGTGTCGGTCTGGTACGAGCTGTACTGCCAGTTGCCGCGCGGCTCGATGATCAGGCGTGCGCCAGTGCCGTTGTCGGTGGCGCGCATGGCCTGCACGGGCGTGCCGAAATCGCTCACGTCGTAGCGACGGCGCAGCGACTGGGGCAGCGTCGCACCGACGAAGTCCACCACGAGGTTCTGGCCTTGCTGGGCGATGTTGATCGCCGAGTTGGCGGTCGACAGGTCGACCACCACCCGGCCGGCCAGATCCTCGCCGCGGCGGAAATCAACATTGCGCACAGCGGGGCGCTCGGCACCCGCGGCGGTGGCCGGGGCCGAGAAGGTCGGCGCCGCGATGGCAGCCGCAACCGGCGCAGCTTCCAGCGTCAGCACGTACTGGTTGCCGCGCACTTCCGACTTGTACTGCGTCTGGCGCGACAGATCGAGCACGACGCGGGTACGGTCGCCGATCTGCACGACGTTCGCCGAACGCAACAGCTTGCCGCCATATTGGTAATTGGCGCGGCCTTGCGCGAAGCTCGCCCCGAAGAAGTCGATGGCGATGCGCGCAGGCTGCTGCGTGCTGAACTCCACCGGCTTCTGCGTCGGCGCGCTCTTGAGCGTGACCGTCACCACGGTGGATTCGCCGGCCGTGGCCTGCTCCACCTTTTCGATCGTGTTGCCGGAGACGGCCGCCGCAGGCGCTGCCTGCTGAGCGACGGCCTGACCGGCCAGCATGAACAGGCACAGCGAAAGCCATGCCACCGCGCCCCCCCGGGCCACTCGGGTTGCCTGCGACAGGCCGCCCTTCACAAGACGCATCGTCATTGCGCGCTCTCCTGAACTTTCAGGGTCGTCATTTTTTCTTTCCATTCGGCCGTGCCTTCGCGCACCAGCTCACGCAGGGTGAGTTCCTGGTCTCCGATGCGGACGATGCGACCATAGTTTTGTCCGATGTACTGCCCCACATGCACATGCTGCGTCTTGTCCCCGACAGACACGACGGCTTCCGTCTCGCCATTGCGCTTCATCGTCCCGACCAGCTTGAAGGCTTCCAGCGGATAGTCTTCCAGCGGCTCGCGACGGCGATTCGGTTCCGGCGATTCGTTCTGCGCGCGCGAAAGCTCTGCCACCTTCTGCACGCTGAACGGATCAGTCTGCTTGGTGGTCGTGTATTCGCGCGGCGCGTAAGGCTTGGGTTCGGGCAGCGGCGGCACGGTCGTACTGACGCTCTGGCGCGCTTGCTGCATCCATTGCTGCAATTCATCGTCTTCGCTCGCGCCGCAAGCCGTCAGCACGACGGCCAGGCACAGCGGCGACAGACGCAAAACGTGCGACATCCGGCGACGGCTCATGGTGCGGCCCCTCATTTGGCGCCTCCCTTGGCGGCGGCATTCGCCTTGCGCTGAGCTGCCTGCTCATCGGCGTCGAGCGCCCGGTAGGCCTCAGCGCGCGTTTCCATCACCATGCCGCCATCCTTGGTGCCCGTCAGCGA
Source organism: Ralstonia psammae (assembly GCF_958405935.1). Taxonomy (NCBI): domain Bacteria; kingdom Pseudomonadati; phylum Pseudomonadota; class Betaproteobacteria; order Burkholderiales; family Burkholderiaceae; genus Ralstonia; species Ralstonia psammae. The sequence continues at coordinate 114,650 of NZ_CATZBU010000014.1, forward strand.
AATGTTCTGCAGCGTGACGATGCGCGACAGGGCTGCCACGTCGGCAGCAAACAGTGCCATGTCGTGATAGCGGCCATTTACCTTCACCGCAACCGGGATCTCGGCGTAATAAGGCTTGACCACAGCACCGGAGGGGCGGAACAGGTCGAAGGTCAGGCCACGCGCGATGCCTGCATGGTTGACATCGGCCAGCAGCGCGTCCATCTCGGTCTTGTTGGGCAGTTGCAGCTCAAGCTTGGCAACGCGCTGCTCCACGTCGGCCTTCTGCTTGCGTAGCGCTTCGAGGTTCACCACCTGCGCCAGCTTGCTCTGGTAAGCCGACTTAAGGTTGGCCTGCTCGGTGCGCTTGGCATCACGCTCGTCAAACTTGCCGCTCCAGTACAACTGCCAACCCAGTCCGATCACCAGGACGGCGGAGAGAATCATGAACAGGATGCGCGGCGCGATCGGCCACGTTTCCGGCTCATTCAGGTTCAGGCCACGGAACTGGCTGACCAGGTCTTCCAGCGAAATTTCGGTCGAGAGCGCCATGGTTATTTCCCCGCCGTGGCCGCACCCGGCTTGGCCGGCGTTGCCGGCTCGGCCTTCCATTGGAAGCGGATCGTGAAGTTGAACAGGCGACGCTGTTCCTTCAGGTTGTTCGTCATGGTGGTGGCCACCGATTCGCCCAGCTCGGCGTGATCAAGCCAGGGCACCGCACCCAGATTGCGCAGCAGGTCCGACACGCGTTCGTTGGACTGCGCGACACCCGATACGGTGTAACGCTCGCCATCCTGCTTCAGCGAGGTGAGATAGATGCCGTCCGGTACCTGGCGCACCAGTTCTTCGAGCAACTGCACCGGGCGGTTGCGCTGGTTCTGCAGGCTTTCCACCGCTTGCTGACGTTGCAGCAGGTCGTCGATGTCCTTCTTGAGGGTGTTGACCTCGGCGATCTGCTTGTCCATCTCCGCGTTCTTCTGCGTGAGGATGTCGTTGATGCGTTGCGCCTCTTCGGTCTGGTGATCGATCACCATGCCGCCCAGGAACACCACCACAGCGCCCGCAAGGGCCGCGCCGCCCAGGCTCATGAAGACTTTCTTGCGCTTACCGGCACGTCGCTCTGCGTGATAAGGCAGCAGATTAACGTTCGGGAGCGCATTCACGGCATTCGCGCTTTCATTGGCCATCGTCAGCTCCTTATTGCAGCCCGCGCAGGGCAAGGCCCGCGCTGACGATGTAGGCCGGCAGATCGCGCTGCAGATAGCGCGCGTTGACGTTCTTGGCCGCGCCCATGTTGGCGAACGGATTGGCCAGCGTCGTATTGATCTGCGTCTGCTGCTGGATGGCGGTCTGCACGCCCAGCAATGAAGCGTGACCGCCCGAAAGCACGATCTCGTCCACGCGACCGACGCTCGAGGTCGACAGGAAATTCTGGATCGCCTGACCGACTTCCATGGCCAGCGTCTCGAGCGAAGGCTTGAGCAACTGGCTGCGGTATTCGTCGGGCAGCGTGTTTTTGCGCTTTTTCACCTCGGCCTTGAGCAGGTCGAGGGAGAACAGGCGCGAGATGCTTTGCGTGAGCTGGTCGCCCGAGCCGGACATCGGCTGCTCGTACAGTTCCTTCCAGCCTTGGTAGAAGAGTGCGTGGGAGCGCGCACTGCCCAGGTGGAACATCGCCACCACGGGCATGTCGCGGGCCTCGGTTTCGGTGGCGTCCGGCTTGACGGCCAGCATGTGCGTCATGGCGCGCTGGATAGCATTCTCTTCCACGTCCATGACGATCGCTTTCAGACCCGCCATCTCGGCGGCGGTCACGCGCTCGGTCACACGTTCGGAAACCGTTGCCGTCACGCGCACGCCGATCCCGCCTTCGGTTTCGGACGGACCGATCACGACATAGTCGAAATTGACGTTCTGCGAGGGCGGGAACAGCCGGTTGGCTTCGCTCTCGACCTGTACGAAGAGCTCGTCTTCGGTCAGGTTGTCGGGCAGGCTGACGGTTTGCGATTCCGTCAGGCTTGCAGGAATGGCAAGCACGGCTTCCTTACTGCGAATGCCGGCCTTGGCGATGGCGCGCTTGAGCGCATTGCCGACCGCGTCGATATTCACCAGATTGCCGTCAGCAACGGCACTGCGTTCAATCAGCTCGCTGGCGCATTTTTCGAGACGGAAATCCCCCTGCTTGCCGTTGGCGGACAACTCCACCACCTTGACGCTGGAAGACCCGATATCTATCCCGACGATATTGCGGCGCAGCAGGCCGGACAACAAACCCCGTCGCACAGAGACACCCCACCGTTTATAGTTTTTTGAACCCTGGCGCCCGCCGCAAATCCAACGTGCGCCATAGCCTGCTTAGATTTGCTGCTGGATTCTCACAAAATCCTTTAGAACAGGCAAACGCTCCGGCGGACCGCGATGCATTTCGCGCCATGCCATTCGCAAAGCGTTGTCAAAACCCCACGGTCGGGGGATACCCCTTTCGTCTGACTTGATTTCCGCTCCGTCTACTTCTAACGGCGGATTCTTAGCCACCTTGAATCGAGATACGACAGGCGCACAATCCGCCCGCGCAAGGTGCATGACGCGGCGCACAAGTGCGGCGCAGTGCGCTGACGTGACAGTGGTTACCTGCTGTTACGTCCAATGCGCCCAGACCCTCGAAGCCGCGACGATATAATCGCCGCCACGCTGACTGACACCCCCGGTGCCCACCTGTAATGGCTACTGCCCAAACCACCCCAGCTTCGCCCAAGCCGCCCAAAGCCCGCCGCCCGCTGTGGGCGCGACTGCTTCTCTGGATGCTCGGCCTGTTCGTTGCCATGGGGGTCGTCGGGGCGCTGCTGCTGGGCTACGCCCTGCTCGTCGCAGCGCCCAACCTGCCCTCGCTCGACGCCATCACCGATTACCGCCCGAAGATTCCGCTGCGCGTGTACACCGCCGACAACGTCCTGATCGGCGAATTCGGCGAGGAGCGCCGCAGCTTCGTGCCGATCACGCAGATGCCCGACGTGATGAAGCGCGCGGTGCTGGCGATCGAGGATGACCGTTTCTACGAGCACGGCGGCGTCGACTTCATCGGCGTGCTGCGTGCGGGGCTGGCGAACCTGCACGGCGGCCTGTCGCAAGGCGCGTCGACCATCACGATGCAGGTGGCGCGCAACTTCTTCCTGTCGAGCGAGAAGACGTACACGCGCAAGATCTACGAGATGCTGCTCTCGTACAAGATCGAGGCGAGCCTGACAAAGGATCAGATCCTTGAGCTGTACATGAACCAGATCTACCTGGGGCAGCGCGCGTACGGCTTTGCCAGCGCCGAGCAGATCTACTTCGGCAAGAACATCAAGGACATCACCCTGGCCGAGGCGGCCATGCTGGCCGGCCTGCCCAAGGCGCCGTCTGCGTACAACCCGGTGGTGAACCCCAAGCGCGCCAAGGTGCGTCAGGAGTACATCCTGCAGCGCATGCGCGACCTGCACTACATCACGCCGGAGCAGTACACCCAGGCCATCAATGAGCAACTGCCGGTGCGCGGCGAAGGCCATGAGTTCGATGTGCACGCCGAGTACGTGGCCGAAATGGTGCGTCAGCTCATGTATGCGCAGTACCGCGAAGAAACCTACACGCGCGGCCTGAGCGTCTACACCACGCTGCGCAAAGCCGATCAGGACGTCGCCTATCAATCCGTGCGCCGCGGCATTCTCGACTACGAGCGCCGTCACGGCTATCGCGGCCCCGAAGCGTTCATCGATCTGCCCTCCGACGCGGACGAACGCGAACAGGCCATCGACGATGCCCTGCTCGAACATCCGAACAGCGACGATCTGCAATCGGCCGTGGTGGTAAGCGTGACGCCCAAGCTGGTGCGCGCAACGATGCTGACCGGCGAAACGATCGACCTGGCGGGGGACGGCCTGCGCTTCGCACAGGCGGCCCTGTCGAACAATGCGCAGCCGAAGATCAAGCTGCGCCCGGGCGCGGTCATCCGCGTGGTTCAGGACACGAAGACGCAGAAGTGGTCGATCACACAGCTGCCGGAAGTGGCCTCGGGCTTCATCTCGCTGGACCCGCAGACGGGCGCGATCTACTCCATGGTCGGCGGCTTTGATTTCAACCGCAGCAAGTTCAACCACGTCACGCAGGCGTGGCGCCAACCGGGTTCGAGCTTCAAGCCGTTCATCTATTCGGCGGCGGTGGACAAGGGTTTCTCGCCGTCGACGATCATCAACGATGCGCCGCTCTCCATCCCGACCGGGGACACCGGCGGCCAAGTGTGGGAGCCGAAGAACTACGGCGGCGGCTACGACGGCCCGATGACGATGCGCCGCGCGCTGCAGAAGTCGAAGAACCTGGTGTCGGTGCGCATCCTGCGTGCGATTGGTACACAGTACGCGCAGCAGTACATCACGCGCTTCGGATTCGACGCCGATCGGCACCCGGCCTATTTGCCGATGGCACTCGGCGCAGGTTCGGTGACGATGCTGCAGATGGCGAGCGGCTACTCGGTGTTTGCCAACGGCGGCTACCGCGTGAACCCGTACATCATCGATCGCGTGGTGGATGCGCGCGGCACGGTCGTGCAGCAGAGCCATCCGATGACCGCCGGCAAGGATGCCGTGCGCGTGATCGATCCGCGCAACGACTTCATCATGGATTCGCTGCTGCGCAGCGTGGTGTCGAACGGCACGGGCTATCAGGCCAAGGTCAAGCTGGGCCGCAACGACATGGCCGGCAAGACCGGTACCACCAACGACTCATTCGACGCCTGGTTCTGCGGCTACACGCCCAAGCTGGTCGGCGTGGCCTGGATGGGCTACGACAACCCGCGCAGCCTGGGGGATCGCGAAACCGGTGGCGGCCTGGCCTTGCCGATCTGGATCAACTACATGGGCTACGCGCTCAAGGGCGAGCCCCAGACCGAGCGCCAGCCGCCCGAAGGCGTCGTGCAGATGGCCGGCGACTGGGCCTACGAGGAATACGCCAACGGTCAGGGCGTGGCCTCGGTGGGCCTGGGCGATGCGATGCCGGGCGCATCCGCACCGGCTGGCGACCCATCGCAACAGCCTGGCGTCAACCTGGCCCCGACGCAGGAACAGGAAAAGCAGAAGATTCTCGACATGTTCCGCGGCAACTGAACCTCGCGCCAACGAAAAAGCCGCCCTCCGGGGCGGCTTTTATTTTGGTATCCGACGAGAACGTTGCGCTCAGTTGGCAGCCAATGTCACATCCACATCGCTTTGCTGGCTGACATAGCGCGATAGTGCGACGTACAGTTCTTCCTTGCTGCGCGTGTCGACCCAGCGGCCGTCGTCACCGCGGCGGAAGTGGAAACCACCGGCACGCGCCGCCACCCACAATTCCTGCATCGGCGCCTGGCTGTTGATGATGATCTTGGAGCCATCGTCGAATTCAAGCGTCAGCACGTTACCGGTACGGTTGACCTCGATGTCGGCATCGGCCTCGTCGGCAGCAGATTCGACAATGCTTTCGATGCGGGTGAGTTCCGCTTCGGCAAGCGCCAGGAACTCCGATTCGCTCAGGGGGGGCATGCTACACTCCAAAATCTTGCGCGGACGTTGCGTGGCGGCCGTTTCCGGACCGTCCTGACCAGCAGGCGCCTCGTCCCATATGACTCCGATCGCCGCAAGGGCCACACCCTTGGGGCATCCTTTCTGCACCATCATCCGATGATACGAACCGCCGCCATTGTAGCCACTGTCGGCCTGACCCTGACGGTCGCAGGCCTATCCGGCTGCGGGATTCGCGGGCCGCTGTACATGCCCAAGGTGCCGCCGGCGCCAACCGCGCCGCAAACCACCGACCCTGGCATCGCGGGCCCGAACGCCGTGCCGCAGCCGCCGGTGCCGGGCGCCAAACCCGCTGCCGCGGATGCCGCCAGCGCGGTACCCGCGAACCGCTGATCCCGTCCCTTTTTTGCTCAACCGGCGCCGCCCGCTCCCATCCGGGGCGACGCCCAGAATGTTCCCACTCATGTCCGAGTCCCTGATTCGCCAGGAAGGCGCGCTGATGATCGAAGGCGTCGCGCTCGACGCGATTGCCGCGCAGTTCGGCACGCCCACCTACGTGTACTCGCGCGCCGCGCTCACCGCCAACTATCGCGCCTACGCCGCCGCGTGCGAAGGCCGCAACGCGCATGTGCAGTACGCCGTGAAAGCCAACTCGAACCTGGCCGTGCTGCAGGTGTTCGCACAGCTGGGCGCGGGCTTCGATATCGTCTCCGCCGGCGAACTCAAGCGCGTGCTGGCCGCTGGTGCGCCGGCCGCGAAGGTGGTGTTCTCGGGCGTGGGCAAAAGCGCGGACGAAATGCGCTTCGCGCTGGAAGTCGGCGTGGCGTGCTTCAACGTGGAGTCGATTCCCGAGCTGCACCGTCTGAACGACGTGGCCGCCTCGATGGGCAAGCTCGCGCCCGTATCGCTGCGCATCAACCCGGACGTGGACGCCAAGACGCACCCGTACATCTCGACGGGCCTGAAAGGCAATAAGTTTGGCGTAGCGTTCGAGGAAGTGCTGCCGACCTACCGCGCGGCCGCGGCGATGCCGAACCTGCGCGTGGTCGGCATCGACTGCCATATCGGTTCGCAGATCACCGAGGTGTCGCCGTATCTGGATGCGCTGGACAAGGTGCTCGACGTGGTGACCCGATTGGACGCCGAGGGCATTCGCCTGTCGCACATCGATGTGGGCGGCGGCCTGGGCATCACCTACACCGACGAGACGCCGCCGGACATCACCGCCTTTGCGCGCACGCTGCTGGACCGCGTCGAGCAGCGCGGCTTTGGCGATCGCACCGTGCTGTTCGAGCCGGGTCGGTCGCTGGTGGGTAACGCCGGCTTGCTGCTCACGCGCGTCGAATATCTCAAGCCTGGCGCCAGCAAGAACTTTTGCATCGTCGATGCGGCCATGAATGATCTCGCCCGCCCGGCAATGTACGAGGCATATCACCACATCGTGCCGGTGCGCGAAGGCCAGAGCGCGCCGGTCGTCTACGACGTGGTGGGCCCGGTGTGCGAATCGGGCGACTGGCTCGGCCGCGACCGTTCGCTGGCGGTGCAGCCGGGCGACGTGCTCGCGATCCTGTCGGCCGGCGCGTACGGGTTCACGATGAGTTCGAACTACAACACGCGCAATCGCGCGGCCGAGGTCATCGTCGATGGCGATAACGTGCATCTGGCACGCGAGCGCGAATGCTTTGAAGACCTGATCCGCGGCGAGCATTTGTTCCGGGGGTAAGCCCGTACAGCAAAGAAAAAGCCGACGCGCAAACGTCGGCTTTTTTCATGGATGCGGTCAGTATCAATCGCGCACAGGCATCGCTGCTCCGGCCATCGCACTGCGCGGCGAGCGCCATGCCCACCACACCCGCAGCCCCAGCAGCACCGCCATCACTGCCGCGTAGATCGACACCTCGGCAAAATCATGCTTGCCGGCCTTGTGCCACCAGTAGTGCAGGATGCCGAGCACGCCAGTCACGTAGACAAGCCGGTGCAGCCATTGCCAACGCTTCCCACCCAGGCGGCGCACCATTGCGTTGGTCGACGTGGCGGCCAGTGGAATCATCAGCACGAACGCCGCAAAACCGACCGTGATGAAGGGCCGCTTGACGATGTCCTTGAGCATCGACGCGGGGTCGAGCCCGCGATCCACCAGCAACCAGATCAGGAAGTGGATCGAGCCGTAAAAGAACGTGTACAGCCCGAGCATGCGGCGAAGCCGGATCAGCCAGTTCATGCCCGTGACCCGGCGCAGCGGCGTGATGGCCAGCGTGCAGCACAGCAGCACCAGCGTCCATGTGCCGGTCGACCGCGTGACGAACTCCAGAGGATTGGGCCCGAACTGGTCCGTCGCGCCCAGGAATACGATGCGCAGGAACGGCACGAGCGCAACGATCCAAACGATCGCCTTCACCGCACGCAGCTGCTTGGGCGACAACATCGGCGGCAGCAATGTCATGTCAGCCTCAGAAGTTCTTGCGCAGATCCATGCCGGCGTAAAGCGGCGCGACCTGCTCGTAGCCGTTGAACATCAGCGTCTTGCGCTTGGGCGCGAACAGGCCGCCAAAGCCGCCTTTGTCCTCGCCGATGCGGCGTTCGGTTGCCTGGCTCCAGCGCGGGTGGTCCACGGTCGGATTCACGTTGGAATAGAAGCCGTATTCGTTGGCCGCAGCAATGTTCCAGCTCGTCGGCGGCTGCTTATCGACAAAGCGGATCTTAACAATGGACTTGGCGCTCTTGAAGCCGTACTTCCACGGCACGATCACCCGCACGGGCGCACCGTTCTGGTTCGGCAGCACTTGGCCGTAGAGCCCGAAGGTGAGCAACGCCAAGGGGTGCATCGCCTCGTCCAAGCGCAGACCTTCGCTATACGGCCACTCCAGCACGGGGCTGCTGATGCCGGGCATCTGCCGCTTGTCGGCCAGCGAAATGAACTGGATGTACTTGGCGCCGCCCTGGGGCTCCACCCGCTTGATCAACTCGGCCAGCGGAAAGCCAACCCATGGAATGACCATCGACCAGCCCTCGACACAACGCAGGCGGTAGACGCGCTCTTCCATCGGCGCGAGCTTCATCAGGTCGTCCAGGTCGTAGGTCTTGGGGGTCTTCACCAAACCTTCCACGCTGACTTGCCACGGGTGCGGGCGCAGCGTGCTGGCATAACGCGCCGGGTCGGCCTTGTCGGTGCCGAACTCGTAGAAGTTGTTGTACGTGGTGACCTGGTCGTACGGGGTGGCTTTCTCCACGGTCGTGTACGCAGGATTCGGCTTGCCGGCCAACTTGGCCAGCGCCGGGTTGGCGGCGAAAGCCTCGCGCGACGCCCACGGTGCCAGCGTTGCGCCGGCGGCGCCCATGGCGGCAGCCGCCAGAAAGCGACGGCGCTGCTCGAAGATGTGCTGCGGTGTGATCTCGCTGGCGGGGATGTCGTCGCCACGCAGCCAGCGGTCAGTCTTGATCAACATGATTCGTGGTCCTCGTTGTGCGGGAACGCTGTCCCATGTGCGTTGGTCGTGCCCGCGCTGCCAACCTGACATCGCGCGGCAAAAAAAAGTGGCGCTATTCCTTGCGGGGCACCGGCCCGGTGAATTCGCTGTACTGCCGATAGACCACCTGGGCCACCTCCAGCAACTGCGTCCGCACCAGCGGGCCGGCGACCGCAAACCCCAGACCATGATCAGCCCAATAGAACGCCATCGGCGGCGGGTGATCGACCGCAGGATGAATCGCCTGCAGCACGCGGTTGTCGGGGGCCAGTGTCTCCAGCCGGAAGCCGGTATCGCGGTTGTTGGGCATGCGACGCAATTGCACCGAGATACGCGTGCCCCCCGGCCCCTCGTACATCAGCATGGCCGTGGGCGCATCGGCCACCACCGTCTGGCGCCCGCCGATCAGCCGGTAGCCGAGCGACGTCAGGTCGGGAACACGCAACTGCGCGTCGAGCCGCCGCGACAACCATGTGACGAGATGCGCCTCTTCATCGGCCGGCACCTCCACCATGTGTTTCGACTCGGGAGAGAAGACGACGTGCGATACGAGTGCATCGTTGGCGAATCGTTGCATGGGCATGGTGCGCTCGACGGCACCTCGGCCAAGCCAACCGGCCCCCGAGCCAATGGCCAGGCACGCGACGCCCAGCGCCGCGACGCTCCAGCCACGCATCGCGCCAAAACCGGTGGCTGCCGGGCGATGCGCTGCCGCCAGGATCGCCGCCGGAATGCGGCGCTGCGGCACCGGTTCGTTGAGCAGCGGATCGAGCGCGCGGTGCAATTGCGCGTCCGTCCTGCGCCAGCCCGCGACCTCGGCCGCCGCGCCCGGGTGCGCGGCAAGATAGGCTTCCACGGCAGCACGGCGCGCCGCGGGCAAGCGGCCGTCGGCATACGCATGGAGTTCGTCGATATGAATGGAATCGGAGGACATGGCGAGCCTCACTTCACGCGGTGCAGCGCTGTGCTGCTGCCGTCGCCAGTTGCCGCAAATGCACCCGATGCGACGGGCGCCCCTTCAAGCGCCACACGCATACGCTCCCGCGCCCGCGACAACCGCGACATTACCGTGCCCACCGGCACGCCCAGCACGTCGGCGGCTTCCTTATAGGCGAGCTGCTCCAGGCCGACGAGCAGCAATACGGCGCGCTGGTCTTCTGGCAGCGTCGCCAGCGCGCGAAGCAGATCGCGGCGCAAGCCAGGGTCGTCGTCGACAGGGATCTCGGGGGGTGCGTCGCTCAGCTCGATCCGATCGGGCCGGCGCACGGCGTTCAGGTGCAGCCGATGCATGATGGTGAGCAGCCAGGCAAACAACCCGTCGCTCTCGCCCTTGGCTCCGATCTGGCCGATCGGGCCCAGCCTGGGGCGCAACTGGAAGCGCCAGCGGTAACGCCAGGCGCGCTCCAGCGTGTCCTGGACGAGGTCGTCTGCACGGCTTGCGTCTCGCACCAGGCCGCGCGCGTGTCGGCGCAGGCGTGGCGCGAGCGCAATCAGCCGGCTGGCCAGATCGGACATATGGGCGCGAGCGAGGGCAGCGTGCTTACGGCTTGGCGACGTGCCAGGCGTTCATGAAGCCGTCGCCGGTCTGGTCGCCCGGCATCTTGTCCTTGGTCCAGAGGTAAAGCGGCTTACCGCGATAGGCCCACTGCTTCTTGCCGTCCTCGCGCGTGATGATGGTGTAGTCGCCGGACGGCTTGTCGGCGTCATTGGCAGCCAACGGCGGCCAGTTGTCGGCGCACTTGCCGTTGCAGGCGCTCTTGCCGGCCGAGGCGTCACGGTCGAACGTGTAAAGCGTCATGCCGTGCTGATCCGTGAGCGTGCCGTTGGTCACCTTGACGGCCGACGGCGTGGACGACGCCCCCATGCCCATGCCGCTGCAGCCGGCCAAACCAAGCGCGGCGAGCAACGCGGCGCCGGCCAACGCCTTACGCGGATTGAACCATTTCTGGGAAGCTGCGGACTGGCTCATCTTGTTCTCCTTGGGTGGAGGGGCGCGCCGATCGCGCCCTCACAGAGCAGTAAACACGCTAGGCGCGTCTTTATTCCAGTCCGCTGAGGTTTTTTTGTGACTGACGACTTACAGTTCCCCGTAACTGTGCAGGCCCGAGAGGAACATGTTCACCCCCAGGAAGGCAAACGTCGTCACCAACAGGCCAATCAGTGCCCACCAAGCCGCCATGCGTCCGCGCAGACCCTTCATCAGCCGCATGTGTAGCCACGCGGCGTAGTTCAGCCAAACGATCAGCGCCCAGGTTTCCTTCGGATCCCAGCTCCAGTAGCCGCCCCAGGCGTCAGCCGCCCACAGCGCGCCGAGAATCGTGGCGATGGTGAAGAACGCAAAGCCGACGGTGATGGCCTTGTACATCACGTCATCCAGCACTTCGAGCGACGGAAGGCGATCGGCCAGCACGCCGCGCTCCTTCAGCAGATAAGCCGCGCCCACCATGGCCGACAGCGCGAACGTGCCGTAGCCGATGAAATTGGCCGGTACGTGGATCTTCATCCACCAGCTCTGCAGTGCCGGCACCAGCGGCTGGATCTCCTGCGCGCCGCGCGACACCGTGTACCACAGCAGAAAGCCCACCGCCGCCGACACCACCAGCATCACGAAGGGCCCCAGCGCGCGCGTCTTGTAACGCTGCTCGTAATACAGATAGAACAGCGAGGTGATCAGCGTGAAAAGGATGAACACCTCGTACAGATTCGAGATGGGGATGTGGCCGATGTCTGCGCCCACCAGGTACGACTCGTACCACCGCACCAGCATGCCGGTCAGACCGAGCACCACGGCTGCCCAGCACAGCTTGCTGCCGATCGATCCACCCGCTTCCCAGCGCAGCAACAGGCCCGTCCAGAAAAACAGCGTGGAGAGGAAGATCAGCGCGCTCATCCACAAGATGGCCGACTGGCTGGCAAGGAAATACTTGAGGAAGAAGGCGTGCTCGGCGCGGGCGAGATCCGGGCCATTGGCGCCGGCGTACTGCGAGATACCGAACAGCGACAACACGGCGATGCCGACCATCAGCATGCGCACCGGCTTCCACGTCCAGCCCAGCCATGCGAAGGCGGGCACGGCAGCGACGAGAATGCCGCGCTCATAGCCATCCATGTAGGCGCCGTAGCGCGAGAAGGCGTAACCCGCGCCGGCCGCCAGCATTGCAGCAAACAGCCAGTCAAACCAGCCGAGGCGGCGGAAATACGACGGACGCTGCAGCGCACCCAGATCAGCGCTCGCCACGGTCGTTTGGGGATTGCTCGCTTCCATCACCTGCTCACTTCGTTGGTTTGGGGTCGACGTTCGCTGCATTGGCGGCATCGGGGGCGCCTGCCACGGCGCGGATATCGTGCTTGAGGCGCTCGAACTCACGGTCGAAGTCGAGCGTGCGACGCATGGTCGACATGGCGGTCAGCACATGGGTGCCGGAGGCGCCTTCGTTGGTCTGACCGGATTGCGGTCGGATCCACAGCCACCAGCGGCGCTCTCGCACGTAGAACATGGAAAATACGCCCAGCACCAGCAGCAGCGACCCAAGATACACGATGTTTTTGCCCGGCGCACGTGTGAGCTGGAACACACTGGCCTGCACCTGCTGGAAGTCCGTCAGCTGCAAATACACCGGTGCGCCGTAGAAGACGTTGTCCGACAGCGCGTTGATGGCGCTCTGTAACCACTGGCTGCTGGCGGCATCCACTGTGGGGGCCGGCTGGCCATCCTGCGCGCGGGCCAGTTGCCACAGCTCCCACATGGAGCTGTTGATGATCTTCATCAGCACATCGGCGGCCTTCTCGCGCTCGCCTTCGGGCACCGATTTCTGCAGGAACGTGGCAACCGCGGCAAAGCCGCCTTGTGCACCGGCGGTGCCGTCCTTCACATCGGCAGCGCCGGCAAAGAGGTCGAGCGCGCGACGGGCGCTTTCCGTCAACTGATTGCGCAGTTCCGCACGCTGCTCGCCGGGCATGGAGAGCAGCGCAAACCGGCGTGCCGCTTCGCCGCGCATCGCAGGATTCTGCAGCGCGGCGCGCAGGCGCATCCAGTCGCGAACAGTGCCTTGCGCGTCGGCGGGAATGCGCAGATAGCGGAACGGCTCGTCCGGCTGCGAGCGCATGCCGGCCAGGAACACCGATTGCCCGTCCAGCGTGACCGGCAGCATGTAGTTGCTAAACTCGTGCGCCTGGCCGTTGGCGTCGCGCAGCTTGTACTGCACGGAGGGGCCAACGTTGCGCAGATCGCGGTCGCGCGTCATCTTGGTGACGTTGCCTAGCTCCGCGCGCAGACCACTTTCAGTGCCGCCCTTCTTGCCAACGCCGCGGGCGTCCTGCTTGCCCGAGGCGTCCGTCACCGTTTCGACATTCATCAGGCGGAAGTCGGAGAACTCGACCGTGTAGTCGCCGCCCTTGCCGGTGAGCTTCGAGCTTTCGCCCACGACGCCCGACATGTCGAACGTCTTGGCGTTGTCGCCGTGCATCGGGAAACCGGTCAGTTTGAGTTTCGAGCCGCCATCTTCAAAGCTCGACTGGTAGATCGCCACGCCGTCATACACGAACGGCTTGTTCACCTCCACGCGCGCAGGGGTCTGCTTGCCGGTGCGGCGGTCGGTCACGACGATGTCGCTGGCGAACAGCTTGGGCATGCCGGTCGAGTAATGCTCAACGGTGAACTTCTTGAGCGTGATCATGAACGGCAGGTCCTGGATCAGCGCGCCATCCGCGATGTTCAGGATCGCCGTGCTGACGGTCGAACCTTCCGGCACGAAGGCGTTACCGCGAAAGCCCGGGTTCGATGTCGACAGCCGGTGCTCCGAGCCGATGTCGCTGATGACCGCATTGCCCTTGATGGGCGACTTGCCGCCAAACCACATCTGTGCGCGGATCATCATGTCGCCGTCCAGCAATCCGCCGATGCAGATCACGACGATGGCCGTGTGCGCCAGGATGTAGCCGATCTTGTTGCCCGCCCCCGCCTTTGCCGTGATGAGCGTCGCACCACCATCGCGCGCGAACGCCTTGATGCGGAAACCGCGGTTCTGCGCGAGCGCGGCCAGGCGCGCGGTCACGGTCGCGGCGTCGACCGGTGAGTCAAATTCGTCCCGATGATGGAACGCGCGCAGGCTGCCTTCGCGCACGTTCTCGCGCCAGGCGCGCATGTCGGCCAGCATCTTGGGGGCATTGCGCACGATGCACAGCGAGGTCGACACCACCAGGAACGCCAGGATCAGCAGAAACCACCACGCGCTGTAGACGGTGGGCAGCGTCAGCGAGCGAAATACATCGGCCCAGAACGGCCCGAACTGGTTGACGTAGTTCGGATACGGATCGTTCTGCTTGAGCACCGTGCCGATCACGCTGGCGATCGCAATCACCGTCAACAGGCTGATCGCAAAGCGCATCGACGACAGCAGCTCGACCGTTTCGCGCAGTGCGCGGCGGCGGGAGCGGATGTGGACGCCGGAAGTGGAGACCGAAGACATGCGTGGGGACAACCTGTTCAGAAACGAAAAAAGGGTGGCGATGCCAGGCGCATTGCCACCCTGTTTTTCTTATTGATTGTGCGACCGTCACATGACGGCCGGGTGCGGCAGATTAGCGCAGGCCAGCAATGTAGTCGGCCACCGCCTTGATCTGCTGGGACGTCATGCGACCGGCCAGATCGTGCATCTGTACGCTGTTCTTGCGAGTGCCGTTCTGGAACGCAACCAGTTGCGCTTCGGTGTATTCAGAGAACTGACCAGCGATACGCGGATATTGCGCCGGGATGCCGGCACCGGTCGGACCGTGACAGCCTGCGCACGCTGCGATACCGCGCTTGGCGTCGCCACCGCGATACAGCTTCTGGCCCAGTTCGATGGTGTCCTTGCTCTTGGCCGAACCCGGCTTCCAGGCCGCTTGCTTGCCCAGGTAAGCGCCAATGTCCTTCATGTCCTGATCCGACAGCGCGCCGGCGTACAGCGACATGACTGGCTGATTGCGATCGGTCTTGGCCTTGAAATCCTTGAGCTGCTTTTCGATGTATTCGGCGTGCTGGCCGGCCAGCTTCGGGTTGACGTTCATGGCGCTGTTGCCGCCGGCGCCGTGACAACTGGTACACGCGGGCACCCCATTGGCGGGCACACCGGTGTTGAAGATCGTTTCGCCGCGCGCGGCGTCGGCCTTGGCGACTTTTTGCTCTTCGGCATGGGCCATGGAGAAGACCGATGCCAGGGACAGCGCTGCGACAGCAAAAACGTTCGCGATGCGGTTCATTCGCACACCTTGTTTAGATTGTTTTCGAATGCTGCGTGCGCCGCCCAATGCGGGACCCTGCGGCGCCGGGCATCCCCTTCTCCTCGTGCCAGATCTGCGCATGAAAACGGACCGGCCCGGGCCTCGGGGCGGTCCTGCGACGGATCTGGTGGGGACGTCCGTAAACCGGCGTATTGTACAATAACACCTCTGCAATGCGACCTCGCGGCGCAGCAACCACGCAGTTCTGAACTGCAGTTTACAGGTACTGCCGCGCATGTCGCTCCTGCATCAAGCCCGTTTCTTCATCACCGTCAATCATCTGCGCGATTTACCGGCGACCGCCGTGCCGGAAGTCGCGTTTGCAGGCCGCTCCAACGCAGGCAAGTCCACCGCGATCAACATCCTGTGCAATCAGAAGCGGCTGGCCTTCTCCAGTAAGACGCCTGGCCGCACGCAGCACATCAACTATTTCTCGGTGATGCCCGCCAAGGCGGAAGACCCGCTCGGCTTCCTGGTCGACCTGCCCGGTTACGGCTATGCCGAAGCACCCGGCGAGACCAAATCGCACTGGGTTCACCTGCTAGGCGACTACGTCAAGGCGCGCCAGCAGCTCGCCGGCCTCGTCATCATGATGGATGCGCGCCGTCCGTTTACCGATCTGGATTGCCAGATGGTCGAGTGGTTCCTGCCGACGGGCAAGCCGATCCACGTGCTGCTCACGAAGGCGGACAAGCTGACCAACAACGATGCCTCCCGCGCGCTCATGGCAGCCCGCAAGGTGCTGGCCGATTACCGTGCGCAGATCGACGGTGATGTGTCGCTCACGGTGCAGTTGTTCTCCAGCCTGAAGCGTCGCGGCATCGAAGAGGCGCAGCGAATTGTCGCAGGCTGGCTGTGCCTGCCAGAAGCACTGGAAGCGGAGCCGCAAGCCGAGCAGGCAAAAAAAACCCCGTCGCCAAACGCGCAACGGGGGTAACGACCCCATCGAGCCATCGATGGGAACCCGCGTCAGGGAGGAGCCGCGGGGGACGCTGCATCAGCGTCGCTGGCGCATTGTCCGTGCATAGGATGGATAATCGCGACAAAGGTTTCGAAACTTCACAGTGTGTTCTTAGGGTCTGCTGAAATGATCGCGAGCTTCCCCGACCATCGTCCGCGCCGCATGCGCCGCGACGATTTCTCCCGCCGCATGATGCGCGAATCGCGCCTCACTCCCGACGACCTGATCTACCCCGTCTTCATCCTCGAAGGCACCAATGTGCGCCAAGCCGTGCCGTCCATGCCGGGTGTCGAGCGCGTGTCGATCGACGTGCTGCTGAGCGTGGCCGAGCAGTGTATGCAGCTTGGCATTCCGGTGCTGGCGCTGTTCCCGGTTATCGAGCCGTCGCTCAAAACGCCCGATGGCATCGAGGCCACCAATGCGGATGGCCTGATCCCGCGTGCGGTGAAGGCGCTCAAGGCGCGCTTCCCTGAACTGGGCATCCTGACCGATGTGGCGCTCGATCCGTACACGAGCCACGGTCAGGACGGCGTGCTCGACGCCAACGGCTACGTGCTCAACGAAGAGACGGTGGATATCCTGATGCGCCAGGCGCTGGTGCAAGCCGAGGCAGGCGTGGACATTGTCGCGCCGTCGGACATGATGGACGGCCGCATCGGCGCGATCCGCCTGGCGCTGGAGAACGACGATCACATCTACACGCGCATCATGGCCTACGCGGCGAAGTACGCTTCGGCGTTCTACGGCCCGTTCCGTGATGCAGTGGGCTCGGCGGCCAATCTGGGCAAGAGCAACAAGATGACTTACCAGATGGACCCGGCCAACTCGGATGAAGCCCTACGCGAGGTGGCGCTCGACATTGCTGAAGGCGCCGACATGGTGATGGTCAAGCCCGGCATGCCGTATCTCGACATCGTGCGACGCGTGAAGGATGAATTCCGCTTCCCGACCTACGTCTATCAGGTCAGTGGTGAATACGCGATGCTGAAAGCCGCCGCGCAGAACGGCTGGCTGGATCACGACAGGGTCGTGCTGGAGTCGCTATTGGCGTTCAAGCGCGCCGGCGCGAACGGCATCCTGACGTACTTCGCACTGGACGCCGCTCGCCTGCTGCGCGCGTAATCAGGCCGTCGGCTTGACTGGCTGCGTCGTGCCGATCGCACGGCGCAGGCTTTCCAGGAACGTGTCGGCGCGCTCAAAGCCGACCACACGAGCCTTCAGTTCGCGACCCTGCGCATCGAAGAAAATCGTGCCGGGCGGGCCGAACAGGCCGAAGCGCTTGAGCAGCGCTTGATCATCCGCATTGTTGGCCGTCACGTCGGCCTGCAGCAGCGCTACATCGGCAAGCGCCTTGCGCACCCGCGCGTCGGTAAAGGTCAGGCGCTCCATCTCCTTGCAGCTGACACACCAGTCGGCATAGAAATCGAGCATCACCGCACGCCCCGACGCGCTCGCGTTGCGCACTTCGGCATCGAGTTCGGCGATGCTCTTCACGCGCTTGAATGTCACGCCCTGGGTTTCAGCTTGCGCAGATGTGCCCGCCGATGCGCGAATCAATCCGGCGAGCGGTTGTAGCGGATCGCGGCCGCCGGCGGCGACACCAACCAGTTGCGCCGCCCCCGCCAGCGCCAGCACCACGCCTGCAACCTTGCCCAAGCGCTGCACGTTGCCGGCGCCGTCCGGCAACGAATCGAAGGTCCGCAGAAACACGGCCGCACCGATCAGCAACCCACCCCACGCGACCATCACAGCCCACACGGGCAACACCGGCTGCACGATCCACAGCGCCACAGCCAGCAGGATGAAACCGAACACCGCCTTGGTGACGATGAGCCAATGGCCAGCGCGCGGCAGCAGGTTGCCCGCCCCGACTCCCACGAGCACGAGCGGCACGCCCATGCCGATCGACATCGCAAACAACGCCATACCGCCGATCGCGGCGTTGCCGGTCTGTGCGATGTAGGCCAGTGCGCCCGCCAACGCGGGCGTTACACACGGCGACACGATCAACGCCGAGAGCGCACCCATCACGACCGCGCCCACAATCTGGCCACCACTGTGCTTGCTGGAGGCTTTTGTCAGGTGGTCGTGCCAAGCCGCCGGCAACTGCAGCTCATACAGTCCAAACATCGACAGCGACAGCACCACCATCAGTACAGCAAACGCGCCCAGCACCCGCGCGTTTTGCAGCGCGGCTTGCAGGCCCTGCCCGGCCAAGCCGGCTGCCACACCCACGGCTGTATAGACGACGGCCATACCGAGCACGTAAGCAACCGACACCATGGCTGCGCGCGAACGCGTCGCGTGCTCGCCGACAACGATCGCCGACAGGATCGGCAGCATCGGTAGCACGCACGGCGTGAAGGTCAGCAACAGCCCAAGTCCGAAGAACAACGCCGCGATCGCTCCAAGGTTGCCGCTGCCCAGCGTGCTGGCAATGCGGCCGAGTGCATCGCCAGAATTGGCGTCGCCGCCGCCTGCAGAAGACGCGCCCGGCGAGGCTGCGGCAGGCTCTGCGTGGAACCGACTCTTCATCGGCGGATAGCACAAGCCTTGGTCGGCGCATCCCTGGGACGTGACGATCAACGTGAATGGGGCCGTCGCGTTCTGCGACTTCACGCGAAACGCGACTTCATGCCGATAGGTCTCGACGTCCTTGTCGAACGTCTCGTCAAACTTGACCTTGCCTGCCGGCATGTCAGACAGCATCAGCGTGACGGTTGCCGGGTCCGCCGCCACCGCGAAGCGCTCGCGGTACATGTAGTAGCCCTCGGCAATCGCGAACTTGACTTCGACAGTCTGGCCATCGACCTGCGTGGCGGAGAAGCGGAACGCCTGCTCGGGCGGCAGGAAATCGTCAGCAGCATGCGCAGGCATGTGCAGCGTCACCACTGCGACGAGCAGCATCACCCACTGCATCACACGTCGCACAGACACAAACGAAGGGAGGGTCATATCAACGGCAATCGAACATCAATTGGAAGGCTGGCGCGTTTCATCGGCCACCCACGCAAGATACGCTGGCAAGCCCACAGCCACCGGCACGGCGATGATCTCGGGAACCTCATACGGATGCGCCTTGCGTAGCGCGACTTCCAGTGCAGGATACGTTGCGTGCGTGGTCTTGATCAGCAACGGAATCTCGGCAGCGTGCTCGATCGCGCCATTCCACCAGTACGTCGACGAGCAAGCCGGCAAGCGATTGACGCACGCGGCTAGGCGGGATTCCAGCACAGCCTTTGTTACGCGATCCGCACTGTCGGCGTCGGGTAGATTGGTCAGCACCAGCAGCACTTCGGTTCCGGCAAACATAGACACTCCACGGATGCACGCTGACGGCCAGAACGCCGGAAGCGGGCAACAAAAAAGCCAGGATGCAAATCCTGGCTTCATTGTAATGCGCGCGGCAGCACGCATTCTTGGGCTTGCCCAGCGCGACGCCGTGTCGCACCGGCAAACCTGGGCTGACCTTACTCGGCAGCGCCGTCGACTTCCACAGCCTCGGCAACTTCCGGACGGTCGAGCAGCTCAACCAGTGCCATCGGCGCGTTGTCGCCCTGGCGGAAGCCGAACTTCAGGATACGGGTGTAGCCGCCCGGACGGGTCGCGAAACGCGGGCCCAGTTCGTTGAACAGCTTGGTGACCATGTCGCGGTCGCGCAGGCGAGCGAATGCCAGACGGCGGTTTGCAACGGTGTCCTTCTTGGCCAGCGTGATCAGCGGCTCGACAACCTTGCGCAGTTCTTTGGCCTTCGGCACGGTGGTCTTGATCAGCTCGTGCTGCAGCAGCGAGTTGGACATGTTGCGCAGCATCGCGAGACGGTGCGACGAGGTGCGATTCAGTTTCCGCAAACCATGACGGTGACGCATGATGATTCCTTCTTAAGAGTGTTTAACCAGCTCTTCTATCGCCGCCGCTCGTACAACACTGCGTGGCGCGGGCCGGTAGCCTTAACAATAAGCCACCCAAACAGCGATGGCGGGAACACCGGCCGATGCTCGCGCACCGGCCGACAATTGCAACTTACTTCTCGAGACCTGCCGGCGGCCAGTTCTCGAGCTTCATGCCGAGCGTCAGGCCACGCGATGCGAGGACTTCCTTGATCTCGTTGAGCGACTTACGACCCAGGTTCGGGGTCTTGAGCAGTTCGTTCTCGGTACGCTGGATCAGGTCGCCGATGTAGTAGATGTTTTCGGCCTTCAGGCAGTTGGCCGAACGCACCGTCAGCTCCAGGTCGTCGACCGGGCGCAGCAGGATCGGATCGATCTGCGGTGCGCGGGCGGCGGCAGCTTCAGCGGCGCTCTCGGTGCCTTCCAGGGCGGCGAACACCGACAGTTGATCAACCAGGATGCGAGCCGACTGGCGGATCGCTTCTTCCGGCGAGATCACGCCGTTGGTCTCGATGTTCATCACCAGCTTGTCGAGGTCGGTACGCTGCTCCACACGGGCAGACTCAACCGCGTACGACACACGGCGCACCGGCGCGAACGAGGCGTCCAGCACGATACGGCCGATGACCTTGCTCGACTCATCGCCGAACTTGCGCACGTTGCCCGGCACGTAGCCACGGCCTTGCTCGACCTTCAACTGCAGATCAAGCTTGCCGCCAGCCGACAGGTTGGCGATCACGTGACCCGGATTGATGATCTCGACATCGTGCGGCAGCTCGATATCGGCGGCGGTCACCACACCTTCGCCTTCCTTGCGCAGCGACACCGTAACTTCATCACGGTTGTGCAGCTTGAACACCACGCCCTTCAGATTCAGCAGCAGGTTGACGACGTCTTCCTGCACGCCATCGATGGTGGAATATTCGTGGACGACCCCAGCGATCGTGACTTCGGTCGGGGCATAGCCGACCATCGACGACAGCAGCACGCGGCGCAGCGCGTTACCGAGCGTGTGGCCGTAGCCGCGCTCGAACGGTTCCATGACGACCTTCGCGTGATGATCGCCAAGCGGCTCAACCGCAATAATTTTGGGCTTCAGGAGTGCTGTTTGCATTAGGTTGTCCTATTTCAATACCCTCGGCTCGTTACACCGATAAGGCTGACGGATTGGACTGGAAAGGTTCCGTCGCGAACATTGCGACGGAAGACGCACGTGCCGCAATCGCGTTGCGGCACGTAACGATTCGGATTGGATCGGCACCTGCGTACTGCTGGCGCACAAACACAATGTCGTTGACGATGAGCGTCCCCAAAAGGCGCACGAGCCCGCACCTTGCGGTACGGGGCGTCGTCATTAACGCGAATACAGTTCGACGATCAGGCTTTCGTTGATGTCGCCGGCGATATCCGCGCGATCCGGGGCTTGCTTGAAGGTGCCTTCCATCTTCTTCGCATCCACGGCAACCCAGATCGGGAAGCCAGTCTGCTCAGCCAGCGTCAGCGATTCAGCAATACGCACTTGCTTCTTCGACTTCTCGCGGATGGCAATCACGTCGCCCGACTTGACTTGGGCCGACGGCACGTTCAGAGCTTGACCGTTCACCAGGATCGCCTTGTGCGACACCAGCTGACGCGCTTCAGCGCGGGTCGAGCCGAAGCCCATGCGGTAGACCACGTTGTCCAGGCGCGATTCCAACAGTTGCAGCAGCGTTTCGCCCGTGTTGCCCTTGCGGCGATCGGCTTCAGCGAAATAGCGGCGGAATTGACGCTCCAGCACGCCGTAGATGCGCTTGACCTTCTGCTTTTCACGCAGTTGGTTGCCGTAGTCGGAGGTGCGGGCGCCGGAGGTCCGGCCGTGCTGGCCAGGCTTGCTGTCCAGCTTGCACTTGTCGGCGAGCGAGCGGCGTGCGCTCTTCAGGAAAAGGTCAGTACCTTCGCGGCGAGACAGTTTCGCCTTGGGGCCGGTATAGCGTGCCACGTTGCATTCCTTCGTTATCAGTCATCCGTGGCATTCGGCCTCGGATGGTCCGCTTGCTCGGTCCCTACAGCAGGACCGCAGCGAACAGTGGGCTTATGAAAAGACGAAACCCGCCTTCCGGGAAACCCGGAAGACAGGCAAGCGGGCAAGTATAGCACCCGCAGACCGACCTCGCCAGTAACTGGCGCGGCCGGTCGAATCACTTAGATGCGACGGCGCTTCGGCGGACGGCAGCCGTTGTGCGGCACCGGCGTCACGTCTTCGATCAACTGGATCTTGATACCCAGGTTGTTCAGTGCACGTACGGCCGATTCACGACCCGGGCCCGGGCCCTTGATGCGCACTTCCAGGTTCTTGATGCCTTGGTCCTGCGCCACGCGGCCAGCACTCTCAGCAGCCACCTGAGCGGCGAACGGCGTCGACTTACGCGAGCCCTTGAAGCCTTGGCCGCCCGACGTCGCCCACGACAGAGCATTGCCCTGACGATCGGTGATCGTGATGATCGTGTTGTTGAACGACGCGTGAACGTGCGCGATGCCGTCGGCGACGTTCTTGCGAACCTTCTTGCGCGCGCGCTGGGCGGCGGTATTCGCTGCTTTTGCCATAGTTCCTATCCTTTACCCGACGGATTACTTCTTGAGCGCGACGCCGGCCTTGCGCGGACCCTTACGGGTACGGGCATTGGTGCGGGTACGCTGACCACGCATCGGCAGGCCCTTGCGATGACGCACGCCACGGTAGCAGCCCAGATCCATCAGGCGCTTGATGTTCATCGTCGTTTCACGGCGCAGATCGCCTTCAACGAGGAACTTCTCGATTTCCTTACGCAGCGCGTCCTGGTCCGGATCCGTCAGGTCCTTGACCTTCTTGTCGGTCGGGATGCCAGTAGCCTCGCAAATCTTTTGAGCGCGCGAGCGGCCGATACCGTAAATCGCCGTCAGGCCAATCACGGTATGTTTGTGGTTGGGGATATTGACCCCTGCGATACGTGCCATTCGTCAATCCTCTTTGCGAAATTAGCCTTGGCGCTGCTTATGACGCGGGTCCGACGAGCAGATCACACGCACCACGCCCTTGCGCTTGATGATTTTGCAGTTGCGGCAAATGCGCTTAACAGAAGCCAGCACTTTCATGATTTTCCTCTTCCTTCAATTCCAGTCCGCTCACTTCGCCCGGAATACGATGCGCGCGCGGGACAGATCATACGGGGTCAATTCGACCGTCACCTTGTCCCCGGGCAAGATGCGGATGTAATGCATACGCATCTTGCCGGAAATATGGCCTAACACCACGTGGCCGTTCTCTAGCTTGACGCGAAACGTTGCGTTGGGGAGGTTTTCCAGCACCTCGCCCTGCATCTGGATCACGTCATCTTTAGCCATGTCCCTTCAGGTTCGTGCGATCACTCCTAGCGGAGCGTCAGGTTTCCCTTGAAATTCGCCTTCTTCATCAAAGACTCGTACTGCTGAGACATCACGTAGGACTGCACTTGCGCCATGAAGTCCATCGTGACCACCACGATGATCAACAGAGACGTTCCACCGAAGTAGAACGGCACATTCCAGCGCAGCACCAAGAACTCCGGCAACAGACACACAAGCGTGATGTAAATCGCACCCGCCAGGGTCAAACGCACCAGAATCTTGTCGATATACCGCGTGGTTTGCTCGCCCGGACGGATACCCGGAATGAACGCCCCACTCTTCTTCAAGTTATCCGCCACTTCCCGGCTGTTGTAGACCAGCGCGGTGTAGAAGAAACAGAAGAAGATAATCGCCGCCGCATACAGCAGGATGTACACCGGCTGACCCGGCGACAGCGTTGCTGCCAGGTCCTTGACGACCCGTGCAACCGGATTCGTCGAGTTGCCGGCTGTAAACCAGCCCGCGATCGTGGCCGGGAACAGAATGATCGACGATGCGAAGATCGGCGGAATCACCCCAGCCATGTTCAACTTCAGCGGCAGATGCGACGACTGTCCGCCATAAATCTTGTTACCAACCTGCCGCTTGGCGTAGTTGACGAGGATCTTGCGCTGGCCGCGTTCAATGAACACAACCACAAACGTCACCGCACCAATAATCGCCACCACCAGGATCGCTGAGAAAATCCCCATCGAACCCGTACGCACCAGCTCGAACAGCCCGCCGATCGCGTTAGGCAGCCCTGCAGCAATCCCGCCGAAAATGATGATCGAGATCCCGTTGCCCAGACCTCGCTCGGTGATCTGCTCACCCAGCCACATCAGGAACATCGTGCCCGTCACCAGCGTAATCACCGCGGTGGCCCGGAACATCAGACCCGGATCCAACACCAGACCCGGCTGCGCTTCCAGCGCCACTGCAATCCCCAGCGCCTGAAACGTTGCCAGGATGACCGTACCGTAGCGCGTGTACTGCGTAATCTTGCGCTGGCCGGCTTGGCCTTCCTTCTTCAACGATTCCAGTTGCGGCAGCACGATCGTCAGCAGTTGCATGATGATCGACGCCGAGATGTACGGCATGATCCCCAGCGCAAACACCGTGAAACGCGACAGCGCGCCGCCGGAGAACAGGTTGAACATCCCGAGGATGCCGCCCGACTGCCGTTGGAAAAGCTGCGCTAGTTGATCCGGATCGATACCCGGCACAGGAATGTGCGCGCCGATCCGATACACCAGCAATGCCAGAACCAGGAACACCAGCCGACGGCGAAGATCGCCGTACTTGGCCGTGTTCTTGGCCTGGGCCATCACATTAGGTTTCGCCGTGGCCAAACGGATGCTCCGTCAGTGTGAAACAGCAGGCTATTAGGCCAGCGAGCCACCAGCTGCTTCGATTGCAGCTTTCGCCCCAGCCGTCGCGCCGATACCCTTCAGAGTTACCTTCTTGTCGATTTCGCCCGACAGGATCACCTTGGCGCTCTTGACCATCTCGCCAACGAGGCCGGCTTGCTTGAGGGACAGCAGATCGATTTCTTCGATCGGCAGGCCCGCCAGGTCGCCCAGACGCACTTCAGCGGTGAATTCCTTGGTCAGCGAGGTGAAACCACGCTTGGGCAGACGACGATGCAGAGGCATCTGACCGCCTTCGAAGCCGACCTTGTGGAAACCACCCGAACGCGACTTCTGACCCTTGTGACCACGACCAGCCGTCTTGCCCAGGCCCGAACCAATACCGCGACCAACGCGGCGCTTGGCGTGCTTGGAGCCGGCTGCCGGCTTCAGGTTATTCAGTTGCATGTTCTTCTCCGTCTTCCCTTAGCCGATGACCTTGACCAGGTAGGACACCTTGTTGATCATGCCGCGCACTGCGGGCGTGTCCTGCAATTCGGACACCGAGTTCATGCGGCGCAGGCCCAGGCCGCGCACCGTGGCGCGGTGGTCTTCGCGCGTACCGATCAGGCTGCGCACGAGTTGGACTTTCACGGTTTTCTGCGACATATCGTTCACCTATCCCTTCGGCTTAGCCGAGGATCTCTTCGACCGACTTGCCACGCTTGGCGGCAACTTCGGCCGGGGTGCTCATCTTGCGCAGGCCATCCAGCGTTGCGCGCACCATGTTGTAAGGATTGGTCGAACCGTGCGACTTGGTCACGATGTTCGTCACGCCCATCACTTCGAAGATGGCGCGCATCGGACCACCAGCGATCACGCCAGTACCGTCCTTCGCGGGCATCATTTGCACCTTTGCGGCGCCATGCTTGCCAACCACTTCGTGTTGCAGCGTACCGTTCTTCAGCGGGACCTTGACCATCTTGCGACGGGCTTCGTCCATTGCCTTCTGCACGGCCACGGGCACTTCCTTAGCCTTACCCTTGCCCATGCCGATACGGCCGTCGCCGTCGCCGACCACAGTCAGAGCAGCGAAACCGAGAATCCGGCCGCCCTTGACCACCTTGGTCACACGGTTGACCGCGATCATCTTCTCGCGAAGACCGTCGTCGCGTTCGTCCCCTTGGACCTTAGGTTGAATTTTTGCCATGACGATATCCTCTATGCCGGCTTAGAACTTCAGGCCAGCTTCGCGTGCCGCGTCGGCCAGAGCCTTCACGCGACCGTGATAACGGAAACCCGAGCGATCGAACGCCACGGCTTCGATGCCGGCAGCCTTCGCCTTCTCAGCGATACGCTTACCCACCAGGGTGGCAGCAGCGGTGTTGCCACCGTTGCCGTTCAGTTCCTTGCGGACTTCGGCTTCCGCCGTCGAGGCCGAAGCCAGGACCTTGGTGCCATCTTCCGAGAAGACCTGCGCATAAATGTGCAGGTTCGTACGGTGCACAGCCAGACGGGCGACGCTCAGTTCCGCAATCTTCAGGCGGGTCTGACGTGCACGGCGCAGACGCGAGTCATTTTTGTTCATGATGTGCACCCTTACTTCTTCTTGGTTTCCTTCAGGATCACACGCTCGTCTGCGTAGCGCACACCCTTGCCCTTGTAGGGCTCCGGCGGACGATAACCACGCACTTCAGCGGCGACCTGACCAACTTTTTGCTTGTCCGAACCCTTGATGATGATTTCGGTCTGCGTCGGCGTTTCCGCCTTCACGCCTTCCGGCATCTCATGGATCACGTCGTGCGAGAAACCGAGTTGCAGCTTCAGAGCGGTGCCCTGAACCGATGCACGGTAACCCACGCCGACCAGGTTCAGCTTGCGCTCGAAGCCCGTCGTCACGCCCTTGACCATGTTGGCCGTCAGGGCGCGCATCGTACCTTGCAGCGCATTGGCTTCACGCGACTCATCTGCCGGCGCGAACGTAATCGTGCCGTTGTCGGTGCTGACCTTGACAAGCGAGTGGATCGGCTGCGTCAACGTGCCCAGTGGGCCCTTGACGGTCAGCAGACCACCAGCGAAATTGACTTCAGCGCCCTTGGGCAGCGCGATGGGAGCCTTACCTACACGAGACATGGTTCCCCTCCCTTAGGCGACGTAGCAAATGACTTCGCCACCGACACCGGTTGCGCGGGCACGGCGGTCCGTCATCAGACCCTGCGGGGTCGAGATGATGGCGACACCCAGGCCGTTCATCACTTGCGGGATTTCATTACGGCCCTTGTACACACGCAGACCAGGCTTCGAGACGCGCTCCAGGCGCTCGATGACCGGGCGGCCAGCGTAGTACTTCAGACCAATCGTCAGCGTGGACTTGCCACCCTGCTCGGTCACGGCGAATTCGTCGATGTAGCCTTCGTCCTTCAGGACTTTGGCGATTGCCACCTTCAGCTTCGACGACGGCATGACCACCGACGCTTTTTCCACCGCTTGCGCGTTGCGGATACGCGTCAGCATATCGGCGATCGGATCGCTCATGCTCATACTGTTTCTCCTGTAGCCTGTGCGTGATTACCAGCTGGCTTTCGTCAGACCCGGGATCTCGCCCTTGAAGGCGATCTCGCGGAGCTTGTTACGCGCCAGGCCGAACTTGCGGAACGTACCGCGGGGACGACCGGTGATCGAGCAGCGGTTGCGCTGACGAGTCGGATTTGCATTGCGCGGCAGCGCTTGCAGTTTCAGACGCGCTTCGTAGCGCTCTTCTTCCGACTTGCTTTGGTCGGCCACGATGGCTTCGAGAGCGGCGCGCTTCTCAGCGTACTTGGCCACGAGCTTGGCACGCTTCTTCTCGCGTTCGATCAGAGACAATTTAGCCACGGTAACCCCTTAATTACGGAACGGGAACTTGAACGCATTGAGGAGCGCCTTCGCTTCCTCGTCGTTCTTCGCAGTCGTCGTGATGCTGATGTTCAGACCACGGAGTGCGTCGATCTTGTCGTATTCGATTTCGGGGAAAATGATCTGCTCTTTCACACCGATGTTGTAGTTGCCACGACCATCGAACGCCTTACCCGACACACCACGGAAGTCGCGCACGCGGGGCAGCGACACGGTGATGAAGCGGTCCAGGAATTCGTACATACGTTGGCCACGCAGCGTAACCATCGTGCCAATCGGGTAACCCTGGCGAATCTTGAAGCCGGCGATAGCCTTGCGGGCCTTCGTCACGATGGGCTTCTGGCCAGCGATCTTGATCAGGTCGCCCGTAGCGTGCTCAATGACTTTCTTGTCGTTGATGGCCTCGCCAAGACCCATGTTCAGGGTGATCTTGGTAATGCGCGGCACTTCCATCACGGACTTGTAGCCGAACTGCTTGATCAGCTCGGGCACAACCTTCTCTTTGTAAAACTCTTGCAGACGTGCAGTCATGCTCAACTCCTCTCTATTGCCCAGAATCAAGCGCCGACGGCAGCACCGGTGGTCTTCAGCACGCGCGTCTTCACGCCGCCTTCAACCTTGATGCCGACGCGCGACGGCTTGCCATTGGCATCCACGAGCGCAACGTTCGAAATATGGATGGGCATGACCTTGTCGACCACACCACCCGTGGTACCCAGCATCGGGTTCGGGCGCACGTGCTTCTTGGCAACGTTCACGCCCTCAACCGTCACATGCTCGGCGAGCACGGCCAGCACAGTACCCTGCTTGCCCTTGTCTTTACCGGTGCGGACGATGACGCGATCGCCCTTGCGAATCTTGTTCATGCGGCCTCCGATTACAGCACTTCCGGCGCGAGCGACACGATCTTCATGAAGCGCTCGGTCCGGAGTTCGCGAGTGACCGGCCCGAAAATACGGGTGCCGATCGGCTCAAGCTTGGTGTTCAGCAGCACGGCGGCATTGCCGTCGAACTTGATGAGCGAGCCGTCAGGACGGCGCACACCCTTGGCGGTACGCACCACCACGGCGTTGTAGATATCGCCCTTCTTCACGCGACCACGCGGGGCAGCATCCTTGACGCTGACCTTGATGATGTCGCCGACGCTGGCGTAGCGGCGCTTCGAACCGCCCAGCACCTTGATGCACATGACTTCACGCGCACCCGTGTTATCGGCCACTTCGAGCCGGCTTTCTGTCTGAATCATGGTGTTCTCGTCCCAACTTAATTCGCCAAACGCACAATGCGCAGAGGCGATCAGTCTTGGTCCCGCCGGCTGCTGGCATTGCGCCAACTGCGATTGGGTTGATCAACTTGAAGTCGGTAGCTGCCCGACGGCGATTGCCGCCTGGCCCATTCGCTTTTTCCTTTACTTGAGCCACCAGCTTGCTTGCCGGCCACCCTCACAAAGGGAAAGACCGAGACTATATCACATAATCTCGGTCTTGCAACAGCAAACTACTCCGCTGTTGTTTTAGATCACGCGTGCAGCTTCAAGCAGACGCGACACCACCCACGACTTGGTGCGCGAGAGCGGACGCGATTCCGTGATCTCAACCTTGTCGCCTTCGTTGTACTGATTGGCTTCGTCGTGCGCATGGTACTTCTTCGAGCGCACCACGTACTTGCCGTACAGCGGATGCTTAACGCGGTTTTCGATCAGGACCGTGACAGTCTTGTCCATCTTGTTGCTGACAACGCGACCGACGAGCGTGCGCTTCAGGGACGTTGCGGCTTCAGTCATTTCTGGTTCCCCTTCTGGCCCAGCACGGTGCGGACACGCGCGATGTCACGACGCACCTTCTTCAGCTGGCTGGTGTTCTGCAGCTGTTGCGTCGCCTTTTGCATGCGCAGGCCAAATTGGGCCTTCAGCAGCTCGGAGAGCTCCTGGTTCAGCCCGGCGACATCTTTGTCGCGCAGTTCGGATGCTTTCATGGTGTGTGCTCCTTACGTTCCGACCTGACGCACCACGAAGCTGGTCGCGATCGGCAGCTTGGCAGCGGCCAGGCGGAATGCCTCGCGTGCCAGTTCTTCGCCAACGCCGTCCATTTCGTACAGCATCTTGCCCGGCTGAATTTCAGCCACGTAGTATTCCGGGTTGCCCTTACCGTTACCCATACGGACTTCGGCGGGCTTCTTCGAGATCGGCTTGTCCGGGAAAATCCGGATCCAAATGCGGCCGCCACGCTTGATGTGACGGGTCATCGCACGACGTGCCGACTCAATCTGACGCGCGGTCAGACGGCCGCGGCCCATCGCCTTCAGACCGAATTCACCGAACGAAACCGCGTTGCCGCGCGTCGCGATACCGGTGTTACGGCCCTTCTGCTCCTTGCGGTACTTCCTGCGCTTAGGTTGCAGCATGTTTATTCTCCAGTCTTGGCGTCGGCGCCACGACGGGCACCCGCACCAGCACCGCGGCGCTGACCGGCCGGGCGACCTTCGCCCTCACGGCGACGACCTTCCGGGCGACCCGGACGCTTGCGACGCTCTTCTTGCGGCTCTTCCACGACGGGTGCGTCGTTGCGACCGAGGTGGTCACCCTTGTACACCCACACCTTGACACCAATGATGCCGTAGGTGGTTTCCGCTTCGGAGAAGCCGTAGTCGATATCGGCGCGCAGCGTGTGCAGGGGCACACGGCCTTCGCGGTACCACTCGGTACGGGCGATTTCGATGCCGTTCAAACGGCCCGAGCTCATGATCTTGATGCCTTGGGCACCCAGACGCATCGCGTTCTGCATCGCGCGCTTCATTGCGCGACGGAACATGATGCGGCGCTCGAGCTGCTGCGTGATCGAATCGGCGATCAGCTGTGCATCGACTTCCGGCTTGCGGATTTCTTCGATGTTCACGTGCACGGGCACGCCCATGCGACGCTGCAGTTCAGCCTTCAGCAGTTCGATGTCCTCGCCCTTCTTGCCGATCACCACGCCCGGACGCGAGCTGTAAATGGTGATGCGAGCATTCTTGGCCGGACGCTCGATGACCACGCGGCCCACCGATGCGTTCTTCAGCTTCTTCTTCAGAAACTCGCGAACCTCGATGTCTTCCTTGAGCATGCCGGCAAACTGGGTGTTGCTCGCGTACCAACGCGATGCCCAGTTACGGCTGACAGCCAGACGGAAGCCAGTCGGATGAATCTTCTGTCCCATCGTGACCCCTTAGTTGCCCAGCGTCACAGTGATGTGACAGGTTTGTTTCTCGATGCGGTTGCCACGGCCCTTTGCACGCGCGGTGAAGCGCTTGAGCGAAGTGGCCTTGTCGATGTAGATCGACTTGACCTTCAGCTCGTCGATATCGGCGCCTTCATTGTGCTCGGCGTTCGCGATGGCGGACTCAACCACCTTCTTCACGATGCCAGCCGCCTTCTTCGGGCTGAACGTCAGCACGTTGAGTGCGCGCTCGATCGACAGGCCACGAATCTGGTCAGCAACCAGGCGCGTCTTCTGTGCGGAGATACGGGCGCCGCGATGAATCGCTTTAACTTCCATGATTGCCCCTTATCGCTTCGCTTTCTTGTCGGCAGCGTGGCCCTTGAATGTACGCGTGAGCGCAAATTCGCCGAGCTTGTGGCCAACCATGTTTTCCGTGACATACACGGGCACGTGCTGACGGCCGTTGTGAACGGCGATCGTCAGGCCGATGAAGTCCGGCAGAATGGTCGAACGACGCGACCAAGTCTTGATGGGCTTCTTGTCCTTCGTCTGCACTGCCGCCTCAACCTTTTTCAGCAGGTGGGCGTCAATGAAAGGACCCTTTTTTACTGAACGAGTCATATCTAAGCTCCTACCTACCGATTAACGCTTGTGACGGCGCTGAACGATCATGCTGTCAGTGCGCTTGTTACGACGGGTGCGGTAGCCCTTGGTCGGCGTACCCCACGGGGACACCGGATCACGGCCAGCAGCAGTCTTACCTTCACCACCACCATGCGGGTGATCGACCGGGTTCATCACCACACCGCGAACGGTCGGGCGAATACCGCGCCAACGGGTTGCACCGGCCTTGCCGATCTGGCGCAGGCTGTGCTCTTCGTTGCCGACTTCACCGATGGTCGCGCGGCACTCGATGTGCACGCGGCGCACTTCACCCGAGCGCAGACGCACTTGAGCGTAGATGCCTTCGCGAGCCAACAGTACGGCGGACGTACCGGCCGAACGGGCAACTTGAGCGCCCTTGCCCGGCAGGATTTCCACGCAATGGATCGTCGTACCGACCGGAATGTTGCGGATCGGCAGGTTGTTACCGGACTTGATCGGTGCTTCCGAGCCGTTAGCAATGGCTTGGCCAACCACAGCGCCCTTCGGGGCGATGATGTAGCGGCGCTCGCCGTCAGCGAACAGCACGAGCGCGATGTTGGCGCTACGGTTCGGATCGTATTCCAGGCGTTCGATCTTGGCCGGGATACCGTCCTTATCGTTACGCTTGAAGTCGACGACGCGATAGTGATGCTTGTGCCCACCGCCCTTGTGGCGGGTGGTGATGTGGCCGTTGTTGTTACGACCCGACTTCTGGATTTGCTTTTCCAGCAGCGGAGCGTGCGGCGCGCCCTTGTGAAGGTCGGGGTTAACGACCTTCACCATCGAGCGGCGGCCCGGCGATGTCGGCTTGGTTTTGACGAGTGCCATGATTACTTGGCCTCCGCTTCAAAATTGATTTCCTGGCCCGGCTTCAGCGAGACATAGGCCTTCTTCACGTGGTCACGACGACCCATGAAGCGACCGAAACGCTTTTGCTTGCCCTTCTGGTTCAGGATCTGGACGGACTCGACTTCGACCTTGAACAGCAGCTCGACAGCGGCCTTCACTTCACCTTTGTTGGCGTCGCGAGCCACTTCGAACACGACCTGTTCGTTCTTCTCGGCCACCAGGGTTGCCTTTTCGGACACCACAGGCGCCAACAGCACCTGCATCAGGCGATGGTCGTTCTTGGCAACTTGCGTCATTTCAGCAACTCCTCGATCTGCGCGACGGCTGCCTTGGTCACGAGCACCTTCTTGTAGTGCACGAGCGACAGCGGGTCGGCGTGACGCGGCTCAACCACGAGCACGTGCGCCAGGTTGCGCGATGCCAGGAAGAGGTTTTCGTCCAGGTTATCGGTAATCACGAGCACCGAGTCCAGGCCCATGGCGCGGAACTTGTCGGCCAGCAGCTTGGTCTTGGGCGCTTCGACGGACAGGCTGTCAACCACGTTGATGCGACCTTCACGGGCAAGCTGCGAATAAATCGAGCGCATGCCGGCGCGGTACATCTTCTTGTTGACCTTCTGCGAGAAGTTTTCTTCCGGGCTGTTCGGGAAGATACGACCACCCCCGCGCCACAGCGGGGAGGAGCTCATACCTGCACGGGCGCGGCCCGTACCCTTTTGGCGCCACGGCTTCTTGGTCGTGTGCTTGACCTCTTCACGGTCCTTCTGCTTACGGTTACCGCTGCGAGCGTTGGCCTGATAAGCGACGACGACTTGGTGAACGAGGGCTTCGTTGTAGTCACGGCCGAACACTTCCGGCGAGGCAGCAACGCCGGCGCCGAGTTGACCGTTGTCCTGGAGCAGCTTCAGTTCCATGCGTTTGCTCCTTATGCCTTCTTGGCGCGGGCCTTCACGGCCGGCGTGACGATGACTTGACCGCCCTTGGCGCCAGGAATCGCACCCTTGACCAGCAGCAGCTTGCGCTCTGCGTCGATCTTGGCGATTTCCAGGTTCTGGACGGTACGGGTGACGTCACCCATGTGACCGGTCATGCGCTTACCCGGGAACACGCGACCCGGATCCTGCGCCATACCGATCGAGCCCGGCACGTTGTGCGAGCGCGAGTTACCGTGCGAGGCGCGGCCCGACGAGAAGTTGTAACGCTTGATGGTACCGGCGTAGCCCTTACCAATCGTCACACCCTGGACGTCGATCTTCTGACCGACTTCGAACAGGTCGACGCTGATGTTCGCGCCCGGCTGGAATTCAGCGGCACGAGCGGCATCCACTCGGAATTCTTTGATGACTTCACCCGCTTCCACGCCGGCTTTGGCGAGATGACCCGCCAGCGGCTTGGTGACGCGGCTGGCGCGTCGGGTGCCGAAGGTGACTTGAACGGCGGCGTAACCGTCGGTCTCGTCCGTCTTGATTTGCGTCACGCGGTTGTCGCCGACCTCGAGCACGGTGACGGGAATCGAATCGCCGTCGTCCGTGAAAATACGGGTCATGCCAACCTTGCGACCTACAAGGCCAAGGCTCATGGTTTGCTCCATTCCCAGCTGCGATTGGCCGGGGCTGATTGATACTACGAATCTTGAACTGGACTGCGCTTAAAGAGACAGCGCGAGGCCAAAATGGCCAGCCCACTCCCCTGACTAAAGGGGTAGCCCTACAATATATCCGGGTTACGGACAATATGCAAGGGCGATTGCCGAATGGCCACCTGGGCATCGTGTGCAACGCAACATCTGGCGCCGAAAAGCAAAACGGCGAGCACTTCGCTCGCCGTTTGCCCGTTACCGGAATGATCCGGCAGCGTTGTCTTGCTTATTGCAGCTTGATCTCGACGTCCACGCCAGCCGGCAGGTCCAGCTTCATCAGCGCGTCGACGGTCTTGTCCGTCGGATCGACGATGTCCATCAGGCGCTGGTGCGTGCGGATTTCGAACTGGTCGCGGCTGGTCTTGTTGACGTGCGGCGAACGCAGAACGTCGAAACGCTGGATGCGGGTCGGCAGGGGCACCGGGCCCTTGACGATCGCGCCGGTGCGCTTAGCGGTTTCAACGATTTCTGCAGCCGACTGGTCGATCAGGCGATAGTCGAAAGCCTTTAGGCGGATACGGATCTTCTGGTTTTGCATGATGTTTCCTTAAAGAGCATGGCGGCAGAGCCGCCGATAAATTGAAAGAGCGATGCAACAGGCGATGCGCCACCCCGTTTTCGGGGGCAGCGCATCGATCCGCCTTTACTCGATGATCTTAGCGACGACGCCGGCGCCGACGGTACGGCCGCCTTCACGGATAGCGAAGCGCAGGCCTTCTTCCATGGCGATCGGGGCGATCAGCTTGACGGTGATCGACACGTTGTCGCCCGGCATGACCATTTCCTTGTCGGCCGGCAGCTCGATCGAGCCCGTCACGTCCGTCGTACGGAAGTAGAACTGCGGACGGTAGTTGTTGAAGAACGGCGTGTGACGGCCGCCTTCGTCCTTCGACAGGATGTAGACCTCGCCCGTGAAGTGCGTGTGCGGCTTGATCGAACCCGGCTTGCACAGCACTTGGCCGCGCTCGACGTCTTCGCGCTTCGTACCGCGCAGCAGGATACCGACGTTATCGCCTGCCTGACCTTGGTCCAGCAGCTTGCGGAACATTTCCACGCCCGTGCAGGTGGTCTTTTGCG
>NZ_CATZBU010000015.1:0-122597 GCF_958405935.1 Ralstonia psammae
TGTCGGCGGCCCGCCAGAGGCTGCCGCCCGGCGAGGTCGCGGTGGGGGCGACATTGTTCTGGTAGTCGATGCCGCTGGCGACGCGGCCGTACAGCGTGACGTTGGTTTGTGCGAGGGCGGGGGCGGTCCAACCAGCGAGCGCGAGGCCGCACGCCAGCATCCCGCGAACAGCGGTGGTTCGAATCATGACGTCTCCTGAAATGTTTTTGTAGGCGGGGTCCGGTGCATCGCGTGGTTTGAGATCGCTGGAGGCACACACCAGGCAACGTCAACCGTCCCCAGGCGCATTTGTAGTCGGGGCTGCCTTAACGTGGCAAACTACAAATTCTTCGTGAGACGTCAAATTTTTCTTAATGGAAACACATGCCGCGGCGCCTCCCTCCCCTTAATTCATTGCGTGTCTTTGAGGTCGCGGGCCGCCACCTGAGCTTCAGCCGGGCGGCGGATGAGCTTTGCGTGACCAACGCCGCGGTCAGCCACCAGATCAAGCAGCTCGAAGATCACCTGGGCAAAAAGCTCTTTGCGCGCCGCAACAACCAGCTCACGCTGA
Organism: Ralstonia psammae; assembly: GCF_958405935.1. Lineage (NCBI taxonomy): Bacteria > Pseudomonadati > Pseudomonadota > Betaproteobacteria > Burkholderiales > Burkholderiaceae > Ralstonia > Ralstonia psammae. The sequence continues at coordinate 551 of NZ_CATZBU010000015.1, forward strand.
CAGACGCCGGCGACAACTACCTCCCCCGCGTGCGCGACGCGCTGCGTGCGCTCGAACAAGCTACCGACCTGTTGATGGACACCGCCGATGCGCCCCTGCGCGTGGCCGTGCCGCCAACCTTCGGCGCCAAATGGCTGGTGCCGCGCCTGTACCGCTTCTTCAACCAACATCCGCACGTGCGCGTCGAGGTCTCCACCGCCGATGTGCAGGACCATGGCCAGTTCGATCTGTGCATTGACGACCGGCAAGTCAACGCGCCCAACCTGCGTGTCGAGTGGTTCACCTCCACCGATTTCTTTCCGGTATGCAACGCCACGCTCCAGGCCGCCATCCGCATGCCGCAAGACCTTGCCGCGCACACGCTGCTGCACGAGCGTGGCGGACGCCATCTGGCGCACCACCCGACGTGGCGACAATGGCTCGACGAGGTGGGTGTGCCCCAGATCGACGCCTCGCGCGGGCCAGCGTTTTCCGAAGCGCTGATGGCGCTGCAGGCGGCCATTGACGGCCAGGGCGTGGCGCTGGGCCAGGGCATCCTCGTCGAATACGACATCGCCGCCGGACGTCTGATGCGGCCGCTGGCGACCGAAGCCTCGCTGCGCCTGTCGTACTACCTGATCCATCCGCACCAGGCGGCAGAGCACGCAGGCTTTGCCCTGTTCCGCCAATGGCTCGTCGATGAGGTTGCGCGCGGCGGCGGCCGGGCGCGCAACCAAGCCCCGTCAAGCGAGGTGTTTTGATTTCTTTTTGATTGTGGTGTGGCGGGCGCTCTACACTACTCGTCCCTGGTTGCATTGCGCCGAAGAAGGAGCCCGCCATGAGCTTCCCCCGCCCCGCCAACACCCCGTGGCTCGTCCCATACCTGACCGTGCGCGATGCATCGGCCGCCATCGCCTTCTATCGCAACGCGTTCGGTTTCGGTGTGCAGGATGAGGTGCACGACCATGGCCGCCCGATCCACGTGGAGATGACCTACCAGGGTCAACTCATGCTGATGTTTGCGCCCGAGGGCGCCTTCGGCTCCACCGCCAAAGCCCCGGCCGGCGCGGGCTTTGAATGCCCGCAAAGCTTCCACCTGTATTGCGACGACGTCGACACCGCGTACCACCATGCGCTCGACCAGGGCGCCACGTCCATCATGGCGCCGCACGATGCCTTCTGGGGCGAGCGCTACGCCGCCGTGCGCGACCCCGACGGCTATCGCTGGGGCCTCGCCTGCCGCCCGGCGACAGCCTGATCGCTTCATCGTTTGATTGCCCGAGCCGCTTCACCACAAGGATTGCTGTAATGGGGCTTCCCCGCTTTTTCGTCGATACGCCGCTTGCCCCGCACACCACCGTCACGCTGCCCGAGGCCGTCACGCGCCACATCCACGTGCTGCGGCTGGCCGTCGGCGATGACGTCTGCCTGTTCGATGGCTCCGGCCACGAATTCCGCGCGAGGCTCGACACCATCAACAAGCGCGACGCCACCGCCAGCCTTGCAGACGCCACGCAGCCCGACACCGAGGCGCGCTACGCCATCACGCTCGCACAAGGCATTGCCGGTGGCGACAAGATGGATTGGCTGATCGAAAAGGCCGTTGAACTGGGCGTGAACGCCATCGCTGCGCTACAGACCGAGCGCGGCGTGGTGCGCCTCTCCGGCGAGCGTGCAACCAAGCGCACGCAGCACTGGCAAGCACTGGTGCAGGCCGCCTGCGAGCAATGCGGCCGGGCCCGCGTGCCGGCTGTCGCACCGGTCGCCACCCTGCGCGAATGGCTCGCCGCTGCCAAGTCGATCGACGCGCCGCGCGTGTTGCTGTCTCCGCGCGGCACGCAATCGCTCACGCAATGGGCGGTGCAATCGCGCACGCGCATCGAAGGCAACGGCATCGTCCTGCTGATCGGCCCCGAAGGCGGTCTCTCGCCCGACGAAGAAGCGCTTGCTGAGGCCGCCGGTTTCTTACCGCTGACACTCGGACGACGTATCCTGAGAACGGAATCGGCGGCGCTTGTTGCCGTGTCTGCGCTGCATGCCGTACTCGGCGAGTTCTAAGTTGTGACAACGAAACACTGACCGTTTGATCCCCACCGGCGGGCCTTTCCCCCGTGCCCGCCATTGACCAAAGGAGCTTCATCATGGGTCTACTCGATTCGATTCTGGGCGGCGGCAACGACGCCGGCGGCGCGCAATCATCCTTGCTGGGCAACAAGAAGGTGCTGCTGGCCGTGGGCGTGCTGGCCTACCTGGCCATGAAGCACAAGTCGCAAGGCGCGGGCGATGCCGCCGCGCCGCAAGGGCAGGAAGATCAGGGCGGCGGCTTGTTCGGTTCGCTGGGCGGCTTGCTGGGTGCGGCAGGCGGCGCCGGGGCGCTCGGCAGCCTGCTCGGTGGCGCTGGCGGTGCCGGTGGGCTTGGCGGTCTGCTCGGCGGATTGCTGGGCGGCGGCGGCGCCAATGCGGATCAGGCCGCGGCAGGAGGCCTCGGGCCGCTGCAGCAGATCCTTGAGCAAGCCGGCCTGGGCGAACAGGTCAAATCGTGGATCGGCAATGGCCAGAACCTGCCGGTGTCGGGCGAGCAGATTACCCAGGCACTGAGCGGCACGGGCGCGCTGGAGGAGGTGTCAAAACTCGCCGCCCACTTCGGCATCAGCGAAGGCGACCTCGCCAACCAGCTCGCCGAAGGCCTGCCCGAAGCGGTCAATCACCTCACGCCGCAGGGCGCAGTGCCGGCAGCCTGAACGCCCTCGCCGCGCAGAAAAAAGCCCGCAGTTGCGGGCTTTCTTTTTTTACGCCGGCCGTCAACCTGCGCTGTAGGCCGTTCGTGCCGCCTCGCGCAGCGCCTGCACCACATGCTCCGCGGCCGGAGACAACAGCCGATCCGTGCGCGTGATGATGCCGAAGTCGTCCATCTGGCACGGCATCGACAACGGAAGAATCGCCAGCATCCGATACGACGCGTAGTACTGCGCCACATCGGCGCCGATCACGGCCAGCATGTCGCTCTGCTCCAGGATGCGCGTCAGGAACAGCAGCGCCGAGGTCTCCACCACGCTGGATGGCGCGGTCAGGCTCTCCCGCTGGAACATCAGGTCGAACCGGTGGCGCAGCACACTGCCGATAGGCGGCACTACCCAGGTGGCCGGCTGCACGTCGCCCAGCGTCAGCGACGGTTGCGCCAGCAGCGGATGCCCCGGCCGCGCCACCGCAACCACCGGTTCGTCGGCCAGCGGCTCGTAGCGCAGGTGCAGCTTGTCGTGCTCGGCAAACAGGCGGCCAACCACCAGGTCGAGCTTGTCCTGTGCCAGGCGTTCCAGCAGCACGTTGCTGCTTTCGATATCCAGTGACACCCGCAGCCCCGGATGCTCGCGCGTGATCTGCGCCACCACCGGCGGCAGCAGCCGCACGCCAGGCGAGGTGATCGTGCCAACCGCCACATGGCCCAGGTGTCCGGCCTTGAGCCCGAGCACTTCCTCCTGCGCCTGGTCCAGACTGCCGACCACGGCGCGTGCGTGGCGGATCAGGGCATCGCCATAGCGCGTGGGCCGCATGCCGCGCGGCATGCGCTCGAACAGTTGCACATCCAGCATCGCCTCCAGCTCGCGCAGCAGCTTGGAGGCGGCGGGCTGCGTCATGTTGAGCGCGGCGGCCGCCCGGTGGATGTTGCCCTCCTCGGCCAGGGCAATCAGCAGCAGCAGTTGTCGCGTCTTCAGGCGCGCACGGACATACCAGGGGCTGTTCGACATCGGGTCTTCCTAGAGATATCAAATCGGATATCGGTCATGACCAATATTTCATTGGAAGGATATCAGGGCGCTCCGTACACTCGGTCCGATCAAAAAACCACAACCACACCGGAGACAACGGACGTGCCGTGCGGCCCGCAAGTGCCACACAGCCGAATCGATGCGCGCGCGCCTCGACAACCACGTCCGTGACACACGCACCCATGTCGGAATCGAAACCCAAGCTGCGCTCGGCCCAATGGTTCGGCACCGCCGATAAGAACGGCTTCATGTACCGAAGCTGGATGAAGAACCAGGGCATTCCCGACCACGAATTCGACGGCCGCCCGATCATTGGCATCTGCAATACCTGGTCGGAACTGACCCCGTGCAACGCGCATTTCCGCAAGCTTGCCGAGCACGTCAAGCGCGGCATTTACGAGGCGGGGGGGTTTCCGGTGGAATTCCCCGTGTTCTCCAACGGCGAATCGAACCTGCGCCCGACGGCCATGCTCACGCGCAACCTCGCGGCCATGGATGTTGAAGAGGCGATTCGCGGTAACCCGATCGATGCGGTTGTGCTGCTCACCGGCTGCGACAAGACCACGCCCGCCCTGCTGATGGGCGCGGCAAGCTGCGACGTGCCGGCCATCGTCGTGACGGGCGGACCGATGCTCAACGGCAAGCTCGATGGCAAGAACATCGGCTCTGGCACGGCCGTATGGCAGCTGCACGAATCGCTCAAGGCGGGTGAAATCGATCTGCACCACTTCCTGTCGGCTGAAGCGGGGATGTCGCGCTCGGCCGGCACGTGCAACACGATGGGCACGGCATCCACCATGGCGTGCATGGCCGAGGCGCTCGGCACATCGCTGCCGCACAACGCGGCCATTCCGGCGGTGGATGCGCGGCGCTACGTGCTTGCGCATATGTCCGGCATCCGCATCGTCGAGATGGCGCTGCAAGGGCTGACGCTGTCCAAGATCCTCACGCGCGCGGCGTTCGAGAACGCCATCCGCGCCAACGCGGCCATCGGTGGATCGACCAACGCGGTGATCCACCTCAAGGCGATTGCCGGACGCATTGGCGTGCCGCTTGAGCTGGAAGACTGGTCGCGCATCGGCCGGGACACCCCCACCATCGTCGACCTGATGCCATCGGGCCGCTTCCTGATGGAGGAGTTCTATTACGCCGGCGGTCTGCCTGCGGTGCTGCGCCGCCTTGGCGAGGCCAAGCTCCTGCCGCACCCCGACGCGTTGACAGTCAACGGCAAGACGCTGTGGGACAACGTAAAAAACGCGCCCATCACCGACGACGAAGTGATCCGCCCGCTCACCAACCCGCTGATCGGCGACGGCGGCATTCGCGTGCTGCGGGGCAACCTCGCGCCGCGCGGTGCGGTGCTCAAGCCGTCGGCAGCGAGTCCGGAGTTGCTACGGCATCGCGGCCGTGCGGTCGTTTTTGAAAACCTCGAGCACTACAAGGAACGCATCGTCGATGAAGCACTGGAGGTGGATGCCAACTCCGTGCTGGTGATGAAGAACTGCGGGCCGAAGGGATATCCGGGCATGGCGGAGGTCGGCAACATGGGCCTGCCGCCCAAGCTGCTGCGCCAGGGTGTGAAGGATATGGTCCGCATTTCCGACGCGCGCATGAGCGGCACCGCCTACGGGACGGTGGTGCTGCACGTCGCGCCCGAAGCCGCGTCCGGCGGCCCGCTGGCCGCGGTGCAGGACGGCGACTGGATCGAACTCGACTGCGAAGCCGGCACGCTGCACCTGGACATCGACGATGCCGAACTCGCGCGCCGCATGGCGGCCTATCAAGCGCCGCGCTCGCACGGCGAAGGCGGCGGCTACCAGCGCCTGTACGTCGACCACGTACTGCAAGCCGACGAGGGCTGCGACCTCGATTTCCTGGTCGGCTGCCGTGGCGCCGCCGTGCCGCGCCACTCGCACTGAATCGATACACGCGTAGGAGACTGGCTTTGCCGATTGCTCAACCCGCCGCGCACGCACCACGCTATCGCGGCATCTTCCCAGTGGTGCCCACCACCTTCACCGAGACCGGCGAACTCGATTTGCCAAGCCAGAAACGCGCGATCGATTTCATGATCGATGCCGGCTCGGACGGTCTATGCATCCTGGCGAATTTTTCCGAGCAGTTCGCGCTGTCCGACGACGAGCGCGAGTTGATCACCCGCACCGCGCTGGAACATGTCGCCGGCCGCGTACCGGTGATCGTCACCACATCGCACTACAGCAGCGCCGTCTGCGCGCAACGCAGCCGCCGCGCGCAGGACATGGGCGCCGCCATGCTGATGGTGATGCCGCCCTACCACGGCGCCACCTTCCGCGTGCCTGAAACGCAGATCCACGAATTCTTTGCACGCGTGTCGGATGCTGTGGGCATTCCGATCATGATTCAGGATGCGCCGGCCAGCGGCACGGTGCTATCGGCGGCGTTCCTCGCGCGCGTGGCCCGCGAGATCGAGCAGGTTGCCTACTTCAAGATCGAAACGCCCGGTGCAGCGGCCAAGCTGCGCGAGCTGATCCGCCTGGGCGGCGACGCCATCGAAGGCCCGTGGGACGGCGAAGAAGCCATCACGCTGCTGGCCGATCTTGATGCCGGCGCCACGGGCAGCATGACCGGCGGCGCGTATCCCGATGGCATCCGGCCGATCATCGAGGCGCACGCGCAAGGGCAGCACGATCTCGCCTTCGATCTGTATCAACGTTGGTTGCCGCTCATCAATCACGAGAACCGGCAGGCCGGCATCCTGACCGCCAAGGCCCTGATGAAGGAAGGTGGGGTGATCGCCTGCGAGGCATCGCGCCATCCGCTGCCGCCGATGCATCCCGACACGCGTCGGGGCCTGATCGACATTGCCCGGCGGCTTGATCCGCTGGTCTTGCGCTGGGGTCGATAGCCATGCACGGTAAAACCAATCCAATTGCGATCGGCATTGTCGGCGTTGGCAAGATCGCGCGCGATCAGCATCTGCCGGCGCTCGCCGCGCAGCCCGGATTCACGCTCGCGGCCTGCGCGAGCCCGCATTCGCGCATTGACGGCCTGCCGCATTACACGACGCTCGACGCCATGCTGGCAGACGAACCCGGGCTGCAGGCGGTCTCGCTGTGTACGCCGCCGCAGGTGCGGTTTGCGCAGGCCCGTGCGGCACTCGCCGCCGGCAAGCACGTGATGCTGGAGAAGCCGCCGGGCGCCAGCGTGTCGGAAGTCGCGATCCTCGCTGAACTGGCGCAGGAGCATCGCTGCACGTTGTTCGCGTCCTGGCACTCGCGCCACGCGCCCGGTGTCGAGACCGCTCGCGCGTGGCTCGCAAGCCGCGCCATCGTCTCGGTCGACGTGCAATGGAAAGAGGATGTGCGCCGCTGGCACCCGAACCAGGCATGGATCTGGGAACCCGGCGGCCTGGGCGTGTTTGACCCGGGCATCAACGCGCTGTCGATCCTGACCCGCGTGCTGCCGCATGCGTTCTTTCTGACGTCGGCCGACCTGTGGGTACCCGCCAATCAGCAAACGCCGATTGCCGCCCACCTGGCATTCACCGATGAGCGCGGCACGGCGATCCAGGCGGCATTCGACTGGCGCCATGACGCCGGGGAGCTATGGCAGATCGACGTGACCACGCGCGACGGCACCCTGCGGCTCGCACAGGGCGGCAAGCAACTGACCATCGACGGCGTTGAGATCGACATCGGCCCTGAACTCGAATACCCGAGCCTGTACGCACGCTTTCTCGAGCTGATCGCCAACGGCGAAAGCGACGTGGATGTCCGCCCGCTTCAGCACGTGGCCGACGCCATGCTGCTCGGTCGGCGCCATCTGATTGATCCGTTCGTGCCGTGAGGCACGCCCGACTCACGTAGTGCCATAAGAGCCATTCCAACGAGGAGACAACCATGCAACGCAAACTTCGCCGGCTGACCCTGTCCGCCCTGGCAGCCACTCTGTGCCTGGCGCCGCTGGCCGCCACCCTGCCCGCCCACGCCGACGAGCCGCTCAAGATCGGCTTCCTGGTCAAGATGCCCGAGCAAGCCTGGTTCATCAACGAACAGAAAGCTGCCACCGCACTTGGCCAGAAGAACGGCTTTTCGGTGGTGAACATCGGCACGCCCGATGGCGAAAAAGTGCTCTCCGCCATCGACAACCTGGGCGCACAAGGCGCCAAGGGCTTCGTCATCTGCGCGCCGGATGTGCGCCTGGGCCCGGCCATTTCCGCACGCGCCAAGCACTACAACATGAAGTTCGTCACGGTTGACGATCAACTCGTCGACTCGTCAGGCAAGCCCCTGGCCAACGTGCCGCACCTGGGCATGTCGGCATTCAAGATCGGCAACCAGGTCGGCCAGGCCATCTCAGACGAGATGAAGCGCCGCGGCTGGAAGCCCGAGGAAGTGGGCGCGCTGCGCATCACCAACTATGAGTTGCCGACCGCCAAGCTGCGCACGGACGGCGCCACGCAGACGCTGCTGGCCGGCGGCTTCAAGAAGGAGAACATCTTCGACGCGCCGCAAAAGACAACCGACGACGCAGGCGGCTTCAATGCGGCATCGCCGGTGCTGGCGCAGCATGCGGGCATCAAGAAATGGGTGATCTTCGCGCTCAATGAAGAGAGCGTGCTGGGCGGCGTGCGCGCAACCGAGCAGTTGCATATTCCGGCAGCCGACGTGATCGGTGTCGGCATCAACGGGGCCGGCGAGGCGTTTGCAGAATTCCAGAAGAAGGAACCGACTGGCTTCTTCGGCACGATTGCCGTCAGTTCGACCAACCACGGCAAGGACAGTGCCGCCAACCTCGTCGATTGGATCAAGACCGGCAAGCAGCCGCCCGCAGATACGCAGACCACCGGCAAGCTGATGGTGCGCAGCAATTGGCAGGAAGTGCGCAAGGAACTGGGCATTTGATGCAACGCGCGGCGCGGGCGGGTTACGCGCCCCACGCGCATCCTCAAAGAGCAACCGATGACAGTCCAATCACTTGATGAGAGCGGCCCGCCCGACGCTTCCGCTGGCGCCTATCTGAAGCTCGACGGCATTACCGTGCGCTTTCCGGGCGTGCTGGCGCTCGACCACGTCTCGCTCGACATCCGCCGCGGCGAGGTGCACGGCCTGATGGGCGAGAACGGCGCGGGCAAGTCGACGCTGCTCAAGGTGCTGTCGGGTGTCAACCAGCCGGAGGTTGGCACGCTGTCGCTCGATGGCGTGCCGCAGCAGTTCACGAACACGCGCGCGGCCATTGCGGCGGGCATCGCGATCATCTATCAGGAACTGCACCTCGTGCCCGAACTGACGGTGGCAGAAAACCTGATGCTCGGCGCGCTGCCCAACCGCTTTGGCGTGCTCGACGAGAAGACGTTGATTGCCCGTGCGCTGCGCGAACTCGAACGGTTGGGCGAGAAGCTCGACCCGGTCCAACCCGTCAAGCATTTGTCGATCGGCCAGCGCCAGATGATCGAGATCGGCAAAGCTCTGATGCGCGACGCGCGCGTGATCGCGTTCGACGAACCAACGAGTTCGCTCTCCTCACGCGAGACAGCGCAGTTGTTCCGCATCATCCGTGCACTCAGGGCCGAGGGCCGCGCGGTCATCTACGTCACGCACCGTATGGAAGAGGTGTACGAACTGTGCGATCGCGTGACCGTGTTCCGTGACGGCCGGCACATCGACACGTTCAATGCCGGCGCCAGCCTCGACCGCGAACGGCTGATCCGCTGCATGGTCGGCCGTTCGATCCAGGACGTGTACGGCTACAAGCCACGCCCGCTCGGCGAAGTGAAGGTCGACGTCCGCGGCCTGATGGGGCCGGGCTTGAGCGAACCCGCCTCGTTCCGAGCGCACGCAGGAGAAATCGTCGGCTTCTTCGGGCTGGTCGGCGCGGGACGTTCGGAGCTGATGAAGCTGCTCTATGGCGCAGTCAGGCCCACAGCGGGCGAGGTTCACCTCAAAGGCAAACGCGTCCAGTTCAACACGCCGCGCGACGCGGTGCGCGCGGGTGTCGCGCTCTGTCCGGAAGACCGCAAGCAGGAAGGCATCGTCGCCATCGCCTCGGTGTCGGACAACCTGAACATCAGTTGCCGGCGCCACTTCAGCCGCTTCAGCGTGCTGAACAACCGGCAGGAAGCGCGGACCACCAAGTCGTTCATCGACAAGCTCGCCATCAAGACGCGCAACGGTGAAACGCCCATCGGAAAGCTGTCGGGCGGCAACCAGCAGAAGGTAATCCTCTCGCGCTGGCTGGCCGAGGACATCGGCGTCTTCCTGATGGACGAGCCCACACGCGGCATCGACGTCGGCGCCCGCAGCGAAATCTACAGCCTGCTCTACGGCCTCGCCGAAGCGGGCCGCACCGTCATCGTCGTGTCGAGCGATCTGGCAGAAGTCATCGGCGTTGCCGACCGCGTGCTCGTGATGAAGCAGGGCCGCATCGTCGGCGATCTGCCCAGAGAGCACGCCTCGCCCGACACCCTCATCAAACTTGCGCTGCCGCGCTAACGCGCGATTCACGCCCTCATGGAAACCGACCCTATGCAAACGCCATCCACCGAATCCGTGCCGGGCGGCCCGCCATTGGCGGCCCCTGGCATGCCCAGCCGCGCCGCCCTCACGTGGGAGCTGGTCAACCGATCGGGCATCGTCGTGGTGTTCCTCTTGCTGTTCACCGCGCTGGCGTTCACGGTGCCGGGCTTCGTCAGCAGCCGCAACATCCAGGGCCTGCTGCTCTCCGTCACCCTGATCGGCTCCATCTCGGTCACGATGATGTTCGTCCTCGCACTCGGCGAGGTCGACCTCTCCGTTGCCTCCATCGTGGCGTTCGCAGGCGTTGTTGCCTCCACGCTCATCACCGCCACGCACAGCGTGGTGCTTGGCGTCGGGACCGGCGTGCTGGCGGGCGGCCTGGTCGGGCTCGTCAACGGCGTGCTGGTGGCGCGCTACCAGATCAACTCGCTGATCGTCACGCTGGCCATGATGGAAGTCGTGCGCGGCCTCGCCTTCATCACCTCCAACGGCGATGCGGTGATGATTTCCGAAGAGAGCTTCTTCGACCTGGGCGGCGGGTCGTTCCTCGGCATCTCGTACCCCATCTGGAGCAACATCGTCGGCTTCGCCCTGTTCGGCTTCCTGCTCAAGAAGACGGTATTCGGCAAGAACGTGCTCGCCGTCGGCGGCAATGAAGAAGCCGCGCTGCTTGCCGGCCTGCCCGTCACGCGCATCAAGATTGCCGTGTTCGTCCTGCAAGGCCTGGTGACCGGCTTTGCCGGCGTAATGCTGGCCTCGCGCATGAGCCTTGGCGATCCGAAAACGTCGGTCGGGCTTGAACTGGGGGTGATCTCGGCCTGCGTGCTGGGCGGGGTTTCGCTCACAGGCGGGGTGGCAACCGTGTCGGGTGTGCTGGTCGGCGTTCTCATCATGGGGTCGGTGCAGAACGCCATGAGCCTGATGAATGTGCCGACGTTCTATCAGTACCTGATCCGGGGCGGCATTCTGCTGCTGGCGGTGTGGTTCGACCGCATTCGCCGCAACAAGCGCGCAAGCTGACAAGCCGGTCGGCCTTCACACGGCAACAAAAAAGCCCGCGTTTGCGGGCTTTTTCATTCCAACGCCGATCGCCCGTCGGGCGGGCAGGTTCAAGCGAACGAATAGAACACGCGAAACTGCACCTTGCGCTCGCCCCAGAACTCGGCCGCGTCGCGGAACACGTCCAGCAGCACTTCGCGCGCTTCCTTGTCGAACTTGGGCTGGCACGGCAGGCCTTCGAGCACGATGACAAAACCCGGTTGCGGGCCGGCCTTGTAGATCATGTCGGTCAGGCAGTCGGCCAGGGCATCGAAGTTCTTGCCGAAATGCTTCGGGAACAGGAACTCGCGCGCAATCACGTCGAGCACTTCGCTCTTGGTGGTCGCGGCCGCGCAGTTGGCGTACAGGAAATGCTGGCCAAGGCTGGCCGCCGACTCGGCCAGATCCGCCACGCGAAACGCGCGGATCGATTGCACGATATTCGGACGCACCGTCTTGAACAGGTTCATGGCGTCTTCGCGACCTCCGTCGTCGTCCGGCTGAGTGTTGTCCTGCGTCATGATGTTCTGCGGTGCACTTTGGGGCAACTTGGCTGCACCCCCGACGCGTGCGCCCAGGGCCTGCATGCCGACCACACCGTCGTACAGATTTTGCGCCTTGTGCCACGCCTCGCGGGCCACGCGCTCATCGCGTGCGGTGAGCGAGTCGTCCAGCCCAAACATGTTGGTCGTCATCGCTGTATCCGTTGAAAACTGTTGTAGTGATCTTCCGTGTAGTAGCAGTCGTTGGCCGCTTGCTGATCGCCGCCGCAGATGATGCGCCGAGCGCCGCGGTTGCGAGCCCCCCGCGTCTTCACGGTGTACTCCCGGTAATAGCCACGCCGTTGCGCAGGCAAACGTCGTTCATAGTTGCCGAACGTGGTGCCATCTTTTGCATAGGGAAACGGGCCGCCCTGCTCAATCAGTGCCAGTGTGCGCTGCGCCTCGTTGGGCAGGTCTGCCGGGCGAATGGTTCCCACGGCGGCAGCCATGCCGGTGGTGTCCCGACCGACCGCATTGGCCGGCAAGCCAGCCACCGACAACGCAAGCGTCGCCGCTAGCGCGCCACGCGCCATCGCCTGAGATACGGAGCGGCTGATCCACGCTCCAAGTCGCTTTGTCATCAGCAGGCCCTAACGGGAGAATCGCGCCGACCGGAGCCCGGCGCAGGTCACAAGCGCAGGTGGCCGTCCAATAACGATCCGGACAGCCGGTTTGCAGCTGAAAGCGAAGCGGCTCAATGCGTGAGAGGCCTGGCAGGGAATGACAAGTCGGGCGACTGCCGAAGACTTGGGGAATCCTTCCGCCTGCAAAAACCAACCAATTGCGCGCACCGAATAAGGCGACCCAGTCAGACGTGTGTACGGAAAACCGCTTTTTTTAACCCGTCCGGCCCGGTTCGGACCTCATGTGCTCAGAAGCACCCCTTCAGCCCATAAGGGTACGCTCATCGATGACAACAATCAACCGAGGGTGAAAGTCTGAAGGGCTTTTTGATACGGCTATTTAGTTTGCAGAAATGTAAGCGCACGCAAACTTAGCTGACAAAAAAAGGGAGCGCAGCATCGTGCGCTCCCTTTTCTGGTGCAATCGCGATCAGCGCTGCGCTTGCGCGGCCGCATCCACGACGGTCAGTGCCGTCATGTTAAGGATGCGTCGCACCGTGGCCGATGGCGTAAGGATATGCACAGGCTTCTTCGCACCCAGCAGGATCGGGCCAATGGCGATGTTGTTGCCCGCGGCCGCCTTCAGCAGGTTGTAGGCAATGTTGGCGGCGTCGATGTTGGGCATGACCAACAGATTGGCTTCGCCCTTGAGCGTCGAATCCGGCACCAGCGACGCACGCAGCTTCTCGTCGAGCGCGGCATCACCGTGCATCTCACCATCCACTTCCAGGTTCGGAGCACGTTCGCGCAGGATTGCCAGCGTTTCGCGCATCTTGACGGCCGAAGGTGCCTCCGACGACCCGAAGTTCGAGTGCGACATCAGCGCGACCTTCGGCTTGATGCCGAAGCGGCACAGCTCTTCAGCGGCCATGATCGTGATCTCGGCCAGTTGCTCGGCAGTCGGGTCCACGTTGACGTGCGTATCGGTCAGGAAGACCTGGCGACCCGGCAGAACCAGGCCGTTCATGGCCGCGTACACGCAGTTGGTGCCACCCAGGATTTGATCGATGTAGCGCAGGTGGGCGGCGGTGTTGCTGATCGTGCCGCAGATCATGCCGTCCGCTTCGCCCTTGTGGACCATGACGGCGCCGATCAGCGTGTTGCGGCGACGCATCTCCAACTTGGCGTACTGCGGCGTCACGCCCTTGCGTGCCATCAGCTTGTAGTACGTCTCCCAGTAATCGCGGAAGCGCTCGTCGTGCTCCGGGTTGACCACGGTGAAGTCCACGCCTTCGCGCAGGCGCAGGCCGAACCGCTCGATGCGGTGGGCGATCACGCTCGGGCGGCCGATCAGGACCGGGCAGGCAAGCTTTTCGTCCACGACGATCTGAACGGCGCGCAGCACGCGCTCTTCTTCGCCCTCGGCAAAGACGATGCGCTTGTTCTCCATCGGCACCTTGCGTGCGGCCGAGAAGATCGGCTTCATCAGCGTGCCCGAGTGGTAGACGAACTGCTGGAGATGCTGGCGATAGGCGTCCATGTCTTCGATCGGACGCTGCGCCACGCCCGAGAGCATGGCTGCCTGCGCCACGGCCGGCGCGATCTTGACGATCAGGCGCGGGTCGAAGGGCTTCGGGATCAGGTATTCGGGGCCGAACGACAGGTCCTGGATGCCGTAGGCGGTAGCAACGATGTCGCTTTGCTCCTGACGGGCCAGTTCAGCCACGGCGTGCACGGCCGCAACTTCCATCTCACGCGTGATGGTGGTGGCGCCGACATCCAGTGCGCCGCGGAAGATGAACGGGAAGCACAGGACGTTGTTGACCTGGTTCGGGTAGTCGGTGCGGCCGGTGCCCATGATGACGTCGGGGCGCACTTCCTTGGCCAGCTCCGGCAGGATTTCCGGGTTCGGGTTGGCCAGCGCGAAGATGATCGGCTTGTCGGCCATGCGCTTGACCATGTCCTGTTTGAGCACGCCGGCCGCGGACAGGCCCAGGAAAATGTCGGCGCCGTCGATGACTTCGGCCAGGGTGCGCAGGTCGGTCTTCTGTGCGAAGTGCGCCTTGTCCGGGTCCATCAGTTCAGTGCGGCCTTCGTAGACCACGCCGGCCAGGTCCGTCACCCAGATATTCTCGCGCGGCAGCCCCAGGTCGACCAGCAGGTCAAGGCAGGCTAGCGCCGCGGCGCCCGCGCCCGAAGCCACCAGTTTGACCTTCTTGATGTCCTTGCCAACCACCTTGAGCGCGTTGGTGATGCCCGCGCCCACCACGATGGCGGTGCCGTGCTGGTCATCGTGGAAGACCGGGATCTTCATGCGCTTGCGCAGTTCGCGCTCGACGAAGAAGCACTCCGGGGCCTTGATGTCTTCGAGGTTGATGCCGCCGAAGGTCGGTTCCAGCGAGGCGATGATATCGACCAGCTTTTGCGGGTCTTTTTCGTTGATCTCGATGTCAAACACATCGATACCAGCGAATTTCTTGAACAGGCCGGCCTTGCCTTCCATCACCGGCTTCGAGGCTTCCGGGCCGATATCGCCCAGGCCGAGCACGGCCGTACCGTTGGTCACCACACCGACGAGGTTACCGCGGGCGGTGTAGCGGAAAGAGTTGGCGACGTCTTCGACGATCTCTTCGCAGGCCGCAGCAACGCCGGGCGAATACGCCAGGGCGAGGTCGCGCTGGTTCGACAGCGGCTTGGTCGGCGTGACGGAAATCTTGCCCGGGGTCGGAAACTCGTGGTACTCCAGCGCGGCCTTGCGCAAGGCGGCGCGCTGCTGCGCCTTGAGTTCTTCATCCGTGCGGGCGGGCTGCTGAGGCTGGGTATCCACCGTGGTCATGGGTCTCTCGTATCGGGTGGCCAGCGCGCGCGCCGGCCGTCGCATCTAGCGGGCCACCGGGATACCCTCACGAGCGCCACGGGAATACGGTCCGCCTCCTTGGGCCCGTCATTTTATATAGTGAAAAGCGATCTCACAACGGGATTTTGGGTGGGGGTGACATGCGCATTCGCTACAATATTCCACCGTCCTGTCACGGCACCATCGGGCTTGCCCCATATCCTTCCATCGCCGCTGCCGTGCCCAAGCCCACCAATTCTTCCAACTCCGCTGATCCTGCCGCAGATCTGTCCGAATTCGGCCTGATCCGCCGCTATTTCACGCGACCGACGCCGCGGGCGACATTGGGCGTGGGCGACGATTGCGCCTTGCTCGGTCCGCGCCCGGGCCATGAATTGGCGATTTCCACCGATATGCTCGTCGCCGGCCGTCACTTTTTCCCAGACGCGGAGCCACGCGCACTTGGCCACAAAGCGCTGGCTGTCAACCTGTCGGATTTGGCGGCCATGGGTGCGGAGCCGCGCGCTTTCACGCTGGCGTTGGCGCTACCCGAAGCCAACCCCGCCTGGCTGAAACCATTTTCCGAAGGTCTCCTCGCTTTGGCGGATGCCTTTCACTGCGAACTCATTGGCGGCGACACCACCCGCGGGCCGCTCACACTCAGCCTGACGGTTTTCGGCGACGTCCCTGCCGCTGCGGCACTGCGTCGCGACGCCGCCCGCCCTGGCGATGACCTCTGGATCTCGGGCACCGTCGGCGATGCGCGACTGGCGTTGGGCGCGCTGCGCAACGAATGGGCGCTCACGCCCGACGCGCTCGCCCAGGTGCAGCCGCGCATGGACATGCCCACGCCGCGCGTCGCGCTCGGCCTGGCATTGCGCGGTGTCGCCCGGGCGGCGCTGGACGTATCGGATGGCTTGTTAGGCGATCTTGGCCACATCCTCACGCAATCTCGCGTTGGAGCGACGATCACGGTCAATGATGTACCGCGCTCGGCGACGCTGGCAGCGCAGCCCCCGGCGCTTCAACTTCAATGCACGCTGGCCGGCGGCGACGACTACGAACTTTGCTTCACGGCCCCTGCCGGTGCTCGCGACGCCGTGGTCGCTGCGGGCCAGCGCGCGGGCGTGGCTGTCACACGCGTCGGCCGCATCGACGCCGAAGCCGGCTTGCGACTCGTCGATGCGTACGGCGCCCCGGTCATCTTCACGCACAGCAGCTTCGACCATTTCTCTTCCGCCCCATGACGTCTTCCACTCCCTTCCCGCCTTCCAATCCGCCGGGCCAGGCTGACGCCGTCGTCCTTGAAGCGGGCCAGACCGCACAAGTCCGCCGCCCGACGGCGCGCTTCATGTTCGGGCATCCGGCGCGTATCCTCGCGCTCGGCTTCGGCTCGGGCCTGTCGCCCATCCTGCCGGGCACGGTCGGCACGCTGTACGCGTGGGTGATCTACGTGGTGTTTGCACGCTGGATTTCGGGACCGACTTGGCTGCTGATCGCGGCCGTTGGCTTCGTGATCGGCATCTGGGCGTGCGCCCGCACCGCGCGCGATCTGGGCGTCGCCGATCATGGCGCCATGGTGTGGGACGAAATGGTCGCGTTCTGGCTCGTGCTGGCCTTCGTCACGCCAACCACGCTGGGTGGGCAATTCGCCGCTTTCCTGTGGTTCCGCTTCTTCGACATGGTCAAGCCAGCACCGATCCGCTACTACGACCGCACGCTCAAGGGCTTTGGCGTGCGCGGCGGCTATGGCGTGATGGTCGATGACATTCTCGCGGCGTTCTACACGCTGCTTGTGTTTGCGCTGTGGCGCTCGTTTTGACGTTTGACGTCGGAAGCTTCGAAGGTATTGCAATGGCTGAATCCCGCGCCCTGGCCCAACTGGCCGAACTCACCGCTGATACGCTGCACAAGCGCAGCCTGATGATGGCGTCCGCCGAGTCGTGCACCGGCGGGCTGGTGTCCGCCGCCATCACGGATGTATCGGGCTCGTCCGCGTGGTTTGAGCGCGGCTTCGTCGTCTATTCCAACGAAGCGAAATCGCAGATGTTGGGCGTTCCGGCGGCGCTGATCCGCGAACATGGCGCCGTGAGCGAGCCGGTGGCGCACGCCATGGCCGAGGGCGCAGTGCTCAACAGCCGCGCGCAGGTGGCCGTCGCAATTACCGGTGTGGCCGGCCCGACCGGCGGCACGCCCGACAAGCCTGTCGGCATGGTGTGCTTCGGCTGGAGCAACCGCCTGCAAACGCGTGTGGAAACGCGCCACTTCAAGGGCGACCGCAAGCAGGTCCGACTGCAGGCTGCGGAGCACGCGCTGCGCGGCCTGCTCGACTTCCTCGACTCGGCGGAGTCCTGATCTAGATCTCGCTGGGATGATCCGGCCGGCGACGATCTCCGTGATCGTGTTCCGGCTGGTGCTCGTGGTCGTGCTCGTGGCGACGGTCGCGATCATGATCGCGGCGCGTCGTCTCGTGCTGGTGGGTATCGTCGCGCTCTTTCTCGAGCTTGCGGTTCGGATCCTTGGCGGTCTCTTCTCGAAGCGTACCGGCGACAGGGCGGTGCGGATGCGTGGTCATGGCGTCCTTCCTCTCACGGCAACCGAACCGACCGTGCGGATCAGTTGCGGAACTGGTTGATCTGGTCCCGGGTGGCAAGCGCCACGCGGCGGGCCGCATCGGCGAAATCGCTGTCGGTGCTGGCGTAGAGAATGGCCCGCGACGAATTGATCATCATGCCGTTGCCGTCCGCCGTGCGGCCGGCGCGCACCGTGGCTTCGATGTCACCGCCCTGGGCGCCAACGCCCGGAATCAGCAGCGGCATATCGCCGACGATCTCTCGCACCTTGGCAATTTCTTCCGGGAAGGTCGCGCCCACCACCAGGCCCATCTGGCCGCTGGTGTTCCACACGTCGCGCGCACGTTCTGCCACGACCTGGTAGACGGGGCGTCCGTCGGTTTCCAGGAACTGCACATCGCTGCCGCCGGCGTTGGAGGTGCGGCACAGCACGATCACGCCCTTTTCGGCATGCGCGAGGTACGGCTGCATCGAGTCGAAACCCATGTACGGACTCACGGTGATGGCGTCGGCCTGGTAGCGCTCGAAGGCTTCCTTGGCGTAGTGCTCGGCGGTGGAGCCGATATCGCCACGCTTGGCATCAAGAATGACCGGGATGCCCGGATATGCCTCGTGGATGTAGTTGATGAGCTGCTCGAGCTGGTCTTCGGCGCGCTGCGAGGCAAAGTAGGCGATCTGCGGCTTGAACGCGCAGACCAGATCGGCGGTCGCGTCCACAATGGCGCGGCAGAACGAGAAGATCGCTCCGCCCGTGCCGGTCAGAGAGGCCGGCAGGCGTGCCGGGTCGGGATCGAGCCCGACGCACAGCAGGGAGTTGTTGCGTTGCCAGGCGGCAGCCAGTTGTTCGGTAAATCGCATGGTGTCGGGAATGTGAGAGCGCAGCCGGCTGGCCGCATGACTTGTCTGCATTTTACTCGTCGGGCGGCCCGGTGGCCGCATCTTCCGGACGTGGCATCGGCCCCACGCGTGCGCGCCAAGCCACCGTTTGTGGCTGAACCCGTCGGCTCTTTACGCTACACTCGGCGCGATTTTTCGCCGCCCGTTCAACGCCTGCTTCAAGGAAACACCCCATGATCAACCTGTTCGTCGTGCAAAAAGGCCGTCTCGCGCAGGAACAGGTCGAAGAACGCAGTGAACTGCTGCAGCACAAGCCGATCTGGATCGACGTGATCGACCCCGACGACGAAGAACTGGCGTGGATCAAGGAAGCCTACGGCGTGGTCCTGCCCGAGCTGGAGCAATTGGGGGACCTGGAAGCCTCCGCCCGCTACTTTGAAGGCGAAGACGGCCACATCCACATCCGTACCGATTTCCTCCTCGACGAAGAAACCACCTCGCGTAACGTGCGCGTGGCCTTCGTGTTGACCAAGGATGTGCTCTTCTCCATCCACGACGAAGATCTGCCTGCGTTCCGGTTGGTGCGCATGCGTGCGCGGCTTCGCCCGGGCTCGGTGCGCAACGCCAAAGA
Organism: Ralstonia psammae; assembly: GCF_958405935.1. Taxonomy (NCBI): domain Bacteria; kingdom Pseudomonadati; phylum Pseudomonadota; class Betaproteobacteria; order Burkholderiales; family Burkholderiaceae; genus Ralstonia; species Ralstonia psammae. The sequence goes on from NZ_CATZBU010000015.1 coordinate 19,814, forward strand.
TGTGCTGATGGATCTGTACGCCACCGACGCGGAATACTCGGCGGACTCCATCGAAGAAGTCTACGAACGCCTCGAAGATGCCAGCAAGCGCGTGCTGGCCGATGAGGTGACCGATGCGGCCGCCGCCGATGTGCTGGAGATCATCGCCCGCGTGGAAGACTTGAACGGCCGGATCCGCCGCAACGTGATGGACACGCGCCGCGCCGTGTCGTTCCTGCTGCGCAGCCAGTTGCTTTCGGCCGACCAGCAGGACGAGGCGCGCCAGGTGCTGCGCGACATCGATTCCATCGAAAACCACACGGCGTTCCTGTCGGACAAGGTCAACTTCCTGATGGATGCCACGGTCGGCTTTATCAACATCAACCAGAACAAGATCATCAAGCTGTTCTCCGTGGTGTCGGTGGCGCTGATGCCGCCCACGCTGATCGCCTCGATCTACGGCATGAACTTCAAGGTGATGCCGGAGTTGGACTGGGCCGAGGGCTACCCGTACGCGATCGTGATGATGGTGGTGTCGGCGGCAATTCCGCTGGTGTACTTTCGCCGAAAAGGCTGGCTGAAGTAGCCCTACGCCCGGTTAATCCGGCAGCGTGGCGGAGCCCATACGGTTAGCGATTACGGTGGCCTTGCGCGTGAAGTTGACGTGCACGTTGGCGCAGTAGCTCTTCTTGTCGAAGCACTTCGGTGCGGGGAGCGCCGCGGCCAAGCGTGCCGCCTGACCCACCGTGAGCTGCGAGGCAGGACGCTTGAAGTAGTGCTGAGCCGCCGCTTCCGCGCCGAACACACCTTCGCCCCATTCCACCGAGTTCAGGTAGATCTCGAGAATGCGTTCCTTATCGAGCCAGAACTCAAGCATCCACGTGATGACAAGCTCTTCACCCTTGCGCAGGTAGTGGCGTTCGCCCGAGAGGAACAGGTTCTTGGCCAGTTGCTGCGTGATGGTCGAACCGCCCGCGACCACGTGGCCGCGCCGCTTGTTCTTCTCCCACGCGTCCAGCATGGCATCGACTTCCCAGCCGCTGTGCGAGACAAAATCGGCGTCTTCACTGGCGATGACCGCACGTTTGAGATTGCGCGAGATCTGGTCGTAATTGACCCAGCGGTGGTCTACCTTGCAGGTGAAGACATTGGCGCCGCACAAACGCATGCGCTCGGCGCGCATGAAGCTGGTGGACGACGGATCGAACACCTGCCAACTCGCGATGGCGGCAAAGAAGTACAAGTTCAGCGCGGCCACGCCCGCAACGAAGCAGCCGATCACGTAGCCGAACCAACGCATCATCGCGGGGCTTCTCTCCAGGTTCAGCGAGGCGCGCGCGCCGCGACGGCGGCTTCGCCCTGCAGCCCTTCGCGCATGGCAAGCAGCACCGGAGCGGTATCCGGGCGCACGTCGCGCCAGACGAAGAACGATTCCGCTGCCTGCTCCACCAGCATGCCCAGGCCGTCCCATGCGCGGGCGCCGTTGCGGCGGGCAAACTCCATGAACACCGTCGGCCGCGGGCCGTACATCATGTCGTAGGCCAGCGCGTTGGGGCCGAACACGGTGGTCGGGATCGGCGGCACCTCGGCCTGCAAGCTGCTCGCCGTCGCGTTGATGATGACGTCGAACACGTCGTCCGCAGCCAGCTCGTCATAGCCGCCGCCCACGAGTTCGACCTCGTGCAGCTTGGCCGAGACCTCGAAGCGCTCGACCAGCCTGTTGGCGCGATCGGCCGTACGGTTGGCGAGGAACACGCGCGCGGGCTTGTGCTCCAGCAACGGCAGCAGCACGCCACGCGCTGCGCCACCGGCGCCCAGCAGCAGCACGCGTTCGTCTTCGAAAGAATTGCCGATGTTGTGGGTGATGTCGCGCATCAGGCCGACGCCGTCGGTGTTGTCGCCAAAGATCTCTTCGCCGTCGAACTTGAGCGTGTTGACCGCGCCGGCCGATTCCGCCCGCAGCGACAGCGATGTCGACATTGCATACGCATCGAGCTTGAACGGCACGGTCACGTTGAGCCCGCGTCCGCCTTCGCGCACGAAGGTCATCACGGTTTCGTCAAATGCGATCAGTTCAGCGTAGATACGGTCGTAGCGGATGAGCTGCCCAGTCTGCTGCGCAAACGCAGCATGGATGATGGGCGACTTGCTGTGCGCGATCGGGTTGCCGATCACGCCATAGCGATCTGTGGGGGGCGCGCTCGCAGCTGCGAGGATGGCCTCTTGGAACGACGACGACATGGACGGCGAAATCAGCGGGTCTGCAGGTGGGTTTCCAGGCCTGCGCGGGTGAACTTGAAAGTGGCGACCACATCCTGGATGTCGACGCGCTTGCGCATCTCGGCCGGGAAGCCGCCAAACGGTGAAGACGAACGCACGATGGCCACGGCCTGGCGATCCAGCGCGGGGTTGCCCGAGCTCTTGGCGATCTCGATGCCTTCGATCTTGTAGCCGTCCTGGTTGTAGCCAAGCTGGCCTTCGCGGTTGATGCTGATCACGACGATCAGCTCGCCGTACAGCGGGTGCCCATTCTGGCTGGGGAAGTTGGCGGTGCCTCGCGCTTCGATCTTGCGGCGCACGGCATCGTAGTAGCGGGCGTAATCGACCTGACGCGCGCTGGCGGCAGTCAGCACATTGCGGCGCGGGCGCTTGGCGTAGTTCTCGAGGTTACGGTCGATCTCGGCCTGCAGGCGGGCGATTTCGTCTTGCGTGGTGCGGTCGTCTGTGCCATTGGTGGGCGACGGCTGCGGACGCTGGCCGGGCTTGACCTGCCGATCATTGACCAGCGGTGCGCGGTCGGTCGATTGCGTGAGCAGGCGGCGCTGCTCTTGCTCAAGATATTCAACGCGGCGCTGCGTGAGCTTGATGGCGTCACCGGTCTGCTCATTGGTGTCGGCAGGCAGCGGCGTGGTAGCGCGCTGCTGGTCGTATTCGCCACCGCCGTTCAGGTTAACCTGGGCCACGGCCGTCGCCTTGGACGGCGCCGTCGACGACTTGGCGTTGACCAGCACCACATCCAGACCCGGGTCTTCGCGCTTGATATCGAACGCCTCGGGGGCCACCACCCGCACGAACAGCAGCAGAACATGCACGGCCAGCGACACCACCAGTGCCTTGGTGAGCGTGCTGCTGCCGGACCAGTCCGGACGGTTTGCGAGAGCGGCCATGGGGCGATTCCTGCTCGATGCGCGAAGAATGAAAGTCAGTCTGCGATTGTAGTTAGGCAGCGGCAGGCGTTCCACCGCTCTCGCCGTCTTGCGGCGGCGGCGCCACAGCTGCGTCGGCTTCTGCGCGAGCCTCTTCCCCATCGGCGGCCGGTTGTGGTTCAGCCGGCACATTGGCTTCGGTCTCTGCCTCGGCCAGTTCTTCTTCGATGGCTTCGGCTTCAGCGTGTGCATCCGCTGCGGGCGCGAGGATTTCCACCACGCGGCATGACACTTCCAGGCTGATCTCGTCGGTGTCCAGGATATCGAGCACGACATGCGTGCCGCGTGCCGTTTGCGCCAGCTCCGGCACCTTCGTCACCAGCGGAATGTCGGCGAAGCGTACGGCGCCTTCCTTGAGCACCACGGCCTGCATGCGCGTGCGGTTTTCCTGCTTGAGCCACCGCAGGCACCAGTAACGCTCCATGGTCGACTGGTGGTCGGCATAGGCGGCGTAGGTGGCTTCGAAGTCAGCCACTGCGGCCAGCAGGTCGGCGTCCTTTGGCTTGAACGGTGCAATTAGCTTGGCCGTCACACCGTGCTGCGCCACTGCCGCGATCTGCCATTGGTTGACCAGATCGACATAGCGACGCAGCGGCGAGGTACTCCACGCGTACTGCGCCACGCCCAGACCTTCATGCGGCGCCGGATACGTCTGCATGCGCGTGCGGTGCATGCCCCACGCCTTTTGCGTGCGATAGATGCCCGGCACCCCAGCGTCGGCCAGCATGCGGCCCCACGTGCTGTTGGCCAGGATCATCAGCTCGGCGACGATCTTGTCCAGCGGCGAGCCGCGCTTGCGCTGTTCGATGCGCACGCGCTCGCCGCCACCCTCGGCCTCGGGAATCGCATCGATATAGAACGAATAATCGCCCTTCTGCGCGCCCTCAGGCTTCAGGCCGCTGGCGATGCGTGCCTGCTGGCGGCCGTCGTACAACGCGCACGCAAACGGCCACAACACGGCCAGTTCGGCCTTGAACGGGTATTCGCCCGAGCCGTTGGCCAGCGCGTCGGCGGTGATCACGTCGTCGAGCAGGTTGTGGCGCAGGTTGGCGGCCACGGTCACGGTTTCGCAGCGCGTTTCGCTGGCGGTAACCGCCCATGTAGCGCGGTCGACCGTCGCGTACAGCGACAGCGCCGGGCACGCGCGCCCTTCCTGCAGCGTGTACCGATCAACCACCGACTCCGGCAGCATCGTGATCTTATCGCCGGGGAAATACACGGTCGACAAACGCTGGCGTGCAATCACGTCCAACGGTTCGCCGCGCTGGATGCCGAAGCCCGGCGCGGCAATATGGATGCCGATACGCACCGTGGCGTCGTCAATGGGCGTGACCGAGATGGCGTCGTCGATTTCCGTGGTGGTCACGTCGTCGATCGAGAAGGCGCGCACGGCAGCGGCCGGCAGCTCCATCGCCGGTTCCGGCACAGTCACATCCGGGAAGCCGATGCCCTTCGGGAAGCACTCCGACAGAAAGCGCGCCTCGTGCAGCGCACGGGCATTGGCGATGCCGCCCACTGCCACCATCAGGCGCATCGGCGACAGGCCCAGCGCGGTGCACGCCGCGTCGAGCGCCTTGTATTCGAGACTGCTCTTGTCCGGCTTGAACAGCAGTTGCAGTGTCTTACCGCGGAAGGCGTCGGGCAAGCGCATCGCCTTCAGTTCGGCTTCGTATTCGGCCTGCAGCGCGGCTTGCTGCTTCTTGCGCTCCAAGCCCGCGAGCGCGGCCTTCAGTTGATCTTCGGGTGCGCGCTGATAGCGGCCACGGCCCTTGCGGCGAAAGTAGACGGGCGAGCCATGCAGCGCGATGGCCAGCGCGGCTTGCTGCGTAGCATTGGCGCCGGCGCCGAAATACTCGCCGGCCAAATCGGTAAAGCCGAATTCATCGGCCGAAGCGCATTCCCAGAGGAAATCCAAGTCGATTTCTGCCGACAGCGCCTGTGCGGCCTGCGACAACTCACCCGCGGACGGCTGCGCGAATTGCAGCAACACGTCGCGCGACTTGACCTTGGTGCGCTTGGCGCTCGGCAACTCGACCTGATAGGCCTCGCCCTGTTGGGACAAGACGGTGCCCGCGCGGATCTCGCCGCCTTCTTCAAACAGCAACTGCATGGATTTGTATGGATTGCGGCACTCACACGAGCGAGCACCACTTTGAATGAGGTGAAATGGCCGCGCACCCGGACGTCATGGCTTGATGCGAGGCGATAAAAAGTTGGGGGCGATGATACCGCACTGGCTGGACGCCCGGCCCGCGAAATACGCTTACCGCGGCGGGTGGAAGCCGGCCAGAGCGGGCAGGAAAACCTCCGTCACCAGCATCGCGCTCGCTCCGCGCCGAAACACCGACCGGCGGGCCGGCAGCCGGGAGATCCCGGCAACAGGCGCATCGCCCAGCGCGGCATGCGCGCGGCGCACCAGCGGGTGGCGCGCGTCCAGCAAGGCGAATTCGAAATCCCCGCGCTCCACACGCGGATCGGCAAACAGCGAATGCCCCAGCGGCTGCGCCCCCAGCGCTTTCAGGAATGGCCAGTCGAGCGCCACACTGCGCGGATGCACGATGGTGTGTGCATAGACCACCGGGATGTCGTCGCAGACGAGCAAAACCTCGCGGACCAGCGTGGCGGCAGGCCCGGCCATGCCGAGGCAACGCCACTCGTCGCGCAACGGCATCGCGCGCTGCTGGCCGAGCAATTGAACGCGGAAGCGCGACGAAGCCGCACGAAGCCTGGCTGTCAGCGAATCGGTGCCCACCGCCCAGCGCGCCCAGTGACGGTCATAGATCACAGCAGGAGGTAACGCGCTGCGCCAGAGGCTGCGCGGGTACGACAGGGAATCAGTCATACGGCGCCAAGCGGGTGCGCGGCCAACAGATCGGCAGGAACGCCGCAAAAGACGAGTACTTCGTCCATGTACCGCGCAAAATCGCTGATACCGTGGTCACTGCCGTCGATTAGGCGAGTGGCCGCGCCGGGAAAGTGGCCGAGCATTTCGCGGTAATCGAGCACCTCATCACCGGTCGCGGCGAGCAGGAAATAACGCTCGGGGTGCGTAATGGCGGGCACGGCCAACGCGCGCAGCTCATCGAGGTGATGCGGCTCCACGCGGATCGTGCCGCCGCCATGCCATAACGGCTGTTCGCCGACGTATTTGGCGAGATCCCGTTCGGGGCGGCTGGCGGGATTGAGCATGGCCGCGCGCAGCCCGTGGCGTTCGGCCTGCCACGTGGCGTAATAGCCACCCAGGGACGAGCCGATGAGTACAGGTTTGGTGCCGTCTCGCGCACTCAACTCCGCGATCAGCGCATCTGTCTCGGCCATCGCCTGGCGTGGCGAGACGGGCAAGATTGGGCAAACGTATTGGTCCGCCAGCCCCACGGAAGCCATCCGCTTGGCCAGCAACTGCGCCTTGAACGACCGCGGCGACGAACGGAATCCGTGCAGATAGATGATGGATGCCGGCATATGGAGGTCAGCTTGCCGTATCGACTCGCTCGGCCAGGGCATCCAGCAGCTTCTGATGAACGCCGCCGAAGCCACCGTTGCTCATGACAAGCACATGGTCACCGGGGCGGGCGGCGGCCGTGACGGCTTCGACTAACGTGGTCAGATCAGAAAACGCCTTGGCGCGCGCTCCCAGCGGCGCCAACGCGCCAGCCAAATCCCAGCCGATTGCGTCGCGGCCCTGGGCAGCGCCGTATGCGAAAACTTGGTCAGCTCCGGACAGACTGTCCGGAAGTGCCCTCTTCATCACACCCAACTTCATGGTGTTTGAACGCGGCTCCAGCACCGCAAGGATGCGGCCCTTGCCCACGCGACGTTGCAAGCCCTCGATCGTCGTGCGAATGGCCGTCGGATGATGGGCAAAATCGTCGTAGACCGTCACGTCATTGACGGTGCCGCGAACTTCCATGCGTCGTTTCACATTTTCGAAACGGGCCAGGCTTTCAATGGCTTGAGCAGGCGGTACGCCCACGTGGCGCGCGGCCGCGATGGCGGCCAGCGCGTTCATGCGGTTGTGGTCCCCCTGCAGTTGCCAGCGCACCCGGCCCTGCGTTTGTCCCTGGAAAACGACGTCGAAGCTATCGTCGTCGCCCAGATTGGCGATTCGCCAGCCATCGCCGTCTTCTGCGCCGAAATGCTCGACCTCCGACCAGCATCCGCGCGCAAGTACGCGCTCCAGGCTATCTTCGCGACCATTGACGAGCAGGCGGCCCTGACCCGGCACGGTGCGCACGAGATGATGGAATTGGGTTTCGATCGCCGCAAGATCGGGAAAGATGTCTGCGTGATCGAATTCCAGGTTGTTCAATATGGCCGTACGGGGGCGGTAATGGACGAACTTGCTGCGCTTGTCGAAGAAAGCCGTGTCGTACTCGTCGGCCTCGATGACGAAGAAGTCAGATTCCGTGAGCCGCGCAGACAACCCGAAGTTGCGGGGCACACCGCCCACCAGGAAGCCTGGGTTGTAGCCCGCATCCTGCAGAACCCACGCGAGCATCGACGTGGTGGTCGTCTTGCCGTGCGTGCCGGCCACGGCGAGCACCCATTTCGTGCGCAGTACGTTGTCGCCCAGCCATTGCGGACCGGAAATGTACGGCAAGTTGCGGTCCAGGATGGCTTCCATCAGCGGATTGCCGCGAGAGATCACGTTACCGATGACGTACAGATCGGCGCCGATGGAGAGTTGTTCTGGGTCGAAGCCTTCAATCAGCTCGATGCCCTGTGCTTCGAGCTGGGTGCTCATCGGCGGGTAGACGTTGGCGTCGCAGCCGGTAACGCGGTGGCCGGCCTGGCGGGCAATCAGGGCAATGCCGCCCATGAAGGTGCCGCAGATTCCAAGGATGTGGATATGCATGGGAGCCATCTCAACTTCGTTGCGCCGCATTGTACCTGCGGCTTCAGGCCGGCCCGCGCGCTTCAGTAAAATAGAGCCATGTCCAAACGCTCCACCCTCGACCCCGCACGCGTGCGGGAGGAAATTGCCGCCGCCGCCGCCCGCATGATCGCGGAAGACGGTGCCGACTACGCCACCGCCAAGCGCAAGGCCGCACGCCAAGTGCTCGGCACGGAATCTCGCGCGCCCGGCGAATGGCTACCCGACAACGAACAGGTCGAAGCGGAAGTCCGCGAGTACCAGGCGCTGTTCCAAGCCGAATCCCAGCCGCGCGTGCTGGCGTTGCTGCGTCGCATCGCGCTGCTGCTGATGGAAGGGCTGGCAGCCCATCACCCGTACCTGGCGGGCGCGGTTTTCAACGGCACCGCCAGCGAGCACTCCGACATCCACCTGCAAGTCTTCTGCGATAGCCCGAAGGACGTGGCGATCTTCCTGCTTAACGCCGGGGTGGATTTCGACACCACGGAGAGTGCCCATTTCGCCGGCCGCGACGAAGTGGAAACGCTCAGCTTCCTGTGGCGCGGCCAATGGCCCGCCGGGGCCGATTCCCGTGAACTTGCGCGCGAGCTGCGGGCTGAAACGGGCACACCGGTCGGCGTCCATATCGCCCTATATGACATGAACGATGTGCGTGGCGCGCGGCGCGCAGACGCCACCGGCAAGACCCAGCGCGGCGACGCAGCGGCAGTGCGTGCCCTACTGTCGCAGGGGTGATCGGCCGACAGGAGTACAATCCCGCACGCTTCGCCTCTGTATATATAGAGAGATCCCCGCAAAACATGTCCCGTCGTACCACGCTGATCGCCCTGTTGATCGCCGGCCTGATCGCCGCGACGGCAGGCGTCTATTTCGGACATCGCGCCACCGAGCCCAAAACGCCGGCTGACAATGCCGTCGCCGCGTTTTACGGCAGCAAGCTGCCGGACGCCAATGGCGCCTCCCTGGATCTGGCGGCTTTTCGCGGCCAAGCGGTGGTGATCAATTTCTGGGCACCGTGGTGCGGTCCTTGCGTGGAAGAGATGCCCGAACTGTCTGCGCTGGCACAGGAGCAGAAGGCCAAGGCAAAGTTTGTCGGCATCGGTATCGACTCGGCGTCCAATATCCAGACGTTCCTGAGCAAGGTACACGTCACATATCCGATTGCCGTGGCGGGCTTTGGCGGGACGGAACTGGGCCGTCAATTCGGGAACGAAGTCGGCGGCCTTCCGTTTACTGTGATCCTGAATGCACAAGGCGAGATCACTTTCCGGAAGATGGGTCGTGTGCATGCCGAAGAACTACGTGAGGCCCTACAGCGCACGTGAATCTGCAAAAACGTCATATGACGTTCATGTGCACGCAACTCCCCTTCTTCTCCGGCAAAAGCATCGACAGTGGCCCCAAGATCGGTGAAAACACCGATTTCTGGAGAGTTTCTCAGCAAAAACTAGACAAAGCATTCTAAGTTGCTGTAAATTGCGCCCAACTTCGCTCAACCGGTAAAAACGTGGCTGATAAACCCATCGCCAAAGCGCTTCGAAACGTGCTCGTATTGCACGGCCCGAACCTCAATTTGCTGGGGACGCGCGAACCGGAAGTCTACGGTGCGACCACCCTGGCCGACATCAATACCGCCTTAATCGAACGCGCCACGGCGCGCGGCGTAACGCTGGCGCACTTCCAGTCAAACCACGAAGGCGCACTGGTAGATCGCATCCATGCTGCCAAGAGCGAAGGCGTCGAATTCATCATCATCAATCCGGCCGCCTATACGCACACGAGCGTGGCCCTGCGCGATGCGCTGGCCGGCGTGGTGATCCCGTATATCGAAGTGCATCTGTCCAATGTGCATCGCCGTGAGCCGTTCCGCCACCATTCGTATCTGGCAGACCAGGCGGTGGGCGTAATTTGCGGACTGGGTTGGCGCGGCTATCTGGCGGCGCTGGACTTCGCAATCGACCAACACGGCGGCTAATCAGCCGTCTTCTTCCTTTTATTTCAACCACTTAACCAAGGCAACGACGCCAGCGCCTGGAGCGCCTTTTGACTGATGTGCGGCTGAAGAGCCATTCGCGCGCATCCACCGCCCCAGATCGCCGACGCTGCAGGAGAACGTTCATGGATTTGCGCAAGCTGAAAACGCTAATCGACCTGGTAGCCGAATCGGGCATTTCGGAACTCGAAGTGACCGAAGGCGAAGGCAAGGTCCGCATCGTCAAGTCGGCGCCGCAAGTGGTGGCCCCGATGCAATATGCGCCGATGCAGATGCAGGCTGCACCGGCTGTCGGCGCACCCGCTGCTGCGGCTCCGGCTGCCGTCAGCGCTGAGGCTGCCGCCCCGGCCCTGCCGGCTGGTCACATCGTGACGTCGCCGATGGTCGGTACTTTCTATCGCTCGCCGTCGCCGGGCGCCGCCGAGTTCGTCAAGGTGGGCGACACCGTCAAGGAAGGCCAGACCATCTGCATCATCGAAGCGATGAAGCTGCTCAACGAGATCGAAGCGGACAAGGCCGGCGTCATCAAGGAAATCCTGATCGACAACGGCCAGGCTGTGGAATACGGCCAACCGCTGTTCGTGATCGGCTGAGTTTCCGACATCAGACCCTCATCGTGCGGCACGCTGCGTGCCGCATCCGAGCGCGAGCCGGCGCACAAGGGCTGCCTCTGAGCGCGGCCCAGCCACAGCGCCCTCGCCTCTCCTTTTTGTAGCGAGAACACGATGTTCGACAAGATCCTGATCGCGAATCGCGGCGAGATCGCTCTTCGCATCCAGCGCGCCTGCCGCGAACTCGGCATCAAGACCGTGGTGGTCTATTCCGAGGCGGACAAGGAAGCCAAATACGTCAAGCTGGCCGACGAAGCCGTGTGTATCGGCCCGGCACCGTCACCGCTGTCGTACCTGAACATGCCGGCCATCATCTCGGCCGCCGAGGTGACCGACGCCCAGGCCATCCACCCCGGTTACGGCTTCCTGTCGGAAAACGCCGACTTTGCCGAGCGTGTGGAGCAATCCGGTTTCACCTTCATCGGCCCGACGCCCGAATCGATCCGCCTGATGGGCGACAAGGTGTCGGCCAAGCAGGCCATGATCAAGTCTGGCGTGCCGTGCGTGCCGGGCTCGGAAGGCGCCCTGTCGGAAGACCCGAAGGAAATTCTGGCAACGGCCAAGAAGGTCGGCTATCCGGTGATCATCAAGGCGGCGGGCGGCGGCGGTGGCCGCGGCATGCGCGTGGTTCACACCGAGGCTGCGCTGATCAACGCCGTCAACATGACGCGTGAAGAAGCCGGCCGTGCCTTCGGCAATCCGGAAGTCTATATGGAGAAGTTTCTGGAACATCCGCGCCACGTGGAAATCCAGATCCTGGCCGATCAGCACCGCAATGCCGTCTGGCTGGGCGAGCGCGATTGCTCCATGCAGCGCCGCCATCAGAAGGTGATCGAAGAAGCGCCGGCACCGCACATTCCGCGCCGCCTGATCGAGCGCATTGGTGACCGCTGCGCCGAGGCGTGCAAGAAGATCGGCTACCGTGGCGCTGGCACATTCGAGTTCCTGTACGAGAACGGCGAGTTCTACTTCATCGAGATGAACACGCGCGTGCAGGTCGAGCATCCGGTCACGGAGATGATCACGGGCGTCGACATCGTGCAGGAGCAGATCCGCGTGGCGGCCGGCGAGAAACTGCGCTTCCGTCAGAAGGACATCACGCTCAAGGGCCACGCCATCGAGTGCCGCATCAACGCGGAAGATCCGTTCAAGTTCACGCCGTCGCCGGGCCGCATCACGTCGTGGCACGTGCCGGGGGGTCCGGGCGTCCGCGTGGACTCGCATGCCTACAACGGCTACTTCGTGCCGCCCAATTACGACTCGATGATCGGCAAGGTCATCACGTACGGCGCCACCCGCGAGCAGGCCATCGCCCGCATGCGCATCGCCCTGTCGGAAATGGTGGTGGAAGGCATCCAGACCAACGTGCCGCTGCACCGCGACCTGATGCTCGACGCCAACTTCGTTGAAGGCGGCACTGACATCCACTACCTGGAGCACCGTCTGGCGCAACAGGAAGTGGCCAAGGGTGGCGGCAAGTGACATACCGCGAATGCGTGCTCGAAGTGGCGCGCGACGACGCCGAAGCGTTGTCCGAGGCACTGTTTGATCTCGGCGCGCTGTCGGTCTCGGTGGAAGACGCCGACGCCGATACGCCCGACGAGCAACCGCTCTTCGGCGAGCCCGGCCACGAGCCGACACGCCTGGCGTGGAACCGCTCGCGCGTGGTGGCGCTGTTGGCCGACGATGCCGATCCGGCACTGCTGGTGGCAGCCGCGGCCAACGAGATCAACCTGTCGCCGTTGCCCACGTACACCGTGCGCGAAGTGGAAGAGCAGGACTGGGTGCGCGTAACGCAATCGCAGTTCGAGCCCATCCATATTGGTGAGCACATCTGGGTCGTGCCGTCTTGGCACGACGCGCCGGAACCCGACGCCGTGGTGCTGGAACTGGACCCGGGCCTCGCGTTCGGCACCGGCAGCCACCCGACCACGCGCCTGTGCATGGAATGGCTGGAGCAGCACGTGCAACCCGGCGAGCGCACGCTCGACTACGGCTGCGGCTCGGGCATCCTGGCCATCGTCGCCAAGAAGCTCGGCGCTGGTGAAACCGTCGGTGTCGATATCGATCCGAACGCCGTGGAAGCCTCGCGCTACAACGCCGAGCGCAACCACGTCGAAGCCACGTTTGCCCTGCCCGACGATGCGCCGGAAGGCACGTTCGATCTGGTCGTCGCCAACATCCTGTCGAACCCGCTCAAGTTGATGGCAGCCATGCTGTGCGCACGCGTGCGCCCGGGCGGCCGACTGATCCTGTCGGGTGTGCTCGAGCGCCAGGCCGAAGAAGTGGCCGCCGCGTATGCCTCGGCCATTCCGCTCACAGTGTGGCGTGCACGTGACGGCTGGGTCTGCCTGCACGGTGTGAAGCCCGCGTAATTTCAAGGCATTGTGCGTCAGTGTCGCCTGCAAAGGTCGACGCTGACGTCACTGTCTGCAATACTCGCGCGGTCGGCTTTTTTCTCCTCGTCCCGCATGGCAACTGCGCCACGTCTCGCCGCCCGCTGCCCCAACTGTCAAACCGCCTTCCGCGTTGTCGCCGATCAGCTTCGGCTGCGCGGCGGCCTCGTTCGTTGCGGGCGCTGCAATCACGTCTTCGATGGCCGCGATCATCTGATCGAGCTTGGCGCCGTGCTCACGCCTGCGGCGCCGACCGCCGAAGCACCGCAGCCCCAACAATCGCCAGAACACGCCCCCCGCATAGCGCCCCTCTCAACGCCCGTCAGCCCTGAACCGGAAACGCTCGCCGCGCCGCCTGTCGCAGAGGACGACCACGGCTTCGGCATGACGCTGATCTGGGAAGAGGACGTTCCGGATGAAGGCGTCGCAGAAGTGCATCTGGGCGAAGTTGAGGGCGCGACACCCGTGCCCGACGTGCAATCGACCGCACCCGACACACGTCCGCTGCCCGACGAGGCGCCGATCGAGCACGCTGTCGAGCCATCCATCGAGCCCGGGGAGCAGGCCCCAGAAGCTGGACTGCCCGCCGCTCCTGCCGATCCATTCCACGGCCTGCCACCCATCCGCGACCTTGACGACGAGGAAGACACGTTCGCGGCCGCCGTACCCAAGCAGCCGTCGGCAGACTTGCCGATCGAACCGGCCTTCGCGCCCACGGCGACTCCGGTAGCGGCTGCTTCCGCGCCGGCAGTCATCGCGTCCCCGAAGCCCGAGACGGAGAAGCACGATTCGGTCTGGATGCGCCACGAAACCGATTCGCACACGCTTTTTGCGCCGGTGCCGCGCCGCCATGGTCACGCACGTCGCACGCAAGCCGAGCCGACCAGCCCGACGCCGCAGCGCACGCTGACCGGCGCCCCGCGTCCGCGCAAGGCGCGCGGACCGAATCATGGTGTCTCAGCCGCGACGCTGGATTTTCTGCGTGCCGCACAGGCCCGCGAGCAGGCACGCAAAACGACCGGACGCCGCGCTCTGGCGCGTATCGCGATCGGTCTGCTGGCGGTGCTGGCGGTGGTGCAAATGCTCTTCCTCGCCCGCGCCGAGATCGCTCGCCGCGCGCCCTCCGCACGCCCGATGTTGGAGGCCCTGTGCCAGCCACTGCACTGCACGATCGCGCCGCCGCGTGATCTCGATGCATTGCAGATCGAATCGTCGCAACTGCTGCGGCAGGAAGGCGATGCATCAGACCAATACGTGCTGACGGCAACGTTGCGCAACCGCGCCGGTGGCCCCATCGCCCTGCCGGCCATCGAGCTGGTCACGACCGACCTGCAAGACCAACTGCTCTCGCGCCGCGCCCTGCTGCCCAGCGACTACCTCAACCCGACCGACAGTGCATACGGCAAGTCAGGGCTGCCTGCCCGCGCCGAACTACCGATTCGGGTACGATTCCAGTCCCAGCGCCCGACGGCCAATTACCGGGTCCTGATTTTTTACCCCTGAATTTTCACCCCTGGCTTAGAGCCGCTAACAAGACCCTCCTGACCAGGTATGCCGACGCAGGCAGTACAAGCGGGGCGGCAGGGAGGCGACGCCAAGAGGGTGTTGTTAGCGGCTCTCCCCCCCAACACGTATCAAAGGAAGGAGTAACACCATGGCAAACGTGACCCTTGGCGGCAACCCGATCGAAGTCGGCGGCCAATTCCCGACCGCAGGCGCGAAGGCCCCGGCCTTCACCCTGGTCGGCGCAGATCTGAAAGACGTGTCGCTCGCTGACTTTGCCGGCAAGCGCAAGGTCCTGAACATCGTGCCGAGCCTGGACACCCCGGTGTGCGCCACCTCCACGCGCAAGTTCAACGAGGCCGCTGCCAAGCTGGACAACACCGTCGTGCTGTCCATCTCTGCCGATCTGCCGTTCGCAGCCGGCCGCTTCTGCACCACCGAAGGCATCGCGAATGTGAAACCGCTGTCGACCTTCCGCGACAAGGGTTTCAAGCAAGCCTACGGCGTCGACATCACGTCGGGCCCGCTGGCTGGTGTGACCGCCCGCGCGGTCATCGTGCTCGACGCCAACGACAACGTCCTGTACTCGCAGCTCGTGCCCGAGATCAAGGACGAGCCGAACTACGACGCGGCCCTGGCTGCGCTGAAGTAAGCTGAACTGATTGCATCGAGACCGGCTTCCGGTCTCTCGTTCATCGCACGGCCGTCCACTGGGCGGCCGTGTCATATCTGGAGTGCTTCAATATGGCCAGCGTGATCTGCGGCTCGGTTGCCTACGACACCATCATGACGTTCGACGGACACTTCCGCGAACACATCCTGCCCGACAAGATCCACATCCTGAACGTCTCCTTTCTGGTGCCGACAATGCGCCGGGAGTTCGGTGGCTGCGCAGGCAACATCGCCTACACGCTGAAGATGCTCGGCGGCGAACCCATCATCATGGGCACGGTCGGCCAGGATGCGGGCCCGTACCTGGACTACCTGAAGAAGCTCGGCATCTCGACAGCGCATGTCACGGAGGTTCCGGATACGTTCACCGCGCAAGCGATGATCACGACCGACCGCGACAACAACCAGATCACCGCGTTCCACCCAGGCGCGATGAGCCATTCGAGCATCAATTCGGTCAAGAACGCGCTGCCGGCCAGGCTCGGCCTCGTCGGCCCCGATAGCCGCGAAGGCATGCTGCACCACGCCACGCAATTTGCAGAATCCGGCGTGCCCTTTATCTTTGACCTGGGCCAGGCAATGCCGCTGTTTGACGGCGCCGACCTCCGCCACTTCGTTGAACTCGCCAGCTACGTGGTGGTCAATGACTACGAAGCGCAGGTCATGCTGTCACGCACGGGCTACAGTGCGGCAGAACTTGCGCAGCGCGTCGAGGCTTACATCGTCACGCGCGGGGAAGAAGGGGCGGAGATTTACGCCGGCGGCAAGCAGTACACTATTCCGGTCGTGCCGGCCGAACGTGTGGTCGACCCGACCGGTTGCGGCGACGCCTTCCGCGGCGGCCTGCTCTACGGCATCGAGAACGGCCTGGACTGGGACACCACCGGCCGCCTCGCCAGCCTGATGGGCTCACTCAAGATCGCTTGCCAAGGCCCGCAGAATCACGGCCTGCCCGTCGAGGAAATTGCCCGGCGCTTCGAATCCGCTTTCGGGTATCGGTATCAATAAGGAACAAACATGAAACCCATCTATCGCATCGGTGCCGCGACCCTGCTGGTCGCCGCCCTTGGCCTGCAAGGCTGCGCCATGGGCACCAACTCCAACAGCGCCTACACCTCGGGTCAGGCGCAGCGCGAGCAGACCGTGCGCTTCGGTACGGTCGATTCGGTGCGCAATGTCGTGATCGACCGTGAACAGACCGGCGTCGGCACCATTGCAGGCGGTGCGATCGGCGGCATCGGTTCGGCAGCAGCCATCGGGCGCGGCAACGGCTCGGTGGCGGCGGGTGTGCTCGGTGCGATTCTCGGTGGCGTCGCAGGCAGCGCGCTCGAAGGTCAGATGAACAAGCGTCCGGGCCTGGAAATCACCGTCAAGCTCGACAACGGTGAGTACCGCGCCATCACGCAAGACGCCGACGAGGCTTTCCGCCCGGGTGAGCGGGTGCGTCTGCTGTCATCGGGCGGCGTGACGCGCGTGACGCACTGATCGACGACGCTCGGCCGATAGGCCGAGGGGGTTCATCGGAAACACCGCATCGGCATCGCGCCGGTGCGGTTTTTTTATGCCCATAAGAAACGCACGCGCAACGCTCGGGCAAGAAAAAGCCCGCCGGGGCGTGAGCCGATCGGCGGGCGGTGCAAGACACCAAGGTCTTGCGGACCGGATACGCGGTATCCGATCAGGTGGGCGCGACCTGCGCGCCGCTGTGGTCCCGGAGGATCACCGTCGTAGGAATGACTTACGGACGGTTGCCGGTCGGGAACGGCCATGCCGCAGCCGGGTTCAGCGCGGTCTTGGCAGCGGGTGCAGCAGGTGCAGCGGCCGGAGCAGCAGCGGGCTTGGCGACAGCCTTCTTCGCCGGGGCCTTCTTCGCAGCAGGCTTGGCAGCAGCCTTCTTGGCAGCCGGGGCCTTCTTGGCGGCAGCCTTCTTCGCAGCAGGCTTGGCAGCAGCCTTCTTGGCAGCCGGGGCCTTCTTGGCTGCAACCTTCTTCACGGCGGCCTTCTTGGCAGCCGGGGCCTTCTTGGCTGCAACCTTCTTCACTGCAGCTTTCTTGGCCGGTGCCTTCTTGGCTGCAACCTTCTTCACTGCGGCCTTCTTGGCCGGTGCCTTCTTGGCTGCAACCTTCTTCACTGCGGCCTTCTTGGCCGGTGCCTTCTTGGCAGCGACCTTCTTAGCTGCAACCTTCTTGGCCGGAGCCTTCTTGGCGGCCGGAGCAGCCTTCTTTGCAGCAGCCTTCTTAGCGGCCGGAGCCTTCTTTGCAGCGGCCTTCTTGGCCGGGGCCTTGGCGGCCGGTTTCTTCTTAGCAGCAGTTGCCATGGGAAACTCCTTCAAGATTGGGTATCGAACTATCGAGATTGAGCAACCCGACCGGCCCGATCCCACGATGCATTGGCATCGCCAGACCAACCGAGCGAGCGATTCATCGGCGCGCCACCCAACGGCAGTCGCACGCTAATGAATTCGGTAGGAAGATCTGCGACTTGCGCGGTGGACACACGCAGCAAGTTGCACGCCTCGGTTGCGCACACGGGCGCAACCGCAGTCGGCCGGACAGATTGCATCCGGCGAGTCTTCATCAATTGAGAGGACCGGGGCATCGTGGCCACACCGGTCGAAATCTGATCTTGCGCGAATCGCTGCGTGGACCGCAAAGCCGCTTGCAGCGTGACTTTGTGGACAGCGAAAAACTGGAGAGCGCGCGTTTTCTTTTGGGGGTAGTACGCCCATCCCGACGGGGGGATCGCAGAGACGGCACCGAGTTCGAACAGCCCTGTCGGCGTGGCGTGCATCAAAGTGGTTACGCTCCTCGACTACCTTTCACTTGCCGCTTGGAACTTCATCATCGTTGATCGCGCGAAGCTGCCTTGCATCGAAGTCAACGTCTTGTCAAGGCGAATCATAATTCGTTTGCGCGGTGATGTTAAGAGATTTATGCAAAAAGCGCGGTGAGTTTTGGTGAAGGATTGCGCTGCGTCTGTGCGTCGCTGCGATTCGCATCGCGCATGCGTGCAGATCGATCTCGCGAATGCGCATTTTCTTGCGTCGTGACATCACGTTACGGCGTTGCTCCACGTTGACACACGTGTCCCGCAAACCCAGTAGTCATGCCGGTTTACAGCAACACGCGATGTAGTGCGCGTGTGCATCGTGAACGGATGCACGTGCGGCGCGCACGTTCGGCATCGTCGTGCGCGTCGACGTGCGCGCGGCGCGATGCGTGTCGAAAAAAAACGATGCGTAGATGCGACAACGCGCGCAAATTTTTCGCATGCAACCTGTCGATACGCACGCAATCGATGCGATCGACGCGTGCGTATCGGCGTGTTGAACGTGTCGATCGACGCTGCTGACTTGCAAGTCGAACACCTTCGATGCGCACCGCGCGAAGTCGCTGCGATTGCGATGGCCAACAGCGCATGCAGGTACCGCAAATCGCGTGCCGCGCATCCGATGCGCGAGGTGCTGACGATAGGGTCGACGCATCGATGCGTGCGAGCGCTCGAGAGTGCGAATGGCATCGACGCATGCGGAGTTCGTGTCGATGCATGCGACATCTGCACCGGAGCGTGACGATGCCGAACAGCGGGCAAGCACGACCGGACGATCGCGTGATGCGCTGTGCGAAACCGATCGCCGATCGCGGGAAAACCCTGCTCAGCAACCGCTGAAAACTGCACGCAATTGCGTTTGAAACGAGGCTGTTTTACGACGATAGAAGGATTGTTCTACGGCAATCCGGAAGCGATTTTTGCTGCGGACTGATCGCCCGAAGAATGGCTTGTAGAGGCGCTTTATTCGGAATCAAGTTCGCGAATTGTTGCAACTGCATATCCGGGTGTCAGGTTGACGCTGATTGTCATGCCATTCGGTTTCACTTCACGATCCGCTCACCACATCAGCGCGGCATCGATCGCGCAGTGTGGCACGGGCCTGCGCGTGGCCCGTGACAAGACAGGGAGGTCGTCGCCAACCCCGCATGCCGGGCGACGACAAACCCGACGAGCAAAGAGCGCAAGACAGAAGGGGTCCAACACAAGCGTTCTGTTCTGAGTCGTGGAGGCACAAGATGCGCGATCAAGCGTTCTTGTCGAAATCGAATCCGCCGAAGCGCGGAGTGTTCCTGCAGTGCGTGCTGGCGACGGCATCACTCGCCATGTTGGCCGGTTGCGCGAATTCGGGCAGCGGCGACATGGGTACGTCGCTTGGCGGCGGCAGCGATTCGCAATCCAAGCCGGCGATCGCGGCATCGACATCGCCCGCCTGGTCGAACGACAACACCAGCAATGCAACGGGTAGCAGCGGCTCAACCGGCAGCACACCCATCGCGACGCTGACCGGTCCTGTCGAGCAGTTGACGACCACCACCATCACCGCCATCGTGCCGCTCACCAGCACGCTGACTTCCGCCACGCAAACGCTGGGCGCGGCCACTGGCCTGGGTGCGCCGGTGAGCAACGTGTTGTCGACGCTGGGCAGTGCGCTCGGCAGCGAGGGCAGCACGATCACAACGGCCGGCAAGGGCAATGCGCTGGTGTCGACGCTGGGTAACACGGTGGGCGCGCTCGGCTCGCTCACCAGTGGGTTGTCGGCAATGGTCGCGCCGACGGCGCCGTCTGCGGCGGGTGGTGCACCGGGAGGTGCGTTGACCGGTGCGCTCGGTGGTGCGCTGGCGCCGGTCACGACGGCAGTCGGTTCGCTGACAGCGGGGTTGCCTGGTGTCAGTGCGCTTGGCTCGGTTGGCGCTGTCAGCAGTAGTGGTACGGCCGCGACTGGTCCGCTGGGCGGATTGGGCAGCGTCGGCACAACGGTGGGCGGGTTGGTTGGCGGTGTGCTGTCGGGTGTGACATCCGGCGCGCATCACTAGCCCCTGCTCTGTAGAACTTTCTTTGCATTCGACAGCAAACGCAGGCGGATGCTACCCGCTGGACGCCAGATGCGCGTTCTTCTGACCCGGCGGTGACACGCGGTACGGGCCGCGCTTACAAGGAGACTCACCATGAAAATTCAGAACCCGCTCCACGCTTCTTCGTCCGCTTCTTCGGCTTCGTTGTCCGCCGTTTCGGCGTCGCGCACGCTGCTGGCAGCGGCGGCTGTGGCCGTGCTGACATTGGCCGGTTGTGCCTCGGGCGGCAACCCGAACGGTGACACGACACCGTCATCGTCGGCCAACAACGATCCGGGCGCGGTGCCGGTCGGCAACGTGGCCAGCGGCGGCGGCAACGTCGTCACGCAGACCGGCAAGACCGTCAGTGACCTTGGCACGACGATCGGCACGGCGTCGGTGCCCGTCATCGGCGGCACGGCGGCGCAGAAGGATCTGGGTGCGACGGTCACCTCCGCCGGCAATACGGTCCAGACGTTGGGCGCCGGCATCAGCAACGGGCTCGGCAAGATCGGCTCCACGCCCGACCCCGTCGGCACCACGGTGCAGAGTTCGGGTGACGTGATCCGCTCCGCCGGGGTGACGGTAGGCAACGCGGGGCAGACCGTCTCGGACCTGGGTGCCGCGGGCAGCCCGCTGGCGCCGCTGAATCCGGTGACGTCGCCTGTGGGCAGCGGTGTATCGGCGCTCGGGCAAGTGCTGCAAGGTGCGGGCGGTCTGACCACCATCGCCACCTCGAGCGGCCCGGTGCAGCAGATTACGCAGCAGACCAGCAACGCGATCGTGCCGCTGTCGTCGCAAGTCGTGCAGGGCACGCAGGCGGTCGGCGGCACGACGATGCTCGGCGGTCCGCTGGCGGGTGCGCTCAATACGGTTGGCGGCGGCCTGCAGAGCGCCGGTGCGCAAGTCGGCGCTGCCGGCGGCAACCCGCTCACGCGTGACGTGGGCGGTGTGGTCGGCGCCGTCGGCGGCACGGTGGCCAGCACCGGTGGCCTGGTCAACGGCGGCAGCGGCGGCTCGACGAATCCGTTGGCGCCGATCACGAGCGCGCTCGGCGGCGGCCTCGGCGGTGGCAGCAATCCGCTCGCCCCGGTAACGAGCGCACTGAGCGGCGCAGCCGGCAGCGGCAACCCGCTCGCCCCGATCACGAATGCGCTGGGTGGCGTCACGAACGCCACCAGCAGCTCCGGCAGCAATCCGCTGTCACCCCTGACCGGTGCGTTGAGCGCGCATTGATCCCTGCGCCGACATCATCGATCAGCCCTCACCGATTCTTTTGACCGACAACAAGGAGACTCCACGATGCAACATACCCCCCACTCTCTCGCGCGCCTGGCTGGCGCACTGGCTCTCGCACTGGCCGCCGGCAGCGCCTTCGCGCAAGCCAGCCCCGCCGGCACCTGGAAGACCATCGACGACAACACAGGCAAACAGAAAGGCGAAGTGACGATCGTCGACAACGGCGGCACGTTCACCGGCAAGGTCACCAAGATCCTGGTGCCCGGCGACGAGAACAAGACTTGCACCAAGTGCTCGGACGACCGCAAGGACCAGCCGATCAAGGGCCTGACGATCCTGACGGGCCTGAAGGCGGACGGCAACAACAACTGGGATGGCGGTCAGATCCTGGACCCGGAAAACGGCAAGGTCTACAGCGCCAAGATGTCGCTGTCGGAAGACGGTCAGAAACTCAATGTGCGCGGCTTCCTGGGCATCAGCCTGCTGGGCCGTACGCAGACCTGGATTCGCGAGCAATGACCGCCCGCCGATAACGAGACCTCCCAACGCGCGGCGGTGCCCCTCCTTGCGGGTGGGGTGCCGTCTCTTCGGGCGCCGGTGCAAGCCGGCGCCTTCTTTTTGCGGAAATCCGCACGCTGCACGGACGGTACCTCCATTAAAGAAGACCACTCCATCGCCGTTACACCGTTGCGGAGTCGGTAATTCGGTCGGCCGCGTAGAAAGCGGCACCACACTGGTGGCCGAAGCGGGCGGCGTGATCGACGAGGTGATGGTCGCGGTCAAGCGCGTGACGGACATCATGGGCGAGATCAGTTCGGCGTCCGAAGAACAAAGCTGCGGCATCGAGCAGGTCAACCAGGCCATGAACCCGATGGACGAGGTGACGCAGCAGAACGCAGCGCTGGTCGAGCAGGCCGCCGCCGCGCTGTCGCTGGAAGAACGGGCACAGGTGTTGCGCGACGCGGTGGCGTCGTTCAGCACCGCCTGATCGCAGAGATTTCGTGTCCTATTCCCCAACGAGGGGAGGGACGCCGCGCCGTTCTCTGGGGTGTCGCATGGTGCTATGCTGCGCGCCAGAGAATCGATAAAACAATGTTGGAATAGCCATGCCCGAGCGCAACCGGCCGCCATTCAGTGGCCCTTTTGGCGCGATTGCCGGGTCGACCACCAGCGTCTATGCCGCAGCAGGAGACACTGCCGGCGACGCCCATGAGCCGATGTCCGGCGGCCGCTCCAGTGCGGTACGCGATGTCGCTGCACAAGATCTGGCCAGCGATACCGCGCTGTGGCGCTTTGCGCTGGCCGCAGAGCACGGCGGCCGCGCGCCCCACCCCGACGCCACCTTGCGCGACGATCTTTCCGTCCTGCGCATCCTGCGCCACGCCGATGGCCTTCGCTTGCTCAGGCAAGGACTGCGCAGCGCGTTCCCGGGTTCGGCCCTGCGCCTGACCAGCTTCTGGCCCGAAGAGCAGCCGCACGCCTACCCGGCCCGCGCAGAAGCCCGCCCGGCGGAATTCGGCGATCTGCTCGTGCTGCTGCGCCTGCGCGGTGCGGTGCCGACGCTCGATTGCCGCGCGCTGTTCCTCACCAGTCGCCGCATCGATCAGCCCGACGACGCGCTCGACAAGCACCACGCGCTGCCGCAAATCAACCTGTACGAAGGCTGGCCCGACTTCAACGTCTATGCGCGTTCGCCGATCAAGTCGCGCAACGCGACCTTCCTGGGCAAGTTCGACCTGTCGGCGGAGCTGGACCCGCTGCGCCGCATTGGCTGCGACCAGCGCCAGTGGCGCTATCTGACGCCCTGCACAGGACTGCAGCAGCACGCGCAATGGCCCGGCGCCCGGCCGGCCTCGCCGCTGCAATGGCGCTGGCCCTCGGGCCCGCAAGCCGGCAGTGCACGGCCCAGCTCCGGTTCGTTCACCGGCCTGCTGCGCCAGCTCGCCCGCCCGGAAGGCCCCGGCGAGGATTGCTCTGCCGGCACCGACGTGCCGACCTGGGGCCGCCTCATCAACAAGCTGCTCGACCACAGCTGGGAAGTCGCCCCGAGCCACGCGCTCAAGAGCGGCAATGTCAGCTCGCTGGCGTTCTGGACGCGGCTGCGCGGCTTCCTGACGGCGGAATACCTGCTCGGCTCGCACTCGTTGCAGAAGGGTTTTGGTGCCTCGTTGCAGTTCGAGATGGCCAACGGCCTGCAGGACATTGCCCGCGACGACTGGACGGCCACCACCGGCTTCGACCCCGACGACCTCGACGTGCCCGGTGTGCGCGGCACGCTGCAGCGCATTGCGGCGTCCAAACTGGCCGTCTTCGGCATGAGCGCCGAAGACCCGGCACCGCTCGCCGCCCCGCGCCCGCAGCGCGGCGTGACCCCGCGCCCCGACGGCGAACGCGAAGGCCAGCGTGTGTTGCTGATCGACGTGATCCGCCCGAGCGCAGCCGCTCTGTAAGCACGCCAATTCGATAAAAAGCGACGCCTGCGCCGCCGAGAATGCAACGATTTCTCGGCGGCGCGCGGCTATGCTGTGGCGTTGCCTTGCCGCACCATCTGTCGTCCCCCGCGCTCTCGTTCATGTCTTCCGCTGCTCCCGCCTCTACCGCTTCCACGACGACGCCCTCCCCCTGGATGCCCATCTTTGCGCTGATGGGCTCGATGGCGTCGGTGTGCCTCGGTAACTCATTTGCCAAGACGCTGTTCCCGGTGCTGGGCGCCGCGGGCACGGTCACGTATCGCGTGACGATTGGCGCAGTGATCCTGCTGGCATTCTGGCGGCCGTGGCGCCTGCACCTGAGCCGCGCCGATGCCGGCCGCATCGCGCTGTACGGCGTCACGCTGGCGAGCATGAACCTGCTGTTCTACCTGTCGCTACAGCGGTTGCCAATCGGCATTGCGATCGCCATCGAGTTCACGGGGCCGCTGGTGCTGGCCGTGCTGCTGTCGCGCCGCGCGCTGGATTTCGTGTGGATCGGGCTGGCGGTGGTCGGCTTGCTGATGCTGACGGTGGGCGACAAGTCGGTCGGTCAGGTTGACCACCTGGGCGCGGTGTATGCGCTGGCCGCCGGCGTCTGCTGGGCGCTCTACATCCTGACCGGCAAGAACCTCGGCGGCCTGCATGCGGGCCAGGCTACGTCGATCGGCATGCTGGTCGGTGCGCTGTTTGCGATTCCGTTTGGCGTGGCGCAGGCAGGGGCGGCGTTGCTCGCACCATCGCTCATTCTGGCGGGACTGGGCATCGGGCTGCTGTCGAGCGCGATCCCGTATTCGCTCGAGATGGTGGCGCTCAAGCATCTGCCCGGCAAGACGTTTTCCGTGTTGCTGAGCCTGGAGCCTGCCATCGGCGCGCTGGCGGGGGCGATCGTGCTGCACGAGCAACTGACGGGGCGCCAGTGGGTGGCGATCCTGGCCATCATCGCCGCGTCCGCGGGGTGTGCGCTCACGGTGCGGGCGCCCAAGCCTTCCCCCTGAGCCTGTTGGGGTCCTGTTGGGGTCCTATTGGGGTCGCCCGACGTCGCCTAGCCGGAAAACCGCGCCACCGCTTGCAGAACAGCCATGCGCGTCTGCCCGTAGACCATCCCCATCCATTCCGGCACGTCGCAATAAAACGCATCACGCAGCGACTGGCGAATGCCGGCGCGCTGCGCGGCGCCCTGCTCCGGATGGCGATGTAGCCAATGGTCGGCGCGCAGCGCCTGCAGCACCGCCAGCGGCGCGAGCGTGCCGAACTCCAGCGTCACGCAGGTCTTCTCGATGCCCGGCAGCAGTTCGTATGCAATGCCCACCAGATCGCCCTTGACCACCGACGATACCGAACCTGCCGCGGCAATCGGCCGAACATCGGCGCCCCAGGTGCACATGGCGCGCTCCAGTTCGGCAGGATCGGGACTGTTGAAAATCTTCTCGCCGTGGCCGTAGTGACCGAGCCCGGTATGCAGGTCGATCCACACCAGGCGGGACATGTCGGCCGCATGCCGCGACACGATTCCACGCATCTGCAGCGTGCTCCAGCACGGCGCGCTGCCGCCGTAGAACATGCCGTCCGGCACGCGGTATTGGCCGCTCGTTGCAGCGTCTTGCAGGGCCCTCTCGCCGCGGGTAACCATGTAGTGCTGCAGCGCCGCCTGATCCGCCTGGCTGGGCGGCCAGGTACGCGGCAGCAGAAGCGGGTCGACTTCGAGATAGGCGGGGTTGGCGGAAGCGGCCTCGTTAAAGTCGACGCTGTTGCGGTTCAGGTCAACGTTGTCTTCATTCACGCGCCGCAAGTGCGCAAACCCGTACGGATTGACCGCGTGCACCAGTAGCAGCGCTACCTTGGCAGCCGCCAGCCGCGCGAACAGTTCGTCGTCTTGCAGCAAGCCGGTCTGGCAACCCGAGCCGCTGAACCCCTCCACACCATGGACGCCGGAGGTGACGATCAGCAGCGTTTGAGCCTGCGCCGGCGCAAGCAGTGCGGTGTCGATGGAAAGCTGCTCGCCGGACGGCCCGACCACTTCCGGATGCAGATGACGCTCGATGCGGAGCCCCCGGCCTTGCGCGGCGGCGAGGAACTTGCCGCGGGCTTCATCGTAGGTTTGGGAAAAGGATGCCTCGATGGTCATGGCGAGCCCGATTGCGGTGGTTGCCGCAGCGTGCCATGCCTCATGCGAGCGGCGCAATCGTACAAACGTGAATCGGGCATCCCAAAATGCAAACGGGCGACGCGTGGTGCGTCGCCCGTTTGTCTTGGCGCCTTGTCGAAGCGGGCGCTCAGATCACTCCCAGGACAGCGCACCGCCAGTCTGGTACTCGATCACGCGCGTCTCGAAGAAGTTGCGCTCCTTCTTCAGGTCGATCATCTCGCTCATCCACGGGAACGGGTTTTCTTCGTTCGGGAACAGCGCATCCAGGCCGATCTGCTGGCAACGGCGGTTGCAGATGAAGCGCAGGTAGCCCTTGAACATCGGTGCGTTCAGGCCCAGCACGCCGCGCGGCATGGTGTCTTCTGCGTAGCGGTATTCCAGGTCGACAGCCTTCTTGAACAGCTCCGTGATCTCGGCCTTGAACTCGGCCGTCCACAGGTGCGGGTTCTCCAGCTTGATCTGGTTGATCAGGTCGATCCCGAAATTGCAGTGCAGCGACTCGTCGCGCAGGATGTACTGGTACTGCTCGGCAGCGCCGGTCATCTTGTTCTGACGGCCCA
This sequence comes from Ralstonia psammae, assembly GCF_958405935.1. Lineage (NCBI taxonomy): Bacteria > Pseudomonadati > Pseudomonadota > Betaproteobacteria > Burkholderiales > Burkholderiaceae > Ralstonia > Ralstonia psammae. Next base: position 46,346 of record NZ_CATZBU010000015.1, read on the forward strand.
TCGCCAGGATCTGCGTGAAGCCAACGTAGAAGAACAGGCCTTCCATGATGCAGGCGAAGACGATGAGCGACTTCAGCAGCTTCTGGTCGTTCTCGGGCGTGCCGGTCTTGAACGACGGATCGGTCAACGTGTCGATGAACGGGATCAGGAACTCGTCCTTGTCGCGGATCGACTGCACTTCGTGGTACGCGTTGAAGATCTCGGCCTCGTTCAGGCCCAGCGATTCAACGATGTACTGATACGCGTGCGTGTGGATCGCCTCTTCAAACGCCTGGCGCAGCAGGTACTGGCGGCATTCCGGCGCGGTGATCTGGCGGTACGTGCCCAGCACGATGTTGTTGGCGGCCAGCGAGTCGGCCGTCACGAAGAAGCCCAGGTTGCGCTTGATGATGCGGCGCTCGTCTTCGGTCAGACCGTTCGGGTCTTTCCACAAGGCGATGTCGCGCGACATGTTGATTTCCTGCGGCATCCAGTGGTTCGCGCAGCCGGCCAGGTACTTCTCCCACGCCCACTTGTACTTGAACGGCACCAGCTGGTTGACGTCGGTGGCGCCGTTGATGACGCGCTTGTCGGCGGCGTTCACGCGGCGGTTGCTCTGTGCGGCAGCGGCGTTCGGGTTGTTGCCGAGGATGCCCGTACCGGCGGCTTGCGTGGCCGACGGAGGCAGCACCCCGCCCTGGTCAGCGGTGGCCGTTTGCAGTTGCGGCTGCGGTTGATACGCGGGCTGCGGCGCAGCTTGCGGTTGTGCGGCAGGTTTGACGTCGTCGTCCCAGCTCAGCATATGTGTTTCTCCTAATTCTTTGCTCGTCGCTCCCGCTCTTTCGGAGCGCGAGTCCAGTGTCGTCCAGGTCACGGCGCCCCCGCTTGCGCGGGAGCAACCTCAGACACTGTTTAGACTTATTGGCAGGCTTCGCATTCCTCGAAACCGGGGTCGCCCGGGCGCATCGTGCACACGGCGCCTTCGGCTTCCGGCATGGCCGGAGCAGCGGCGGCCACGTTGTCCAGCGCGCTGGCGGGAGCAGCTTGCGATGCACCTGCAGCCGACACGCCCCCCACGTCGCTACCCGACGACACCGCATTGAGCGTGCCGCGCGACACGGTCGACTTCTCGACGTGTGTGGCACCGATCGTGCGCAGGTAATACGTGGTCTTGAGACCACGCAGCCAGGCGAGCTTGTACGTGTCGTCCAGCTTCTTGCCCGACGCACCGGCCATGTAGATGTTCAGCGACTGCGCCTGATCGATCCACTTCTGGCGGCGCGATGCAGCTTCCACCAGCCACGTCGGCTCCACCTCGAAGGCCGTTGCGTACAGGTCGCGCAGGTCTTGCGGGATGCGGTCGATGCGGGCCAGCGAGCCGTCGAAGTACTTCAGGTCGGCGACCATCACCTCGTCCCACAGGCCGCGTGCCTTCAGGTCGCGCACCAGGTAGTCGTTGACCACCGTGAACTCGCCCGACAGGTTCGACTTGACGTACAGGTTCTGATACGTCGGCTCGATACAGGCCGACACGCCGATGATGTTGGAGATCGTTGCCGTCGGGGCGATCGCCACGCAGTTCGAGTTGCGCATGCCGTACTGCTTGATGCGGCCGCGCAGGCTATCCCAGTCCATGGTCGACGACATGTCGGCTTCCAGGTAGCCGCCGCGCTCTTCGGCCAGCAGCTTGAGCGAGTCCTGCGGCAGGATGCCACGGTCCCACAGCGAGCCCTTGTAGCTGCTGTAGCGGCCACGCTCTTCGGCCAGCTCGGTCGACGCCCAGTAGGCGTAGTAGCACACGGCTTCCATCGAGGTATCGGCAAACTGCACCGCTGCGTCGCTGGCGTAAGGCACACGCAGCACGTGCAGCGCGTCCTGGAAGCCCATGATGCCCATGCCGACCGGGCGGTGGCGCAGGTTCGAATCACGCGCCTTCTTGACCGCGTAGTAGTTGATGTCGATCACGTTGTCGAGCATGCGCATGGCCGTGCGCACGGTCTTCTTGAGCTTGTCGTGATCGAGCACCACGCTGCCGTCAGCCTGCTTGACCAGGTGAGCGACCAGGTTGACCGAACCCAGGTTGCACACGGCGATTTCGCTGTCGTTGGTGTTCAGCGTGATTTCCGTGCACAGGTTGGAGCTGTGCACCACGCCCACGTGCTGCTGCGGGCTGCGGATGTTGCACGGATCCTTGAACGTGATCCACGGGTGGCCGGTTTCGAACAGCATGCCCAGCATCTTGCGCCACAGTTGCAGCGCCGGCATCTTCTTGAAGAGCTTGATCTCGCCGCGCGCGACCTTGTCTTCGTAGCTCAGGTAGGCCTGCTCGAATGCCTTGCCAACCTTGTCATGCAGGTCCGGGCAGGTCGACGGCGAGAACAGCGTCCACTCGCCACCTTCCATGACGCGCTTCATGAACAGGTCCGGAATCCAGTTGGCCGTGTTCATGTCGTGCGTGCGGCGGCGGTCGTCGCCGGTGTTCTTGCGCAGTTCCAGGAATTCTTCGATGTCCAGGTGCCACGTTTCCAGGTACGCACACACCGCACCCTTGCGCTTGCCGCCCTGGTTCACGGCCACAGCCGTGTCGTTGACGACCTTCAGGAACGGCACCACGCCTTGCGATTTGCCGTTGGTGCCCTTGATGTGCGAGCCGAGTGCGCGCACGTTGGTCCAGTCGTTGCCCAGGCCGCCCGCGAACTTCGAGAGCAGGGCGTTTTCCTTCAGCGCCTCGTAAATGCCGTCCAGGTCATCCGACACGGTGGTCAGATAGCACGACGACAGCTGCGAGCGGCGCGTGCCCGAGTTGAACAGCGTCGGCGTGCTCGACATGAAATCGAACGACGACAGCAGTTGGTAGAACTCGATGGCGCGGGCTTCACGATCGATTTCGTTCAGCGCCAGGCCCATCGCCACGCGCATGAAGAACGCCTGCGGCATCTCGATGCGCGTCTCGTTGATGTGCAGGAAGTAGCGGTCGTACAGCGTCTGCAGGCCGAGGTAGTTGAACTGGAAGTCGCGCGAGGCGTCCAGCGCCGCACCCAGGCGGGCCAGGTCGAACTGGGCCAGCTTGTCGTCGAGCAGCTCGGCGTTGATGCCGCGCTTGATGAACTGCGGGAAGTAGTCGACGTAACGCGTGCTCATTTCCGCTTGCGTGACTTCTTCGCCGAGGATTTCGCGGCGGATCGTGTGCAGCAGGATGCGCGCCGTGACCTGGCTGTACGCCGGGTCCTTTTCGATCAGGGTACGCGAGGCCAGGATGGCCGAGTCGTACACCTGCGTCATCGGCACGCCTTCATACAGGTTCTTGACCGTTTCCTTGAGGATCGGCTCCGGATCCACCGCTTCGCCCAGACCTTCGCAGGCCGAGACGATCACGTTGCGCAGCGCCGCCATGTCCAGCGGGCGGGTGATGCCGCCGTCGGTCACGTTCAGGCCGATGACGGCCGGTTGCTGCTGGGTTTCGCCGGCTTGCGCGCGCTCCTGGGCGCGGCGCTCGCGGTACAGCACGTAGGCGCGGGCCACGTCATGTTCGCCCGAGCGCATCAGGGCCAGTTCAACCTGATCCTGCACGTCTTCGATGTGGAACGTGCCGCCGTTCGGACGGCTGCGCAGCAGGGCGCGCACCACGTTCTGCGTTTGTTGGTCGACCAGCTCGCGCACACGCGCGGAAGCAGCGCCCTGCCCGCCATTCACGGCGAGGAAGGCCTTGGTCATGGCCACGGCGATCTTGGAAGGCTCAAAACTGACCACGGCGCCGTTGCGGCGAATGATCTTGTAGTCGGCGTAGCCGGCGCTGGGGGCCACGGCCGTACCGCCAGCGCTTTGCGCAAATTGGGAAGGATTGGCGGTGCCGGAGTGGATTTCGGGTTGGGCCGTCTGCATGTGGACTCCTGTTGAACCGTTCGTTTTATTGGCTCGCCGCTGGGTGAAGCACCCTTGGCGAACCCTTGCGCCATGCGGAGAAATGAGACGGAAAAGACCCTTGCCTTTTCTCAGCTCCCAAGCGTCGGCTTGACCCGCCGTACGCCCGCCCCCGCGTGGCGCCGAAATAAGAATCCCGGAAAGTCACCACTATATCTAGTGTGTTACCCCGGGATTAGCCCTAAGTATAGTGGATCGATCAAACAAGACCAGTCTTGACAGATGGCGACGAAGGGGGGGTTTCTCAATCCAAATGCAGTGCCGCAAACCCGCCATCCCAGGCGGCACAACGGGTCGGCGGGGCTGGCGTGCGGCGTCGCAATGACCCTTCTTCCAGAATAATTCTTTCTATCGACGTCGCAAGCTCAATAGACGTCACCTCATCTACGGTGGGGGCAAGTGTGCAGCGCACTGCACCGGTGCAGGCATGCTGCGGCCGATGCCTTCCTCGACATTCCACTCGCTCAAGAAATCCGAATAGCGGCATCAGCATTCTTGCCTCGGCTGTCACTTGAGCGACAGGCCCCAACCCTACGCTTCGGTCGCATTGCAGGGAGCGCAATCACAGCGGCGGGACACCGAGCGCCGCACACAACGACCGAGGAAATCGACATGGCTTGGAATCAACCTGCCCGCGGCCTGCTGAGGGCCACGCTAAGCACAACCGTGGCCGCTGCGCTGGCGGCCACATTGACCGCATGCGGCGGTAGCGACAGCAGCCCCATCGCCAACCAGGGCAACACGGACGCACCGTCCTCCAACGCCAGCAAGAAGGTGCTGGTGGTGGGCGTGGACGGCGCCACCTACGCGCAGGTGCAGAGCGCGCTCTTGCAGCGCAGCTTGCCGAACCTCGGCACGCTGGCGGTGATGCCGGCTTCCACCGGGGGGACGCTGGGCACGACCACCGCCCAGCCGCCGCTGGATACGCCAAGCTGGGCCACCGTGCTGACCGGCACCTGGCAGAACCGCCATAGCGTGACGGACGATACCGTCACCACCCTGGCCGCCCCAAGTGTCTTCAGCTACGCGCGCAACGCCGCCAAGGCAGCCGGCAGCACGCAACGCTTGGGCGCCGCCGTCAGCTCGGCCGTGCTGCCCGCCCTGCTCAAGGCGGATCAGCAAGCCGGCAATCTCGACACGCTCGTCGACTGCGCCCAGGTAGACACCTGCGTCACGCAGAACAGCGTGAAGCTCGTGCAGTCGGGCTATGACGTCGTCTTCGCGCAATACACCGCGCCCGCAGCAGCCGCGCTGGCCTCAGGCCTGCAAAGCGATGCGTACGCCGTTGCGCTGACCAACGTCGACCAGGCGCTGGGCACGCTGCAGGCGGCCATCGCCCAGCGCCGCACCGCCAACCCGAACGAAGACTGGCTCGTGGTCGTGACCACCAGCCACGGCCTGGACGCCACGGGCGCCACCACGTCAGCACCGACGCTGGAAAACCGCACCGCCTTCATCGCGCTGAACAAGACCGTCAATCCGTTGCTCGGCAAGAACGGCATGGCCGCGCCTACGTCGGAAGCCACGCTGGCCGCCCTGCCAAGCGAAGCCGACATCGTGCCGACCGTGCTGGCGCAATTGAACGCCGCCGTGCCGGCTACCGCCCACAAGTTGGACGGCGCGGCGCTCACCGCCAGCGCGATCGGCGTGCGCAACCTGCAGAGCACGGTGGGCGCGTACAGCGCATCGCTGGTGCTGAACTGGCAGAACCCGACCACCGCCAGCGGCCCGATCAACGTGCTGCGCGACGGCAAGCAGGTCGCCACGCTGCCCGCCACGGCCACGCAGTACACCGACAGCAACATCGCCGCCGCAAGCGGCATCTACCGCTTCAACTACACGCTGGTGCGCAACAACGTGCCGGTCTCGATGCTCGCGCAGATCAGCTACGTTGCACCGACGCCGCTGGCGACCTCGCTCACCAACGGTCTGGCCGCGTACTACAGCTTCGATCCGCTGCCCCCGACCGACCGCAAGGCCAATTCGACCATCGGCCCGTGGGTGGTCGGCACCGACGGCGGCTCGGCCGTGACGGACCCGTTTGGCGGCACGGCCCTCTCGGTCGATTCGCGCATCGACGCCTACAAGCTCACGCAGAACGGCGCCGACATCGCGCAGAGCCCGCAATTCACCATCGGCTTCTGGTTCAAGTCGGATTGCACGCAGGGCAACGGCACGGGCGAGCCGATCCTGTCCAACAAGGACTACACCTCCGGCGCAAATGCGGGCATCGCCTTCGGCCTGTTCGGCGGCTGCGAGGTGCGCTTCAACCTGGGCAGCGGCGGCAAGCGCGACGACATCCAGGGCATGAAGTTCAGCGCCAACCAGTGGGCCTATCTCGCGCTGTCGGTCGACACGCAGGGCAAGCGCTTCAGCGCTTACATCCTCGACCCGGTGCTGGGCGTGCAGAAGGTGGAAGACAAGGCCATCGCCAATACCGACGTCACGAAGCTCAACGGCCTGGCCACCAAGGTCTGGGGCCTGAACGACGACGCCACACACAACTACGTGCCCAACAACCCGGGCTCGCTCAAGGGCGTAATGGCCTACGACGACCTGGCCATGTGGACGCGCCGCCTGACGCTGGACGAACTCAAGACGATCAACGGCTCGCATCAGCCGCTGTCGTCGCTGACCCCCTGACTCCCTCCCCCACCCCGAACGAGACCGCTCATGAAGCCTTTTATCCATCCTCTGGCGCGGCCGCACCGGCTGGCCGCGGTGCTGCTGTGCGCCGCCACCTTGTCGCTGTCGGCCTGCGGCGGCGATTCGAACGACGGCACGCCGGGCACCGGCACCAGCCCCGGTACCACCCAGCCGGATCAACCCGGCCAACCGCCGGCCAACAAGCCGAACCTGCACTGCGCTCCGTAACGCGCGGCTTCCCATCGACTTGCGTTTGAGACCGACATGACTTCCAACACAAACAACGGCAGCCGCCGCAACTTCCTCAAGATGGCCAGCACGGGCGCAATTTCGGCCGCCGCCCTGGCCGCCTTTCCGCCGTCGATCCGCCGCGCGCTGGCGATTCCCGCCAACAACGCCACCGGCACGATGCGCGATGTTGAACACGTGGTGATCCTGATGCAGGAGAACCGCTCGTTCGACAACTACTTCGGCACGCTGCAAGGTGTGCGCGGCTTTGGCGACCGCTTCCCCATCCCGCTGGCCGGCGGCCTGAACGTCTGGCAGCAGACCTACACCAGCGGCGGCACGTCGCGCACGGTACTGCCGTATTACCTCGACAGCAGCGCCGGCAACGCGCAGCGCGTCTCCGGCACGCCGCACAGCTACCCCGATGCGCAGCAAGCGTGGGACCTGGGCCGCATGAGCAAGTGGCCGACCTACAAGCAGACGCAGTCAATGGGCTACTACAAGCAGGCCGAGCTGGACTTTCAGTTCGCGCTGGCCAACGCTTTCACGCTGTGCGATGCGTACCATTGCGGCTTCCACGGCGGCACCAATACCAACCGCCTGTTCCACTGGACGGGCACGAACGACCCGACCGGCGCTGCGGGCGGCCCGGTCATCGACAACAGCGGCGACCACCTCGACGCCGGCGTCACCTACAACTGGACGACCTACCCCGAGCGCCTGCAAACAGCCGGCGTGTCGTGGAAGGTGTACCAGAACATGCCGGACAACTTCACCGACAACCCGCTCGCCGGCTTCAAGGCCTACCGCGACGCCAACGCCGCTCGCGGCAACCTCGCGGACGGCAGCCCGTTCCCGCCGTACACGCCGGCCGACGAAACCATCAGCCCGCTGATCAAGGGCGTGGGCAACACCATGCCCGACGGCGGTTTCCTGCAGGCCCTGAAGGACGACATCGCCGCCGGACAATTGCCGCAGGTGTCGTGGATCGTCGCACCGGCCACGTACTCCGAGCACCCCGGCCCGTCCAGCCCCGTGCAGGGCGCGTGGTACACGCAGGAAGTGCTCAACGCGCTCACCGCCAACCCGGCGGTGTGGAGCAAGACCGTGCTGTTCATCAACTTCGATGAGAACGACGGCTTTTTCGACCACGTGCCGCCGCCCGCCGCCCCCGCGTATGACAACGGCGTGCTGGCCGGCAAATCGACGGTCAGCACCGCCGGCGAATATCACACCGACAAGAACCCGTACGGCCCCGGCCCGCGCGTGCCGATGTACATCGTCTCGCCGTGGAGCCGCGGCGGCTGGGTCAACTCGCAGGCGTTCGATCACACCTCGGTGCTGCGCTTCCTGGAGCTGCGCTTCAACGTCAAGGAGACGAACATCAGCGCGTACCGCCGCGCCGTGCTGGGCGACCTGACCAGCGCTTTCAACTTCGTCAACCCGAACAACGAAACGCTGCCCACGCTGCCCAGCCGCGACAAGGCGACGGCCGACTCCATCCGCACTGCGCAAGGGTTGAAGCCACAGGTGCCGCTGCCCTCGGTGACGGCGCAGCAACTGCCCATGCAGGCGACCGGCACGCGTCCCTCGCGCGCCCTGCCGTACGAGCTTCACGTGAGCGCCCGCGAAGATGCCACCAACCGCGCGTTGCGCCTGATCTTCAGCAACACCGGCACAGCCGCTGCCGTCTTCCACGTGTACGACCGCCTGCATCTGGACCGCGTGCCGCGCCGCTATGCGGTGGAGCCCGGCAAGATGCTCGACGACACGTGGGACGTGTTCGCCGCCGACAAGGGCAAGTACGATCTGTGGGTGCTCGGCCCCAACGGCTTCCATCGCGCCTTCTCGGGCGATGTGAGCGCCGTGTCGGCTGCGGGTTCGAGCGCACCGGAAATCCGCGTGTGCTACGACGTGGCCAACGCCGAGGTCTACGTGACGATGATGAACACCGGCACCGCCGGCTGCACCTTCACCGTCAAACCCAATGCCTACCGCACCGACGGCCCGTGGACGTTCGACATTCCCGCCGGCAAGCAACTCGACCAGCACTGGCCGATCGCCCGCCAGGGCAACTGGTACGACTTGACGGTGACGGTGCCGCAAGGTGGCTTCACGCGGCGCTTTGCCGGCCGGATGGAAACCGGCAAGGACGGCGTGTCCGACCCCGCCATGGGAACCTAAGGCCGTGAACTAGAAAGACAGACAGGAAGGAGAACGCGGGCGGTCTTCACAACGGGCCGCCCGTTTCCATTTCAGAGCGCGGGCTGGTACGGAAACAACGCCGCGTTGAATCCGCCGAGCGCACGCAGATGTGCCCAGTCGAAGCATGGCCCGGGATCGGTCTTGCGGCCCGGCGCGATGTCCGAGTGGCCGGCAATCGCCGCAATCGGATACGCCGCGCAGATCGCCCGCACGAGCGACGCCGTAGTGGCGTACTGCTCGGGCGTGAACGGCAGATCATCGGTGCCCTCGATTTCGATGCCAACCGAGAAATCGTTGCAGCGCGTTCGGCCGAAAAAGTCCGACGCACCGGCATGCCAGGCGCGCGCCCCGCAAGGCGCGAACTGCACGCACTCCCCCGTACGGCGGATGAAGAAATGCGCCGACACGCGCACGCCGCGCAACTGATCGAAGTACGGATGCGCGTCGCAGTCGAGCGTGTTGGTGAAGAAGTCGAGCACGTGGTTGGTGCCGAAATCGGCTGCGGCCTGCGCAGGCGGCAGGCTGATGTTGTGCAGCACGATCAGGTCGATCGGCATGCCGTCGGGCCGCGCGTCGATATTCGGCGACGGATGTCTGCGCCCGCCATCCACCCATCCGTCCGCGCCGATATGCAACCTTTCAGGCATCACCGTTCAGCCCATTTCCGGCCGGCTCGCCCACGCCCCCGGGTGGCGCTTCAACGTCCCGCGGGTCACGAATGCCCAGTTGCTGCATGCGGTAGCGCAACTGGCGGAACGACAACCCGAGCAGCTTGGCCGCTGCCGTACGGTTGAAGCCAGTCTGGTCCAGCGCGGCAAGGATCACGTTGCGCTCGACCGACTCCAGATACGCCGGCAGATCGATCGGCAGTGCGACGCTCGGCAACACCGGCTCCGCCGGCTGCGCAACGGGTGCCGGCTCGGGCGGCGCCATCGGCTGCGGCATCCCGATCGGGCTGGGCACGGGCGCCGGCATGTAGACGGCATCGGGCCAGCTGGTCATCGGCGACGGCGCCATCGGATGATTGCCTGCTGCGGCAGCGTGCGCCTCGCGCGTGCGGTGGAACAGCGGCGAGCGCTCGATCTCGGCGCCCAGTGCGCCCAGATCATCCACGTCGATCGACTCGCCTTCCGCAAACGCGTACGCCCGCTCCAGCAGGTTCTCCAGCTCGCGCACGTTGCCCGGGAACGGGTAGGCGCACAGTTGCTGCAGCGCCGGGCGCGTCAAGCGCTTGGGGCGGGGATCACCGTAGCGGCTGGCGAGCTGTTCGAGCAGCACGCCGGCCAGCACGGGCACGTCTTCGGCGCGCTCGCGCAGCGTGGGCATGCGCAGTTCCAGCACGTTCAGGCGGTAGAACAAGTCTTCGCGGAACCGGCCCGCGGCCACCAGGCGCGCCAGGTTCTGGTGGCTCGCGCACACAACACGCACGTCGACGGGGTCTTCGCGGCTCTCGCCGATCTTGCGCACGCGGCGCTCCTGCAACGCACGCAGCAATTTCACCTGCATCGTGAGCGGCAGGTCGGCCACCTCATCGAGCATGAGCGTGCCGCCGTTGGCCGCCTGGAAGAAGCCCTGGCGATCGCTGTCGGCGCCGGTAAAAGCGCCCTTCACGTAGCCAAAAAACTCGGCTTCCATCAGGTTCTCGGGAATCGCGCCACAGTTGACCGCCACGAACGGCCGCGATGCACGCGCAGACAGCGCATGCACGGCGCGCGCCGCTCGCTCCTTGCCGCTGCCGGACTCCCCGCTGATCACCACCGGCGCCATGCTGCGCGCCAGGCGCATCAGCGAGCGGCGCACTTCCTGCATCGCGGCGGAATGGCCGGGCAGCAGGTCGTTGGTGCGTTCAGCCAAATCGGCATTACCGGGATCGGGATCGCGCTGCTGGCGCCCGAGCGCGTTGAGCACGAGGCTGCGCAACTGGTCGAGCGAGAGCGGCTTGGCGATGTAATCGAACGCACCGGCCTTGAGTGCTTCGACCGCGTTCTCGGCGCTGCCATAGGCGGTGATGACGGCCACCGGAGTGCGGTCGGCCGTGGCCGAGAGCTGGCGCACGAGTTCAATGCCCAGGCCATCGCCCAGGCGCATGTCGGTCAGCACGAGTGCAAAGCGCTGACGGGAGAGTGCCTCGCGCGCCTCGGCCAGCCCGCTGGCGAGCACGACGTCGTGTCCCATGCGGCGCAGGGAAATTTCCAGCAGCTCGCGCAGGTCGGCTTCGTCATCGACGACGAGAATGGGTTCGCGAACGATGGCGGCTTTGGACATGGATCAGCTGAAGATCGGCAGAAATTCGCGGCCAGCGGATCAATCCGCTACGGCCAAGGCAGGTTGGTCAAACATCAGGGTGATGACGAAGGCGCGGCGCGGCAACGTGTCGCGCGCCTCCATGGTCAACGCTCCGGTGCGATCCAGCAAGGATTCCAGTGCGATGGCGCCGTAACGGATCTGCGCATCGTTGGCGCTACACAACTCGCGCGCCATGTAGAGGCCCAGGCCAGTGCCTTGGGCGTCATTCGTGAAGAACGGCTCGAACAGGCTGCGCTGCTGCTCGGTGGGCACTTCCGGGCCGTCGTTCCAGATCACCAGTTCGGCGTGGGTATCGTCCAGCGCGTAGGCCGCCAGCTGGATCGAACCCGGCACGCGGCGGCAATAGCGCAACGCGTTGTCGAGCATGTTGCCCACCACCTGCTGCAACTGGGCCGGGTCGAATAGCACGGGCTTGTCCAGGTCGACCGCCACGCGCACGAGGTTCGGGTTGATCGCGGTTGCTTCGCCTGCGCGGCGTAGGGCCTCGGCACGCCAGCGCTCGACGACCTCCGGCAGCACCTGTGCAAGCTGCACGCGCACGCGTTCGCCACGCGGGCGGCGCGAGAGCATCAGCACGTCGGCGACCACCTGGTCGAGCCGGCGCACGTTGTCACGGATGATGCGCAGCAGGCGCGTCTCCACGCCAGTGCTCTCCGGGCGCACGTGTGCGCTGCCATCATGGCCGTCGCCCGGATCGTCCAACAGTTCAGCGGCCTGGCTGATCGCGGCCAGCGGGTTGCGGATCTGGTGCGCGACGCTGGCCACCAGCCGCCCCATCGAGGCCAGCTTTTCCTGCTGCGCCTGCTCCGCCACGCGCTCCCAGCTTTCCACGTGGACCAGCACGGTGTCATGCAACTCGTGACGCAGAAACGCTTCGTCGTCCACCGACCAGCCCTGCGTGATGGCCTCGGACGATGGAATGCGCGGACGCATCTCACCGCCCTCGCCCAGCAGGCCCAGGCCGATCGAGCTGACAAGGCTATCCATGTAGACGCTGCGCAGGTTGGCCAGGCTCGGCAGGATGAAGCGCAGGCGCAGGCGGGCGCTCAACATGGCGCGGCCGGTGCGGCCACCCGAGGCGATGGGCAGCAGGTCGAGGATGCGCGGTGCATCGTCGTCACCGCTGCCATCGGTGGGACGGCTCTTGCGGCGCAGCCAGTGGCGCAGCGTTTCGAGCAGCGGGCGCAGGTGCGGCAGGTCTTTCAAGTCAAACAACATCGCACCGCTGCCGACAAACGCGCTCTGCGGCACGCCCAACAGCATGGCTGCGGCCGGGTTGGCGGCAACGACGCGGCCGTCGGCACGCACCAGCATCACGCCGTCCTGCATGTCGTAGACCATCAGGCGGTTGACGAGCTGTTGCAGGCGCAGCTCGCGCTCGCGGGCCATCGTCAAACGTTCCTGCGCGATCTGGCGGTGCGACAGGCCGTACATCATCGACGCGGCCATCATGTAGACCAGGCCGTACAGACCGGCGGATGCCAGCCCCGGCGCAATCACTCCGTCGCTCAGCATCTGCAGAAACGGATCGGCCAGCACCACGATCGACGCCACTGCCGCCGTGAACAGCGCAAACAGCAGGCTGGTGAGCGCACCGGCGGCCAGCACCGGCATCAGCAACACCATCGCCACGCTCGCCGACAGGCGCGACAGCGTGGCATACGCCAGCCCCAGGAACAGCAGATCGAGCACCACATCCAGCCGCACGCGGAATTGGAATCGCGTGCGCCACCAGCCGGCCGCCGCCAGGATCAACAGGGCCATCGCCAGATAAGGCAGCGTCACGCTGAGCAGCGCGTCGGTATTGGGCAGGCCGACTGCCTCGTTGTGCTCGCGCGGCACCATCACGAAGAGCAACAGCACCAGCGCCACCGCTGCGCGACTGAAGGCGAAATAGCGCAGCAGGCGCCACTGGAACTCCGGCGGATCGGGCTCGAGCCAGACTGATCGGAGCGCGCGCAAGGCGTTCAGGCGCGAGAGCAGGTTACGCGCGGCACCCGGCGCAGCGGGCGTCATGTGTTGCCTCGGTCAGCATGCTCGGGACAGCGATAGCGGCCGCCGGGCAGCGCGATCATGCCGGTGCGCGGCGCATGTACGCCACACACGGCACATTGCTCGATGGGCTGGGAAGCCTGGGGCTCAGGCGTGCGCTTGCCCGAACCCTGTCCACGTGAGGCGGCCTGGCCCTGCCCCGAAGCGCGGGACGAACGCGTCCCCAGGCGGCTCAACCACCACCAGCCGGCGAGCAGCATCAGGATCAGCAAGACAGGACGGGACATGGAGAACAGACAGGGACAAGTAACGGCGCAGGCGCCAGGAACGCGCTAGGCGCGATGCAGGATGACTTCGAGTACGAAGCGGCTGCCCACATACGCCAGCAGCAGGATCGCAAAGGCCGCCATCACCCAGCGCAGTGCCACTCGTCCGCGCCAGCCGCGAAAACGCCGACCGATCAGGATGCCGCCGAACATCGCCCACGACAGCACCGCAAAGATGTTCTTGTGATCGAAATGGAAGGCGCTGTGGAACAGTTGTTCGGAGAACAGCACGCCCGATGCGATCGTCAGCGTCAAGAGCACGAAGCCCGCGCCGATCAGGCGGAACAGCAGCTTCTCCAGCGTGAGCAACGGCGGCAGCAGATCCAGCCAGCGACTGAACCAGCTTGCCTCGGTGGGGCGGTTGATGGTGTGCAGGCGGCGCTCCGCAGCCAGCATGAGGATCGCGTGGAACGCCGCCAGCGTGAACAGCCCGTAGGCGACATTGGCAATGGCGAAGTGCAGCTTGAACAGCGGGCTGGCCGCATAGCCGAGAATTTGCGTGCCCGGGAAGGCCACCGGCAACAGGCTGCCGGCCAGCGCCACCGGCATCACGAGCAGCCCAAGGCCGGCCAGCGAGAAGAAGAGGCTTTCGATCCAGAAAATGCCCACGCCCAGCCACAGCATGGCCGACAGCGCATAGGCAAAGCCGAACACCATGGCACCGGCAGGGAAAATCGTCTCGTGCAGCAGGAACCCGTGCGCGATCAAGGCGGCCAGCAAACCCCAGCGCCACCAGGCCGGGACGGTATCGGCGCCGCCCGGAGGCGGCGGAACGAGCACCGTGGCACCCGGCGACTGACCACCTGCCGCCATGGCTCCCGCCGGTGCCTGGGCACCCAGACCACCGCGTCGCGCCCACGCTACCGAAGCGAGGATGCCGTAGAGAAGCGCCGTCAGCGCATACAGTACAATTGCCATTTACACAGTTTACCGCAGCGCACCCCAGTTTTGGCTGGGGCCCGCCCCCCGCCGAAAGCCTTGACGGGCGGCAACGCAACATGCGCGCATTAAGCACATTCCTTGCCGGTGCAAGCCAAACGCGCGCCGGCCTCATCTTCATCCCGTCCCCAATTCCGGATCCCTGTCACTGTCATGCTGGATAACCTGACCCAACGGCTTGCGCGCGTGGTCAAGACCATGCGCGGCGAAGCGCGCCTGACCGAAGCCAATACCGCCGAGATGCTGCGCGAAGTCCGCCTGGCACTGCTCGAAGCCGACGTGGCGCTGCCGGTCGTGCGCGAGTTCATTGCCCGCGTCAAGGAAAAGGCGCTCGGCGAAGACGTCATCACCAGCCTCTCGCCGGGCCAGGCGCTGGTTGGCATCGTGCAGCGCGAGCTGACGGCCATCATCGGCGGCCAGGAAGCGCTGGAAGGCGTCGGCAGCAACATCATGGGCGGCCGCGCGGCGGAGTTGAACCTCAACGTCACGCCGCCCGCGATCATCCTGATGGCCGGTCTGCAAGGCGCGGGTAAGACCACCACGGTCGGCAAGCTCGCGAAGTGGCTCAAAGAGAACAAGAAGAAGAAGGTGCTGACGGTGTCGTGCGACGTGTATCGCCCCGCCGCCATCGCGCAGTTGAAGACCGTTTCCGAACAGGTCGGCGCAGATTTCTTCCCCTCGCAGCCCGACCAGAAGCCGGTGGACATTGCCGCCGCCGCACTCGACTGGGCCAAGAAGCACTACCACGACGTGCTGATCGTCGACACGGCCGGCCGCCTCGGTATCGACGAGGCGATGATGCAAGAGATCGCTGCGCTGCACGCCAGGCTCAAGCCGGCCGAAACGCTGTTCGTGGTCGACGCGATGCTCGGCCAGGATGCCGTCAACACCGCCAAGGCCTTCAACGACACCCTGCCGCTGACCGGCGTGGTGCTGACCAAGCTCGACGGCGATGCGCGCGGTGGCGCGGCGCTGTCGGTGCGTCACATCACGGGCAAGCCGATCAAGTTCGTCGGTGTGGCGGAAAAGCTCGACGGGCTGGAGCCGTTCTACCCCGACCGCATGGCCCAGCGCATTCTGGGCATGGGCGACATCCTCGCGCTGGTGGAGGAAGCCCAGCGCGGTGTCGACATGGAAGAGGCGCAGAAGCTTGCCGCCAAGATCAAGAAGACCGGCGGCTTCGACCTCGAAGACTTCAAGGCGCAGATCGGCCAGATGAAGAAGATGGGCGGCCTGGGCGGTCTGATGGACAAGCTGCCTGCGCAATTCGCGCAACAGGCGCAGGGTGCCAACATGGACCAGGCCGAAAAGCAGGTGCGGCGCATGGAAGGCATCATCAACAGCATGACGGCAGCCGAGCGTGCCAAGCCCGAACTCATCAAGGCGAGCCGCAAGCGCCGCATTGCTGCTGGTGCGGGCGTGCAGGTGCAGGAAGTCAACCGTCTGCTCAACCAATTCGAGCAGATGCAATCCATGATGAAGAAGCTCAAAGGCGGCGGCATGATGAAGATGATGCGCGCCATGGGCGGCATGAAAGGCGGCATGAAAGGCTTGCTCGGCCGATAACGGACGCATGGCCCCGCGGCGCGGCCCGGTCTTGGCCTTGCGATGCTGACCGTACACGCGTACGGTTGCGCTTCTCAGGCCAGCTTCGAGCCGCTCGCGACGGACCCCTGAGCCCCTTATAGGCACCCGATCAATCCCTGCCTTCCCCAACCGTTTACTAGACTGACACGATGCTGAGCGCAGAACAGGCCCGCGAACTCTGGGCCAACTCCGAAGAAATCGTCAGCGAAGACGCCGTGCGCGGCTCGCTGGACCGCATGGCCGAACAGATCACCGAGAAGATCGGCGACACCTTCCCGATGGTGCTGTCCGTGATGGGCGGCGCGGCCGTCTTTACCGGCATGCTGCTGCCCAAGCTGGCCTTCCCGCTGGAGTTCGACTACATCCACCTCTCGCGCTACAACAACAAGACGGTGGGCGGCGAGATGCAGTGGCGCGTGGCGCCGCGCGAGTCGGTCAAGGGCCGCACGGTGCTGGTGCTCGACGACATCCTCGACGAAGGCGAAACGATGGCCGCCATCCGCTCGCGCATCATCGACATGGGGGCCGCCGAGTTCTACTCCGCCGTGCTGTGCGAGAAGACGCTCACCAAGTCCAAACCGCTGTATCCAGACTTCTGCGGCTTCAGCGTGCCGGACCGCTACGTGTTTGGCTGTGGCATGGACGCCAAGGGCTACTGGCGCAACCTGCCGGCCATCCGCGCGCTCAAGAACACCTGAGGCGGCACCGCTGCAAACAAGAAGGGCGACCTATCAGTCGCCCTTTTTTGTTGCCCGCGCATGGTTTCAGAGTTGATGCGCGAACGTGCGGATGCCCTTGAGCAGCATCTCCACCGAGATCGCCACCAGGATCAGCCCCATCAGCCGCTCGAACGCCATCACCGTGCGCTCACCCACGAGACGCTGGATGTGCGTGGCGCTCAGCAGCACCACGGCGCACACGGCCATCGTCGCACATAGCGAGCCGACCCACGTCCACATGCGCCCAGGCGCCTGCGATACCAGCAGCATCACCGTGGCCATGGCCGACGGCCCCGCGACGGCGGGAATCGCCAGCGGCACGATGAAGGGCTCGCCGGCAGGCTGCGACTCGGCAGCACCCTCACGTGGAAAGATCATCCGCAGCGCGATCAGGAACAACACGATGCCACCCGCAATCTGTAGCGACATGTCGGTCAGGCTCATCATGCGCAGAAAGCTCTCGCCGAAGAACATGAAGACGAGCAGCAGCACGAACGCAATGCCGACCTCGCGCAGCACGACGCGGTTGCGACGCTCGGGCGCCACCGGCCGCAGCGCCGAGATGAAGATGGGAATGTTGCCGAGCGGATCGGTGATCAGCACCAGCAGGACGGTCGCGGAGAGGAATGTGTATTCCATCGCCTAACGTCGATCAGGCGCCGCGACGATAGGGGCGTTCACGCAGCCATTTGGTGGCGATCCACTTCTCGCCGCGCTCGACCGGCAGACCGGCATGCAGCGTGTCTTCGTCCAGCGTGCCATCGGGGCGCTTGTAGACGAAGAAGACGGCGTTGCCCTTGACCGGGGCCACCTCCAGCCCGAGCTTCGGAAAGCCCGTCGCGCCGCCAGCCTGCACGCTGTTCAGGTAGATGACCATGGTGGCCACGCGCTGGCCGCCGACTTCGAGCTGACGCGCCTCGCCGCTGCGGCCCGGATTGAAGAAATCGAAGTGCGGCTGGTATTCGCCGCCGGGCTGGTAGTTCAGCACCTGGAAGCCTTCGCCGTGTTCAACCGGCACGCCCACGGCCTGCGCGATGCGCGCTTCGATCTTGGCGATCAACGGATGCTCGCCCACCTGGAACATCCCCCCCTGGCTGGTGCGGGCCGAGATCAGATTCTCCTCGCCGGTATCGGGGTTCACCACGGGTGAACGCTTGAGGCGGTTGCGCCCGATCGCGATCAGCTCGTCACACTCCTGGTCCGACAGAAAGTGTTGGAACAGCACGATGCGCGGCGTTTCGATTGCAAACAGGATGGGGATGTCGCCATCGGCGGTATGCACCGCATTGCTGTTTTCGACCGCCTGATCGGCGACGGGTGTGGGCGCGGGCGCCACGATCGGGGCAGGAGCGCGGGCGGTCAGCGCCTCATCGACGACACGGCGCGCGAAGGCGCGGTCGTAACCGGATTGCACCATCGAAGCCACCAGTGATTCGGCCTCGAAACCTTCGGTCACGTGACGCTGCAGCCAGTCGCGCAGCGCGTCAGACATCGTCGCGTACGGTTGGGTGGTGGACATGCGGGATGGAGATGCGGGCGAGCGAGAGATGGCGCTATTGTAGGCCGACCGCTCGCCGACGGAAGATCACGAACCGCCAGCCGGACCGCCAGCAATACGCAGCGGCGAGAACGGATTGCGCGCCGGCACTTCCGGCAATGCCTTGGCACGCGGAGTGGGCACGGCGGGCTCGGCCGGAACGGGCGCCGACACCGTCATCGCGCTCGACTCCTGATACTGCCAGCGCTTCCAGGCCGCCAGCACGGCATTCGGATATTGCGGCTGGCCCCGGCTGCCGTTGTAGCGCCCCAATGCCAGATAAAGATTGCCGCCTTCCATGTCGAGGTAATGACGCAGGATCGTGCAGCCATAGCGCAGGTTGCTCTGCAGATGAAAGAGCTTGCGCGCGTCGTTGTCGCCAATGCTACGCGTCCAGAACGGCATCACCTGCATCAGGCCCATCGCACCCGCACTGCTGATGGCGTACTTGCGAAAGCCGCTTTCCACCTGGATGAGCCCGAGCACCAGCGCCGGGTCCAGGCCTGCGCGCTTGGCTTCGTAATACGCCGTCTCGATCAGTTCGACACGTACCGACGCCTGCGGAATCTTGCTCGACATGCGCACCGACATCTCCGCCAGCCAGCGCAGGTAGCCGAGTTGCTCGTCATTGCTGGCAAACACGGGGCGCAGCGGGCGGCTGTCGGCCACCGCGGCAGACAGCGCGCTGCGCACGGAGTCCGCCAGATATTCCTCTTTCTGGGCGCCAGCCCAGGCTGCCTGCGTGCCCGCGAGCAACGTCCCAGCGCACAACGCAGTGGCGATCAGGCGGGCGGAAAACAAGCGGCGCATGCGGGTCGGGACGGTTGTCGGGTTATTGCGCGAGACGCGCCTTCAGCGTAGCGAGCACGTCGGCCGGCGCCACCGCGGTGGCGGCTTCGTCGCGGCGACCCTGGAATTCCAGCTTGCCTTCCTTCAGGCCGCGGTCGCCCACCACCACACGGAACGGCACGCCGATCAGTTCCCAGTCAGCGAACATCGCGCCGGGGCGCTCGCCGCGGTCGTCCAGCATCACGTCGATGCCGGCGGCAACCAGTTCGGCGTGCAGGCGGTCGGCTTCCTCGCGCACGGCGTCGGAGCGGTCGTAGCCCACCGGGCAGATCACCACCTGGAACGGCGCGATGGACGCCGGCCAGATAATCCCGCGTGCATCGTAATTCTGCTCGATGGCCGCACCCAGGATCCGCGTGATGCCGATGCCGTAGCAACCCATCACCATCGGCTGCGTCTTGCCGTTTTCATCGAGGAACGTCGCGTTCATCGCCTCGGAGTAGCGCGTGCCCAGCATGAAGACGTGACCGACTTCGATGCCGCGGCAGATCGCCAGCGTGCCCTTGCCGTCCGGCGAAGCGTCGCCTGCCACCACGTTGCGCAGGTCGTAGACCTCGGGCTCGGGCAGATCGCGACCCCAGTTGGCCCCAGTGTAGTGGTAATCCTCTTCATTGGCGCCGACCACGAAATCGCTCATCGCCGCCGCCGTGCGATCGGCCACCACCTTGACCGGCAGCTTCGTGCCGATCGGGCCGAGATAGCCCGGGCGCGTACCGAACGCGCGCAGGATTTCGCCTTCGGTGGCAAAGCGGAAGTCCGCCAGGCCGGGAACCTTTGATGCCTTGACCTCGTTGAGCTCATGATCGCCGCGCAGCAGCAGCAGCCAGATCTGGGGCTCGCCGCCCTCCACTTCCGTGGCCAGCACGATGGATTTGATCGTGCGCTGCAACGCAATGCCCAGTTGCTCGGCCACGGCCTCGCACTTGGCGCGGCCCGGCGTGTGCGTCTTGGTGAGTGCCTCCGTGGCTGCGCCACGCGGTGCGGCCGGGGCCACGGCTTCGGCGGCCTCAATGTTGGCGGCGTAGTCCGAATCCGGGCAATAGATGATGGCGTCTTCGCCCGTCTCGGCAATCACGTGGAATTCGTGCGATCCGGACCCGCCAATCGCGCCGTTATCCGCCGCCACGGCCCGGAACTCCAAGCCGAAGCGTTGGAAGATGCGCGAGTAGGCGTCGTACATCTTCTGGTACGACACCTTCAGGCCTTCGGCGTCGCGGTCGAAGGAGTACGCGTCTTTCATCGTGAATTCGCGGCCGCGCATGATGCCGAAACGCGGGCGGCGCTCGTCACGGAACTTGGTCTGGATCTGGTAGAAATTGACCGGCAGTTGCTTGTACGAGCGGATTTCGGTGCGGGCAATGTCGGTCACCACCTCCTCCGACGTCGGCTGCATGACGAAGTCGCGCTCGTGGCGATCCTTGAAGCGCAGCAGTTCGTCGCCCATCTTGTCCCAGCGACCGGTCTCTTGCCACAGCTCGCCCGGCTGCACCACCGGCATCAGCACCTCCACCGCGCCGGCGGCATTCATTTCCTCACGCACGATCTGCTCAACCTTGCGGATCACACGCAGCCCCACGGGCATATACGTATAGAGGCCCGCGCCAAGCTTCTTGATCATGCCGGCACGCATCATCAACTTGTGAGAGACGATCTCCGCGTCAGCGGGCGCTTCCTTGAGCGTGGAAATGAAGAATTGGGACGCTTTCATGCGACTGACAATAAGGGATGACGCGGCCAACCAAAGCCGCGAGAACAAGGGCAAAAGCCACCGGAATCAGGAGATGAGACGAGGCGTCGGGCGCACATTCGCGCAGTCGACACCCCTCCCCCAGGAGGCGCGAGTGAGCGGCAACATTCGGCTTCTGTGACAGCCGAGCGACGGGCCGCTCTATAATCGGCGTAATTCTAAAGTATTCGAGGTGCAGTCATGCTCGATCGTGAAGGCTTCCGCCCGAACGTCGGCATCATCCTCATCAACGCAAGAAACGAGGTGTTCTGGGGCAAGCGCATTGGCGAGCACTCCTGGCAGTTTCCACAAGGCGGCATCAAATACGGCGAAACGCCCGAACAAGCGATGTTCCGCGAACTGCACGAAGAAGTCGGCCTGTTGCCAGAACACGTCCGGATCGTCGGTCGCACGCGCGACTGGCTGCGGTATGAGGTGCCGGACAAGTTCATCCGCCGCGAGATACGCGGTCACTATCGGGGCCAGAAACAGATCTGGTTCCTCCTGCGCATGGTCGGTCGCGACTGCGACATCCAACTGCGCGCCACCGAGCATCCGGAATTCGATGCGTGGCGGTGGAGCCAGTACTGGGTACCGCTCGAGGCCGTCATCGAGTTCAAGCGCGAGGTGTATCAGCTGGCGCTGTCGGAGCTTTCGCGCTTCGTGCAGCGGCAGACGCGCGCGCCGCTCTCGCCTTACGGGCGCGGTGTGCAGCACCGTGAGCGCGATGGACGTGATGGGCGTGATAACCGTGAACGTTCCGGCAGCCAGGGCGGCCGGAACGAACAGTACGCCCAGCCGACCCTGACGGTCACCACCACGACGGTCATCGTCGAAACGGTGAGTGTATCGGCGCCAGACCCCTCCCCTCCCAACCCTGACGACACGGCCCCTAAGGACAATTCGTGAATCTGATGACGACGACACGTGGAGCGCGCCGCGCTCTCGTGCCGCTCGCGCTGGCGGCTGCGCTGGCGTTGACGGCATGTGGCCATAACCGCACCGGCGACCTCGAAGACAGGCTGTTGATGGACCCGTTCATCGACAAGCCCTTCAAGGAAGAAGCCGTCACTTTCCCGGCCCCGCCGGTCGACCGTGATGCCGTGCCGTTCGATGTGGGCGGCCGCAATGAATCGCCGCTGCGCTTTGCCATCGATCCGAAATCGGTGTCGATCGGCAAGGACAACGTGGTGCGCTACACCGTGCTGATCACCAGCAAAACAGGCGCACGCAACATCAACTACGAAGGCCTGCGCTGCGACACGGCCGAGCGACGCATCTATGCCACGCTGCGCAACGATACCAACCAGTGGATCGGCAACCGCGCGGTCGATATGAACGAAACCGCGAATACCGAGTCCGCCAGCATGAACGCCTACAAGCCCGCCACGGATTGGCAGCGTGTCGGCAATGGCGGTCCGACGGACTATGCGTCAGCGCTGATGCGCTCGTACTTCTGCGACGTGCGCTCAGTGGCCGGAGATGGGAAGGCTTCTACGCTGGTGCGGCGGCTGAAGGACAGTGGGCGGTATTTCGGGCCGTAAAGCCTGGGGGTTTTGATTGGGCCTTGGTGGTCCAGTTTCCTTTCGCTCCCTGCCGGGGCCGAAAGGGAGAGCGAACCACCAATCCCCCAACTCAGAGCAACACAAGATTGTCCCGGTGCACCAACTCCGCAGCGCTCACGTACCCCAGCACCGCCTCGATCTCCGAAGACGATTTCCGCGCAATCAACCGCGCCTCGGCCGACGAATAGTTCGTCAGCCCGCGGGCGACCTCCAGCCCCGCCGCGTCCACGCAAGAAATGACCTCGCCGCGCGCGAACTCGCCCTGCACTTCCGTCACGCCAATCGGCAGCAACGACTTGCCACCGGCAGTGAGTTTCTCCACCGCACCGGCATCGAGCACCACGCGACCACGCAACTGCAGATGGTCGATCATCCACTGCTTGCGCGCCGCCATCCGCCCGGTCGGCGCGCGGAGTTGCGTGCCGATGGCCTCGCCGCTTGCCAGCCGCGCAAGCACATCAGCCTCGCGCCCGGAAGCAATGATGGTGTGCGCGCCCGATTTGGCCGCGCGCTTGGCCGCCAGAATCTTCGTCAGCATGCCGCCCTTGCCGATGCTCGAACCGGCGCCGCCGGCCATCTGCTCGAGGTCGGGCGTGCCGGCTTGCGCCTCGTCGACGAAGCGGGCACCCGGGTCCTTGCGCGGGTCAGCCGTGTACAGGCCACGCTGGTCTGTCAGGATGATCAGCGCATCGCCTTCGATCAGGTTGGTGACAAGCGCGCCGAGCGTGTCGTTGTCTCCGAACTTGATTTCGTCGGTGACGACCGTGTCGTTCTCGTTGATGATCGGCACGACACCGAGGCTCAGCAGCGTGAGCAGCGTAGAACGTGCGTTGAGGTAGCGCTCGCGGTCAGCCAAATCGCCATGCGTGAGTAGCACCTGCGCCGTGCGGATGCTGTGCCGCGCGAACTCGGATTCGTACACCTGCGCCAGCCCCATCTGCCCGACGGCAGCAGCGGCCTGCAGCTCATGGATTTCCTTCGGACGCTTAGCCCAGCCCAACCGCTGCATGCCCTCGGCGATAGCGCCAGAGCTCACCAACACGACTTCCTTGCCCGCCGCCCGTAACGCCGCGATCTGCGCGGCCCAGCGCGCAATGGCGGCCTGGTCGAGGCCACGGCCATCGTTGGTAACCAGGCTGGAACCGACCTTGACGACAAGGCGGCGCGCATCGGCAATCAGCGAATGCAGGGCCATGGTGGGCGTGTCTCCGAAGGATGTTTGTTGTGGTTAGGCTTGATCGTCGTGGTCGACGTTGTGCAGTGTCGGGTCCAGACGCTGGTCGGGCGCGGCCGCTGCGGCGTCCTCTTCGGCGCGCAGCTCGTCGAGGTATTCCTGGATCGCGTGGACAAGCACCTGCGTGCCATCGTGCGTCAACGCAGAAATGCGGTGCACCGGGCCCTTCCACTTGAAGCGCTTCACAAAGTCCTTCACGCGCGCTTCACGTTCGTCCTCGGGCACCATATCGAGCTTGTTGAGCACGAGCCAGCGCGGCTTATCGAACAGTTCAGCGTCGTATTTCTTCAGCTCGCCAACAATCGCTTTGGCTTCGGCCACCGGGTCGACGCTCTCGTCGAACGGGGCGAGATCCACCACGTGCAGCAGCACGCGCGTGCGCTGCAGATGCCGCAAGAACTGGTGGCCCAAACCGGCGCCTTCCGCCGCGCCTTCGATCAGGCCGGGAATGTCCGCCACCACGAACGACTTCGATGGGCCTGTCCGCACGACACCCAGGTTCGGGTGCAGCGTCGTGAACGGGTAGTCGGCAATCTTCGGGCGCGCGTTGGAAATGGCGGTGATCAGCGTTGACTTTCCGGCGTTCGGCATGCCGAGCAGACCTACGTCCGCCAACACCTTCAACTCGAGACGCAGGTTACGGCGCTCACCGGCCTTGCCGTCGGTCTTCTGGCGCGGTGCGCGGTTGGTGCTCGACTTGAAGTGGATGTTGCCCCACCCGCCCTCGCCGCCCTGCGCCAGGCACAGGCGCTGGCCGTCGATCGTCAGGTCGGCAATCAGCTCTTCCGTGTCGGCATCGTAGATGGCAGTGCCCACAGGCATGCGCAGGGTGATGTCGTCGCCAGCGGCGCCGTAGCAGTCGGCTCCACGGCCGTTTTCACCGTTGCGCGCGAGATGCTTCTTGGCGAAGCGGTAGTCGATCAGGGTGTTGATGTTGCGGTCAGCCACCGCCCACACGCTGCCGCCACGTCCGCCGTCGCCGCCGTCGGGTCCGCCGAACGGGACGAATTTCTCGCGGCGCATCGAGGCGCTGCCGTTGCCGCCGTCACCAGCGATCACTTCAATCCGGGCTTCGTCGATGAACTTCATGGAGGTCTCCGCCCGTGCGGGGTGCGCACGGCAGGTATAAAAAATAAATCGGCGCCACTCGCGCCATCGCTAACAGAACGCGCCTGGAAACATGCGCCAAACAGCAGCGTACCGCCCAGGATCAGGGTCGCGTTTTGTTAGCGGCCAGAAACGAAAAAGCCCCGCACGGGTGCGGGGCCTTTCTACTACAAGGCTGAATCAGGCCGCCGGAACAACGTCGACGAACTGCTTCTTGCCTTCGCCACGGTTGGCGAACTTCACGTGGCCATCGACCAGCGCGAAGAGGGTGTGGTCCTTGCCCATGCCCACGTTCACGCCAGCGTGCGTGCGGGTGCCGCGTTGACGGACAATGATGCCACCAGCGTTGATGGCTTGACCACCGTACACCTTCACGCCCAGGCGCTTCGACTCGGAATCGCGGCCGTTCCGTGTGGAACCGCCGCCTTTTTTCTGTGCCATGACTGAACTCCTATCCGGTTACGTAGACGACGCAGCCTTAGGCCACGATCGAGTCGATACGCAACTCGGTGTAATTTTGACGATGCCCTTGGCGCTTTTGATAGTGCTTACGACGGCGCATCTTGAAGATGTGCACTTTGTCGTGACGACCGTGGGAGATGACGGTGGCTTTGACGGCAGCCCCGCTCACCAGCGGCGCACCAACCTTGAGTTGGTCGCCGGCGCCCACTGCGAGCACCTGGTCAAGCGTGATTTCTGCGCCAACGTCCGCCGGTATCTGTTCTACTTTCAGTTTTTCGCCAGCAGCAACCTTGTATTGCTTACCGCCGGTTTTTACGACCGCGTACATTGTCGGACCTCGATAAAAGAACTAAAACGTGACTCGTGTGCCACCCGCCGCCCACATGCGCAGGCAACGGACACAGAGAGCTCGCAACTATACAGGAAAAACCCAAGCAAATCAAAGGCGAATCGCGTTACGGGTGTGCTGCGCCCGCGCAACAGGCAGCCACGGGATGCGCCTGCCGCCCCGCCCTCGGGCAAACCACCTGCTTGCTCTATAATCTCGCGGTTTTTGCGCAGCATCGATCGCGCGCAAGTCGACCATCAGCTTCTCGCCCTCTGCCGGAATCCGCCTTGACCCAGACCTCAGCCTCCGTCCTGCTCGCCCCTGTCGCTGAAGACATGCGCGCCGTCGATGCCGTGATCCGCCGCCGCCTGGGCTCGGAGGTGGTGCTGATCAATCAAATTGGCGAATACATCATCAGCGCCGGCGGCAAGCGCCTGCGCCCGGTGATCCTGCTGCTGGTGGCGAATGCGCTTGGCTACAAGGGCGAGCATCAGCACGAGCTGGCCGCCGTGGTCGAGTTCATCCACACGGCCACGCTGTTGCACGACGATGTGGTCGACGAATCCGACCTGCGCCGCGGCCGCAAGACCGCCAACGCCGTGTTCGGCAATGCGGCCAGCGTGCTGGTGGGTGACTTCCTGTATTCCCGCGCTTTCCAGATGATGGTTCAGGCCAACAGCATGCGCATCATGCAGATCCTGGCCGACGCGACGAACATCATTTCCGAAGGCGAAGTCCTGCAGCTGCTGAACATGCACGACCCGGACGTGACGGAAGAGCGCTACCTGCAGGTCATCCGCTACAAGACCGCCAAGCTGTTCGAGGCCGCCGCACAAATCGGCGCGGTGCTCTCGGGCGCGGACGCCGCTACTGAAGAAGCCGCTGCCGAATACGGCCGCCGCATCGGCACCGCGTTCCAGATCGTCGACGACCTGCTCGACTACACCTCCACCGCGGACCAGATGGGCAAGAACGCTGGCGACGACCTGCGCGAAGGCAAACCGACCCTGCCGCTCATCCATCTGCTATCGAACGGCACGCAAGATCAGCGCACACTGGTGCGCCAGGCTATCGAGCAAGGGGGCACGGAACATTTCGACGCGATCTTCGCGGCCATCCAGACTTCCGGCGCACTGGAGTACACGCGCCAGGCCGCCGAGCGCGAAGCCGCTGCAGCCGAAGCAGCAGCAAACGCATTACCCCCTTCCCTTTTCCGTCAGACGCTGATAGACTTGTGTGCTTTCTCGCTGCAACGTCAGTCCTGACACGCACGAGATCTGCGAAGAAGCATCGGGGTGTAGCTTAGCCTGGTAGAGCGCTACGTTCGGGACGTAGAGGCCGGAGGTTCGAATCCTCTCACCCCGACCAGTTTCTCGTATTCAAGTCATTCCTGCGGCACGGTTTTCAGCATCGCCGCACAGCAATTCCCAGGCATTTTCCGCATCGTCCGCTCTGTCCGGCGGGATGTTGCGCTGTCCGTGCGACCCATGGCCGCCTGCGCAGAAGCGACAAACCCCTCTGTTATAGTGGGCGCTTCGCCGCCTCTCCTCTCCCGCTTTGGACTCTTGGCCGCTCTGGGCACAAATCGGCGCCGTCGTGCTGCTGTTGTGCTGCTCCGCCTTCTTCTCGATTTCCGAAACCGCGATGATGGCGCTCAACCGCCATCGCCTGCGCCATCTTGCCAAGTCCAATGTATCGGGTGCGCGCAATACACAGCAGTTGCTCGGTCAGACCGACAAGCTGCTCTCGCTTATCCTGATCGGCAACAACCTGATCAATACCGCCGTGCCGGTGCTGATCACCACCCTGGCGATCCACTACTTCGGCAACAACGGAACGACGCTGTCGATCGCCACGGCCATCGTGGCGTTTCTCATCATCGTGTTCGCCGAGATCGCCCCGAAGATCGTGGGCGCGACCTACCCCGAGCGCGTTGCGTTCCCGGCCAGCTTCATCATCAAGCCGCTGATGCAGATCTCGACGCCGCTGGTCGCGGTGGTCAACGCGTTTGCCATGGGTGTGCTGGGGCTGGTGCGCATCAACACGCGCAAGGCGCCAGAGCACCGCATGTCGACCGAGGAATTGCGCACGCTGGTGCTGGAATCGGGCAACTTCATCCCACACAAGCACCGCAGCATCCTGCTCAACCTGTTCGACCTGGACGCGATCACCGTAGACGATGTGATGACGCCGCGCGCGCGCGTGGAATCGCTCGACCTGTCGCGCCCGATTGAAGAAGTCATCCAGCAGCTCGAAACCTGCTATCACAACAAACTGCCCGTGTTCGAGCAGGACAGTGATCAGGTGATCGGCATCCTGCACGTGCGCAAGGCGCTGTCACTGCTGGGGCACACCAAACTCACGCACGACAATTTCCGCAGCCTGCTGGCCGAACCGTATTTCGTACCGAGCGGCACGCCCGTTTTCCGCCAACTACAGTACTTTCAGGAGAACCGCCGCCGCCTCGGCCTGATCGTCAATGAGTACGGCGACATGCTTGGGCTGGTGACGCTCGAAGACATCATCGAAGAGATGATCGGCGAGTTCACCACCACGCTGCCCAACGCCGGCAAACTGGCCTGGGACAAAGAAGGCACTTATCTTGCGGACGCGGGAATGTCGTTGCGAGATCTGAACCGGCGCCTGGGCCTGAGCCTGCCGACCGACGGCCCCAAGACGCTCAACGGGCTGGTCCTGGAAGTGCTGGAAGAGATTCCCGAGGCGACGGTCAGCGTGAAGATTGCCGGTTGCGTGATGGATATCGTGCAGATGGATAACCAATCGATCCGCACGGTGCGGCTGCATCAGCCGCCGCAGCCCAAGCGCAGTTGAAGCCACATGGCGGAGCAAACGCTTCAGTTGGAGCGGTTTTCTGCCGATGTGGCACAAATGCAAGCTGCGCTTTGATGTGCGCTTTACAAATGCAGGGGCGGTCGGCAAACTGCCCCGGTTCCGGGCACCACCCCCCACGAATGGGTGGGGTACCGGCTGCAGAACATAAAACAACTCGCCTTGGGGGGCGAGCGCACGCTGGAGGCGGTGGGGCCCGGCGCGCGCTGAAATGGTCAGCTTCAGCCTGACGGACTGGACTCATGACACTCGGACTCGCTCTAGCGCAGAGCCGGCGGATCGCGCCGACGTTACTCACGCAGCTCGAACAGAGCGCGCGCGAAAAACGCACGCAACTGATCGACGAACTGGTGGGCAGCGGGATCATGAGTGCGCACGACCTCGCCGTGTTTGTTGCCGGCAAGTACCAGATGCCGCTGCTGGACCTGGCGCAGTACAAGCTCGACACCGTGCCGGCCGTCCTGGCAGCCAACAAGCACTTCACCCAGTTGCGCCTGTTGCCGCTCGGCCGTCGCGAGAACCGCCTCATACTCGCCACGTCCGACCCGAGCGACCCCAAGCCGATCGAAGAGCTGCGCCAGAAGATGAACGTGGCCATCGAAACGGTCATCGTCGAGCACGACAAGCTGGTGCGCCAACTGAGCCTCGCCAATGAGGCGCCGGCCGAGATCAAGTCGCTCTTCCCCAAGCAGGAAGCCACGCAGATCGAATACGACCCGGGCGCTGCTGCCGCCACGCGTCGCACCACCACCGATGGCATCGACGATGCCCCCGTGGTGCGCTTCCTTCAGAAGCTCTTTACCGAGGCCCTGTTGCGCGGCGCCTCGGACTTGCATTTCGAGCCCTTTGAAACGTTTTACCGCGTGCGTTTCCGTATCGACGGCATCCTCGCGCAGGTCGCGCAGCCGCCGCTGGATATCCGCGACAAGATCGCTACCCGCATCAAGGTGCTTTCGCGCCTCGACATCTCGGAAAAGCGCGTGCCGCAAGACGGCCGCATGAAGCTGCTCATCACCGTCCCGAAAGACCGCAAGGACAAGGACAACAAAGAGACCATCGAGCGCGCCATCGACTTCCGGGTCTCGACGCTGCCGACGCTGTTCGGCGAGAAGATCGTGATCCGGATTCTGGAGTCGTCCACTGAGCGGCTCGATATCGACCAGCTCGGCTACGAGCCCGAGCAAAAGCAGTTGCTGCTCGACGTGATCAAGCGCCCGTACGGCATGGTGCTCGTGACGGGGCCGACCGGCTCAGGCAAAACGGTGTCGCTGTACACCTTCCTGAACAAGCTGAACCAGGGCGACATCAATATCTCGACCGCCGAAGACCCGGCGGAAATCCAGTTGCCCGGCATCAACCAGGTCAACGTGAACGACAAGGCGGGGCTGACCTTCGCGGCGGCGCTGAAGTCGTTCCTGCGGCAGGATCCGGACATCATCATGGTGGGTGAAATCCGGGATCTGGAAACAGCCGATATCTCGATCAAGGCGGCGCAGACCGGCCACTTGGTGTTTTCCACGCTGCACACCAACGACGCACCGACCACGCTGACCCGCCTGATGAACATGGGCGTGGCGCCTTTCAACATCGCGTCGTCGGTGCTGATGATCACGGCACAGCGTCTGGCGCGCCGGCTCTGCAAGGACTGCAAGAAGCCCGGCCCGCTGCCCAAAGAAACACTGCTTGACGCGGGCTTTGCCGAAGCCGACCTTGACCGCTCCTGGCAGCCGTATCACCCAGTGGGCTGCGAAACCTGCAACGGCAGCGGCTACAAGGGCCGGGTCGGTATCTACCAGGTCATGCCGATTACCGAAGCGATCCAGGAGATCATTCTCACGCACGGCACAGCGCTGCAGATCGCCGAGCAGGCACGCAAGGAAGGGGTGCTGTCGCTGCGTGAGTCGGGCTTGAAGAAAGTGAAGCAAGGGCTGACTTCCCTTGAGGAAGTGCTGGCCACCACGAACCAATAACCTTCTCGATCAATCGTTCCCATACCGGGGGGTAGGAACCAACCATGGCCACACGAGCACCTGCCGCAAACCGCGCGGCCGCCGCGCCAGCACGAAAGACCGCCAAGACAAAGGCGCCCACGCAGTACATCTTCGAGTGGGAAGGCAAAGATCGCAAAGGCAAGATCTTCAAGGGCGAGATGCGTGCCGAGAGCATCACCGAGGTGAATGCCGTCCTGCGCAAGCAAGGCCTGTCGATCACCAAGTCCAAGCGCCGCCGCGCGGCCCGCGGCAAGAAGATCACGCCGAAGGACGTGGCTTATTTCACGCGCCAGCTCTCGACCATGCTGAAGGCCGGCGTGCCGCTGCTGCAGTCGGTCGACATCATCGCAAAGGGCCACGCCAATCCGAATTTCACGCAACTGCTGACGGAAATCCGTTTCGATATCGAGTCGGGCAGCAGCATGGCGCAGGCCTTCCGACGCCATCCGCAGTACTTCGACACGCTGTACTGCAACCTGATCGACGCTGGTGAGCAAGGCGGTATTCTTGATGCGCTGCTCGAGCGCCTATCGCTGTACATGGAAAAGTCGATTGCGCTGAAGGCGCAGATCAAGTCGGCGATGATCTACCCGATCTCGGTGCTGACGGTGGCCTTTGCCGTGACCGTCGTCCTGATGATCTTTGTGGTGCCCTCGTTCAAGGGCGTGTTCTCCAGTTTTGGCGCCGATCTGCCGGCTCCAACCCTGTTCGTCATTGCGATCTCGGACTTTTTCGTCAAGTGGTGGATACCGATCGTGCTGGGACCCATCGCAGGCATCGCACTGTTTTCGCGCGCATTCAAGCGATCTGAAAACATCCAGCGCTCGACGCATCGCTTTATCCTGAAAATCCCCATCTTTGGCGACATCATTCGCAAGGCGACCATCGCTCGCTGGACGCGCACGCTGGCCACCATGTTCGCAGCCGGCACACCGTTGGTGGAATCGATGGAATCGGTCGCCGGTGCAGCGGGCAACTGGATCTACCATGATGCGACCCTAGAGGTTCAGCAAGCCGTACGTATCGGCACAAGTCTCACCAACGCCATGCAGGCCACACACGTGTTCGACAACATGGTCCTGCAGATGACACAGATCGGTGAAGAGTCTGGTGCCCTGGACAACATGCTGCTCAAGGTGGCCGAGTTCTACGAGCGCGAGGTAGACGATGCGGTCGCGAACATCTCGACCTTGATCGAGCCAATCATCATTGTGATCCTGGGCGTGCTGATCGGCGGGATGGTGGTGGCGATGTATCTGCCGATTTTCAAGCTTGGTACGGTGGTCTGACGCAATGCCCGAGATGTTCATCATCTCCACGCTGGCGCAACTGCCGGCGTGGTTTGTGATTGCGGCCGGCGGCCTGGTGGGCTTGCTGGTCGGCAGCTTCCTGAATGTGGTGATCCACCGCCTGCCGCGCATGATCGAGCGAGAGGAAGCCAACTACATCGCCGAGCTGCGCGAAGAGCCGCTGCCTCACCCCGACGCATACAACCTGATCGTGCCGCGCTCGGCGTGCCCGTCTTGCGGGCATCAGATCAAGGCGATCGAGAACATCCCCGTGTTGAGCTGGCTTGCGCTGCGCGGCCGGTGCAGTGCCTGCAAGACGTCGATCGCATGGCGCTATCCCGCGGTCGAACTGGTCACCGGTCTGCTGACCGCAGCCTGTCTATGGCACTTCGGGCCGACATGGGTGGCAGTCGCATCGGCGGTGCTGCTGTGGTTCCTGATCGCCGGCACGATGATCGACGCCGACACGCAACTGTTGCCCGACGCCATCACCCAGCCGCTGCTCTGGCTCGGGCTGGGTGTGAACCTGTTCGGCATGTTCGCGCACCTGCAGGACGCGGTGATCGGCGCGATGGCCGGCTACCTGTTCCTGTGGTCGATCTACTGGGCCTACAAGCTGCTGCGCGGCCGTGAAGGCATGGGCTACGGCGACTTCAAGCTGATGGCCGCGCTCGGCGCATGGTTCGGCTGGCAGGCGCTGCCGCTGCTGGTGCTGCTCTCGTCGGTCGTAGGATTGGTGTTCGGGCTCGTGCGCATTGCGCGCGGCGCGAAAAGCGAATCCCCGTTCTCGTTCGGGCCGTTCATTGCCGGCGCCGGCGTGATCGCACTGCTCGCCGGCCCTCAATTGCTCATGACGGTGGGCCTCGGCCCCCTGCTTGCGCCATAAGGGACCGGCGAACATGCGGGTGATCGGCCTGACCGGTGGCATCGGCAGCGGCAAGAGCTACGTGGCGGACCGCCTGGCAGAGCGCGGCGCCGCCATTGTCGACACCGACGCCATCGCCCACGAGATCACCGGCACAGGGGGCGCTGCCATCCCCAAGCTGGTAGAAACATTCGGCGCCGGCATCCTGCGCGCGGACGGCGCCATGGACCGCGATGCCATGCGCGCCCTCGCCTTCTCCGATGCCACGGCCAAATCGCGGTTGGAGCAGATCACGCATCCGCTCATCCGCGAGATTGCGCTGTCGCGCGGAGCCGCCGCACGGGCGTCGAACGCGTATCCGTACCTCGTCTACGTGGTCCCGCTGTTGGTGGAATCCCTGGCCGGGCATCACAGCTGGCGCAAGCTGGTCGACCGCATTCTGGTGGTCGACTGTCCAGTTGAGACGCAGATCGCGCGCGTGATGGCCCGTAACGGGCTGCCGCGCGCGCAGGTGGAAGCGATCATCGCGCGTCAGGCCTCGCGCGAAGCCCGCCTTGCCGCGGCCGACGACGTGATCGACAACAGCGGCACGCTGGCCGACCTCCTGCCGCAGATCGACCGTCTGGACCCAACCTACCGGTCGAACTGAAACGGTCTGAAAGCGGCCGTCACACCCCTTTGCATTGTGATGAACGAGGGTCTCGCATAGAATGCGGGCAGATCGAGGCCAAATGGGCTTCGGGGCCTCATATGCCAGCAGGCCAGCAAACCGGGCACCCAAGTTTTGATCCTGTACGAATATCCCTTCAACGAACGCATTCGGACGCTGCTGCGCCTCGAAGACCTGTTCGAGCGGCTGGATTTCTTTCTCGTGCAGGACCACCCGCTGCAGCACCACGTGGCGCTGACCACGCTGTTCGAAGTGGTTGACGTGGCCGGGCGTGCCGACCTCAAATCCGATCTGCTGAAAGAACTCGATCGGCAGCGCCAGACGCTCACCGCGCTGCGCGCCAATCCGCAGATCGACCAGGACGCGCTCGATGCTGTCATCAGCGAGCTGGAAACTGCCTCCGGCAATCTCACTGCCACGCACGGCAAGGCCGGCCAGCTCATCGCCGACAACGAGTGGCTGACGAGCATCCGGAGCCGCGCCATCATCCCAGGTGGTACGTGTGAATTCGATCTGCCGGCGTATTTTGCATGGCAGCATCACCCCGCCGAGCGCCGCCGCGCCGACATCATCAAATGGGCCCAACCGCTGGTGCCGCTGCGCGACGCCACGATGATCGTGCTGCGTCTGCTGCGCGAATCCGGTCAGAGTGGCAAGGTGATTGCTAACGCAGGTAGTTACCAGCAGATGCTGTCGGGCCGCGTGTACCAGCTCATGCAGGTGCGCCTGGATGAGTCTGCGCTGGGCTTCATTCCCGAAATCAGCGCCAACAAGTACATGCTCTGGGTGCGCTTTACCCAGCAGGATGGCGACCTGCGACCCAAGCCGGTCGACGCGGATATCCCGTTCCAGTTGAAGCTCTGTAACTTCTGAGCCGCACCATGAATGTGAAGACCGTCAAATGCCCTAGCTGCGGCAAGCCTGTGCCTTGGGTCCCTGAGAGCCGCTACCGCCCCTTCTGCTCCGAGCGCTGCAAGCAGATCGATTTGGGCGCCTGGGCGGCCGAGCAGTACACCATCCCCGTGGTCGAAGAAGACGACCTGCCCGACGCACCTGGCGGCGATACGACCGGCAAGCTCAACTAGCCGTCGCTTCCTCGCGCATCCACTCGAAGACGGGCAACGTAGCCGGCAGCACTGGATCGACGCTGATCGGCAGCGTCTGCCAGGCGAAATCCTGGCCTTCCAGCGCGCGCAATGTCCCATCCCACGCCGTTACCTTGCAGAAGTGCAAGCGCACATACGCGTGCGGATAGTCGTGCTCGATGGTGTGCCAGGGCACGCAGGTGCGCAGCGTGACATCCAGTTCTTCCTTCAACTCACGCCTGAGCGCGGCTTCCACCGATTCGCCCACTTCCAGCTTGCCGCCGGGGAACTCCCAGTAGCCCGCGTACGGCTTGCCCTCGGGACGCTGGGCCAGCAAGAACTGGCCGTCCGGCTGCACCAGCACGCCGACGGCCACTTCGGTGATCTTGCGGCCGTCTGGCGTGTGTGTCGGTGGCACTTGCGTCAGGTTGTCAGTCGACATGCTGCCGCCCATGCTTGCCGCCCCAGTCGCGGGCGAATTGCCATGCCACGCGGCCCGAACGCGAACCACGCTCCAGCGCCCATACCAGGGCATCGCCACGTGCGGCAGCGATGTCCTCGTCGCTGCAGCCGAAATGCTTGAGCCAGTGGCCGACGATGGTCAGGTATTCGTCCTGCTTGGGTGGGTAGAACGACAGCCACAGCCCAAAGCGCTCTGACAGCGAGATCTTTTCCTCCACCACTTCACCGGGATGGATTTCACCGTCCGACGTGTGCTGATAGGTCTCGTTGTCCTTCATGTATTCCGGCAGCAGATGCCGCCGGTTCGACGTCGCGTAGATCAGCACGTTGTCCGACTGCGTTGCCACCGAGCCGTCCAGCGCGGACTTGAGAGCCTTGTAGCCGGACTCGCCCTCTTCGAACGAGAGATCATCGCAGAAGATCGCGAAACGCTCGGGGCGGGTCGAAAGTTGCTCGACGATGTCGCCCAGGTCAGCCAGATCATCCTTGTCGACTTCGACCAGGCGCAGGCCCTCCTTCACGAACGCGTTCAGGCACGCCTTGATGAGCGAAGACTTGCCGGTGCCCCGCGCGCCTGTGAGCAGCACATTGTTGGCCGGCAACTTGCGCACGAACTGGCGCGTGTTGGCGACGATGGCGTCTTTCTGGCGCTCGATGTTGTGCAGATCGTTCAGATGGATCGGCGGCAGCTGGCGGATCGGCGCGAGATAGCCAATGTTGCCGAACACGCTCTGGCGCTTGCGCCAGCGGAAAGCAACGGCCTCGTCCCAGTCAGCTTCAGTCAGTTCAGGCGGCAGCCATTGCTCAAGCCGCCCGAGAAAGCGGTCGAGCCGTGCGGAAAGGTCGGACGACATAGCGGCGGACTCCGGATTACGAACGGTAGTCCGCATTGATCGACACGTAGTCGTGCGAGAAGTCACACGTCCACACGGTGGCGGAGGCGTCGCCGCGGCCGAGCGAGATGCGCACGGTGATCTCCGCCTGCTTCATCACGCGCTGGCCGTCTTCTTCGCGGTACTCGGGGTTGCGGCCACCGTCACGCGCAACCCACACGTCGTCGAGCCACAGGTTGACGCCATTCACGTCGAGGTCCGTCACGCCAGCGTAGCCGACGGCCGCCAGGATGCGCCCCAGGTTGGGGTCCGAAGCGTAGAACGCAGTCTTGACCAGCGGCGAGTGTGCGACCGCATAGGCGATCAGGCGACACTCATCAACGGTGCGGCCGCCCTCAACCTGGATGGCCATGAACTTCGTCGCGCCCTCGCCGTCGCGCACAATCTTCTGCGCAAGCTCCTGTGCGAGGCCCGTCAGCGTGTCGCGAAGCGTTGCGTAGTCGGGATGCGATTCGGAATCGATGCGCGGGGTGCCGGCACGGCCCGTGGCGATGACAACGAACGAGTCGTTGGTCGACGTATCGCCGTCCACCGTCACGCTGTTGAATGAATGATCGGCAGCGTGGCGCACGAGGCCTTGAAGCACCGCCTCATCCACATTGGCATCGGTGGCGATGAAGCCGAGCATGGTCGCCATGTTCGGACGGATCATGCCCGCGCCCTTGCTGATGCCCGACATGCGCACGGTTTTGCCCGAGAGCGTGCACGTGGCGGACGCCGCTTTGGGTACGGTGTCGGTGGTCATGATGGCCTCGGCGGCGGCCAGCCAGTTGTCGGGCTTGGCGTTGGCCTGCGCGGCCGGCAGCCCTGCAACGATACGATCGACCGGCAGCGGCTCCAGAATCACGCCCGTGGAGAACGGCAGCACCTGCTCCGTCGACACGCCCAACAGCTTGGCCACGGCATCGCACGTCTGCCGTGCATGCACAAGGCCTGGCACGCCGGTGCCGGCATTCGCATTGCCCGTGTTCACGACGATCGCGCGTGCGCCCTTGCCGCTCGCCAGATGCTCGCGGCACACCTGCACAGGCGCCGCGCAGAAACGGTTCTGCGTGAATACACCGGCCACGCTCGAGCCCTCGGCGATGCGAACGAGCAGCACGTCCTTGCGATTGGCCTTGCGTACACCGGCCTCAGCCCAGCCGAGGTCCACGCCGTCGATCGGCAACAGGGTGTCAGCGGCGGGCGCGACGAGATTCACAGCCATGGAGCACACCTTTCAAATGAGGATGCCCGCATTGCGGGCATCGTGAATCAACAGAAAACAGGTTTAAGCAGCGTCAGGCGAGTTTGCCGTGGCATTGCTTGTACTTCTTGCCCGAGCCGCAAGGGCACGGATCGTTGCGGCCAACCTTTGGCACTTCGCCAGCCAGTGCGGCCGCGGCGGCAGATGCCGCCGAACGCGGCGCGGCCATCGCCGGCGTTGCGCCGTGGATCTCCGCATCGCCAGCAGCCACTTCGGCCAGTTCGCTGAACTCGTCGTGCTTGTACTGCAGGTTGGTCAGCGCGGAAAGATCTTCCTCGATCTGCTCGGAGGCCTGCTCCAGCTCTTCCTGCGACTGGATGCGCACCGTGAAGACAATGCGCGTGACTTCGTTGCGGATGGTATCGAGCAGGCGCCCGAACAGTTCGAACGACTCGCGCTTGTACTCCTGCTTCGGGTCCTTCTGCGCATAGCCGCGCAGGTGGATGCCCTGGCGCAGCATGTCGAGCGCAGCCAGGTGCTCACGCCAATGCGTGTCGAGGCTTTGCAGCATCACCGAACGCTCGAAGCCGGCGAAGGACTCGCGGCCAACCTGCGCCACCTTGCCTTCGTACACCGCTTCAGTGGCGTCCAGCACCATCTTGAGCAGATCTTCGTCTTCGATCGACTGTGCGTCTTCCAGCGTCTCCACCAGCGGCTGGTCGACACCCCAGTCCTCGCGCAGGGTCTTCTCCAGACCGGCGACATCCCACTGCTCTTCCATGGTCTCGGCCGGCACATACGTGCGGAACAGCTCGGTGAACACGGATTCGCGCAGGTTCTTGACCAGATCGCCCACATCCTGCGCTTCGAGAATCTCGTTACGCAGCTTGTAGAGTTCCTTGCGCTGATCGTTGGAGACGTCGTCGTATTGCAGCAGTTGCTTGCGGATGTCGAAGTTGCGGCCCTCGACCTTGCGCTGCGCCGATTCGATCGAACGTGTGACGATGCCGGCTTCGATCGGTTCGCCTTCGGGCATCTTCAGGCGGTCCATGATCGCGCGTACGCGGTCGCCCGCGAAGATGCGCAGCAACTGATCGTCCAGCGACAGATAGAAGCGCGACGAACCCGGATCGCCCTGACGGCCCGCACGGCCACGCAACTGGTTGTCGATCCGGCGCGATTCGTGGCGCTCGGTGCCAACGATGTGCAGACCGCCCGCGGCCTTCACCTGCTCGTGCAGCGATTGCCATTCGTCTTGCAGCGTCTTTACGCGCGAAGCCTTCTCTGCGTCGGAGAGCGACTCGTCGGCCATCACGAAGCCGGACTGCTTCTCCACATTGCCGCCCAGCACGATGTCGGTACCACGGCCCGCCATGTTGGTGGCAATGGTGATCATCTTGGGACGACCGGCCTGCGCGATGATCTCGGCTTCACGCTCGTGCTGCTTGGCGTTGAGCACCTGGTGCGGCAGCTTGGCCTGGTTCAGCAAGTTCGACAGCAGTTCGGAGTTTTCGATGGACGTCGTGCCCACCAGCACCGGCTGGCCACGCTCGTAGCAATCGCGAATGTCGCGAATGACGGCGTCGTAGCGCTCCTTCGAGGTCTTGTAGATCTGATCCTGCAAGTCCTTGCGCTGCGGCGGACGGTTGGTCGGGATCACCACGGTTTCCAGCCCGTAGATCTCCTGGAATTCGTACGCTTCCGTGTCCGCTGTACCGGTCATGCCCGACAGCTTGTTGTACATGCGGAAGTAATTCTGGAACGTGATGGTCGCCAGCGTCTGGTTTTCCTGCTGGATCTGCACACCTTCCTTGGCTTCCACGGCCTGGTGCAGACCGTCGGACCAACGGCGACCCGACATCAGGCGGCCCGTGAATTCATCGACGATCACCACTTCGCCGTTCTGCACCACGTAGTGCTGATCGCGGAAGAACAGGCTGTGCGCGCGCAGGGCCGCGTACAGGTGGTGCATCAACGTGATGTTCTGCGGCGCGTAGAGCGATTCGCCCTCGCCGATCAAGCCGGCTTGCAGCAGGATCTGCTCGGCCTTCTCGTGGCCCGATTCGGTCAGGTAGACCTGGTGCGATTTTTCGTCGACGTAGTAGTCGCCCGGTTTCTCAACGCCCGTGCCATCCGACTTCTCTTCGCCGATCTGGCGCGTCAGCTGCGCCGGGATGCCGTTCATGCGGCGATACAGGTCGGTGTGGTCTTCGGCCTGACCGGAGATGATCAGCGGAGTGCGCGCTTCGTCGATCAGGATCGAATCCACTTCATCGACGATCGCGTAGTTCAGCGGACGCTGCACGCGCTGGCCGGCGTCGTACACCATGTTGTCGC
Organism: Ralstonia psammae; assembly: GCF_958405935.1. NCBI lineage: Bacteria > Pseudomonadati > Pseudomonadota > Betaproteobacteria > Burkholderiales > Burkholderiaceae > Ralstonia > Ralstonia psammae. The sequence continues at coordinate 85,631 of NZ_CATZBU010000015.1, forward strand.
GCAGATAGTCGAAGCCGAACTCGTTGTTGGTTCCGTAGGTGATGTCCGACGCGTAGGCGGTCTGCTTCTGGTCGTGGTCCATGGTGGTCAGGTTGACCCCCACCGACAGGCCCAGCCAGTTGTACAGGCGGCCCATCCACTCGGCATCGCGCTGCGCCAGGTAATCGTTGACCGTCACGACGTGCACGCCCTGGCCGGAGATGGCGTTCAGGTATACGGCCAGCGTAGCGGTCAGCGTCTTGCCTTCACCCGTACGCATTTCGGCGATCTTGCCGTCGTGCAGAACCATGCCGCCGACAAGCTGCACGTCGAAGTGCCGCATCTTCATCACACGCTTGCTGGCCTCCCGGCACACGGCGAACGCTTCGGGCAGCAGCGCGTCGAGCGTCTCGCCCTTGGCAAAGCGTTGGCGGAACTCCTCGGTCTTGGCCTGCAGCTCGGCATCGGAGAGCGCTTCGAACCTGGGTTCGAGCGCATTGATCTGCGCAACCTTGCGGCGGTATTGTTTGATCAGCCGTTCATTACGGCTGCCGAAAATCTTCTTGAGAAGGCCGGTGATCATCGATGGCTAGGGCCGGCGAGCCACCCGGAGAGCGCGTCGAGAGAGACCGCGAAACACAGGCAGCACAACGGCCCGGAAAGGGTTGGCGCAAAGGCGGGAGTTTAGCATGTGCAAAACGCCCGCTTGATGGCAGCAGACGCGCCGGATGTGGCAGGAACGCCGCACTTCAGGGCCGCGCCGGACGCCGTCCGGGCGGCCGCACACTTACGCTGAATTGGGGACGGGCGCCCCGATTGCAACCCAGGCCGGATCAATGGCCGGCAGCCGCCATGCTCTTGCCGATATCGGCCGCCGCGACCTTCGGCGCCGGCGCCTTGTTGGCCGCCATCTTGGGCTGGCCGGCGTTCTCCAGGAAGGCCACCGGATTCTGCGGGACGTCGTTGACATGCACCTCGAAGTGCAGGTGGGGGCCGGTGGCGCGGCCGGTGCGGCCGATCAACGCGATACGCTCGCCCGCCTTCACGATGTCACCGACCTTCACGAATACCTTGGACGCATGGGCATAGCGCGTCTTCAGGCCGTTGCCGTGATCGATGTCGATCATGTTGCCGTATTCGTGGTGGAATTCACTGGCCACCACCACGCCGCCGGCAGCCGCCACGATGGGCGTGCCAACGGGGCCGACAAAGTCGACGCCGTCGTGCTGCGTGCGCCGGCCGGTGAACGGATCGATTCTCGTGCCAAAGCCCGAGGAGTCGTAGCCCGTAGCCACGGGGCGCACGGTGGGCATCATCTTGGCGTGGATCTGGCGATCCATCAGGGTGCTCTCTAGCACGCTGAGGTAATCGTTGCGCTGGTCGGCCGAGCGCGTCAGGCGGTTCAGCTCGGATTGAATTTCCGGCATCGACATCGGCCGCGAGAACGCACCTTCCGGGCCGCCCCGGCTCGGCTGCAATTTGAAGTCGAACTCGCGCGGCGGCACACCCGCCAGGCCCGACACACGGGCGCCCAGCGCGTCCAGGCGCGCGATCTGCGCCTGCATTTCGCCGATGCGCGCGGCCATCAGGTTGAGGTTTTCGCGGGTAACTCGCGGGTCTGGGCCGGCAACCGCGGAAGCGGTCGCTCCCGGCAGCAGCCCCTGCTTGGCCGCCAGCCACGTGCCACCGACGGACAGGGCCGCCACGGTCAGCAGCGCCGCGCCGATGGACACCAAGACGCCGCGTCGCGACAGGTGTGTCGCGCCGGCCTTGCGCGGGTGAATCAGGATGATCTGCATCGCTCGTTTTCCGGACAAAAAAGCTGCCCACCAGCACGAAAGCGCGATGAAGCGCCCTACAATGCCGGCATGCGAATCTTTGTTCATCCCGCTCTCAAGACGCCTGTGGCAAAACCCGTCCAGGACTGGCTCTCGGGTGCCGGTTCGGTCGGCCCGCTGATGCAGGCGGCCAGGCAATTGGCGTCTTTGGAAGCGGAGGTGTTGTCGCTGTTGCCGCCCGGCTTGGGCGGGGGGGTGGCGATCGGCGGCATCAAGAACGATGCGCGCGACAGCCGGGAAGCGACACTGGTGTTGCTCGCCGCACATAGTGCGGCTGCGGCGCGCTTGCGGCAGGTGGTTCCCACCTTGCTGGAGCGTCTGCAGCGCCGGGGATCGCAGATTACCGCAATTCGTGTACGGGTACAACCGCAGGGTGGCAGCGACAGTTTATGGCCACAAGAGACCGAAAAGCCGCCTAAACGCGCCAAGATGACGGCAGTTGGTGTCAACAGCCTGGCTGCACTCGCCAACGAACTGCCTGATTCGCCGCTCCGGCAGGCCTTGGCCGAAATGATCGCGCGGCATGTTGCACCTGCCGGCAGACCCAAATGAAAAGCGCCCCGCTGGGCGCTTTTTTCATGCGGACAACCGCGTCAGGCCATCACGAAAACGCGGGCTGCAGTTGTGGCAGGAACGCGCGCGGCGCCTCTTCCACCTTGTCGAACGTCACGATCTCGTAGGCCGTTTCATCGGCCAGCAGCGCGCGCAGCAGCGCATTGTTCAGCCCGTGCCCCGATTTGTGCGCCGTGTATGCGGCAATCAGTGGATGGCCAATCACGTACAGGTCACCAATGGCGTCGAGGATCTTGTGACGGACGAACTCATCGCCGTAGCGCAGCTCGTCGTTGTTCAGCATGCGATGCTCGTCGAGCACGATGGCGTTGTCGAGGCTGCCGCCGCGTGCCAGACCGACCTCGCGCAGCATTTCAACTTCGTGTGCGAAACCGAACGTACGGGCGCGGGCGATTTCGCGCGTGTAGCTGGTGTCGGCAAAGTCGATTTCGAACGTCTGGCCGGTCTTGTCAACGGCGGGATGGCGGAATTCGATCGTGAATGACAGCTTGAAGCCGAAGTAAGGGTCCAGGCGGGCAAGTTTGTCGCCCTCGCGGATTTCCACAGGCTTGGTCACGCGGATGAAGCGCTTGGCTGCGCCCTGCTCTTCGATGCCTGCCGATTGCAGCAGAAACACGAACGAGGCCGCGCTACCGTCCATGATGGGGATTTCTTCGGCGTCGACGTCGACATAGAGATTGTCGATACCGAGGCCTGCGCAAGCGGACATCAAGTGTTCGACGGTCGACACGCGGGCACCGTCCTTTTGCAGGACGGACGCCAAGCGGGTGTCGCCGATGGCGCTGGCGGTAGCGGGAATCTCGACGGCCGGGTCGAGGTCAACACGCGTGAAGACGATGCCGGTGCCTGCGGCTGCCGGGCGCAACGTCAACGTCACCTTGCGGCCCGAGTGCAACCCGATGCCGACGGTCTTGACGAGGGACTTGATGGTGCGTTGTTTCAACATGGCCGCCCTCAACTCACAAAATTTGTACGATTGTTTTTATCTATGCGGTCTGCATAGGTGATAACCCTAAGCATACCATTTTCACATCCCTGCCTTCAAAACGACTTTTGTATCGGGATGTTAGGGGTGCACACACTCTGCTCAACCTTAGTGCACGCAGATTCGGCGCCACGGTCTCGTCAACCTTGAGGCGGGGCGGGATAGCGGGCGGCACTCCGCCATTCGGGGGAGGTTCTGGCGTGGCGTCAGAGTATCGCCAGGATCGATTCGGCGCTGCTGACGGTGAACTGTCCGGGCGCTTCGACCTGTAGCGCTGTTACCACACCGTCCTTCACGATCATCGCGTAGCGCTGCGAACGCACGCCCATGCCACGCTTGGAGAGGTCCTGGTCGAGGCCGAGCTTGCTGGTGAACTCTGCGCTGCCGTCGCCCAGCATGCGGATTTTGTCGTCGGTGCCCTGCGTGCGGGCCCAGGCGCCCATCACGAAGGCGTCGTTGACGGACACACACCAGATCTCGTCGATGCCCTTGGCGCGCAGCGCGTCGTAGTGGGCGAGATAGCCGGGCACATGCCGCGCGGAGCAGGTCGGCGTGAACGCACCAGGCAGGCCGAAGATGACAATCGTCTTGCCTTCGGCCAGATGCTGGACGGAGAAAGCGTTGGGGCCGAGCGCGCAGCCGTCCTTTTCCACTTCAAAGAACTCGTAGAGCGTTGCGTCGGGAAGCGGTTGACCAGGCTGGATCATGATCGTAAAGGAGCGTTTGCGTGGATATCGCGATCATAGAACCTGCTGAGTGTCCGTGCAGCCGGTTCGTAAAAACAAGACCGCCCGTGTGAACGAATCACGCGGGCGGTCTTGGGAGACAACACGATCAGGCCGCTTGGCTCGGAACGCACCGTGCGCGGCACAACGAACGGATACACCCGCCGGGCGGGGTGAACCCTTCCGGGGAGGCGGCCAGAGGCCAACCTGCCCGGCGGCAACGACTGTGTCCGGTTCGTCGAGCGCTGTCGACTGACGAGCGGCGGGCCATCACACAACGGCGATCACGGGAGGGGAGCCGTGAACCGCGCGCGGCGTGCGGTGCCGCAGGCAGTCAGACGTGCGCGAGCGCTATCGAACCAACGCAGGCCCGATCAGTCCGCCTGCTTGCGCAGGAATGCCGGAATGTCGTACGTGTCGACGCCCTTCTCTTGCAGTGCTGCCACGTGAGCCGATGCAGACTCACGCGAGCTGCGCCACACGGCCGGCGTGTCGAAGTTGCTGTAGTCCGGCGCGGCTGCCACCGAGTGACCGCCACCACCGCCGAAAGCCACCGGCTGGTTGTCGGTACCGGTCTTCAGCAGCGTCATCGTCTGCTGCTGTTGTTGCTTGTTGCGCGCGGCGCGTCCCAGGCCCGTGGCAACTACGGTCACGCGCAGTGCATCGCCCATGGCATCGTCGTAGACCGTACCGAAGATGACGGTGGCATCTTCCGCGGCATAGCTGCGGATGGTGTTCATCACTTCCTTGGTCTCGGACAGCTTGAGCGAGCGGCTGGCCGTGATGTTGACTAGCACGCCACGCGCGCCCGACAGGTCCACGCCTTCCAGCAACGGGCTTGCCACGGCTTGTTCTGCCGCCAGGCGTGCACGGTCGACGCCGGACACGGTAGCCGTGCCCATCATCGCCTTGCCTTGTTCGCCCATCACGGTCTTCACGTCTTCAAAGTCGACGTTCACCAGACCGTCGACGTTGATGATTTCCGCAATGCCGGCAACCGCGTTGTGCAGCACGTCGTCGGCGCACTGGAAGCACTTGTCCATCTCGGCGTCGTCGCCCATGACTTCGAAGAGCTTTTCGTTGAGCACCACGATCAGCGAATCGACGTTGCCTTCGAGGTCATTCGCGCCGTGTTCGCCAACCTTCGAGCGGCGTGCGCCTTCGAAGTCGAACGGCTTGGAGACCACGCCCACGGTCAGGATGCCCATTTCCTTGGCCACCTGCGCAACCACCGGTGCTGCGCCCGTGCCCGTACCGCCGCCCATGCCGGCAGTGATGAAGACCATGTGCGCGCCGCGCAGTGCGTCGGCGATCTGCTCACGGGCTTCTTCTGCGCAGTGCTTGCCCACTTCCGGCTTGGCACCCGCGCCCAGGCCGGTGCTGCCCAGTTGCAGCACGCGCGATGCGGTCGAGCGCTTGAGCGCCTGCGCATCGGTGTTCATGCAGATGAATTCCACGCCTTGCACGCCGCGGTTGATCATGTGCTGCACGGCATTACCGCCCGCGCCGCCGACGCCGACCACCTTGATGATGGTGCCGTCCTGCATTTCCGTTTCAATCATGTCGAAGTCCATCATTGCCTCCAGAAGTGATCAGTCCCAGACGATGCAGCCTCCCCGCCGCAACTCCTGGTTCCTGAACAAAAAACATCAAAACAAGAAACTCAACTTGCTCCCCCCAGGGAGCACATCGTCAACGCCCAGCACACCCATGCTTAGAAGTTGCCGATGAACCATTCCTTCATGCGCGTCCAGATCTGCTTGGCCGACCCGGACTGCACCACGACCTTGCGCCCGCGCACGCGCTGCACGCGACCTTCCTGCAGCAAGCCCATCACCGTGGCGTAACGCGGGCTCTTCACCACCTCGTGCAGATTGCCGCGGTACTCGGGCACGCCCACACGCACGGGCTTCAAGAACATGTCTTCACCCAGCTCGACCATGCCCGGCATCATTGCGGTACCGCCGGTGAGGACCACGCCGCTGGAGAGCAGTTCCTCATAACCGGACTCGCGCACCACCTGATGCACGAGCGAGAACAGCTCTTCCACGCGCGGCTCGATCACAGCGGCCAGCGCCTGGCGGCTCAATGTGCGCGGACCACGATCGCCGACGCCCGGCACATCGATCATCTCGTCCGGATCGGCCAGCACCTGCTTGGCGATCCCGTACTGGATCTTGATGTCTTCAGCGTCCGGCGTTGGCGTGCGCAGCGCCATGGCGATATCGTTGGTGATCTGGTCACCGGCGATGGGGATCACGGCCGTGTGGCGGATCGCGCCCTCACTGAAGATAGCGATGTCGGTCGTGCCGCTGCCGATGTCGACTAGCACCACGCCGAGTTCCTTTTCGTCTTCGGTCAGCACGGCCAAGCTCGATGCGAGCGGCTGCAGGATCAGGTCGTGCACTTCCAGCCCGCAACGGCGCACGCACTTGACGATGTTCTGCGCCGCGCTCACCGCGCCGGTCACGATGTGCACCTTCACTTCAAGCCGGATGCCGCTCATGCCGATCGGCTCGCGCACGTCTTCCTGGCCGTCGATGATGAATTCCTGCGTGAGGATGTGCAGGATCTGCTGATCGGTCGGGATGTTGACGGCCTTGGCGGTCTCGATCACACGGGCCACATCGGTGGAGGTGACCTCCTTGTCCTTGATCGCCACCATGCCGCTTGAGTTGAAGCTGCGGATATGGCTGCCGGCAATGCCCGTGAAGACCTCGCTGATCTTGCAGTCGGCCATCAGTTCGGCTTCTTCGAGCGCCTTCTGGATCGACTGGACGGTCGCCTCGATGTTGACGACCACGCCCTTCTTCAGCCCCTTCGATTCGGTCTGGCCCATGCCGATGACCTCGTAGGCGCCGTCAGGACGCAGCTCGGCCACCACCGCCACCACCTTGGAGGTGCCGATATCCAGCCCGACCAGAAGATCCTTGTATTCCTTGCTCATCGCGTTTTCTCTGTGCTTCGCGTTGCTTTGTTGTTGGCCGCTGCATTTGCTTTCGGCTTTGCAGCATTGCCGGTGCCGGGCAGCTTGCCCCCCTTGGCCAGCACCGCAGCCTGCGCATCGGTCAGGAAGCGCACACCCGCCGCCCGAACTGCGAACCCATTCGGATACCGCAGATCGGCGTATTCGATCTGACCGCCCCAGCGCTTCGTCACCTCGGGCCACGCACGCACAAAGCGGCGGGCACGCGCGGCCAGCGCGGTGCGGTCATCGTCATTCAGTTCACGGCCCAGCTCGATGACCGTGCCGTTGGACAACCGCGCGCGCCAGGCGTAGCGGTCGGTGAGCGTCACGCTCAGCGGTTCGACGTTCATCGGCTTGAACCACTCGGTCATGGTCTCCAGCTTGTCCACCACATCCTGTTCGGTACCTTCGGGGCCGGCCAGCGCAACCAGGTCGGTGTCGTCCTCGGCTTCGGCCAGGTTGGCCACGAAGACTTCGCCATACGTGTTGACCAGCTTGCCGGACTCATTACCACCCCAGGTGCCAAGCGCTTCGTGTTCCTGCACTTCCACCAGCAGCCCGTTTGGCCAAACGCGGCGCACGCTCGCACGCCGCACCCACGGCACCGATTCGAACGCGGCACGCGCCTCATCCAGATTCAGCGAGAAGAAATTGCCGCGCAGCTTGGTCAGCGCGTTGGCGCGCAGACTGGGCACATTCACGTGGCGCAACTCGCTGCCGGCCATCGGCATCACACGCACCTGCTGCAGCTGGAACATCGGTCGCTGCATCAGCCAGACCGCCCCCACGCCCAATGCGCCCAACGCGAGCAGCGCGTACAGCGCACTCGCGACGGCGTTGAGGAGACGGGTGTTGTGCCACATAACGTTGTGCAGTCCGGTTTCGCTTACTCGGGTTTCCAGTCGGTGCTCGCGTGCAGCTCCAGCGATGCACTCGCTGCCAGTTGCAACACGAAGTCTTCATAGCTGATGCCGGCAGCGCGTGCGCCCATCGGCACCAGCGAATGGCCGGTCATGCCCGGCGACGTGTTCATCTCCAGCAGGAACGGCGCGTTGTCGGACTTGCGCAGCATGATGTCGGCGCGGCCCCAGCCACGGCAGCCCAGTCCGCGATACGCCTGCACCACCAGCCCCTGCACGCGCGCGGCCACATCGGCGGGAATCGGTGCCGGGCATTCGTAACGCGTGTCGTCGGTGAAGTACTTGTTCTGGTAGTCGTAGTTGGCCTGCGGCGCGACGATGCGGATGAGCGGCAATGCCGTGGCGCTCTCGCCTTCGCCGATGATCGGGCAGGTCAGCTCGTCGCCTTCGATGAACTGCTCGGCCATCACGTCGCGGTCCAGGCGCGCGGCCTTTTCGTAGGCGGCGGGCAGTTCAGCGACGCTCGTGACCTTGGTCAGACCGATCGACGAGCCTTCGCGCGCCGGCTTGACGATCAGGGGCAGGCCAAGACGGTCGGCCACGGCTTGCCAGTCAGCGCTGGCGTGCAGCATCACGAAATCGGGCGTGGGCAGGCCGTGGGTCTGCCATTGGCGCTTGGTGGCTTCCTTGTCCATCGCCAGCGCAGACGCGAGTACGCCGCTGCCGGTGTAAGGAATGCCGAATTGCTCGAGCAGGCCCTGGATCGTGCCGTCTTCGCCAAAGCGGCCGTGCAGCGAGATCACCACGCGGTCGAACCCTTGCTTGGCCAGATCGGCCACGGCCTGCTGGCCCGGATCGAACGGGTGCGCATCGACGCCGCGTGCGCGCAGCGCTGCCAGCACGCCGTTGCCGGACATCAGCGAAATGTCGCGCTCGGCGGAACGACCGCCCATGAGCACGCCCACCTTGCCGAGGGACTTCGGATCAATCGTCGGATGTGGAACAAACGGACCGGTCGTCATGCTGCGGCGCCTCCGTTCAGATCCACGACGTTTGCCGTGCGCGCCTGAGCCTGCAACGCAACCACCTGACCGGGCACCTGTCCGATCGATCCAGCGCCCATGGTGATGACCACGTCGCCGTCCTGCGCCGCAGCCAGGATCGCTTGCGGCATGTCTTCGATCTGTTCCACGAATACCGGTTCGATCTTGTTCGCCACGCGTAGCGCACGCGTAAGCGCACGGCCGTCGGCGGCGATGATGGGCGGCTCGCCGGCCGCGTACACCTCGGCCAGCAGCAGCGCGTCGACAGTGCCGAGCACCTTCACAAAATCTTCAAAGCAATCGCGCGTGCGCGTGAAGCGGTGCGGCTGGAACGACAGCACGAGGCGGCGACCGGGGAACGCACCGCGCGCAGCGGCAAGCGTTGCAGCCATCTCGACGGGGTGATGGCCGTAGTCGTCGATGAGCGTGAAGCGGCCCGTGCCGTCAGCGGTCGGCACTTCGCCGTAGCGCTGGAAGCGGCGGCCCACGCCGGTGAACTCGGCCAGCGCCTTGACGATAGCCTCGTCCGGCACTTCCAGTTCAGTCGCGATGGCGATGGCAGCCAGCGCGTTCTGCACGTTGTGCAGGCCCGGCAGGTTGAGCGTGATCGACAGCGGCGGCTCGGCATGGCCGTCAAGCTGGCGGATCACGGTGAATTCCATGCGGCCATCGACGGCGCGCGCATTGACGGCACGCACCTGCGCATCTTCGGCAAAACCGTAGCGCACGACAGGCTTGGAGACGAACGGCAGAATTTCGCGCACGTTCGGGTCATCCACGCACAGCACGGCGATGCCGTAGAACGGCAGACGCTGCGTGAACTCGATGAACGCCTGCTTCAGGCGCGCGAAGTCGTGCCCGTAGGTATCCATGTGATCGGCATCGATATTGGTGATGACCTCGATCACGGGGAACAGGTTGAGGAACGACGCGTCGGATTCGTCGGCCTCGGCGACGATGAAATCGCCCGTGCCCAGCCGCGCGTTGGCGCCGGCCGAGTTCAGGCGCCCGCCGATCACGAAGGTCGGGTCCAGGCCGCCCTCGGCCAGCACGGATGCGACCAGGCTGGTGGTCGTCGTCTTGCCGTGCGTGCCGGCAATGGCGATGCCCTGCTTCAGGCGCATCAGCTCGGCCAGCATCACCGCACGCGGCACGATGGGGATGCGCTTGGCGCGCGCGGCCAGCACTTCCGGATTGTCGCCGCGCACGGCGGTGGACACCACCACGGCATTGGCGCCGATCACATGTTCCGGCGCATGGCCCTGCATGATCGTCGCGCCAAGCGTTGCCAGGCGCTGCGTGGTCGCGCTGCTGCCCAGATCGGAGCCTGTCACGCGGTAGCCCAGGTTAAGCAGCACCTCGGCGATGCCGCTCATGCCGGCGCCGCCGATGCCTACAAAATGGATGTTCTTGACGATGTGCTTCATATCGATTCGATTCCCTATGCCCGTGCCACCGCTACACACACGTCGGCAACACGCTCGGCCGCTGCGGGCCGTGCCTGCTCACGTGCTTTAGCCGCCATATTGGCCAATTGCGCACGCGTCAGGGACGCGAGTGTATCTGCCAGCGATGCCGGACCCAGTTCCTGCTGCGACACCAACAGCGCCGCGCCGCGTTCGGAGAGGAAGCGCGCGTTGGTGGTCTGGTGATCGTCCACGGCATGCGGGAACGGCACGAACAGCGCCGCGACACCCGCCGCGGCCACTTCTGAAACAGTCATTGCGCCCGCGCGGCAGATCACGAGATCGGCGTGCGCATACGCGGCTGCCATGTCGTCGATGAAGGGCACCGGCTGCGCGTGGGCATCATCAATGCCGGCGGCGGCATAGTTGGCGCGCAGCGTGTCGATCTGCTTGGCGCCGGCCTGGTGGATGACGATCGGGCGCGTATCGGCTGGCAGCAACGCCAGCGCCTTGGGCACCACATCGTTGAGCGCCGCCGCGCCCAGGCTGCCGCCCACGACCAGCACGCGCAGCGGGCCGGTACGCTCGGCGTAGCGCGCTTGCGGCGAAGCCAGCATTGCCAGATCGGCGCGGATCGGATTGCCGACCCACTCGGCGCCGGACAGCGCATTCGGAAACGCGCAGAGCACGCGATCGGCCACGCGCGCGAGCACGCGGTTGGCTAGACCTGCAATGGAATTCTGTTCGTGCAGCACCAGCGGGCGCCCCAGCAGCACGCTCATCATGCCGCCCGGGAACGTGATATAGCCGCCCATGCCCAGCACCACGTTGGGACGCACACGGCGCACCACGCCCAGGCTCTGCCAGAACGCGCGCAGCAGATTGAGCGGCAGCAGCAACTTGGTGACGAGGCCCTTGCCACGCAAACCACCAAACTGCACCGACTCCAGAGGGAAGCCGTGCTTGGGCACCAACTGGCCTTCCATGCCGTTCGCGTTGCCGAGCCACACCACCTTCCAGCCACGCGCGGCCAACAGCTTGGCTACCGACAATGCAGGGAAGATATGACCCCCCGTACCACCGGCCATGACGAGGAGCGTGCGCGGCGCCAGATCGGCCGAATTGCGTGCCGTCATACCTTGCCCCCCCGCATCAGCACGCGGTTTTCATAATCGATACGCAACAGCAGCGCGAGCGCCACGCAGTTCATCAGGATGCCCGAGCCGCCGTAGCTGACCATCGGCAGCGTCAGGCCCTTGGTCGGCAGCAAGCCGAGGTTCACACCCATGTTGATGAAGGCCTGCCAGCCGACCCAGATACCCAGGCCCTTGGCAACCAGGCCGGCGAACGTGCGGTCGAGCTGCAGCGCGGTGCGGCCGATCTCGAACGCGCGGCGCACCATCCAATAGAACAGCAGGATCACGATCAGCACGCCGACAAAGCCCAGCTCCTCGCCGATCACCGCCAGGATGAAGTCGGTATGCGCTTCAGGCAGGTAGTGCAGCTTCTCGATGCTGCCGCCCAGGCCAACGCCCGTCCACTCGCCACGGCCAAACGCGATGAGCGAGTGCGTCAATTGGTACGCCTTGCCCTGTGCGTATTCCTCTTGCCACGGGTTCAGGTACGCGAAGATCCGCTCGCGCCGCCAGGGCGACGCCACGATCAGCAGCGAGAAGGTTGAAATCGCAGTCAGCACCAGCCCACCGAACAGCTTGCCGTTCACGCCGCCCAGGAACAGGATGCCCATGGCCACAGCCGCGATCACCAGGAACGCGCCCATGTCCGGCTCCAACAGCAGGAGCGAGCCGACGAACGCCACGGCCACACCCATGGGCAGGAAGCCCTTGCGCACGCTCTGCATCCAGTCCTGCTTGCGCACGGTGTAGTTGGCGGCGTACAGCACCACCGCCAGCTTCATCAGCTCGGACGGCTGGAAGTTCATGATGCCCAGCGGCAGCCAGCGGCGTGCGCCGTTCACGCCCTTGCCCACGTGCGGCACGAGCACGAGCACCAGCAGCACCAAGGCGATGATGAAGAGCTTGGGAGCGTATTTGTCCCAGAACTTGACCGGAATCTGGAATGCGACGATCGCACCGACCAGCCCGATCACCAGTGAGAAGATGTGGCGAATCAGAAAATGGCCGTTGCTGTAGTTGGCGTACTTGGGCGAATCCGGCAACGCGATCGACGCCGAATACACCATCACCAGCCCGAGGCCGAGCAGCACGATCGCCACCCACATCAGCGGCTGGTCGTACTCCATCATCTTGGAGCGCGTGGGCTTGACGCCCGAAACGGCATCGCGCAGCCCATCCCACGCGTTGCCGATGGTCGCGCCGATGAAGCCGCTGCGCTTGATCTGGGTGTCGCTCATAGGAGGACTCCTCGGTCTGCCGCCAATGCGGCCACGGCCTCGTGAAACACCTGGGCGCGGTGTTCGTAGTTGCGGAACATGTCAAAGCTGGCGCACGCCGGAGACAACAGCACGGCGTCGCCGGGTTGCGCGTGCACAGCGGCTTCCTGCACGGCGGCTTCCAGCGTCGGGGCGTCGACCAGCTTGACGCCGGTATTGGTCAGCGCCTCGCGGATCAGCGGCGCATCGCGGCCGATGAGCACCACGGCACGTGCGTATTGCGCGACCGGCTCAGCCAGCGGCGAGAAGTCCTGCCCCTTGCCATCGCCACCCGCAATCAGCACGACATGCTTGGACAAGCCCGAGAGTGCGGCCACGGTCGCACCGACGTTGGTGCCCTTGCTGTCGTCGAAGAATTCGATGTCGTCAAACGCGGCGATCAGCTCGACGCGGTGCGGTTCGCCGGCGTAATCGCGCAGGCCGTGCAGCAGTGCGCTCACTGGCAGGCCGATCGCGCGGCACAGTGCCAGCGCGGCCATCGCGTTGGTCGCGTTGTGCAAGCCACGGATGCGCAGTGCGTCGGCGGGCATCAGGCGCTTGAGGCGCACCGGCACCGGCGCGGCGGGCGCCGGGTCACCCTTCTTGCGGCGCGCGGGCTTCGGCAGATCGTCCTCATCGGCTTCGGCCAATACGATCCAGGGCATGCCGCCCTCGCGCAGCAAGCCAAGCGCATCGGGCGTGCTCGGCTCGTCGATCCCGAAGGTGATATCGCCACCGCTCTTGCTGGCGAAGGCCATCACGCCGGCGTCCTGACGGTTCAGCACGCGCACGGTTTTGGCACCGAAGATGCGGCCCTTGGCAGCGGCATAGGCGTCCATCGTGCCGTGCCAGTCAAGGTGATCCTGCGTGATGTTCAGGACGGTGGCGGCATCTGCGTCCAGCGTGTGCGTGGTTTCGAGCTGGAAACTGGAAAGCTCCAGCACCCACACGTCGGGCAGGGTGCCGGCGTCAACGCATTCGCCGAGCTTATCCAACGCCGACGGGCTGATGTTGCCTGCCACGCCGACGGTCTTGCCGGCGCGCTCGACCAAGGCGCCCGTAAGCGCCGTGGTGGTCGTCTTGCCGTTGGTGCCGGTGATGGCCAGCACGCGCGGCGAGTAGCCTTGCGCGGCCTTCAGACCCGCCAACGCGCGGGCAAACAATTCGATCTCGCCCCACACCGGCACGCTGCGCGCATTGGCGGCGCTCAGCAGCGCCGCGACGTTGGCATCCAGCGGCGACAGGCCGGGGCTGATCGCCACCAGCGTCACACCGTCCAGCAGCGATACGGCGAACGGACCGCTCACGAATTCGGCGTCCGGCACGTGCGAGCGCAGCGTCGGCAGGTTGGCCGGTGCCTCGCGCGTATCGGCCACGCGCACGCGTGCGCCATGACGGGCACACCAGCGCGCCATCGCCAGGCCAGACTCACCCAGGCCGAGCACCAGCACCACCGGCGCCTCGAACTCGCCGAACATGCGCGGCGCCTGCGCGGTTTCAGCAGCGGGCATCGGCTCGGCAGAATCGAGCGTCGCGACCACGGCGTCCACGGCCGCTTCCGGCTGCGTGGCGGCCATGTCGTCGTCCGGGGTGGTGGGGTCGGTCATGTCGATCATGTCCGTGCTCATCGCAGCTTCAGGGTCGACAGGCCGATCAGCACCAGCATCATGGTGATGACCCAGAAGCGCACGACCACTTGCGTTTCTTTCCAGCCGGACAACTCGAAATGATGGTGCAGCGGCGCCATGCGGAACAGGCGCCGGCCTTCGCCATAACGCTTCTTGGTGAATTTGAACCACGTCACCTGCAGCATCACCGAGACGGTCTCGGCCACGAAGATGCCGCCCATGATGAAGAGCACGATTTCCTGACGCACGATCACGGCGATGGTGCCGAGCGCGCCACCCAGCGCCAGCGCGCCGACGTCACCCATGAAGACCTGCGCCGGGTGTGCGTTGAACCACAGGAAGGCAAGCCCCGCCCCTGCCATCGCCGAGCAGAAGATCAGCAGCTCACCCGCGCCCGGAATGTGCGGGAACAGCAGGTACTTGCTGTAGACGGCGCTGCCCATCACGTAGGCGAAGATGCCCAGCGCGCTGCCCACCAGCACGACCGGCATGATGACGAGGCCATCGAGTCCATCGGTCAGATTCACCGCGTTGCTGGAGCCGACGATGACGAGGTACGTCAGCACAATGAAGCCGAACACGCCCAGCGGGTAGCTGACTTCCTTGAAGAACGGCACGATCAGGTGCGACTTGGCCGGCAGGTTCAGTGACAGGCCGCTGCGCACCCAGTCCATGAACAGCTCGAGCACGCGCATGTTGCTCGTCTCGGACACCGAGAACGCCAGATACGCAGCCGCAAACAGGCCGATCACGGTCTGCCAGAAGAACTTCTCGCGCGAAGACATGCCCTTCGGATCACGGTGCACGACCTTGCGGTAGTCATCCACCCAGCCGACCGCACCGTAGCCGAGCGTGACCAGCAGCACGATCCAGATGAAGCGGTTGCCCCAGTCCGCCCACAGCAGCGTCGACACGGCAATGCCGATGAGCACCAGCACACCGCCCATGGTAGGGGTGCCGGCCTTGACCAGATGCGTCTGCGGACCATAGCTGCGCACGGCCTGGCCGACTTTCAGTTCCGTCAGGCGACGGATCACAAACGGCCCGAACCCGAGGCCGATCACCAGCGCCGTGAGAGATGCCATCACGGCGCGGAACGTCAGATAGTTGAAGACGCGCAGGAAGCCGTAGTCGTTCTGCAACCATTGCGCCAATGCCAATAACATGGGTTCTTGCTTCCCTTAATGCTGCTGTTGTGTGCTGGAACCGGCCGGCGAATCCGCTACCGGGTCTTTCAAGACCAGCGCTTCCACAATGCGTTCCATCCGCATGAAGCGCGAGCCCTTCACCAATACCGTCGCGGCCGGCGCAATGGCAGGCACGCCGTGCTCAATCAGGTCTTCCGCCGACGCAAAATGCTGGGCACCCGCGCCGAAGGCATCGACTGTGTGGCGCGCAAGCTCGCCGGTTGCCAGCACCGCGTCGATGCCGTGCTCGCGCGCATAGGCGCCGATCTCTTCGTGGAAGGCCGGGCCCTGCGAGCCAACCTCGCCCATGTCACCCAGCACCAACCAGCGCGGCGCCGGCAGCGTGACAAGCGCATCGATCGCCGCGCGCATCGAATCCGGGTTCGCGTTGTACGTGTCGTCGATGACGAGGCCGCCGTGCGTGCCCTGCTTGCGCTGCAACCGCCCCTTGACGGGCGCAAAGTTGCCCAGCGCTTGTGCGATCACCTCGGGAGCAACACCGGCAGCCAGCGCACATGCCGTCGCGGCCAGCGCGTTGCGTGCGTTGTGCAAACCCAGCAGCGGCAACGTAATGACGAAGCGCTGGCCGGGGGCCTGCACATCAATGCGTTGCCCGTCGGCAGTGTCCTCCACCGTGCCCGTCACGGCGCCGGCCTCGATACCGAAATCGAGCACGCGACGCGAACCCGCCGCGGCTTGCCACACCGGCGCATACTCGCCGCCGTTGGCCGCATCACGCGGATACACCGCCACGCCATCGGCCGGCAACGCGGCCAGCACAGCGGCATGTTCTTCAGCAACCGCTTCCACGCTGACCATGAATTCCTGGTGCTCGCGCTGGGCGTTGTTGATCATCGCCACGGTCGGCTGGGCAATGGCGGCCAATACGGCCGTCTCGCCCGGATGGTTCATGCCGAGTTCAAGCACGGCAAGCTTGTGTTGCGCGTTCAAGCGGAACAGCGTGAGTGGCAGGCCGATGTCGTTGTTGAAGTTGCCGGCGGTCGCCAGGCGGGCGTCTTCACCCACGGCCTGCGCGAAGATCGCGGAGATCATCTCCTTGACCGTGGTCTTGCCGTTGCTGCCCGTCACGGCGACGACCGGAATCGGGAACTGGCGACGCCATCCGGCGGCAAGTTGGCCGAGCCCGATGCGCGTATCGGCGACGGTCAGCACGGCCACGTTGGTCACATCCAGCGTGGCCGCCGGTGCACGCGACACCAGCACGGCGGCAGCGCCGCGCGCCACCACTTCGGGCAGGAAATCGTGCGCATCGAAACGCTCGCCGATCAGCGCGACGAACAGGTCGCCGGGCTGCACGGCGCGACTGTCGGTCGTCACGCGCAGGATGGCCGCGTCGGGGCCGGCCAGATAGGCGCCGGTCATCCAGGCAGCGGCGTCGGTCGCGTGCATCATCACGGTCGGGGCGCTCATGCATTCACCCCACGGGCTGCGAGCGCCAGGCGCACATGTTCCTGATCGGAGAACGGTCGCTTGCGACCGGCAATCTCCTGCGTCGATTCATGTCCCTTGCCAGCCACGACAATCACGTCATGCGCATCTGCATGCCGCACAGCGTGCAGGATGGCAGCCGCGCGGTCTTCGATCTGGGTGGCGCCACGCGGGTTGTCCATGCCATCCGCGATCTCGTCGAGGATGTGCTGCGGATCTTCGCTGCGCGGGTTGTCGGAGGTCAGCACCACGTGCGGCGCCAGACGCTCGGCGATGGCGCCCATTTGCGGACGCTTGCCGGGGTCGCGATCACCACCGCAGCCGAACACGGCCCACAGCTTGCCGCCGCGCGCTTCGGTAATCGGCGCGAGTGCGCGCAGCGTCTGCTCCAGTGCGTCGGGGGTGTGGGCGTAATCGACCACCACCAGCGGACCGTCTTCGCCGCCGAAACGCTCCATGCGGCCGCTCACGGGTTGCAGCTTTTCCAGGCGCGCGATGGCGTCCTGCCACGGCAAGCCAGCCGCCAGCAGTGCACCCAGCACACCCAGGAGATTTGATACGTTGAACAGACCAACGGTCGGCGCATGGACGGTCGCATGACCAAAGCTGCCATCCACCTCGAACGTCGTGCCGGTGCGATGCGCGCGCACGTTGCTGGCTCGCAGCCATTGCCTGGCACCGTGCTGCGCAGCGGCTTCGCCGTCAATGCCGTATTCGATGGTCTGGACATCGGCGCGGGCGTTCTGGAGCAAGCGGGCGCCGGCGGCGGCGTCGCGGTTGATGACCGCTGCGCGTAGGCCTGGCCAGCCGAACAGGCGCGCCTTGGCGAGTTCGTACTCGGCCATCGTGCCGTGGTAGTCGAGGTGATCCTGCGTCAGGTTCGTAAACACCGCGACGTCGAAGCAGGTGCCATCCACACGGCCTTGCTCCAGGCCATGCGACGACACCTCCATGGCAATGGCGCGGGCGCCTGCACGGTGCAGATCGGCAAGGCTGCGCTGGAGTTGAATGGCGTCCGGCGTGGTAAAGCCGGTGGCGGCCAGCGCATCGACAAACCCAGTGCCGAGCGTACCCACCACTGCGCAACGCTCGCCGTGCTTGGTCAGGGCCTGCGCAATCCATTGCGAACACGATGTCTTGCCGTTGGTGCCCGTCACGCCAATCACACGCAGCGCTTGCGGGCCCGGCACGCCGTACCACTGCGCGGCCAGCGGTCCGGCCAGTTCAGCCAGGCCGTCCACCGGCAGGATGCGCACGGGCGCGTCGGCGGGCATCGCGTAGCCATGGGCTTCGGCCAGCACGGCAGAAGCACCAGCTTCGATGGCCTGCGGAATATGCGGACGGCCATCGCCACGCTGGCGCACATTGCCGAGCACGTAGGCAACGAACACATCGCCGGTCTTGAGCTTGCGCGTGTCGCTGGTGAGGTCGGCACCGGCCGGAGCCTGGGCGCGCAGCCAATCCACGACGGGCGCGAGGCGCGCAGCGATCGTCGGACGATCGGAGGTGGGCTTGGCTGTCATTGCAAGCCCCCCACCGGCTCTTCCGGCACGTCCGGGGTCATCACGAGCTGGCGCACCGGCGAATCCGGTGGCACGTTCAACGCGCGCAGGGTGCCGCCCACGATTTGGGAGAACACCGGGCCGGCCGCGCCGCCGCCATAGCGGTTACCCACCGTGGGCTCGTCCACGCTCACCGCCACGATGATGCGCGGGTTCGACATCGGCGCCAGGCCAATAAACGAGGCGCGATACTTGGAGCGGTCATAGCCGCGTCCGGTGTGCTTCCATGCCGTGCCGGTCTTGCCGCCCACGCGATAGCCCATCACCTGGGCCTGGGGCGCGGTACCGCCGGGCGCCGTCACCGTCTCCAGCATCTGGCGGACCTGCCGCGCCACCTCCGGCGAGATCACGCGCTCGCCCTGCGGCGGCTGGCCATCGGTGCGGTACATGGTGATCGGGATCAGCTCGCCATCGTGCGCGAAGATGGTGTACGCATGTGCAATCTGGAACAGCGACACCGACAGGCCGTAGCCGTACGACATGGTCGCCTGCTCGATGCGGCGCCATTTGTTTGCCGGCCGCAGCCGCCCTGCCACCGCGCCCGGAAAGCCGATCTTCGGCGCCTGACCCAAGCCGACGCTGGTGAACATATCCCACATTTCCTGCGGCTTGAGCATCATCGCGATCTTGGTCGTACCGATGTTGCTGGAGTGCTGGATCACCTGCGCAACCGTGAGCGTGCCGTAGTTGCCGGTATCGGAAATGGTTGCGCCTTCAAAGCTGTATTTGCCGTTGGTCTGCACCAGCGTGGTAGGCGTCACGCGCTTGAGCTGCAGCGCCAGGCTGATGGTGACCGGCTTCATCATCGAGCCGGGCTCGAAGGTGTCGGTCAACACGCGGTTGCGCAATTGCTCGCCCGACAGGCGGCTGCGGTCGTTCGGGTTGTAGGTCGGGTAGTTGGCAAGCGCCAGCACCTCGCCGGTCTGGGCATCCAGCACGATGGCACTGGCGGCCTTGGCGTGGGTACGCTCAATGGCGGCCTTCAGTTCATTGAAGGTCAGATACTGGATCTTGGCGTCGATCGACAGCGTCTGGTCATGCCCATCACGCGGGGCCTTGAGCACGCCCACGTCTTCCACCACGCGGCCCAGGCGATCCTTGATCACTTGACGCTGACCCGCAGCGCCTGCGAGGTCGGACTCGCGCGCCAGCTCCATGCCTTCCTGGCCCTTGTCCTCAACGTTGGTGAAACCAACGATATGCGCCATCGCTTCGCCTTCCGGATAGAAGCGTTTGTACTCTCGCGTCTGGTAGATGCCTTCGATCTTCAGCGCGGCAATCTGGTCAGCCACCTCGGGCAGCACCTGGCGCTTGAGGTACACGAAGCCCTTGTCTTCGCCCAGCTTGCCCGAAAGCTCCTTGTTGTTCATGCCAAGCAGCTTGGCGAGCTTCTTCATGTCTTCGCCAGGCACGTTGTTGGGCACGTCTTCGGGCACGGCCCAGATGGCCTTCACCGGCAGGCTGGTGGCCAGCACCAGGCCATTGCGATCGAGAATCTTGCCGCGCGTGGCCGGCAACTCCAGCGTGCGCTGGAAGCGCTTCTTGCCCTCGGCTTCATAGAAGCGGTTGCCGGGACCTTGAATCCACAGCGCGCGGCCAATCAGCGCCAGGAACGCCGCGAACATCAGGAACACGACCAGCTTCGAGCGCCACATCGGCAAGCGCAGGCCCAGCACCGGGCTGGCGGAAAACTGGCCCAGGCGCGCGCGCGCCGTGGTGCCGTTGGATTTGCGTGCGCCGCTCATGGCTGTACTCCGGAAGCCGTGGGCGCGCTGGCCGCCGCCGAGGAAGCCCCCGAGGGCATCCCGGCCGCCGGCAAATCGGCAAACCCCTGCAGGTACTGCGTGCGACCCGCCTGCGCGGGCGACATCTTCAATTGCTTGCTCGCGATATCAGCAATGCGAGCGCTCTTGCCCAGCGCGCTCTGCTCATATTGCAGGCGCGACCAGTCGGTGTTGAGTTGCTTTTCTTCCGCCTGCGCGCGATCCAGCGCGACAAACAGTTGCCGCGCCTGATGCTGTGCGTTGACCAGCGACAGCGCGCACAGCACCAGCGCGGTCAGCAGGAACATGTTCAGGCGGTTCATGGCATGCGTCTCCGTCGGCTCAGCAACGCTCTGCCACGCGCATGATGGCCGAGCGCGCACGCGGGTTGGCCGACACCTCGGCCTCCGACGGCTTCACACGGCCAAGCAGGCGCAACTGCGGCGCCGGCAGTTCATGTGCACGCAGCGGCGCCCGACGCAGTTCCGGCGCGGCGGATTGCTCCGGGCGCGCCAGGGCCTGCATGAAGCGCTTGACGATGCGGTCTTCCAGCGAATGGAAGCTGATCACGACGAGACGTCCCCCCTGTTCCAGGCGTTCAAAGGCCGCCTTCAGACCGGTTTCGAGGTCCGCAAGCTCTTGATTGACGTGAATCCGTAAAGCTTGAAAGGTGCGGGTCGCAGGGTCTTGGCCCTTCTCGCGTGTTTTGACGGCTTGCGCCACGAGCGCGGCAAGCTCGGATGTGCGATCGAGAGGACCTCGATCCCCGGATTGGCCCCGGCGAGCAACAATCGCCTTTGCAATCTGTACAGCAAACCGTTCTTCCCCATAGTCCCGTATCACCCTCGCAATGTCGCGCTCATCAGCCTCGGCCAGCCATTGGGCTGCGGTGATGCCGCGCGTGGTGTCCATCCGCATGTCGAGCGGGCCATCCATACGGAACGAAAAGCCGCGTGCGCCTTCGTCGATCTGCGGCGAGCTGATGCCGAGATCGAGCAGCACGCCGGCCACCCGTTCCACGCCACGCGCGTCCAGGCACCGGGCCATCTGCGCGAAGCTGTCATGCTCAATAGCGAAGCGGGCATCCTCTACGGTGCCCGCTTCGGTGATTGCTGCCGGGTCCTTGTCGAAGGCGACGAGTCTGCCGCCGGGCCCCAGCCGTTCCAGGATGAGCCGGCTGTGCCCGCCTCTCCCGAAGGTTCCATCGATATAGATGCCGTCGTCGCGCCAGATGAGCGCATCGACTGCTTCGTCTAAGAGCACCGTCTGATGGCGCAGTCCCGTACTGGCTTGGGTTGTCATCGTGCGTCATCAAAAGGAGAAATTCTTGAGGGCGTCGGGCATGCCTTGCGCCATGGCGGCTTGCTCCTTCGCGGTGTACGTGGCGGCGTCCCAGACTTCGAAGTGGCTGCCCATGCCGAGCAGCATCACGTCGCGTTCAAGGCTGGCGGCCGTGCGCAGTTCCGGGGTGATGAGGACGCGGCCGGCGGTATCGAGTTCGACATCGGCGGCGCTGCCCAGGAAGATCCGTTTCCACCAGTGGGCTTCCATCGGGAGCGCGGCGATTCGCTCGCGAAAGCGTTCCCACTCCGGGCGCGGAAACAGCATGAGGCAACCGTCCGGGTGCTTGGTCACAGTCACCCGACCCTCGGCCTGCAGCTGGAGCGCTTCGCGGTGCCGCGACGGAATGGACATCCGCCCTTTGGCATCCAGCGTTAGCGCCGACGCACCCTGGAACACGTTGGTTTCTCTCTCCGTGTGGCGACTCGATCGCCACTCACCTTGCCGTCAACTGGCCCGCAAACGGCCTCTTTACACCACAAAACTACACTTTCTGACACTGTTTCCCACTTTAGAGGAACGACTTTAGGCGGTCAAGGCTTGCGGGGGCCTGCGAGACGGAAAATTTGCAATCAGAACAATGACTTAGCGCACCCCCTCAGAGGAGGCGAGTCACTTTTCTCAATCAAATGAAGGAGATAGCGTGGTTTATGTAGAAACCACGTGAGAGAACAGCACGCAGCGCCGCCTGCGGTGCGGGGGCACAGACCGCAGACGGGAAAGGTCGGGCAAATGGAGGAGCGGGCGGTATGTCGTCGGGCCCTCGGGCCGCGATACGCGCGTCAGATGCGGTAGGCGGCCGTGGTCATGACGCGTGACGCGGCACGCATGGCTTGGCGGATCGGCGCAGGGAGTTCGATACCGCCGGCCTCGCGCGCGTTGTCGCCGTGGCGGATTTCGTCGTCGCGCATCTGGGCGACGATCGCGCGCGAGCGGGTGTCCTGTTCGGGCAATGCATCGAGATGGCCATCGAGGTGATGCTCGACCTGGCGCTCGGTCTCCGCCACGAAACCGAGGCTGATCTTGTCGCCAAGGCGCCCGGCCACAGCGCCAATCGCGAAAGCGCCGGCATACCACAGCGGATTGAGCAGGCTCGGGCGGTCGTTCAACTCCTGCAGGCGCTGGGCGCACCAGGCGAGGTGGTCCTCTTCTTCGCGTGCGGCTTCGTCGAGCTGGGCCCGGATGGCCGGATCCCGGGCAAACAGCGCTTGCCCCTGGTACAGGGCCTGGGCGCAGACCTCGCCGACATGGTTCACGCGCATCAGGCCGGCGGCATGGCGGCGGTCAGCCTCGGAAAGCTTGGTCGCATTATCGGCCGTATCCACGGAGGTGGACGCGATAACGGCATCAGCAGGGTTCGGTCGGCTGGCGCGGGTGACGCCCGCCACGGCGCGCAAGGCGCGGTCGAATTCGGAGAGGAAGCGGTCGAGCATGGATACGGGCGCCGTCGGCAATGGCGTGCGGCGCAATCGTCATTGTAAGGCCGCCATCGGGCGAGACCCTGCGCGCGATCAGAAGACCACGCACCAAACACTACTGTACGGGATAACCCTGTTGGTGCGCGGATCGCATCAGAAACCGCAACGAATCGCCCGCACTCATCCGCGATCTATTTCAAATTCGGAAACAGCCTGTTGCCGGGATCAGACAGCAAACGCGCGTTTACGAACATTCGTTCGCAAATTTCGACCGAGCCCGGTATCGCGTTGCTACATTAGTCAGCGACTTCGTTTGAAAGTCATGGGGCGGGAAGACAAGAGCGGAGGGTCTACCTGCCACCGAACTCAATAAATAAGGATCTGGAGACCGACCGATGAAGAAATCGCTGCTGGCATTGGCAGTGCTGGGCACGTTTGCGGGTGTTGCGCAGGCTCAGTCGAGTGTGACGCTGTATGGCGTGGTCGACGCGAACGTCGAATACGTCAACCACGAGCAAAACGTAACGGCGGCAGGCGTCGCCATTCCGGGCAGCAGCGGTTCGCGCCTTGCAATGCAGGCAGGCGGGCTGTCTTCCAACCGTTGGGGCTTGCGCGGCGTTGAAGACATCGGTGGCGGCCTCAAGGGCCTGTTCGTACTGGAATCGGGCTTCGGCATGGACACCGGCACGCTGCAGCAAGGTGGCCGCCTGTTCGGCCGGCAAGCATTTGTGGGCTTGCAGGGCAACTGGGGCAAGATCACGCTGGGTCGTCAGTACACGACGATCTTCGACATGATGGCGAACTTCTCGCCGAGCGGTTACGCCACGCAGTGGGAGCCGGTGGTCGGCCTGCTGGGCCCGAACTTCCGCGAAGACAACGCGATCAAGTACACCGGCGCGTTCGGTCCGCTGACGGTCGAAGGCCACTGGGCGTTTGGCGAGCGCACGGGCAGCAACACGGCCAACTCGGCCTACGGTGTTGGTGCGAACTATTTCGCTGGCCCGTTTGGCTTGGGCGTCGCGTATGACGAAGTGAAGGTACTGACGGCTGCGGAAGCCCTGGGCCTGTCGGGCGGCAACGAATATGCCCGCGACAAGCGCGCCGCCATTGCGGCCAGCTACACCACGGGCCCGGTCAAGGTGATGGCCGGCTTCCGCTACGGCAACACCGAAGCGCCTGGCAGCGGCGCCGCTGCAGCCCTGACGCCGCACCGCGACGACCTCTACTGGCTGGGCGTGAACTACCAGGCCACCCCGGCCCTGGGCCTGACGCTGTCGTACTACTACGACAACATCAAGGAAGCGACCATTGGCGGCGCCACGATCAACCCGCGCAACCCGCAGCAGTGGAACTTCATTGCCGACTACAACTTCTCGAAGCGCACCGACGTGTACCTGACGGCAGCGTATTCGCGCAATGGCTCGCTGAACTGGGATTCGATCGGCTACGTGACCAACCCGGCAACGGGCGCGCAGACATCGGTTGGGTATCTGCCGGCCGCATCGCAAACGTACTTCATCACGCCGAACTCGGATAACCAGGTTGGCGTGGCAGTGGGTGTGCGCCACAAGTTCTGACGCACACCGCGTTTTTTGCCCGCCGCCCCTCTCCTTGGCGGGCGCAGGAAGGCACCTTCGGGTGCCTTTTTGCATGGCCGCGCGCTATGCTCCTGCGATCGAGCCCGCCGCCGGACAGCCAGACGACAGCTCAGCAACGCGCGGCGCTTCATAACGACAACAACGCGAACCTCACCGGAGACCCGCATGTCCTCTTCGACTTCGCCAACCATGGCGCCCTCCGCCCCCAGTGCGGCCTCCGACGCCAGCCGCTCGCGCATCGTCTTTGCGAGCTTCATCGGTACGGCCATCGAGTTTTACGATTTCTATGTCTATGCGACAGCCGCGGCGCTGGTCATCGGCCCGGTGTTCTTTCCGCACGGGTCTGCCACGGCACAGGCGCTGTCGGCGTTCGTTACGTTCGGCATCGCGTTTATTGCGCGACCGATCGGCTCGTTCCTGTTCGGCCACTTTGGTGATCGGATCGGGCGCAAGTCGACGCTCGTAGCATCGCTGCTGGTAATGGGCATTTCGACCACGCTGATCGGGCTGGTGCCGGGGTACGACAGCATCGGCACGCTTGCGCCGATCCTGCTGTGCGTGCTGCGTTTTGGCCAGGGCATCGGCCTGGGCGGGGAATGGGGCGGCGCGGCGCTGCTGGCCACCGAGAATGCGCCAGCGGGCAAGCGCGGCTGGTTTGGCATGTTTCCGCAGTTGGGGCCATCGGTGGGCTTCCTGGCATCGAACGGGCTGTTCTTCGGCCTGGCGATCGCGCTATCGGACGAGCAGTTCCGCAGCTGGGGCTGGCGCGTGCCCTTCCTGGTAAGCGCAGTGCTGGTGGCACTGGGCCTGTATGTGCGATTGAAGATCGCCGAAACCCCGGCCTTCCAAGCCGCCATCGATCGGCAGGAACGCGTGAAGGTGCCCGTGGCCGAACTGCTGGCGCACCACTGGTGGCCGACACTGCTCGGCGCGCTGGCCATGGTCGTCTGCTACACGCTGTTCTATATCTCGACGGTGTTCTCGCTGTCGTACGGCGTGGGCACGCTGCACTTCTCGCGCCCGAGCTTCTTGGGGCTGCTGTGCCTGGCGGTGGTGTTCATGGGGCTGGCGACGCCACTGTCGGCGTGGGCCTCGGACCGCGTTGGGCGCAAGCCGGTGCTGATCGTCGGCATCGTCGCGGCCATCTTGTCGGGCTTCACGATGGCGCCGCTGCTGGGTAGTGGGCAGACGCCGCTGGTGGCGCTGTTCCTCATCATCGAGCTGTTCCTGATGGGCGTGACCTTCGCGCCGATGGGTGCGCTGCTGCCCGAACTGTTCCCGACCAACGTGCGCTACACCGGCGCCGGCGTGTCGTACAACCTGGGCGGCATTCTGGGCGCGTCGATTGCGCCGTATATCGCGCAAGTGCTGGCGGCCCAGGGCGGGCTGAGCTGGGTGGGGATGTATGTGTCGACGGCGGCCGTGGTCAGCCTGATCGGCGTGCTCTGCATGCGGGAGACGCGCGACGCGAGATGGACGTGAGTCCTCGCATATCAAAACGCCCGAGCGCGCTTAATCCCAGGAGTGGGAACCGGAGCGCCCACGCTTGATGTCGCTACGTGCGCGCTTGCCGTCCAGACGGCGAATCTTGGAAGCGCGCGTTGGCTTGGTGGCAATACGCGACTTGGGCACAGGCAGCCCGGTCGCGATAAACGCGGCCAGGCGTTCGCGCGCGTCCTGCCGGTTGCGGTCCTGGGTACGGAACCGCTGTGCGTCGATCACGAGCACCCCCTCCTCGGTCAGACGGCGATCGCGCTTTGCCAACAGACGGGTTCGCACCGGCTCCGGCAAAGAAGGCGATCGGGCAACGTCAAAACGCAGTTCCACCGCCGTTGAAACCTTGTTGATGTTCTGCCCGCCCGGCCCGCTCGCGCGAACAAAACGTTCGACCAGTTCCGACTCCGGAATGGACAGATGCGGCGTGACGTTGAGGGCGGTATCGGGCATTGGGGGATTGTAAGAGAGCGGGCCGTGACATCGCGGCGCACGGCGATCAAGCTGTTCGAACGCGTGCAAGAATGGAGCCTTGCATTCGTCCCGATCTACGCCAACCGAGCTTTCCCGGAGATCTGTGCATGTATCACGGAGAACGTTTCAACGGCGTCAGCCACCTGGCCGGCGCCATTCTTGCCGCCGCCGGCATGGCCGTGCTGGTGACCTCGTCAGCGTTGCACCACGATGCCTGGAAGGTGGTCAGCTCCGTGGTCTACGGCACCACATTGGTCCTGCTCTACACAATCTCCACGCTGTATCACAGCCTGCGCGGCCCGGCCAAGGCGATCTTCCAGCGACTCGACTATTGCGCCATCTACCTGCTGATCGCCGGCAGCTACACCCCGTTTGCGCTCGTCACGCTGCGCGGCCCCTGGGGCTGGGCGCTGTTTGGGGTCAACTGGGCACTGGCGGCCATCGGCATTGCACAGGAACTCTGGATCGGCCGCCGCACCCGCTTGTTCTCACTGCTGATCTACGTGGTGATGGGCTGGCTGGTGCTGATTGCCATGGGGCCGCTGGCGGCCGCGCTGCCTGCACCGGGCCTGAGGTGGCTGGTAGCGGGTGGCGCACTTTATACGGCGGGCATCGGCTTCTTTCTCTTCGACGAGAAGGTGCGGCACTTCCACGGCATCTGGCACCTGTTCGTACTGGCGGGCAGTGCGTGTCAGTTCGTCAGCATCCTGCTGTACGTGGGCTGACACGCCATGAAAAAAGCCGCGATTCCTCGCGGCTTTTTTCATGCAGCTACGCAGACTCAGGCACGCTTCTTCATCGCCTCGTCGCGCAGTTCACGGCGCAGGATCTTGCCGACGTTGGTCTTCGGCAGCTCGTTGCGGAACTCGATGAACTTCGGGCGCTTGTAGCCGGTGAGCTGTTCCTTGCAGAACTCCTGCAGCTTCTGTTCCGTGAGCGTCGGATCGCGACGCACCACGAACAGCTTCACCACCTCGCCCGAGTGCACGTCGGGCACGCCCACGGCGGCCACTTCCAGCACGCCCGGGCACATCGCCACCACGCCTTCGATCTCGTTCGGGTACACGTTGAAACCCGACACCAGGATCATGTCCTTCTTGCGATCGACAATCTTCGTGTAGCCGCGCTCGTCCATCACACCCACGTCGCCGGTCTTGAAGAAGCCGTCGGCATACATGACCTTGGCGGTCTCGTCCGGACGCTTCCAGTAGCCTGCCATGACCTGCGGGCCGCGGATGCAGATTTCGCCCGGCTGGCCGATCGGCTGGTCGCGCCCTTCGTCGTCGCGGATGGCGATTTCGGTGCCGGGAATCGGCAGGCCGACGGTGCCCGAAAACTTGTCGGTATCAGTCGGGTTGCAAATGGCCGACGGCGAGGTTTCCGACAGGCCGTAGCCCTCGATAATCGGGCACCCCGTCACCTCGAGCCACTTCTTGGCCACGGCTTCCTGCACCGCCATGCCGCCACCGTTGGCCACGCGCAGGTTGGAGCAGTCGACATCCTTGAATTCGGGATTGTTCAGCAGCGCGTTGTACAGCGTGTTCACGGCCGGGAACATGTGGAAGCGATACTGCTTGAGCACCTTGATGAAGCCCGGAATGTCGCGCGGGTTCGGGATCAGCACCGCCAGCCCGCCCTTGCGCATCGACAGCAGGCAACACACCGTCAGCGCGAAGATGTGATACAGCGGCAGCGCGGTAATGGTGACGATCTCTTCATCGGCTGCCAGCATGCGGCCGTCGCGGCCGGGCTTGGTGAGCGCCGGGTTCATCCACGCTTCAGATTGCAGCACGTTGGCGACGATATTGCGATGCAGCAGCGTCGCGCCCTTGGACACGCCGGTCGTGCCGCCCGTGTATTGCAGGAAGGCCACGTCGTCGGGGCCGACGGAGATCGGCTTGAGCGTCTGCTTGGCGCCCTCTTCCAGCGCGGTGTTGAAACGAATGCAGTTGGGCAGCTCCCACGCCGGCACCATCTTCTTGACGCTGCGCACGACGAAATTGACCAGCATGCCCTTGAGGCCGCCGAGCATGTCGCCCATGCTCGCCACCACGATGTGCTTGACCGGCGTATTGGGCAACACCCGCTGCAGCGTCGTCGCGAAGTTCTCGAGGATGATGATGGCTTCGGCGCCGCTGTCCTTGAGCTGGTGCTCCAGCTCGCGCGGGGTGTACAGCGGATTGACGTTGACGACCACGTAGCCTGCGCGCAGCACGGCGGCCAGCGCCACCGGGTACTGCAACACGTTCGGCATCATCAGCGCGACGCGCGCGCCGGGCGCCAGGCCCCGCGATTGCAGCCACGCCGCCAGTTGGCGCGACAGCGTATCCAGCTCGCCGTAGGTCAGCACCTTGCCCATGCATTCAAACGCACGGCGGTTGCGGTTCTTTTGGAAAGAATCCTCAAGCAGATGGGCCAGCGATCGATACTGCGACGCATCGATCTCGGCCGGCACCCCGGCGGGGTACTGCTTCAGCCACGGCTTATCCATGGGTGTGTCTCCTGGCGATTGTCGATTTTTTTCGAATGGTCGTTCGTTTTTTTCGGCATCCTACGCGGATGTTTGTGTCAAAACAATAACTTAGACAGTTCCCTCAGCCGGTCGCCCCTGCTTGAAACTGGTGCAGAAACCGGTGTTGGCATCACTTTTGCGTGATGCCACCCGCCGCGGCCATCGCCGGAGGCGCCAGCAATTGCAATGCTGCCTCGCGCTGCGGTTTGGATTCGCGCGCCATGGCTTTGACGTCGGCATAGAAGCGCGCCCAGTCGCCGCCATCGCGGTGGTACAGCGCCGTGAACGCCGGCACCCATTCCAGATAGCTCGCGACCGCGCCCAGATGCGCGTTCGACAGCGGCTGCGCAAACCAGCGGTCATAACCGGTACAACCGCCCCAGCTTGCTTTGAGCTTGGCGTAATCGACCTGCAGGCCCGCGAAGATGGCGCGTTTTCCGGCGCGCTTCTCATCGTCCGACACGGGGCTTGCATACAGCACCTCCAGCCGGTTGCGGTACTCCAGCAGCAGGGCGCGGAATTGTACGCGGCGGGCATCGTACGTGGCGTATTCCGCGCGAACTTCCGGGGTGGCGGCATCCGCCAGCCAGCGTTCGACACCAATGGTTTCCACGGTGGTGGCAAACGATTCGTTGAACGCCGTATCGCCCTTGGCATAGACGACCTGATGCGCCAGCTCATGAAAGATCAGCCGCGCCAACTCGCCCTCGGGCAGGCCGACGAAGGTGTTGAGCAGCGGGTCGTCGAAATAACCCAGTGTGGAATACGCAGGAATGCCGGCCACATCCACATCCAGACCTTGGGCACGCAAGGTGTCGGCGTAGGCCATGGCGGCGTCGCGATCGTAGTACCCGCGATACGTCACGCAGCCGACAACGAGGAAGCACCACTCCTTGAGCTTGACCGACAACTCAGGCGCGGCAAACACGTTCCACACCGCAAAGGAGCGCTTGAGGTTGGCATAGACGCGATAGCTGCCGTTGTCGGGCAGGCCCAGCTCGCGCGAGGCATAGATGCGAATGCTGCGCGCATCTTCCAGCCGTTTGGCGAGCTTGTCGTTGTGGGCCTGCCGCGCGTTGTCGATGGCCTGGTCGATCGACTCGCGCTGGGCCATCAGCGAGAGATGTCCGCTGACCGACTGGTAGTAATAGCCGACCGTGTCGCAGCCGCCCAGCAACGCCGAACCGGCAAGCGACAGGGCGAGGCACAGCGCGCGTGCGGCATGCATGGTGGCCCCGTCAGGCAGCCTGTGCCAACGGTGCGACCTCGACCAGGCAATCGTAGAAGGTGGGTGCACGCCCCATGTCGGTCAGCCGCTGGCTGGTCAGCTCGTTGGCGTTGGTGCCGTCGGGCGCGAGCTTCTTCCACCAGATCGACAGGCCGACGACCACGCCGCGCCGCGCACGGTCGGTCACGCGGGCGCGCGCCTGCATGGTGCCGCGATCGTTGAAGATGCGGACGAGTTCGCCATCGACGACGCCGCGAGCATTCGCGTCGTCGGGGTGGATGTCCAGATGCGGCTCGCCTTCAGTGTTGCGCAGGCTATCAACGTTGACGAAGGTCGAGTTCAGGAAGTTGCGCGCCGGCGGCGAGATCATCGACAGCGGATAACGCTTGGCCAGCTCCGGCGTGCTGATGGCCGACTCGTGCGGCGGGACGTAGCCGGGCAGCGGGTCGAGTCCGTCTTTGGCCATCTGTTCCGAATAGAACTCGCAGCGGCCGGACGGCGTGCGATAGCCGCCATGTGCCAGCGGCGCGGCCGCGTGCGCCAGCTTCTGCCAGCCCGCGCGCTTGAGCGTGGCCCAGTCGATGTGCGCAGCGGCCGGGTCATCGCGGCGCACGGCCTGGGCGGCGATGTCGTCATCCGAATCGGTAAAGCAGGCGTCGGCAAAGCCCATGCGCTGCGCGAGGCGGCGGAAGATCTCGGTATTCGGCAGCGACTGGCCCATCGGCGCGATGGCAGCGTTGTTGGCCAGCACATAGGTGTGGCCGTAAGCCTTGTGCACATCGACATGTTCGAGCTGCGTGGTGGCGGGCAGCACGATGTCGGCATAGTCGGCCGTATCGGTCTGGAAATGTTCCAGCACCACGGTGAAGAGGTCTTCGCGCGCAAAGCCGGCAGCGACCTTGCGCGAGTCCGGCGCCACCGCCACGGGGTTGCTGTTGTAGACGACCACCGCCTCCACCTTGGGTCCGAACGATGCGTCGCCCGCGTGCAGCAGCGCATCGCCGATCGTGCTCATGTTGATGGTGCGCGGCATGTTGGGCCAGTTCGGCAACAAGTCGGGACGTTGCAGCTTGGCGTTATCGATGGGGAAGAAGCCGGAGGTCGACAGTTGCAAGCCGCCCGCCGGATCGCGCCACGCACCTACCAGCGACGGCAGGCACGCGACCGCACGCACACCCTGCCCGCCGCCATGCGCGCGCTGCATGCCATAGTTCAGGCGAATGGCCACCGGTTGCCTGTCGCGCACGACGGTCGTGCCGTACAGCTTGGCAAGCCACTCGATGTCCGCCGCCTCCACCCCACACAGCGTGGCCGCGTATTCCGGCGTGTATTGCAGCGCGCGCTCACGCAGCGCATCGAAGCCCAGCGTGTGATTGGCGATGTAATCGTGGTCGAGCAAGTCGTCGCGGATCAGCACGTGGATCATCGCCAGCGCCAGCGCCGCATCGGTACCGGGGCGCACCGCCAGATGGTGATGGCACTTCTCTGCCGTCAGCGAGCGATACGGATCGATGGCGATCAGCGTGGCGCCGCGCCGTTTGGCTTCCTGCGCGCGCGTCCAGAAATGCAGGTTCGATGCGATCGGATTGCCGCCCCAGATCAGGATCAGCTTGGCGTCCTGCACGTGCTCGATGTCCATGCCCAGGCTCGCGCCATACGTATAGCGCAGCGCCGTCGCGCCGGCCGATGCGCAGATCGTGCGATCAAGCAGCGACGCCCCCAGCTTGTGGAAGAAGCGCGCGGCCATGCTTTCGCCCTGCACCAGGCCCATCGTGCCGGCGTAGCTGTACGGGAGGATGGCCTGCGGGTTGCGCGCAGCAATGTCGCCCAGACGCATGGCGATGGTGTCGATAGCCTCGTCCCACGAGATCGGCTCGAACTTGCCCTCCCCCTTGGCGCCCACGCGCTTCATCGGCGTCAGCAGTCGGTTTGGGTGGTACGTGCGCTCTGCATACCGATTGACCTTGGTGCACAGCACGCCGGCCGTGGTCGGGTGGTCCGGATCGCCCTGCACGCGGGTGGCGCGGCCATCCTCGACGGTGACAAGCAAGGCGCAGGTGTCGGGGCAGTCGTGCGGGCAGGCGGCACGGATGACTTGGGTGGACATCAAGGGGGCTCCGGAGTGGGTGGCGGCTGGCGCATGTCGGTGTCGTCGCACAGCCGCGGGGATCCGGAAATTGTAATCGCGTGCTAGGTGCTTCGCAGCGGTGTGGAGCCGCGCGTGACGAGCCGCCCCGTGAGCAGCACGCGACGCGTCGGCAAGGACGGCTGCGCGAGGCGATCCTGCAGCATCGCCATTGCCATGCGGCCGATGTCGTAGACCGGCTGTTCGATCACGGTGATGCCCGGGCCGGCCAGTTCTGTCCAGGCCTCGTTGTCAAAGCCTGCCACGGCGATGTCGCGGGGCACGTCAAGCGAAAGCCGCCGCAATGCACGCAGCACGCCGAGCAGCGATTGCGCGTTACTCGCAACCAGCGCGTCGGGGCGCTCACGTGCTGCGCCGGACAGCCATGCCAGCGTCTCGGCCTCCGCCGCCTCGGCAGTGGGCAGGATGAATCGCGCCTCGGCGGTCATGCCGTGGCGCGCCAGCGCCGTCGCAAATCCGGCCTGACGTTCAGCGCCCGTGCTGCTGGTCCGCCCGAACAGGCCGCCGATACGGCGGTAACCCTGCGCAGCGAGGTGCTCAGCCAATGCTTGCGCCGCCTGCTGGTTGTCGAGCACGACGGCATCGGCCCCACAGGCCGGGCCTGCGCGATCGATCAGCACGACCGGGTAGCCGAGGTCCACCGGCTGCTGCGCTTCGGCAATGCCGCGCGTCGGCGAGAGGATCACGCCCGTCACGCGCTCCTCTTCCATCAGGCGCAGGTACATCGCCTCCTTCTCGGGGTCTTCGTCGGAATTGCACAGGATGACGCGCAGGCCGGCGGCGTAGGCAGCGTCTTCCACCGCCCGGCTGACGCTGGTGAAGAACGGGTTGCGGATGTCCGAGACGATCAGCCCGACGGTCTGCGCCTGCTGCGAGCGCAGCCGCCGCGCCGACAGGTTCGGCCGATACCCGGAGGCCGCCACCGCCGCATTGACGCGCTGGCGCAGTTCCGCGCTCACGGGGCCGCCGGCGAGCGCGCGGGACACGGTTGCCACCGACACCCCCGCTGCCGCCGCCACGTCCTTGATTCGAACCGTCATGCTGAAATCGTTTCCAAAGAAAGCGTCATCATAACGAATGGCTGCATCGCCACCAATGTCCGGGCCACCTAGGGAAAACCCCGTAAATAAAGGAATAGACGTCACTTTGTGTGGCGCCGCACATTGACACTCGAACTGTAATCGATTTCAATTCGCGATCATCGACGACACGCATGCCGGGCCTTGGAGCGCGGCAGCCGCAGGAGACCCCGCCGCATGGCTTCCGCCCTGATCTGCGCCGAACGCATCCGTCTGCAACAACGCGCCACCGACAAGGAAAGCGCCATCCGCGCCGCCGGCCGGTTGCTGGCCGACGCCGGCTGCATCGACCCGGCCTATATCGACAGCCTCCTGCGCCGCGAAACCGTGGCCAACACCTTCCTCGGTCACGGCGTCGCCATTCCACATGGCATGGGCGAGGACCGCCACCTCATCCACCAGACGGGCATTGCGGTGCTGCAATTTCCCGAGGGGCTGGAGTGGCACCCAGGGCAGACGACACACCTGGTGTTTGCCATCGCCGCGCAATCAGACGAGCACATCACGCTGCTGCGCCGGCTCACGCGGCTGCTGAATGACGACGCACGCCTGCGGCAGCTCTTCACCACGCAAAACGCCGACGACCTCGTCGCCGCGCTCTCCACCGACGCGCCCGCGCCCGCCGCCGGCACGCCAGGCACCGACCTCGCCGAGCAGCGCACTTTGACGCTGGAATACCCGAGCGGCCTCCACGCCCGCCCGGCTGCGCAGTGGGTGGAAACCGCTCGTCGCTTTGCCGCGCGCGTGCAAGTCCGCCACGGTGACGAAACCGCCGACGCAAAGAACCTCGTGGCGTTGCTGCAACTGGGGCTTGCAGCCGGTGCCAAGCTCACCCTCTCTGCGCAGGGGCCCGACGCCGGTGCGGCGCTCGACGCCCTGCTGCAGACCATCCGGGGCCTGACGGCGCAGGAACGCGCCCAGGCGGCGCGCGACACGCAAGCGGCCCGCACCCGCCAGACCGCCCACGGGTGGCAAGCCGATGCGGCGCTGCCCGCCATCGGCGGCATTGCGGCGAGCCCCGGGCTGGCGATCGGCACCATCCACGTGCTCCAGCACGGCGCGTCGACAGTGCCTGATCACCCCGTCGCACTGACCACCGGCGGCGACCTGCTGGACCAGGCCCTGGGCAACACGCGCACCGAGTTGGAAGCGCTGGCACGCGACACCGCTGCCCGCCTGGGCGAAGCCGAAGCGGGCATCTTCAAAGCCCAGGCCGAACTGCTGGGTGACACCGATCTCATGACGCTGACGTGCCAGGCAATGGTCGAGGGCCACGGCGTGGCCTGGTCCTGGCATCAGGCGGTCGAACGCCTGGCCGAGCGACTGGGAGCGCTCGGCAACCCGCTCCTGGCGGCGCGCGCAGCTGACTTGCGCGACGTGGGGCGACGCGTGCTCGGCCATATCGATCCGTCGCTGCGCAGTGCAGCGCAGACACTGCCGGACACCCCGTGCATCCTGGTTGCGGCGGATCTCTCGCCTTCGGATACGGCTGCGCTGGATACGCGACGCATCATCGGCATCGTCACCGCGCAAGGCGGTCCGACCTCGCACACGGCCATCCTGACGCGCACGCTCGGCATCCCGGCCGTAGTGGCCGCCGGCACCGCCGTGCTCGATGTGGCGACGGGCACGCAAGCCATCATCGACGGCACCGGCGGCCGCCTGGTGCTGGATCCCGATGCCGCCAGCATCGCCAGCGCCCGCGCCTGGCTGCAGGAAGACGCCGCCCGCGCGCAGCGCGAGCAGGCAGAGCGCGGCTTGCCCGCCCGCACACGTGACGGCCACACGGTGGAGATTGCCGCCAACGTCAACCTGCCCGCGCAGGCGGTCGAAGCCCTCACGCTCGGCGCGGAGGGCGTGGGCCTGATGCGCACGGAATTTCTTTTCCTCGAACGCGATCACGCGCCGGACGAAGACACGCAATACGCCGTCTACGCCGACATGCTCAAAGCCCTCGGCGGCCGCCCGTTGATCGTGCGCACGCTGGACATCGGCGGCGACAAGCAGGTCCCTCACCTGAACCTGCCTACGGAAGACAACCCGTTCCTCGGCGTGCGCGGTGCGCGCCTGCTGCTGCGCCGGCCCGACCTCATGGAGCCGCAACTGCGTGCGCTCTATCGGGCAGCGCGCGATGCGGGCGAGACGACCGCCCTGTCGATCATGTTTCCGATGATCACCTCATTGGAGGAAGTGACCTCCCTGCGCGCCGCATGCGAGCGCATTCGCGGTGAACTCGGCGCGCCGACGGTCCCGCTGGGCATCATGGTGGAGGTGCCGGCTGCTGCGCTGCTGGCCGATCGCCTGGCCGAGCATGTCGACTTCTTCTCCATCGGAACCAACGACCTCACGCAATACACCCTGGCGATCGATCGCCAGCATCCCGACCTCGCCGCCGAGGCCGACAGCCTGCACCCGACCGTGCTGCGTCTGATCCAGCAGACCGTGCAAGGTGCCGCACGCCATGGGCGCTGGGTGGGCGTGTGCGGCGGCTTGGCGGGGGACCCGTTCGGCGCGCTGCTGCTCACGGGGCTTGGCGTGCATGAACTGTCGATGAGTCCGCGCGATATTGCGCCTGTGAAGGCGCGGCTGCGCGAAGCGCACATCCGCGCGCTGTCGCAGCTCGCAGAACGGGCGCTGGCCTGCGCATCCGCACAGGAGGTGCGCGCCCTGGAAACCACGTTGCCGATGCAAGCGGGTGGCAAGGAGATGGCCGCATGAGCAGGCAGCCGCGCATCGTCACCGTCACGCTCAACCCGGCCATCGACATGACCATCGGTCTGGAGCGCCTCGAACGCGGCCGCGTCAATATCGGCCGCAGCGTCACCCAACAGGCCGGCGGCAAGGGCGTCAACGTAGCGGCCTGTCTGGCCGATTGGCAGGTGCCGGTGATCGCCACGGGCCTCCTCGGCGACGCCAATGCCGAACTGTTCGAGGCGCTGTTTGCGCGCAAGGGCGTGCTGGACGGCTTCTGCCGTGTGCCGGGCACCAATCGCACCAACATCAAGATCAGCGACCAGGCAGACGGACAGACCACCGACATCAATCTGCCTGGTATTGACGCCTCGTCCGCCGAGTTCGACGCACTGTGCGACCGCATTGACACGCTCGGCGACATTGCGGGCGCGGCGCTGTGCGGCAGCCTGGCCGGGGGCTTGCAGCCCGATGCCTACGTGAGATTGCTCGCACGGCTGAACCGCCGCGGCGTACCCACCTTGCTCGATACCAGCGGCGCGCCGCTCGCGCAGGTGCTGGCGGGGGCGGGGGGGGGGGGGCGGGCGGGCGGCCTCCCCAAACCCCCCGAACCCCAAAACATGCAACG
>NZ_CATZBU010000016.1:0-88665 GCF_958405935.1 Ralstonia psammae
GCTGCAACACCGTACCGTCTGGACCTACTCCGAAGCCGGGCTCATTCGCCGACGCACCGATGCCGCCAACGGCGTCATCGAATACCAGTGGGACAAGCGCGGCCGCCTCACGGGCCTCGCCAACGAGAATGCCCGTCAGATCCAATTTCAATACGACCCCGTCGGCAGGCTGCTCAAGCAAACCGGCTTCGACGGCAAGGCAACCCAATACCAATACGACGATGCCAGTGGCGTCCTCGTCAGCACCGTGGAGGCTGACACCCTCGTCACTGCATACGCGTTCGACGCACTGGGCAAACTCACCATGCGCCGCGCCGGCCTGCGCGACAAGGATGGCGTGGCCAAGGAGGCTGGCAAAGAAACCTTCGCCTACGACGGCAATGGAAACGTGGCCCTGGCCGAGAACGCGCACAGCCGATTGCAGTGGTTCTACGACACCGCAGGCAACGTCACACGCGAGCATCAGCACTACAAGACGGACAGCAAGGTCGCCGTCTGGCGCCACGAATACGATGCGCTGAACCAGCGCATCGCGACCATTCGCCCCGACGGGCACCGCATTGACCTGCTGACCTACGGCAGCGGCCATGTGCACGGCATCCAGCTCGACGGCCACGAGCTTGTCGGCTTCGAGCGCGACAACCTGCACCGCGAAACCACTCGGACCCAGGGCAATCGCCTCCAACAGACTCAAGCCTACGACCCCGCAGGCCGGCTTCTGGAGCAAACACTCTCGCACCTGGACCGGGCCACTGCCTATGTGAACCGCCGCCGGTACCGCTACAACGTCGCAGGACAGCTCACCAGCATCAAAGACGCCCGGCGCGGGGACCTCAACTACCGCTACGACCCGGTCGGCAAACTACTCGAAGCCAACAGCGCCTTAGGGCAAGAAACCTTCGACTTCGACCCCGCCGGCAACCTGCTCGAAGACCCGACACTGCGTACCTTTGCGGCCGACCCCACGACTGGAAGACCCAAGTTCAGCAGCCGCCTGCAAGGCAAAAGCGCCCTGGTCGACAACCTGATCAGGGAGTACGCCGGCACCCACTACCAATGGGACGCACGCGGCAACCTCATCCGGCGCACCGTCAACGGCAAGACCGAAGACTTGACCTGGGATGTGTTCAACCGGCTGCAGTCCTATACCAATGCCCGCATCAACGTTCACTACCAGTACGACGCCCTGGGCCGGCGGACCGTCAAGCGCTCGCAGGCGCACTACATGCGCCGTGAACTGCGGGCCAATGGCTATGACGCCATGCACCAGGCCCGGCGCAACCGCGAAGAAGTCTGCAGCACCACCCGCTATGGCTGGGATGGCGACACCCTGGCGTGGGAGTGCAGGGAGGAGGCGGAGGTTGAAGGCCCGGGTTCGTCCTGGTGGCCCGTTCCGGGCGCCAGCCGGACCACACATTACCTGTACGAGCCTAATAGCTTCGTGCCGCTGGCGCAGGCCGTGCATCACGGTGCGATGCAGCTACATCAGCAGCCGGATTACGCCCTGGCTGAATACGACCTCGACGACGACCCGTTGTGGACGACCGGGCTGCAACCGCAGCCATTCGATGCCATTGCTTGGTACCAGTGTGACCACCTCGGCACGCCGCAGGAGCTGACTGACGAGCACGGCGAAATTGTCTGGAGTGCGCACTACAAGGCGTGGGGACAGGCCAAAGAGGTCATCAGCGATGCGGCCAGGAAGGCTGGTATCCAGAACCCGCTTCGGTTCCAGGGGCAGTACTTCGACCATGAGACGGGGCTGCATTACAACCGGCATCGCTACTATGATCCGAGCAGTGGACGGTTTATATCGAAGGACCCGATTGGGTTGCAGGGTGGGCTGAACGTCCATCAGTACGCGCCTAATCCGGTGAGATGGGTCGATCCGCTCGGGCTTGCTGGCTACAACGTATCGGCCAATACGGCGGGGCCGGATACGTTGGCGAGGGGAGCGCACGTTAATGTAAGCGGCCCTGGACTGCCTCCGAGTGGCGGACATATAACGTTGGCGCCCAATGCTGAAGGAACACATGCCGAGCTAAAACCCGCGGATAAGGGCACACGAGATATGTCTGATTCTCAGTGGAGAAAGGCATGCAAATGTGTTGAAAAATATCTCGACAATCCGCGCAACGTTGACCGTCTTGCTAAAGCTGCTCAGGCTGGAGCAGATGCGTACCCGAATTCCTCGCGCGCGGCAGAACTTGAAAAAATTGGGAGTATCCTGCGCGAGCACAGTACGGCCGGCAAAAATCCTATCTATCAATGAATATAAATATGGACATATCAACGATATCGCTCATTGAGCTATTTGACTTATTCGTGAGCAGAGGCGTGATAGAGAAGCCAAACCTATTCGGACTAATCGATTTTAGTCCGACCAGCATGAAGGCAGCAGGTTACGAACTGGTCGGAGATCCATCAGATTTTCATTTCTACGAGAAATCACACGCCACAAACTATCGAGGTCGCGCCGTTGATATTATTTTCAAGAGCTATTTTCTGTCTAAATTCGAGGTTGGAAATGGGATTAGGATAGGACCTGGCGTTCGCCTTATATCTTTTTTAAGACACTATAAGCAATTGAAGAAACTGACTCACATTTCGAATGGGAACATTAAATTCTATTTTTCAGATAACAGGATGGATGGAGCTGCAATTTTTGACGAATCGATAGTTGTTAGGTTTTCAAAAAAAACACGGCATGGCAGTTACTTGATTCAAACGCTCGAAAGTGACTTTGATAAAACGGGAAACATAAAGAATATCGCAACCGGTCAGGTTAAATTCTCTATGACTTATTGCGACATGCTCGCAGTGAGAGATAGGCATTGGGAACGAGGGAAGTGCACAGCATTTGATCGCTTGACAAAATTCTATTTAACGTAAGGACTCTGGCAGTGGGTAGCATCCCGCCGCTGGCGCAGGCCCTGCATCACGATGCGATGCAGCTACACCAGCAGCCGGATTACGCCCTGGCTGAATACGACCTCGACGACGACCCGTTGTGGACGACCGGGCTGCAACCGCAGCCATTCGATGCCATTGCTTGGTACCAGTGTGACCACCTCGGCACGCCGCAGGAGCTGACTGACGAGCACGGCGAAATTGTCTGGAGTGCGCACTACAAGGCGTGGGGACAGGCCAAAGAGGTCATCAGCGATGCGGCCAGGAAGGCTGGTATCCAGAACCCGCTTCGGTTCCAGGGGCAGTACTTCGACCATGAGACGGGGCTGCATTACAACCGGCATCGCTACTATGATCCGAGCAGTGGACGGTTTATATCGAAGGACCCGATTGGGCTGGCGGGGGGACTGAACGTCTATCAATACGCACCAAATACGGTGCAATGGATTGACCCACTCGGCCTGGCACGCACATCAAGTGACGGAGCCCGCCGCTACCTGTTCTCCCTCAAGCACCGTCCCATCCGCCTCAACCGCAAGACCCGCCGCATCTACGCCATGCGCACCAAAGACCGCGATGGCCTCTGGGAAGTCCGCTGGAGTAACGACGAGTTCTTCTGCATCGGCAAGCGCAGGGTAGGCGGCCTGTCCACCAGCTATTCCATGTACGACATCCGCCACTACACGCTGGATGCCGATGGCAACGTCGTGCGAGGGTTCGTACTGGGTCGTCTGATGTTTTCGCTGGAGCAAGCCCAACAACAATGGGAGTACTACCGTCGCTACATGCAAGACGGCCCCGCCGACTTGCCCGAGCCGCACCGCTTCTGGAACCCCCGCGAATCGTTCTGGGAAGGCTTCAAGATTTGTCGCGAAGACAAGCTCTCCAGCCTGTTCAGTTCGCTCTTCGACTACGTCTTCTTCCCGTTCATGCTGCTGGATGCGACCGTACGCTGGCTCGTGCTTGCCACCTGTAGCGCTCCCGTCTGGCCCGCCGAGATTGAGGCAGCCTGCAAGCCCGAGCCCAACGACCCGTACGCCCGCCCCTACGCCGACGACTATATCGGCTTCGCCAGCGGGCTGGGCGGCAAGCCGTCGCGGGCAGACCTGGAACGCGCGTGGGCACTGGAACCCCAGCGTAGACGAGAGGGCGCGCTGACCCGATCCGAGGCAGAAGCCATTCTCAAGCAGCAGAAATCACAGGCGGTGGTGTAACGCGACGATCGCGCGCCAACACTCGATTCACCTGTCAAGAATTCAACATGAATCACAAACAAACGATAACCACCTCTTCCGCAACAACCAGTACGGGCCCGTTGGTTTGGCGAGCAATCGAGATTGACCAGCACACGGACGAATGGAAGCTCAGAGTGCTGCTGGTTGACGGTTTCATCACCGATGCCGTCCACAATCGAGCAATCCAATTGCTTCAGGATGCGAAGGCCGCCAGCACGAACCGCATTCTCCTTGACGCCCCGCTGTTTGCTGGCCCTGGTGGTGCCATGCATTGGTTGGTCAAGCATGGTCTCGTGCCAAGTGAGATGTTGGATGAAGTTGCTTCAAAGGTCTTGGAGGCGTCCGAAAGCGACGAAGACCTTGTCGCCGAGACCAGGTTGATTTCCTATTGCGAGTTGGATCCAGATCGTTTTGTGAAAAAAATTAAACCGATTTCGATCCGAATGAATCGGCGTAGAAAGCTGTGGCGCTCTGGCGGGTGGGCGGCAGGGCTTGGCGTTGTGGCGGCAGCAGTGGCCTTCTATCTCGCCCCTCCCACCACGCCAGCCTGTAAATCGAAGGGCGCATCCGCGTCCTTATTCAATATATCGATGAGTTCATATTTGTCGTCCATCGACGCAATACAGGCAGGGTCCCCTGATTTGTCTAACATTCGGGAGATCGGATACGAAAAAACTTCCCGTTCCCGTGGATGTACGGTTGATGTCAAGGTCGGTAATTTGAAGACGACCGTAGGTTTTGTCATTCGCCCAGCAGCCGAGGGGGGCTCTGGTTTTGAGGTCGCCATGGTGCCCGCGAAGTTTGTTCAGACCCAATACGGTGGCGAACGAAATAGCGAATCGCTGGGGGCGCCGATCGGAAGCGAGAGGCTCCGCAAGGCATTCATGAACGGCCTGGAAGTGCTGCAAAAGAAAGACGTTTCAGCCTCACCCACAAATAATCGGAAGGACTGGTTCGGCGTCAGCCATTCAAAAACATTGCGCCAGCGAGTGATGTCTGTGAGCCCCACGGCAGATTGCACCGAGAAATCGCCCTCTCAACAGTTATGCCCGTTGCGCATCGCATACGAGGATCCGCTGCTTGCAAAACTCTCTGAAAATGGCGTGCTTGAAATCGATGGAGAATTTACCTTTGAAAAGAAGGGACAACTTGATCGATGGCATGTGTCGGAGCAATTTGAGACCGAGTTTCTGACTGCGTTGAGCGAAGCATTGGCAGCCGCTCCTAAGAGCCTATTCCCTGAAAGTACCAGCGAAGGGAAAATCAAAGACAAAAAGTAGGGACTGCGCAAACATGGACGCAAGCATGATCACAGTCGGTTGCCGCCACTCCCATGGCGGCCATGTCACAACGGGCTCGCCAGACAGCCTGCTCGATGGCAAACCCATCGCGCGGCGCACAGACTGGGTGGACTGCCCGATTCACGGGCCTAACAGGATCATTAAGGTGCGCTGCGATATGGAGGTGGATGGCGAACATGTTGCCACGCACGGGGACGAGACCGCGTGTGGCGCGGTGCTCATCGGGGACGGCAGCGCCATTGTGGATTGACACCACTGCGCCACGGGTTCGCATTACCACCATCATTCACTCGTGCGTGCCCCACTCCCAGATTGGCGTGAAACGCCCGCAGCAGTACTGAGCCAGACCAATGGACAATTTATTGGCAAGCTCCGACCGGTCTGGAGACTGGATTGAACGTCTACCGGGACGCACGCAATCCGACGCTATGGATCGACCCGCTGGGTACACTACACATGATCACCGTGCACCCAACAACCGACACTCCGCCGACAACGCCAACAAATTCGGATCGCGCTCCCGATTGCGCTGCATCACCAGCACAATGTGCTGACTGATCGCATAGCGCGCCGCCAGCGGAATCAGTTGCACCTTGGGGCTGAAATCCGCAACGCGGCGCGGCAGCAGCGCATATCCGATCCCGCCGCTCACCAGGTTCATGAGCGAGAAGATGTCGCCCACGCGCAGCGTGATCTGCGGCGCAAAGCCGGCCTTGTCAAAGGCAGCCATGAAGTCGTGGTACGTCGCAAAATCGTCGCCGAGCGCAACGAACTTCTCGCCGCGTACAGCTTGCAAGTCGATCTCCGCTGACGCCGTATATGGCGAGCCGAGCGGCGCGGCAAACAGAATCTCATCGTCGAACATCGGCACGGTCAGCAGGTCTGGATTGCGCAGCGGCTCGCCCAGCGCGATGACGATGGCGTCGAGCTGGCCGTCTTCCAGCTTGGCCAGCAGGCTGCGATTCGAGCCCAGCGTGAGTTCGATGTCGAGTGCGGAGCGGCGCGTTTTCAGGCCCGCAAAGATGCGCGGCAACGTGCCGACCGTCATCGAATAGAGCCCACCGATCTTCAACGTGGTTGACGAGAACCCCGCAGCTTCGCGCGTACGGCGCACGCCGGCTTCGCACTCGGCCAGGATGCGTTCCACGTGTTCGGCAAACACGTAGGCGGTCGAGAGCGGAATCAGCTTGCGGCCGTCGCGCTTGAACAGCGGACAGCGCAAGCCTTCTTCCAACGAATGCAGCGCGCGATGCACGCTCACCGTGCTTTGCCCGAGCGCTTCCGACACGCGCGCCATGTTGCCCAGCGTCATGAACGACTGGAACACCTCGAGCTTCTTGAGGGTGATGTCTTCGTCGATTGCCATGGCAGGGTCTCCTCCGGGCGCGTTCTGTCGGCGCGCTGCTATCAGAACTGGCCATTGTTTCATTAATCTCAAGTTAATGAAACCGCGCTTAGGTTGATTGAAGTGCGCCTTTTTACAGCCTACGGTACAGGGCATCAAATCAATCCAGGCTGGAGACGCCACCCAATGCAACCGATGCCCACCCAATCGGCACACGGGGTCAACGCACCCATCCCGCCCCAGTGGCGCCGGCGACGCGATGAAAAGGAACGCCGCCTGAGCGCAGCCCGCCGCATCGCCAACGGCAAGGTCATTCCCACCACCGATATCGTCGCCGCGCTCGAAGCGCTGCTCGCCCCGGGCGACCGCGTCGTGCTGGAGGGCAACAACCAGAAGCAGGCCGACTTCCTCTCGCGCTCGCTCGCCAAGGTCAACCCGGAGCGCCTGCACGATCTGCACATGATCATGCCGAGTGTGAGCCGCGCCGAGCACCTCGACATTTTCGAAGCCGGCATCGCGCACAAGCTGGATTTCTCGTTTGCGGGGCCGCAAAGCCTGCGCATCAGCCAGTTGCTGGCCGACGGGCTGCTCGAAGTCGGTGCCATCCACACCTACATCGAGCTGTATGCGCGGCTGGTGGTGGACCTGATTCCCAATGTGTCGCTGGTGGCTGGTTTCAAGGCCGACCGCGACGGCAACATCTACACCGGCCCGAGCACTGAAGACACGCCCGCGCTGGTGGAGCCCGCTGCGTTTTCCGATGGCATCGTCATCGTGCAGGTGAACGAGATCGTCGATGATCCGGCCGACCTGCCGCGCGTCGACATCCCCGGCTCGTGGGTCGACTTCATCGTGCAGGCCGACAAGCCGTTCTACATCGAACCGCTGTTCACGCGCGACCCGCGCCTCGTCAAACCCGTGCATGTGCTGATGGCGATGATGGCCATTCGCGGCATCTACCAGCGGCACAACGTGCAGTCGCTCAACCACGGCATCGGCTTCAACACCGCCGCCATCGAGCTGATCCTGCCGACGTACGGCGAACGCCTGGGTCTCAAGGGCA
Organism: Ralstonia psammae; assembly: GCF_958405935.1. Lineage (NCBI taxonomy): Bacteria > Pseudomonadati > Pseudomonadota > Betaproteobacteria > Burkholderiales > Burkholderiaceae > Ralstonia > Ralstonia psammae. The sequence continues at coordinate 7,855 of NZ_CATZBU010000016.1, forward strand.
AGATCTGCCGCAACTGGACGCTGAACCCGCACCCCACGCTCATTCCCGCCATTGAATCGGGCTGGGTGGAAAGCGTGCATTGCTTCGGCACTGAACTGGGCATGGAACGCTATGTAGCCGCGCGCCCAGACGTGTTCTTTACCGGTCGGGACGGTTCCCTGCGCTCGAACCGCATGCTGTGCCAGTTGGCGGGCCAGTATGCGGTAGACCTCTTCATCGGCGCGACGCTGCAGGTGGATGGCGACGGGCATTCGTCCACCGTCACGCGCGGGCGCCTGGCCGGCTTTGGCGGCGCCCCCAACATGGGCCACGACCCACGCGGACGGCGCCACGCCACGCCTGCGTGGCTCGACATGACCGAGCCCGTGACGATGCTCGAACGCGGCAAGAAGCTCGTCGTGCAGATGGTGGAAACCTTCCAGGAAGGCGGCAAGCCAACCTTCGTCGATACCCTGGATGCGGTGGCCGTCGCCAAGCAAAGCGGCATGCCGCTGGCGCCCATCATGATCTACGGCGACGACGTCACCCACCTGCTGACCGAAGACGGCATCGCTTATCTGTACAAGGCACGTTCGCTGGAAGAGCGGCGCGCGATGATTGCGGCAGTGGCGGGCGTCACGTCGATTGGCCTGCGCCACGATCCATCCAAGACCGAGCAGATGCGCCGCGACGGCCTGATCGCTTTGCCCGAAGACCTCGACGTGCGCCGCAGCGACGCCAGCCGCGAGCTGCTCGCCGCCAAGAGCATTGCCGATCTGGTCGAATGGTCTGGTGGCCTGTACGAACCGCCTGCACGCTTCCGGAGCTGGTAATGGAGAAGACATTGCAACGGCCCTTGCCGGCCGGCTCGAAAGCGCGCGCGAAGCGATTGGCCGCGCTGGTCGAATCCGCCCTCATCGACGAGGTGACGCTGTCGCCCAAACCCGGTCTGGTGGATGTGCGCGGCAACGGCGCGCATCACGACCTCGACTGGACGCTGATGGTGCATTCCGCCCAAACCCTGCGCCCCGCGTTTGAAGCCATGGCATTGGCCGGCGCGCAGATCGAAACGCAGGCCGGCGCGCAACTCGCGCTGCGCGAGCGCATCGGCCGCCTGGGCCGCGAAGGCGAAGCGGCCATGCTCGATGCCACCGGCGGCATCAACACGCACCGGGGCGCCATCTGGGCGCTCGGGCTGCTGGTGACGGCTGCCGCGCAAGCGCCACACGCATTGGGCGCCACCGCTGTTGCCAGCCGCGCGGCGCGCCTGGCCAATATTCCCGACCGCTTTGCGCCGGTCTCCACGGGCCACAAGGGCGAGCGCGCCTGCAACGACTACGGCGTCGGCGGTGCGAAGGGCCAAGCCTGTGCCGGCTTCCCGCACGTGATCAAGGTGGCGCTGCCGGCGTTGCGCCAAGCGCGCGCAGCGGGCATCCGCGAAGACCACGCACGCGTGGATGCATTGCTTGCCGTCATGGCCGCACTCGACGACACCTGCGTGCTCGCGCGCGGCGGTGCAGACGCACTGCGCGTCGTGCAAACCGGCGCCGCCTCCGTGCGCGCAGAAGGCGGCCTGGCAACGGCGCAAGGGCGCCGCGCCTTCCGCACACTTGAACAAGCCATGCTGGCACTGCACGTGTCACCCGGCGGTGCCGCCGACCTGTTGGCCGCCGCACTGTTCCTCGACCGCCTGCCCACCAGCGCGCACGCAGTGTCCGACACCGAATCCGCTCATCAGGAAACCGAACATGGAGCATCTTGATTTTCAGTTCACCGGCGGCGCACCCGCTGCACGCCGTGCGTATGCCGGCGTGGTCGGCTCGGGCGACCTCGAAGTGCTGCTGACGCCCGGCAGCGCCGGCCAGATCGACGTGGCCATCACCACGTCCGTCAATGGCATGAGCGCGACGTGGCAGGCACAGCTTGCGCGTGTGTTCGGCTCGCACACGTGGCCGGCGGCCAAGATCACCATCAACGACTTCGGCGCGACGCCGGCCGTGGTGCGGTTGCGGCTTGAGCAGGCGCTTGAATCGCTTCAGGCAATCGGGTCATAAGGAGAAGCCATGTCACGCAACCCGATTGAACGCGACAGCTTTATCGAACGCGATGCGCGTCGTCGCGCGATTGCCCTGCTCGACCCCGGGACCTTCCGCGAGTTGCTGGATCCGTTCGAGCAATTGACCTCGCCGTGGCTACCACGTCAGGGCATCGTCACGCAGGCCGATGACGGCGTCGTGGTGGCACGCGGCATGCTGGGCGGGCAGCCCGCGGTGGTGCTCGCCATTGAAGGCGCCTTCCAGGGCGGCAGCATGGGCGAGGTGTCCGGCGCCAAGATCGCAGGCGCGCTGGAGCTGGCGGCGGAAGACAACCGCAACGGCATTCCCACACGCGCCGTGATCGTCTTCGAGACCGGCGGCGTGCGGCTGCAGGAAGCCAACCTGGGCCTCGCCGCCATTGCCGAGGTCCACGCGGGCATCCGTGCACTGCGCGAGTACGGGCCGGTGATTGGCATCACGGTGGGCGTCGTCGGCTGCTTTGGCGGCATGAGCATCGCCGCGGGCCTGTGCAGCTACCTGCTGATGACGCGCGAAGCGCGCCTCGGCCTCAACGGCCCGCAAGTGATCGAACAGGAAGCCGGCATCGAAGAGTATGACTCGCGCGACCGCCCGTTCATCTGGAGCCTGACCGGCGGCGAACAGCGCAACGCCACCGGCCTGGCCGATGTCTGCATCGAAGACGACTCCGTCACGATCCGCGCGCAGGTCATCGATTGGCTGCGCGCTGGCGCACCCAAGCACCAGCGCAGCGAGCAGATCGACCACTACCTCGCACAACTCGCCGCCGTCGACACATCGCGCCAAGCGACAGCAGAAGATGTGCGCACGCACTATGCAAAGGATCACGCATGAGCCAGAACGAACTTTCCACGCGCGGCGCGACCTGGATGCGCGCGCTTGCCGGCGGCACGCCGGTGGCGGGCTACGGCAGCACGCTGCAAGTCGTCGATGCCGCGCTGGCGGATCAGCCCGCGCGCTACATCGCCGTCGTGCCCGATGCCGAGAACCGCTTCCCCCGCGCACGCAACGGTGAAGTCGGCCTCATCGAAGGCTGGCAGCTTGCGCGTGCCGTGCGCGATGCCATGACTGCAGATGCAGGGCAAGAGAAGAAGCGCGCCATCGTCGCCGTCATTGATGTGGCAAGCCAAGCCTACGGGCGCCGGGAGGAGGCCTACGGCATCCACCTCGCACTGGCAGCAGCGGCGGATGCCTACGCTGCCGCCCGATTGGCCGGCCACCCTGTCATCGGCCTGATCGTCGGTCGTGCCATGTCGGGCGCATTGCTCGCGCACGGCTACCAGGCCAACCGCCTGCTCGCCCTCGACGATGCCGAGGTGATGGTGCACGCGATGGGCAAGGCCGCCGCCGCGCGCGTAACGCTGCGCTCCGTCGCCGACCTGGAACGCCTCGCGCAGGAGATTCCGCCCATGGCGTACGACATCGCCAGCTTCGCATCGCTCGGGTTGCTGTGGAAACTGCTGAAGGTCAAATCCGCCGATGCACCCGATGCAGGCGACGTCGACACCGTGCAGACCGCACTCGCCGCAGCACTGGCCGACATCGCAGCCGACCCATCGCGCGGCCTGGAAAGCCGCCTAGGCGCACCGCTGCGCAACGCGTCCTCGGAGGTACGCAAACGCCTGCGCGAGCAATGGAACACGCAGCCAGAAAACGCCTAACGAATAGGAGACACATCGCGGCGTGAACACATGCGCCCCGACGGTTTGGCCGTACCTGCCCTAGATGGCGCCTTTCTTTGCTGACTTTCTTTGGCAAGACAAGAAAGTAAGTCAGCCCCGGCAGGGGATGAAACAAAGGATGCACCACCAGCAAATAAACCAGTCTTCAACCCTCGATCACCAAAACACCACATAACAGGCGACCCATCGCCGTTCCTTCAGGAGACAAAGACGTGATCATCTACGGTACAACCCTGCTGGCGCTCTGTCATATCGCCGGCCTCTTCCTGGGCGACTTGCTCGGCCAGGCCATCGGCGTGAAGGCCAATGTGGGCGGCGTGGGCATCGCCATGCTGCTGCTGATCTTCGCGCGGCTCTACCTGCACAAGCGCGGGCTCATGCCCGCCGCCACCGAGGCGGGCGTCTCGTTCTGGGGCGCCATGTACATCCCGGTGGTGGTGGCCATGGCGGCCACGCAGAACGTGGTCACGGCACTGCGCGGCGGCCCCGTTGCACTGCTCGGCGCCATCGGTGCGGTGGTGGTGTGCGGTGTCTGCATCGCGCTCATCAACCGCACGGGCAACGCGGAAGACCGGCGCCCGCTGCCCCCGCTGCCTGAATCCGAACAAGCCCGCGCTTAAGGAGCCTCACCATGCTGTCAATGCTAGAGAAAGTTCTGCAGCACAACGGGCTGGTCGCGGCGTTTGCGCTGGTCGGCATCGTCATGGGTCTGTCGATGTGGGTGTCCAAGAGGCTGACGTTCGGGCGCGTACACGGCTCGGCCATCGCCATCATGATCGGGCTGGTGCTCGCCTATTGGGGCGGCATGCAGACCGGTGGCGAACGTGGCCTGGCTGACCTGAAGCTGTTCGGCGGCATCGGCCTGATGGGCGGAGCAATGCTGCGCGATTTCGCCATCGTTGCCACGGCCTTTGAAGTGCAGGTGACCGAGGCACGCAAGGCGGGCATGATCGGCGCGATCTCGCTGCTGCTGGGAACGGTGCTGCCGTTCATCGTCGGCGCCTGCGTTGCCTACGCCTTTGGTTACACCGATGCGGTGAGCGTCACCACCATCGGCGCGGGTGCCGTCACGTACATCGTCGGGCCGGTCACGGGCGCGGCGCTGGGTGCCACCTCCGATGTGATGGCGCTGTCGATTGCCACGGGGCTCGTCAAGGCGATCCTCGTGATGGTCGGCACGCCATTCGCGGCCAAGGCATTGGGCCTGAACAACCCGCGCGCGGCCATGGTGTTCGGCGGATTGGCGGGTACGGTCAGCGGCGTGTCGGCGGGTCTGGCGGCCACGGATCGACGACTGGTGCCCTACGGCTCGCTGGTGGCGACCTTCCATACGGGCATCGGTTGCCTGCTCGGGCCGTCGATCCTGTTCCTGGCTACGCAAGCTCTGCTGCGATGACACCCTCGCTGCTGCGCGCGCACGACCTGCTGTGGGTGTCTGAGACACCGACGGCCACGGATGGGGCGCCCCTGCCGGACTGGGCCATCACGGCATGCCGGCAAGGCGCACCGGTCGTGGTGCGACGGGCGCCGCGCGGCAGCAATGGTTCAATACCGGTAGGCCTGCGCGGCGGCGCGCGCCATGAACGCTGCGCGGCCACCGTGCCCGCCAACGCGATCATGCGCACGCTCACGCCCGAGGCGCTGGCGACCACCACTGGCTCCATCGCACACGATGCGCCGTTTGCCGCGCTGCGCACGTTGCGTGTGCTGGCGCCCGAACTCAACGCACTCGGCTGGGCGTGGGGGCCGACGGGCGGGGCCGGTTTTGCACTCGCCAGCGGTTTGCCTGTGCTGCACGCGGGCAGCGATCTCGATCTGGTCGTACGCATGCCGCAGCCACCATCGATTGCCCAACGCGATCTGCTGGTCCACCTGCTGAGCGAGACCGAATGCCGCGTCGATTTGCAGATCGACACCGGCCACGGCGGCTTCGCGTTACGCGATTGGCTGGCATCGCCGCGTCAAACGTTGCTCAAGACCGACCACGGCCCACGGCTCGTTGCGGACCCATGGAGCGAAAACCCATGAGCGTGCTGTTCATGTTTCCGGGTCAGGGCAGCCAGCGCGCGGGTATGTTGCATGCGCTGCCTGGCGACCCGGTTGTTGCGCAAACATTGGCCGAAGCGGGCGACGTGCTCGGCGTCGATCCGCTCGCACTCGACACCGTAGAGGCGTTGCGGTCAACCGTGGCCGTACAGCTCTGCCTGCTCATTGCCAGCGTGGCGGTGGCGCGCACGCTGGTCCGGCAGGACGCCGGGCCCGACATGGTGGCGGGTCTGTCGATTGGCGCGTGGCCGGCAGCCGTCGTCGCGGGCGTGCTGGCGCTCAGCGATGCGCTGCGCCTGGTCCGCTTGCGCGGCCAGCTCATGGAAGACGCCTACCCGAGCGGTTACGGCATGGTCGCCGTCATCGGACTGGCCGAAACGCAGGTCGATGCCATCGTTGCCCAGGTGCACGCCGCACCGACTCCTGCCTACGTCGCCAACATCAATGCCGAGCGGCAGATCGTGGTGGCCGGCAACGACGCCGCACTCGCGCAGGTCACGGCACTCGCGCAAGCCAGCGGCGCCTCGACGGTCACGCGGTTGTGCATGCCGGTGCCGTCGCACTGCCCCTTGCTTGACGCGCAGGCCGAGGCGCTTGCCGAGGCCGCCGCGAAGATCACCGCCCGCGCGCCGCGCCTCACGTATGTGAGCAGCAGCCGCGCGCGGGCGCTGTTTCGCGCCCATCTCATCGTCGAGGATCTTGCGTGGAACATGGCGCGGCCGGTGTTGTGGCATGACACGCTGCGGCATGCGCTGGAACGCGGCGCAAGCATGGCGGTGGAGGTGCCGGGCGGTGGCGCGCTGGCGCGTCTGGCGCAAGCGGTGTTTGTCGCCGATGCGGTGCTGGATGCGGGCAGTGGGCTGGATGCGGTTCGGGCGCGGATACAGCGACACAGGCGCGGCGGCAATCCATAGCAGCTTCGCGCGGCAGCACCCACGTGGGTACGCGCTGAGGCAGGGTCGTGCGCCAATCGCACCCATGAAAAAACGGGGCACATGGCCCCGTTTGTTTTTGCCGATCGCCGCTTAGACAATTTCCCGCGTTTCCATGAACTGGATGTCCGGAAAGCGCTCCTGCGTCAGGCGCAGGTTCACCTGGCTCGGCGCCAGGTACACGTAGTCGCCCGCGCCGTCCAGGGCCACGTTGTGGCCTGCCTTGTCGATCAGCTTGTCGATATCTTCCTGCTTGCCGCGCAGCCAGCGGGCCGTGGAGCACTCGTGCGGTTCGAAGATGGCGTCGACGCCGTACTCGTGCTCGAGGCGGTGCGCCACCACGTCGAACTGGAGGATACCGACGGCGCCCAGCACCAGATCGTTCGACGCCAGCGGGCGGAACATCTGCGTGGCGCCTTCTTCGGCCAGCTGCTGCAGCCCCTTCTGCAACTGCTTGAGGCGCAGCGGGTTGTTCAGGCGCGCGCGGCGGAAGAACTCCGGCGCGAACGACGGGATGCCCGTGAACTTGAGCGTCTCGCCTTCCGTGAACGCGTCACCCAGGCGGATCGTGCCGTGGTTGGGCACGCCGATGATGTCGCCGGCAAATGCCTCTTCCGTGGTGTTGCGGTCCTGCGCCATGAAGGTGATGGCATTGTTGATGGCGACCGTCTTGCCCGTCGACACCTGCAGCAGCTTCATCCCACGCTCGAAGCGGCCCGAGCACACACGCACAAAGGCGATGCGGTCACGGTGCTTCGGGTCCATGTTGGCCTGGATCTTGAAGACGAAGCCGGTGAACTTCTCTTCCATCGGCTTGACTTCGCGCGTTTCGGTGGGGCGTGCCAGCGGCTCGGGCGACTGGCCGACCAGCGCATCCAGCAGCGACTGCACCCCGAAGTTGTTCACCGCCGAACCGAAGTACACCGGGCACTGCTTGCCGGCCAGGAACGCCTCTTTGTCGAACGTATGCGATGCGCCGCGCACAAGTTCGATGTCGATGCGCAGCTCTTCAGCCTGCGAGCCCAGCACGCGGTCCAACTCCGGGTTGTCCAGACCTTGAATCAGGCCGGCGGTGGCGCCCTTCTCGCTGTCGGCGTTGGGGTCGAACAGCTGCACCGTGTCGTTCACGAGGTGATACACGCCCTTGAACGATTTGCCCATGCCGATCGGCCACGTCATCGGCGCGCACTGGATCTGCAGCACGCTTTCGATTTCATCGAGCAATTCGATGGGCGCACGGCCTTCGCGGTCGAGCTTGTTGATGAACGTGAGGATGGGCGTGCTGCGCAGGCGGCAGACGTTGAGCAGCTTGATCGTCTGCGCTTCCACGCCGTTGACGGAGTCGATCACCATCACGGCGGAGTCGACGGCCGTGAGCGTGCGGTACGTGTCTTCCGAGAAGTCTTCGTGGCCTGGGGTGTCGAGTAGGTTGACGATGTAGTCGCCGCCCTCGTTCCGATACGGGAACTGCATTACCGACGACGTGACCGAGATGCCGCGCTGCTTTTCCATCTCCATCCAGTCGGAGGTGGCGTGGCGGTTAGCCTTGCGCGCGCGCACGGCGCCGGCCATCTGAATGGCGCCGCCGAACCACAGCAGTTTCTCGGTGAGCGTGGTTTTACCCGCATCCGGGTGGGCAATGATGGCGAACGTCCGGCGGCGCCGGATCTCCTGCTGCAGCGTACTCACGGGCAAAAAACCGAAAGGGAGAAGTGATGGATACGCCCGTGGCGCGGGCGCTGGCTGGCGGGGTCATCCCGGCGGCCGATGGACTGCCCGGTCGGAGTTGTCAATCCGGGGCAGCCGAGATTGTACGCGATCGGCGCGCTTGCTTAAGATCGCCTGACCCGAGCCGCAAGCAGGGGAAACTCCCTAGGAACCGTCCCCCGGACGGAGGAGACCAACCCGATGTCGGAATGCGCTGACAACCCTTTCGGAGTCGGTGTTATCGAAGTTGTCATGAAGCTCCCGTATTGTGGAGGCCGTCGTGAAACCCGCGTTTGGGTACGCCACGACATTGAAAGAAGCGAAGAAGCAAGGAGTCCAACATCGTGCGTAGTCGAACCCCTGTCGATCCGGCGGTGCAACGCATCCTCGAGACCACACGCAAGGCGTGGCAACTCGACGAGCAAAGCGTGCGCGCGGCGCGTCAACAGCGTGCCGCAAATCGCCGTCAACGGATCAAGGCTTTGCCGCAGGACAGCCTGCAGGCACTCGCCGCGCTCGCCCTGCAAGCTGAAATCTGGGCCGCGCGCAAGACCGTGGTGACGGTCGGTTAGCCGGGCAGTTCCTCACCGTGTCGAGGGCCACAGTCGTGGCCCTTTTCTTTTGGGCGCATCGCACGGCGTTTCGGGGGCATGGTGGTTGCTTGTCGTTGGCTGACGTGACTCAGTCCTCAGCTCAGGAGACCCACATGACCGAACTGAACCCCAACTCGCCAACCAGCACCAACGGCACGAATGGCGCCAACGGTGCCACAGTCACCACGCTGCATCCGCAGATCGATCACACCGCACAGCGCGTCAAAGATGCCACGGCAGAGGGTATCGACCGGCTGGCGAGCGTCCTCTCCACAGCGCTCACCCAGTTCGACAAACGCACCGAACAGTTGAAGAACCTGCACGCGAATGTATCGGAACAGGCAAGCGGCTCCGTGCGTCAGCATCCGGTCATTACGATCGGCCTGGCGTTTGTGGCGGGGATGCTGCTGGAGCAGTTGACGCGGGATTGATCTGCCGCCTTAGCGGCTGTCGTGCGCTGCGTTTGGGTGGCCGCCTGCCGCACCCTGGGTCAGGTTTGCCGCCAGCGTCGGATTGAGCAACGCGGCTTGCGCGGCCTGACCGGCCCGGCCGGCGGCTTCGTACTGGCGGCTGCCGAATTGCAACGCGTATTGCCGCGTTACCAGCGCGCCAAAGAAAAAAATCTGGGCCGAGTAGTAGATCCACAGCATCAGCGCCACCACCGAGCCCGCCGCACCGTAGGACGACGCCACGGCGCTGTTGCCGAGATACAGGCCGATGAGGTGCTTGCCCAGCGTGAAGAGCAGCGCCGTCACGATTGCGCCCAGGGCGACGTCGCGCCAGGCCACGCGCGTTTCGGGCAGCATCTTGAAGATGGTGGCGAACAGCAGCGATACGACGGCAAACGAAAACGCCGACGACAGCCCTTGGGCCACCACCAGCGCAATACCCGAGGTCGAGCCCGACCACAACGCACCCCAGAAGCGCTCCACCACCGCCAGCGCCGCATTGACGCTAAGCGACACCAGCAGCAGAAACGCCAGCACCAGGATCAGGCTGAACGACAGCAGGCGGGAGCGCAACAAGCCCCAGAGCCCGGGCTGCTGGCGCAGTGGCACCTCCCACAGTTCGTCCAGACTGTCCTTGAGTTCGGAGAAGGCCGTGGTGGCCCCCACCAGCAACAGCGCGACGGCCGTGACGGCCGCGAAAACGCCGTTGCCCGAGCGCCGGGTCGCCGCGAGCACGGCTTCCACCGCCGAGGCGCCCTGCGCGCCCACCAGACCCTGGATCTGCCCGAAGATTTCGCCACGCGCGGCCTGTTCTCCAAAGAACAACCCGGCAATGGAAATGACCAGCACCAGCACCGGTGCCATCGAGAACAACGTGTAGAACGACAACGCCGCGCCCTTGCTCGCGCCACGAAGCGCAGACCACTGCCGCACCGCCCCGATCAGTACCTGGCCAGAACGCTTGAGCAGGTCGCGGTCGAAGTAGGCAGTCAGACCCATGAAGGCTCCCTTGCAAAGCGGCGCGGCCGGCGCTGGGCCGCGCTCGACCTTGAGCGTAGTCAGCACGCGGCACGCGCGCAAGCGCGGCCGCGGTTGAGGGCACCGCGAGGGCTCAAGCCCTCAGTCGGCGCTGCGGCCCAGCAGCCGGCTGATGAGAAAGCCGGTACCGAACGCCAGGCCGATCGTCGCGAGCGGATGCGCGCGCATGCAGTCCGCGGCATCGCTCATCAGCCGCTGCTGCGAGGCGCGCCATTGATCGCGCTTGGCGGCGGCCTCGTCAAGTGCCGTGGACGCAGCGTCGGCGACGCGGTCGATGGCCTGTGCCGTGGTCGCCTTCACACGCTCGGTGGCTTGCGCCACGTCACTGCGGATGAGGTTGCCGTTGGCATCGGATTTGGGGAAGGGGTTGGGTTGAGAAGGTTCCATCAGTCAGCACTCCTGGAGTTGTGCGGCATCGTAAGATGCCGGGTTGAAAGCGGTGGGCATCATCCCGGCGTCATCCTCTGCCCGCGACCAGGCCCCAGATGAGGCTGACGACAAACAGGACCACGAAAATCATGAACAGGATCTTGGCGATGCTCGCTGCGCCGGCAGCGATGCCGCCAAACCCGAGCACGGCCGCAATCAGGGCAATGATGAAAAAGACGACTGCATAACGCAGCATGGTGACCTCCTGTGCAGTTGAGTGAGCTTGCCGCCATGGGGCGGATGCCCCACTGGTCCAGCAAGCCGCGTACCGCGCCAGGATGTCGGGTTATGCCTCGGTGGCGTGCGCGCGGCCGGAGCCGGCGCTGCTGTTGTCGCCGCCGTCGTCGGCGTTGCTGTTGCCGTATTCCTCCAGCCGGTTGTACAGCGTCTTAAGGCTGATACCGAGCAGTTCAGCCGCACGCTTTTTCACACCGCCGCACTGCTCCAGCGTGGCGAGGATGATCTTCTTGTCAGCGCTCGCCAGCGACGTGCCGACCGAAATCGTCAGCGTGGAACCGGACGAAACCTGCGTGCTCGACACCTGCAGCGGCACGTTGGCCGTATCGATGCCGGCGTCGTCCGAGAGGATGTAGGCGCGTTGCACGTAGTTGCGCAGTTCGCGCACATTGCCCGGCCAGTGGTAGCTGCGCAGCGTTTCCATGGCCGGCGGCAGGAACGCCTTCTTGGTGTTGTTCTGCGCGTTGAGCTGATCGAGGAAATGCTGGGCCAGCAACTCGACATCCTTGCCGCGCTCGCGCAGCGGCGGCAATTGCAGCGGAAACACGTTCAGGCGGTGATACAGGTCGGCGCGCAGCTTGCCGTCGGCCACAGCCTCTTCGGGGTCGCGGTTGGTGGCGGCAATCACGCGCACATCGGAGTCGATCTCGCGGTTGGTGCCCACCCGCATGAACACGCCGGTTTCCAGCACACGCAGCAGCTTCACCTGCAGCTCGATCGGCATCTCGGTAATTTCATCGAGGAACAGCGTGCCGCCGTTGGCGCGTTCGAAGTAGCCCTTGTGCTGGCGGTCGGCGCCGGTAAAGCTGCCGCGCTCGTGACCGAACATTTCCGACTCGATCAGGTTGGGCGAGATGGCGCCGCAGTTGACCGGCAGGAACGGCTGCTTGCGACGCAGGCTGAGGTCATGGATGGTCTGTGCGGCCAGTTCCTTGCCGGTGCCCGATTCGCCAATGAGCAGCACGGTCGCCTCTGTGGGCGCCACGCGGCTGACCTGGTCATACAGCGTCTGCATCACGGTCGAGTTGCCGAGCATCTGGCCGAAGAGGCCCAGGCGCCGCAGCTCGCCGCGCAGGTTGCCGATTTCGGCTTTCAGATCGCCCGGGCGCGGAATGCGCGCCAGGACAGACTTCAACCGTTGGAAATTGACCGGCTTGACCAGGTAGTCGGCCGCGCCCATGCGCAGCGCCTCGACGGCGGTTTCCACGCTGGCGTGGCCCGTCATGACGATGATCTCGGTGCCGGAGTGCGGCGCGATGTCTTCCATCAGATCCATGCCGTTGCCATCGGGCAGGGCAAGATCGATCAGCACGGCATCGGGGCTGTGACGCGACATCTGAATGCGCGCATCGCGCAGCGACCCGGCCAGCGCGGTGGTGAAGCCTTCGGCCCCCACCAGCTCACCCAGAGCGGCGCGTGCGTTGGCATCGTCTTCGACAATCAGGATATGTGGCATCTCGATTCGGTTGGATGAGCCGGCGCGTGCCGGCGGTCATGCAGGGCGCAATGGGGCGCTCGACGGCAGAACCGGGAGTAAGTGCAAAAAGTATTCCATCCAATACAACCCTTGCCGCTGCGAGGCCGAACCCCCGTCCACGACGTGCGGATCGGTAATTTTTACACGCGCACATGCAATAAATGGATCGAATACATCACTCCAACCACCAGCGCGCTGTTACTGCGCAGCAGTCAGCATAGTTGAGAAGGTCCGCGCTTCGCCACCTGCGGACTGAAATGGACACCTTAAGTCGCATAACAACGTGAAACCCACGCGGCATCTACGTATCAGGCCCGTTTCTTGTCAGCGTTTGACCGACAGGATGGAAGAAACGTCAGCGCATGCCTGACATACAACGCGCTTGGGCGGCCCTGATAATGGCTCAACTTTTCAACACAATGTGACGGGATGACGACGTACCCTGCCTTCCGAAGACTGCATCGCTGAAGATGCAGCCGCTCGCCAGGACGTCCCCGTCGCGACCAACCACGAGGGAGCCATGTCCTTGAGCGAAGCCTTCGCCGACGATCGTGCAGTGACCGTCGGGCGCCTGCGCTATCCCCCTGCCCTGGCTGACTTTGACGACACCGACCGCGTGCCGTCTGACGCCGAAACATCTCCTGCCCACTCCATTGCCAAGCCGGATTTCGGTCACCTTTACGGCCGCTCGCCGGTGATGCGTGCGCTGTACGATCAGATCGGCAAGGTATCAGGCACCCTGGCCACCGTGCTCATCATGGGCGAATCGGGCACTGGCAAGGAACTGATTGCGCGCACGGTGCATGACATGAGCCCGCGCGCAGACCAGGCCTTCATCGCCGTGAACTGCGGCGCTATCTCGCCCAACCTGATCGAGTCGGAACTGTTCGGCCACGAGAAGGGCAGTTTTACGGGGGCCGCCCAGCGTCATATCGGCTATTTCGAACATGCCTGCGGCGGCACGATCTTCCTCGATGAAATTACCGAGATGCCGGTCGAGATGCAGGTCAAGCTGCTGCGCGTGCTGGAGACCGGCGTGTTCATGCGGGTGGGTGGCACCGAGCCGATCCAGACGCGCGCGCGCATCATCGCAGCCACCAACCGCAACCTGCTGGAAGCGGTGAGTGAGGGCGCCTTCCGTGAAGATCTGATGTATCGCCTGGCCGTGGTGCCGCTGCAGGTGCCGCCGCTCCGTGAGCGCGGCGACGATATCGAAGAGCTCGCCCTGCACTTTCTCGCCCAGTTCAACGCGGCGCACCAGACCGACAAGGTGTTCTCGCGCCAAGCCCTCGCGGCACTGCGCAGCCAGCCCTGGCCCGGCAATGTGCGCGAGCTGCGCAACGCCGTGCAGCGCGGCTACATCCTGGGCGAGAAAACCGTCGAGCTGGTCACGCCGTTGGCGCCGGCGCGTGGCCCTGCACGCCCGACCGTCAAGGAAGGTGTGCTGAGCCTTTCGGTGGGGGTGACGCTGGCCGATGCGCAGCGCGCGATGATCCTGGCCACGCTGGAGCACTTCCAGGGCGACAAGCGCCAAGCCGCCAAGACGCTCGGTGTGAGCCTGAAGACGCTGTACAACCGCCTCGACCTCTACCAGAGCAATGCGGCCGCCGCCATGGCGGCCTGACAGCCGCGCTCTCAACACTCAGACATTCCGACCCTGGTGTACCCGCTGCATCCGCGCTGACGTTCTAGCGCGGATGCGCGTGCGTGCGCTCGCCAGGATGCTCGTGGCGGCGGCGCTCATGCGGTTCGGGTGCCGGCCGGCGCGGCGCGGGTTCGGTTTCCGCGCGGGCGCGCGGGCCCGTGCGGACGGCGGTGGTGAGTGTCATCGGCATGGCGAGCCCTTTTCCTTTCAACTTCAACGTTACTGACCTTGCTTGGACCTACCGGGGTATGAATTGCCGGTGGTTGTCGCTGCATCGTTGCCGCCGGACTGCACACCCGAGTGCGACATGTCGCCCGCGCTATTGGTACCGCCCGGCACGGTCGAATCCGATTTCGACTTCTTGTGAGCGCGATGCTTCTTGTGCATCGGCTTGTTGGCGTTGCTGCTGCCCATGGCGGGTGTCGCCTCGCCGCCGGCCATCGGCGTATTGGCCGTGCGATCGGCCGTCGACGACGGCGGATCGGTGCGCTTGCCCGGCGCCCTGGTCGGGTTGCTGGATTCCTGGTTGTCAACCGGTGCAGTCGTTGTCTGGGCCATGGCCGTCCCCACGCCAAGGCTGAGGATCGCGCTGGCGAATGCAGCGGTCAGGAAACGTGTTTGCATGTGATTTGTCCTGGAATGTGAAGCTCGATAAGAAGGCAATGGAAGCGCACTGCGGCGCGTCTCCCGCCTCCTCCCGCAGCAATGCATGTACCAGTGCCGCCCGTCTGCCTCTGCCCGCGCAGTTACACCCCACCGCCGCCGCTGTCATGTGCCGGCAATAATGCGCATATAAAAACGACATGACCATGTAGAAACGGCGTGCCAGCTCCCCCTAAAGCCTTGTGGCAACTGGGATTGCTGGCATGGCATACCCCTTGCATCGATGCGGTGACCGGTCGACGGAAATGTCGACGCCCACTCACCAAAGGAGGCAAGGCGAATGGTCAAGGCCGCTCTGGAAATGCGTGCGAAGCAGCATCTCGCGCTCACGCCGCGATTGCAGCAGTCCGTCAAGCTGCTGCAGTTATCTGCAACCGAATTTGCGCAGGAAATGCAAGAAGCGCTCGCAAGCAATCCTTTCCTGGAAGAAGTCGAGCAAGAAGCTGGTGCGCAGCCGGATGCCGCACGCACCGGCGACATTGCCATTTCTGCCGATCCGGACGGCGCCGCGGCCGACCACACGCCCGCAGACGACGCCCCGCTGGAAACCACCACCAGCGCGATCGAAACCGACTCCACGCTGGCCGCATCGGAAGACTTCCCGACCGACTTCGGCACCTACTACAGCCACGGGGGCGGCCACCACGGCGATGGTGAAGACAGCGACATCGGCGAATGGGTGCATTCCATGCCGAGCCTGCGCGAGCATCTGCGTCAGGAGCTGAGCAGCTATCGCCTGTCGGACCGCGACAGCCTCCTTGCACAGACGCTGATTGAAGCGCTGGACGACGACGGCTACCTGCGTCAGTTGCTCTCCGAACTGATTCCGCTGGCACCGGTGGAGCCACCGCCCACCGAGAAGGAGATGCAGATTGCCCTGGCACTGGTGCAGAGCCTGGACCCGCCGGGCGTGGCTGCGCGTGATCTGGCGGAGTGTCTGCGCCTGCAGATCGAAGCCCGCCCCGCCGACACCGAAGCCGAAGAACGCATCCAGGAGATCGCACAAGACATCGTACGCAGCCACCTGCCCCGTTTGGCCAAGCGCGAATTCATCCAGATGCGTCGCGCGCTTGGTTGTACCGAAGATGAGCTGCGCGATGCCTGCGCATTGATCCGCATGCTGGACCCGCGCCCCGGGCTGCGCTTTTCGCAGGCACATGCGGGTTACATCGTGCCCGACGTGATCGTCGCCAAGATCAAGGGCAAGTGGATTGCCGTGACGAACCCGTCGGTGGCGCCGTGCGCGCGCATCAACAAGGTCTACGCCGAACTGTTTGCGCAGACGCGCGGCCACCATCGCACGCCGCTCGCGCACCAACTGCAGGAAGCGCGCTGGCTGATCCGCAACGCACAGCAGCGCTTTGCCACCATCCAGCGCGTGGCCGAGGCGATCGTCGCGCACCAGAAGCACTTCCTGGAATACGGCGAGGTGGCCATGAGGCCGCTGGTGCTGCGTGATGTGGCCGAAGAACTCGGTCTGCACGAATCCACCATCTCGCGCGCCACGGGCAACAAGTACATGGCCACGCCGCGCGGCATCTTCGAGTTCAAGTACTTCTTCTCGCGCCAACTGGCCACCGACACCGGCGGCGCATGCTCGGCGGCTTCGGTGCGGGCGCTGCTCAAGGAGATGATCGAAGCCGAAGACTCGGACGCGCCGCTCTCCGATGTGTCGCTCGCCAAGATGCTGGCCGAGCAGGGCGTGATCGTCGCGCGTCGCACCGTCGCCAAATACCGCGGGCTGATGCGCATCGCACCGGCGGAAATGCGGCGCCAGGTCTGACGCACCCGCCACCGACAGGAGCCCTGTGCGCAAGCTGCCCACCGATCACGACCCGCAACGCCACGAACGCGATGCCACGAACGCGTCCTTGCATCTGGCAGACGTGACGATGTTCTGGGCTGCGGAAAGCGGTGGCGTCAAACGCTACCTGCGCGCCAAGCACGACTTCCTGCGCTCCACGCACTGGCGGCACACGTTGGTCGTGCCGGGTACGGCGGACGACGCCAGCAACGAGATCGCCGTGGTGCCCGGCGTGCCGCTGCCGCTGTCGCACGGCTATCGCGTTCCGTTGCGCACCGGGCCGGCCGTGCGGGCGCTGTGTGCCCTATCGCCGGACCTGATCGAAGCAGGCGACCCGTACCGGCTGTCGTGGGCGGCAGTGCTGGCCGGCGCACGGCTGCAGGTGCCGGTGGCGGCCTTTTATCACTCCGATCTGCCCGCGTTTTTTCGCCGCCTGGGCGGCCCCCTTGCCGAGCTGGCCGCAGCCGCATACGCCCGTAAGCTGTATCCGCACTTCGATACGGTGTTCGTGCCCAGCCGCTATATCGCGCAGAAAGTGGCAGACCTGGGCGTGCAACGCATTGAACTACAACCGCTGGGCGTGGACACGCGCCTGTTCCACCCCGCGCGGCGCTCGCTGCGCTGGCGCGAACAGCTTGACCTGCCGCGCGATGCACGCGTGCTGCTGTACGTCGGCCGCTACGCGCCCGAGAAGAACCTGCGCGTCTTGTGCGACGCGGTGGACAAGCTCGATGACGGCAGCGTGCTCGTCACCATCGGTTCGGGCCCGACACCCCCGCGTGGCAGGCAGGTACGCGCCCTTGCTTATGAAGGCGATGCACAGCACCTGGCCGCCGCCATGGCCAGTGCCGATGTGTTCGTGCACGCGGGCGATCAGGAAACATTCGGCCTCGTTGCGTTGGAGGCGATGGCCAGTGGCGTGCCGGTCGTCACCTGCGCGGCCGGGGGCTTGGGCGAATTGGTGAACGAGCGCGTCGGCTATGCCGTGCCACGGTGCCGCGCTGACGATTTTGCGCAGGCGCTCCAGGCACTGCGCCAGAGCGATCCAGTGGCGCTCGCACACGCCGCGCGCCGCCATGCCATGCAGTACGACTGGCGAGCCGTGCTGCCGCAACTGCTGCACCGCTATCTGGCGCTGCTCGGTCGACAAGGCGGCGCCCCCGCAGAAACACCCCAACCGGCCCGCGAGCGCGTGCGTGCATCGCGCGGCCGGTAGCCCAGATCGATCCTGCCCATCATGTCGCGCCATCTCATCCTTGCCATGCACGATGTCACGCCTTCCACCTGGCCTGCGTGCAAGGTGTTGCTTTCTGCGTTGGATGAAGTGGCGCGCATACCAAAGTCGCTGCTGGTCATTCCGAACTTTTATCGCGGCCCGACCGCACGCAGCAGCGAGCGCTTCTGCCGCGTCATGAGCGAGTGCCTGGCCGAGGGCGACGAACTTGTCTTGCACGGCTATGCGCACCTGGACGACCAGCCCCCCGGCGGCATGATCGACCAACTGATCCGCACCCGCTATACCGCCGGTGAGGGCGAGTTCTCTGCGATTCCGCTGGCAGCGGCGCGGGCGCGCATTGAGGCCGGCGCCGCGTGGTTTGCAGCCAACGGCTGGCCGCTGCATGGCTTTGTCGCACCGGCGTGGCTGATGAACCCGGCCACCTGGGAAGCGCTCGACGGCTTGCCATTGCGCTACACGACCACGCTACAGCGCTTCTATCTGCTGCACCCCAGGCGCCCGCTGAAGGCACCTTGCCTGACGTACAGCGTGCGCTCGCCGGCGCGCCGGCTGGTGTCTCGGTACTACCTGCGCTGGCTGGCGCAGCGGCACGCCCAGACACCGCTGCTGCGCCTGGGCCTGCACCCAGCCGATGCGGCGCATCCAGACGTCATTCGCCATTGGCAGGAACTGCTCGCCGCATGCCTGGAGACGCGCACACCCGTCACCAAGAATGGCTTTGCGCAGGTGCTGGCCCAAGCCTGGATGGGTGGCCCAGACACCACCGTCGCCGGGCACGCGCAAACCTCGTACTGAGCGCGGGCGCTAGAACAGCCACACCGACAATCCGCCGATCAGCATTCCGAGCCCGGCACCCGCCAGCACGTCGCTCGGATAGTGCAGACCGAGCACGACGCGAGAGACCGCGACCATCAGCGTGAACGGCGCCAGCGCCAGCGCCATGCGCGGGTAGTACGCCGCCATCACGATGCTGAACGACACCGCATGCAGCGTGTGGCCCGATGGAAAACTGAACTGATCGAGCACGCGCCCGCACAGGTGGATCTCTTCGCAAGAGAGGTAGGGCCGCGGTCGGCACACGCCGCGCTTGAGCAGGATGTAGATGACAAGCGAGAGCAGCCCCGTGAGCCCCATCTGCTTGGCGCATTCCCAGCCGGTGTCACCGCCCACCACAGGGAGCGCCGCCATCAGCGCATACCAAAGCATGCCGTCGCCCAGGCGACTGACACCACGACAGAAGCGCATGACCGAAGCATCGCCCGCCACGTGGTTGAGCGCTACGGCGAGCTGCCGATCGCGCTCGCGCCAGCGCTTCCAGTCACGCCAGGCGTGGGCCGCCATGGTAGGCCTCCTGGTTGGTGGCTGCATCGTGCACGGCGATGAGCTCGGCTTCAAAACGTTCGAGCACGCGCGGCCAATCCAGCGTCTGCGCCGTCAAGCGCGCTGCTTGACCCAGGCGTTGCCGCAGGCCGGCGTCGGTGGCGAGCGTGACGGCAGCCTGCGTGAACGAGGCGACATCACCGACGGGCGCGAGCCAGCCGTTCTCGTGGCTGCGCACGTGCATGCCGGCCGCAGCGGTATCGAACGCCACCACCGGCAAGCCGCTGGCCATGGCCTCGACCACCACGTTGCCGAAGGTCTCCGTCAGGCTCGGAAAGAGAAACACGTCCGCCGACGCATAGTGCGCGGCCAATGCCTCGCCATGCTGCGTTCCGGCAAAGATGGCCTCGGGACAGCGCCGGCGCAGCGCGTTGTGCTGCGGGCCGTCGCCCACCATGACGAGGCGCGCATCGGGCACGCGCTCGCGCACGGCCTCAAACGCATCGAGCGCGACACCCAGGTTCTTTTCCAACGCCAGACGCCCGACCGTGAGCACGACCGGTGTATCGGCAGTGGCGCTCCATTGCGCCCGTAATGCGGGGCTGCGGTCCTGTGGCGAGAATCTGTGTGCGTCCACGCCGCGCGTACTGACGGTCAGGCGCTCGAAATCGAGTTCGCTCAACTGCTGCTGCAACTCGCGCGTCGGGACGAAGGTGCGATCGGTGCGGTTGTGAAAGGCGCGCAGATAGGCGCGCACTAGCGTCACGGCACCTTCCCACGCGTAGTGGCGGCCGTACTCGTCAAAGCGGGTTCTGAAGTCAGACGTCACCGGCAGGCCCAACTGCCGCGCGGCCCGAATGGCCGACCAGCCCAGCGGCCCTTCCGTGGCGACATGCACAAGATCGGGCCGATAGGCGCCCCACGCGCGAAGCAGCCGCCGGCGTGCGGGCAAGCCCATGCGCAAATCCGGATACAACGGAATCGGCACGCCCGGAACACGCAGCGTGTCGTCTGCCAATGCGGGCTTGCCCGCGTCGATGGCGGTTTGGCGCGGGCGCACGAGCATCAAGTCATGCCCGCGCGCCTGTAGGAACGCCACAGTGCGCGCGGCAGTGAGCGACACGCCGTTAAGTTCCGGCGGCCAGGTTTCGGTCACATAAGCAATGCGCATGGATCGATCAACCTTTGCGCTCGTCGCGGCTTTGCGAGGGTCGGCCCGACTGGCCTCGCTTGTCGGCAAGGTCGTCCGCGCTTCGGTTGGCGACTTGGCGATCGTTGTCGTCACGGTTGGCCGGATTGCGCTCGCGCACGACGCGCTCTACGCCCGGCGTGTTGTGCAGATCGGTGTCGAGCTGACCGCTTTCAATGTCGCGCGCGGCCTGCTCGACATTGCTGCGCGGCTCGGAACGTTGCTCTCCAAGGTGCTGATCGCGCTCGTGTGGCAGCTGATCTGCCGGTCCCGACTGCGGCTTGCTTTGCTCCGGCTTGCCGAGCATCTTGTCGATGTTTTCGGCGTTTTGGACCTTTTGCTCCCCTTGCTCCCCTTGCTCCCCTTGCTCCCCTTGATCCTTTTGGCCCCTTTGGCCCGCGCCCGGCGCCTGCGGCGGCGTAGTGCCTGCCGGCCGTTCGCCGCGCTCTTGCGGGCCATGTAAGGTGGGGCGTGGTCGGTTCATGGCGCCCTCCTGCGGACGTGATCTGGTTGCCTTGCGCACCGCAACCGACGTGCCTACCACGCACGCGCACACCCTCCAATCGACAAGACCGGCACCACCACTGCACCACTGACGCGGACGACGCAGCGTACCCATGCATCCGGCCGTAGCGCGGGGTGATCGTTGCGTAAGGGTTACATGCGCGCGTGTAACGCTTGCTGCGCAAGGTGATGCAGAAAAAATCAGCGGGGGCGGCGCATGCGTTCCACGCGTCGTGTGGGACGACCGCGCAGTCGGTCCAGCAACCGCTGCGACACGCCGGCCGGCGCGTCGGTGGTGCCCAGCAGCGTACCCAACGGGCGCAGCCGATCAACGTGGTCGCATACCACCTTGATCATCGCCGTGATCGATGTCCCGAGCAGCAAGCCCCACACGCCCCACAGCCAGCCCCACAGCAGCAGGCCGATGTAGATCACGCATGGGTCGAGCTTGGATGCCCGGCTCTGCAGCCACGTCACAAGCAGCGTGCCGACCAGCGTGGCCAGCAGCAGCGTGACGCCTGCCACGACAAGCGCATCCGACCACGCGCCCATCTGCAGGTATGCACCAATGCCGCTGGCCACGGCAATCATCACTGAACCCAGATACGGCACGAAGTGCAGCACGGCGGTCGCCAGACCCCAGACCGCTGCGTCTTCCATGCCGAGCAGCACAAAGGCCACCGCGGTGAGTACGCCCAGCACGATGTTGGTCAAGAACAGCACCAGCAGCGAGTACTGGATCTGCGTGCCGATGACGGCCATCATGCGCACCGCGCGTTTCTTCTCGCTCAATGTGTTGCCCACCGCGCGCACCCATTTGCGCTTGAGCGCCTGGCCCGAAGCGAGCAGGAAGTAGACGAGAAACGAGACCACGACAAGTTGCCCTGCCAGCGCGAACAGGTTGGCGGAGCCGGTCCATAGAAACTCGCGCAGCGGCAGCGCCGGCTGCGCGGCAGGCTCGGCGGGAGCCGCGGCCGCGGGCGAACGCTTGGCAGGCGCCGGCGCCGGCTTGCCCTGCACGCCTTCGGCGGCGTGCTCGAGCGCGACGGTCACTTCGCGCATCTTGTCGAACGCGCCGCCCATGTGCCCGCGCATACCGTCGACGGCTTGCGCCATGCGCTCCGCCGCCAGGGGCAGACGGTCCGCCATGGCCGATAGCCCGTCTTGCATCCCGAAGGCCAGCACCGCACCGCCGATCCACAAGCCGAGCACCACGATGCCCGCCCCAATGGGCCGCGGCACATAGCAGCGTCGCAGCCACACCACCACCGGGTTCAACGCAAACGCGAGCACCACACCCAGCGTGAACGGCACCAGAAACGCTCGCGCCCATTGCAGAAACACCAACGTGCCGCCAATGGCCACCAGCACCATCGCCACGCGCCATGCAGGCTGCCGCAGCCCGTCAAGCAGGCTGCCGTGCAGGGGTTCCGGCGGCGTGGGGGGTTGAGTCGGTTGGGCTGGCATGGCAGAGAAAGTGGTTCACCCTTCTCTGCGCAAAAGTTGTGCCCTGGTAGCCTATGACGCCGTAGAGACAGGCATGGCAAGCAAGCGCAATGTGCGCACCAAATCGTAAGGCGACACAGGCTTGACCAGGTGTTCCTGAAAACCGGTAGCCAGCGCCCGGGCGCGATCGTGCGGCTGCGCAAATGCGGTCAGCGCGATGGCGGCCATCGGCGTAGCACCGGCGGGCAGATGCTCGTGTTCCCAAGCACGAATTTTCTGCAGGATCGCGTAGCCGTCTTCATCGGGCAGCGCGATGTCGCACACCACCACCTGCGGGCGGCCCGCCCCGCCCCGCGCGCCCCAGACGTCGAGCAGCGCCATCGTCTCGTGGCCGGACCCGACGCTGCCGACTTCCGCACCGACCTGCATCAGCAGTGTGGCCAGCGCGTCGCGCGCATCCTGCTGATCGTCTACCAGCAGCACGCGCAGGCCAGCCAGTGAGGGCAATGGCCCGCTGCGCTCCGGATCTTCGGCCAGCGGCGTAATCAGATCGGCGCCGGCATGCAGCGGCAGGTACACGGTGAAGGTGGTGCCATGCTGGTCGCCCTCGCTGCGCGCATACACGCGCCCGCCGTGCAACTCGGTCAGGCGCTTGACCAACGCCAGCCCCAGCCCGAGCCCGCCCGTACGCCGGGTGTGCGCGCCGTCCGCCTGGCGGAATGGATCGAACAGATATGGCAAGAACGCCGGCGCAATCCCGCGGCCGTTATCGCGCACCACAATGCGCGCCACCTCGCCCAACAGATCGGCCGACAGCCAGACGTCGCCGCCTTCCTGCGTGAACTTGATGGCGTTGGTCAGCAGGTTCCACACGATCTGCTCAACACGATCGGCATCGCCGTCAATCTCGTGTTCGTCCAGGCCCATGGTGGTGTGCAGGGTGATGTGGCGTTCGGCGGCCAGCGCGTGCACGCTGTTGAGCGCGCTCTCCAGCGCCGTGCGCAGCACGAACGGTTCGCGTGTCAGGCGCAGCTTGCCGCTCATCACGCGCGTGGCGTCCAGCAGGTCTTCGATCAGGCGCACCTGCTGCTCGACGCCGGTCTTGATGCCTGCCAGCGCGCGCTGCATGAGCGGCGCACCGCCAGCGATCTGGCTCTCCAATACGTACGCCCAGTTCTGGATGCCATTGAGCGGCGAACGCAGCTCGTGCGACACCACCGCCAGGAACTGATCGCGCGCCAGCGCTGCGGCCTCGGCCTGTGCACGCGCGGCTTGTTCGCGCAGCAACAGCGCATCGCGCTCGCGCTCGGCCTCGGTTCGCTCGGTCACGTCGTAAATGATGAGCAGCGCCGATTCCACTGCGCCATTCCGATCGGCTTCCGGAATGACGCGCGCGTTGTAGTGCGCAATGCGCGGGCGTCCGTCCTGCACTTCCAGATGCAACGCAAGCGTCTGCTCGGCACCCAAGGTGAACGCGCGGTGGGCGGCGTCCTCCAGCGGGTGCGTGACCTCGGGGGCGAGCGGCGACGCGGCCAGCGTTTTGCCCATCATCACGGCAGGCGTCACGCCAAAGGCTTCGGTGACCGCGCGGTTGACATACACGCAGCGCAGTTCGCGATCGAGCCGCGCAATCACGTCGGGCGCGTTCTCCACCAGCGTGACGAATTCGCGCTGATGGCGAAAGCGCTCGTGCTCGGCCTCCTTGCGCTCGGTGATGTCTTCCACCACGCAAACGAGCGCCTGTACGCTGCCGTCGGGCCCGTGCTGCGGTGAATACGCGGCATGCATGAAGCGGCGGCCCACATCGCCCGGGTACGACAGTTCCATTTCAAATTCGACGCGCTGCCCCGCGAAGGCATCGTTCAGGTGCGACAGGATGCGGGCATACGCAGCGTCGCCCATCAGCTCGCGCAGATGGCGCCCCAGCACGTCCTGGTACCGAGCGCCAAAGCGCTGTGCGTAAGCGCGGTTGGCAAAGCGCACGCGGTGCTCGGGGTCGATCTGCACGAGCGGAAACGGCACGCTTTCGGTCAGCCATTGCAACTGGAATTCCGACTCGGTGAGCGCGGCCAGGGTCTGCTGGCCCTGTGTCACGTCTTCGACCACGCCTACGGCATGGGCGGATGCACCGTCGAGGCGTGGCATGAGGTAGCCGCGTTCGCGCACACGATATTCGCGTGCTTCGCCGTGGTCGGTCCCGAGCCATCGGTATTCGAGCGCAAACTCCTCGCCCCGGGCCAAGCCTTCCCAGGCGGCACGCAGCGCGCCATGGTCATCCGGATGCACATGGATGAGCCAGCGGTCACGGATGCCGCACAACGAATCGGGCGGCACGCCCCACGTCTGCGCCCCGGCGCTTACGTGCAGACGCGTTCCCGTCATCGGATCGTCTACCCAGAACACATCCACCTGCTTCCTGGCGGCCGGTGCAGTACGCGTCTCGCGCGCTGCGCGCACGGGTGCCGACCAGCCCGTTACGGATTCACTCATTGCGCCTTTCGCTAGCAGTTTTCATTCCCGAGGCTGCCGCCGAAAAAAAAATGCGGTGCCATAGCACCGCATCATAGGACGTGGGACGAAGTTACTGCGTGGGGAGTTCAGAAGCCGTCTGCGAGGCACCGTTGGCCTGGGCCACGAGCACGCGAATCGCGTTTGGCGTAACCGCACCGACACCCCCGGCCGGCAGCGTGGTGATCAGCCAGTCGGCGTTGTTGGCCAGGCTGAACGGCTGCGAGGTGAAGATGATGTTCTTCGTTCCCGCCGTCGCCACGCGCACCTGATACGTACCGCCATCGACGTAGATCGAATCCTGCGTGCTTGCCGGCGACGCAGCGCCATACGCTGCACCGCTCATGGTCGGCGCAATGGCCGAAAGATCCACATTCGGCGCGGTCACGTAGACGTCGACGTTGGGGGCGTTGTACGAAGCGTTGAAGGTACGCACGCGCGCCTTGTCCGAGAGGATCGACTTGTTGTACGGATCATCGATGAGCGCGAGGCTCGTGGCCGAACCGTTGGCGCCTACGACGGCCAGCGCTGTATAGCGGTGGCCGTTGGCCGGCGTGAAGCCGGTGGAGGCCAGCGGCGTACTGCTGCCCGCGTTCGACACGGTGGCGGTGCTGGCCGTCGCGTCAATGCCGAAGTAGTTGCTGACGTTCTTGAACCCGACGTTGGTGACCTTCGTGGTGCCGTTCACACCAAAGTCGACGTTGCCGATGAACGGGTTGGCGTGCACCGTGCGGTACTGCGGCGAGCTGGTGCCGATGATCTGCCCGATGTCGTCGTCACCGCCGCCGCATCCGGCCAGCACACCCAACGAACCCATCGCCAGCACGGCGACGATCTTCCTGATCTGTATTTTCATCTTCCACCTCGGAGGGAGAGTCCTGTCATGAACCGGGCGCCGGTCATGGCGCGCCCATGTACGTTGTTGTCGACTTGCGGAACCGACGATAGCCGCGCACATGCAGCGCGCCTATCGAGCCGGTTCCGATCGTTTTGTCGGAAGCGTCCGACACACGAAGCGACGTTCCCTCGTTGAGCATGGCGCGTGCCCATCGCAGTTGAATGACCACTCCAATCCGGTGTGTGTGGCGGGGCGTGAATGCGGATCGCTATACTTGCGCGATCTGCTTTGCCTTCGTGCGCGACGCACGCCCCGCATGCTCGAACCGCGCCCGGCTGACGCCGCGCCCCTTCCCGATAACGCCGCTACCCAGGCCGATCCGCAGGCATTCGCCCACGAGCGCGAACGCGTGCAGGCGTGGCTCGCTGCGCGGGCTTCGGGCGCGCGTGCGGTGAGTGCTTCCACGCTGTCGCAGTACCGCGTGGAAGCCGAGCGCGTGTGCTGGTACGCACGCACGTTCGGTAAGCCGATCGCAAGCTGGCGACGCGACGACGCGTCGGCCTATCTGCGCTTTTTGCAAGAACCGCCTGCATGGGCGATCAGTGCGCGCGGTATCGAACGCGACGATGCCAACTGGACGCCGCTACGCGGCCCGCTCTCGGCACGCTCCACACGGCAAAGCGGCATCATCGCGGCAAACCTCTGCGGCTGGCTGCTGCGCACCGGCTATCTGCGCGCGAACCCATTTCTCGATGACGATGCGATCGTCATTACCGTGCCGTCGCCAAGCGCCCCCGCCCCCAAGTCCGTTGCCGCGTCCGAACCCGACACCGCGCTTAGCGCATCCGACATGGCATTGATGGTCGATGCCGTGCGCGCCCGCGTCGCCCTTGGCCGCGAAGCGCGCTTGCGCCAGGCGCGCGACCACTTCCTGGCCGTGCTGCTCGCGCAGGCGGGCATGCGTGTATCGGAGCTGGTGAGCGCGCGCATGGGCGACGTGGCCCTGCACGCCGTGCCGACCGAGCACGCAACATCCGACACCCTGCTGCCGGCATCGGTGTGGCTGCTGGCGATCGGCTCAGGCCGCTCGCAGCGCTGGCTGCCGTGCGATGCGCTGATGTCTGCGCTGCGCGAGTACCGCGCGGCCTTTGGCCTGTCGCCGCTGCCGCTGCCGAATGAAGCCACGCCGCTGCTGCTGTCGGTGCGCAAGCGCTCGCCGCGCCGCGCAGACGGCACCATCATCGACTCCCCCGCCCTGCGCCGCGACTTCGGCGAGCGCAAGGGCATCGCCTCGCGTTCGCAACTGCTGCTCATCGTCAAGGCCATGCTCGGCGAAGCCGCTGAATACGCTCGCGCCATCGGCCACGCTGACGCGGCCGTGCGCCTTGCGAATGCTTCGTTGCGCGGCGTGCGCGGTGCTCATTTGCGCGAGCGGCTCGCCGCCGGTGAGGCCGCAGCCGACATCGCCCATGCACTTGGCCTTGCTGCCCTGCCGAGCGTCGCCGTGCGCGCGCGTGAAGCCGATCTGGCCGCCAGCATTGCTGACGCGGCCCGCAAACTGGCCCCGCCTTCGACCTGACATTTCCTCCCCACTTCGCGCAGAAACGGGTACGCATCTCCAGCGCGAATGCCGTGTGAATACATTGTCGAAACCAATTGTTGGCGCGATTTGCGCGACAGTTGCCGCTTACGTCGTCCGCAGAATTGGGTACGCTCTGCCGCAGAAGCGTCTACGGCGGCCCGCAGAAACGGGTACGCCCGCCCCCGCAATCGTCCGCAGAAATGGGTACGTTTTGGCCCGAATACCCCAAAGAAAAACGCGGACTCGACGGTCCGCGTTCGTTGTTGGTCGAGTAACGGCCTACGTGCTCAGTGCCCGCCCGACAGATAGAAGAAGCGGAACAGGAACACAGCGGAGATGATCCACACGATGACGGGCACCTCGCGCATGCGGCCCGTGAACAGCTTCAGCCCGGAGTACGTGATGAAACCGAACGCGACGCCGTTGGCGATCGAATACGTGAACGGCATCATCAGCGCCGTCAGCACGGCCGGCACGGCTTCGGTGGTGTCTTCCCAGTTCAGGTCCACCAGTTCGCGCAACATCAGGCACGACACATACAGCAGCGCGGGCGCCGTCGCGTAAGCCGGCACCACGCCAGCCAGCGGCGAGAAGAACAGGCACAGCAGGAACAGCGCCGCCACCGTCAGCGCGGTCAGCCCCGTCCGGCCACCAGCCTGCACACCCGAAGCGCTTTCGATATAGGCGGTGGTCGACGACGTGCCCAGCAGCGAGCCCGCCATGATGGCCGTGCTGTCGGCCAGCAGCGCCTTGTTCAGGCGATCCATCTTGCCTTGCTTGAGCAGGCCCGCGCGGTTGGCCACACCCATCAGCGTGCCGGTCGCGTCAAACAGCTCCACCAGGAAGAACACCAGCACCACGTTCAGGATGCCCACCGACAGCGCGCCCATGATGTCGAGCTGCATCAGCGTGGGCGCGAGCGACGGCGGCATCGACACCACGCCGTGGAAGGTGTTGCCCGCAAAGAAGAAGCTCGCTGCCGTCACGGCCAGAATGCCGATCAGGATGGCGCCCTTCACGCGCAGGTGGTCCAGTGCCACGATCACGAAGAAGCCGATCACCGCCAGGATGACCGAAGGCTGGTGCACGTCGCCCAGCGTCACGAGCGTCGCCGGATTCCCGACGATCAGCCCCGCACCCCGTAGCGACACGATGCCCAGGAACAGCCCGATACCCGCCGTGATCGCCACGCGAATCGAATGCGGGATCCCGTTGACGATCATCTCGCGGATGCGGAACACGCTCACCAGCAGGAACAGGCAGCCGGAGATGAACACCGCACCCAGTGCCGCCTGCCATGTAAAGCCCATGCCCTTGACCACCGCGTACGCAAAGTAGGCGTTCAGCCCCATGCCCGGCGCCATCGCGATCGGGTAGTTCGCGTACATCCCCATGATGGTCGTGCCGATCGCCGCGGCAATGCAGGTGGCGACAAACACCGCGTCGTGCGGCATGCCCGCGTCAGCCAGGATGTTCGGGTTGACGAAGATGATGTACGCCATCGTGAGGAACGTTGTCAGCCCGGCGAGCACTTCCGTGCGGACGTCGGTCTGGTGTTCCTCGAGCTTGAAGGTGCGCGCGAGCCAGGTCATTCAGCTTGTCTCCTCTCGTTATGAAGTGTCATCGCCGGCCGGCGCTGTCCTGCACCCGGCCCCCCGATGCACGCCCACCACGGGGCGAGGCTACTCTGAGCGAGATTCCGGCACCCAAACGCTGCGCGGTCAACATACTGTTCATGCGAATCGAATGATGGAAAACGCGCCGGCCAAGTGCCAGGCCTGCGCGCGGGATGCGCATGATGCCCGAAACGCGAAGCGTGCGCACTCGCCTGACAGGCCGCATCGCCTCGGCAGCGAAGGAGCTGCCCTTACCGATCAACCGTACCCGTTTCTGCGAAAGCCCGATGCCACGCGGTCCGCGTAGCGATTGGCGTACCCATTTCTTCGTTCGCCTCCGCAGAAATGGGTACGCATTCTGCAAATCGGGGAACGCGTGAGGACAAGGCGCCGCGTACCCGTTTCTGCGGGCCTTTGAGGAGCAGACCGTACCCGTTTCTGCGCATGATCACGCCCACCACCCGGCTCGCAGCGAACCCGTTTCTGCGTGCACGGTCTGGAATCGGGTGTACCCATTTCTGCGCGGCCCTCCGCAGAAATGGGTACGGTTTATTTGCAAGCCGCCTCGCTAAGCCTTTGGCTAATAAGGCTTTTTACCCGCAGAAACAGGTACGGCACCGTTGATGCCAGGCCCCGAAACGTCGGCAAACCACATCCCCTCGTCCAGGTTTCAGCGATGAAAGTTCAGAATTTCACTCGTCCAGGCGGAAGGCTTGGTGATGTGCGGGCACATACGGCTTCCGAATAGCCACGCAGAAACAGGTACGCACAGAGGTCAGGCAGGCAGTCCGAAGCGTGCGCACGCTTTCAAGCAAATGGCGCGATAAGGAGAGAGAGAAAATCCGGCGGATCGGCACGATCGCAGATTTGGGTACGCGAGTGCGCGCAGAAATCGCCCTTACTCACGCAGAAACAGGTACGCTTCGGCGGATATCAAGCTCAGCCAGCCCCAAACGTCGCCGGATCCGCCGCAGAAACGGGTACGCGCACGCAGAAATCCAGCGAATCGCGCCGCCCCACGCCTGTTTTCTGTGGATAACTCTGTGGACAACATGATGTTGTCCCCGCAGATTCCGGTACGCCCAATGCGCAGAAGCGGGTACGGTTTCGCGCAGAAGCGGGTACGCCATTCCGCAGAATCTGGTTCGCGGGTGCGCAGAAACTGGTTCGGTTTACCCCTCCGAACCCAGTCGTGGCAAGGCTTTGCGGGCCGCGTATACGGTTTACCTGTAGTAAACGTAGAAGGTATATATGGCTGGTAGTAAGGAAAGGTCTTCCGTGGACAACCTTAACGGTTGCCCACCGATGCCCTTCCCGCGACAACGAGCAAAAATAAGAAAACGTACCCAATTCTGCGTGACAAGCCGAAGGCGTTTTAGTACAAAGGCTCTGAACAATTCTTGCCCACCATGGTCACCAAACGCCTCACACCCAATGGGAAACCGGACGACGATTCGCCCGGCCGCATCATCGTCCCCTCGGGAGGGCAAGTCATTGCCGCGCCGGAGAAATTTCAGCGCCTGTTCGACGAAGCACAGGCGATGGAACGCGAAGACGCTTGGCAAAGCGGCGAGGTCGGCTTTCTCAGCCGCGCCAGCGTGCAGGTCACCCTCCCCTATCGCGCTCCCAAAGGGGCGCCGCCCGTCTGGACGCGTTCCAGCGGCAACATCTCGCTGATGATCCAGCCGGGCTACTTCACGCAGCAGCGTTCCGAGCGGGCCAGCAATGGGCGGCAGCGCATCGTTTCCGAGACGGTCTCCTTCGGTTATCCCTATGGCTCGTATCCGCGTCTGATGCTGGCGTGGATCGGCAAGGAGATCATGGCCAAGAAGAAGCGCGGCGAATTCCAGGGCACCGTGGAAGACCGGCGCATTTCGCTGGGCAACTCGTTGTCCGAGTTCATGTACAACCTGGGCATCCCGATGGCCACGGGGGGCAAGCGGGGCACCATGACGCTGGTGCGCCAGCAGATGATTCGCCTGTTCTCCGCCACGATTGCCATCGTGCAGAACAAGTCAGCACCCAGCAGCCAAAATCAGAATCAGGAACCGCTGTCGATCGATCGTATCGGCTATCTGCTGGCCGATCAGCTGTCGACTTGGTGGGATCCGATGCAGCCGGGCCAGGGCTCGATGTTCGAGAGCTTCGTCGTGCTGTCCGAACCGTTCTTCAACGAACTCGTGAATCGGCCTGTGCCGGTGGATATGCGGGCGTTGAAAGCGCTCAAGCAATCGCCGTTTGCGCTGGATGTGTATTCGTGGCTCACATACCGCTTCTTTACGATCCAGAAGCGTACAGAGATCCCGTGGGAAGCGCTGCAGATGCAGTTCGGTACCGAGACCGAAAGCGAGCGGAAATTCCGTGCGTTGTTCCGCAAGGCGCTGAAGGATGTGCTGGTTGTCTATCCGGACGCCAAGGTAGATGCCGACTCTTCCAAGGCGCTGATTCTGCAGCCTTCACGTACCAGCGTGCGGAAGTTGGCCTGAAGCAAAGCGGAAGCGTCAGACAAAAAGAAAGGGGAGCAGAAGCTCCCCTTTCTCATCTCAGGCGATCAGCCCGAAACTTATTCCGGCTTGATCGCCGAGGCTTGCAGACCCTTCGGGCCTTGCTTCACCTCGAAGGTGACCTTCTGGCCGTCCTTCAGGGTCTTGAAGCCCGAACCCTGAATTTCGGAGAAGTGCGCGAACAGATCTGCGCCGCCGCCGTCCGGAGTGATGAAGCCGAAGCCTTTGGTTTCGTTAAACCATTTGACAGTACCCGTGGCCATGCAAAAATTCCTTTAATAAACAAAAAACACGTCGTCCAGCCGATCCGGACATCGCACGAAGAACCGGCTGATTTCCGAATCTTGCGTAGACAAAGTCTTCAGACGACTGTCTAAGCATCATAACCAGTTTGGAGCAGAGTGTCGATGGGCGGCATTTTTCCGAAATGTCGCTTTTATGCATCTCACTGGTAAACACCTAGGAAGCTGGTAAATGCAGGGGCGAACGCATGAAGTTATGCGCCAAAGACCGCATTTACATCTCAATTTAGATGAATTGAAAGCCGGCTGTCCTGGGCATCGTGTGCGCCAGCTTCCCAATGAAATTTGTATGAATTGAATTTTATCGATCTTGTGTTTTCATGCTGTCTTCCCTAAGATGAGCGCTGCTGACTTTCAGCGCTGAAAGTGGAGGGCCAGTGAGCGCCAAGATCGTAACGGTATTCAATCAGAAGGGCGGCTGCGGTAAGACCACGGTCAGCATGCACATCGCCGGAACCCTCGGTTTGCGGGGTAGTAAGACGCTGCTGGTCGATATGGATGAGCAAGGAACGGCCACGCGGTGGGCTGCTCAAGCTCCGGAAGACAAGCCCTTCCCTGCTTCGGTGATCGGTTTGGCGCCCTCGGGCGGTGCCATGCACCGAGAAGTCCGCAAGTTTGTGGCCGACTACGATTACATCGTGGTCGATTGCCCTCCGGCGGTGCACTCACCGTCGTCGTCAAGCGCGCTGTTGATCTCCGACATTGCCCTGATCCCCGTTGTGCCGTCACCGCCCGATCTGTGGGCTGCGGTGGCTGCCAAAGCCCTGGCTCAGCAGGCCCAGGTGACCAATGAGACGCTGCGCATTCGCGTACTGGCGAACATGGTCCAGCGGCGCGTATCGCTCGCCAAGCAAGCAATTGAAATTCTTGGTGATGATGGTGATATTCCTTTGATGGATTCCATGATCGGTTCGCGCTCCGCATTTCGCGAGTGCCAGGCGATCGGTGCGACGGTGCATGGTGTATCGGGCGCCCGGGAAGCCATTAGTGAAGTCGACATCTTGATCGACGAGGTGTTGCAGTTGTTGCAGGAGGAACGTGTATGAGCGCGAAGTTGAAATCGCTCAAAGACGGCATGCTGGCCGGCATTGCCGCAGAGAAAACCAAGGCGACACCGGTTGATCGCTTTGCTTTGGCAGAAAAAGCGATTACATCGCACCCCCGCGGCCTGCTTGGCCAAGCCGCGCCCGCGCCCGTTTTCAGCGCTGAAAGTCCCGCGCCTGCGAACACGTCCGAACGCCGGGTCATCAAGGTTTCCCTTGAGCGACTGCAGGAAAATCCGCTCAACGCGCGTCGCATCTACGATCCGCAGATCGTTCAGGAGCGAGCGGCATCCATCGCTACGCACGGTCAGCAGACGCCAGGGTTGGCGGCGCCAGACCCGGCGCGGCCTGGCTGGTACGTCCTGATCGACGGCCACTACCGTAAGCGTGCCTTGGCCGCCGCCGGGAAGGCGGAGATGGACTGCTTCATCGAAGACGGTCTGTCGGACATCGATTTCTACCGTCTGTCCTTCGTTCTGAACGAGCAGCGTTCGGGCCAATCCGTGCTCGATAACGCAATCGCTTGGCGGCAGCTGCTAGACGAAGGAAAAGTTAAAAAAGAAGAAGATATTTGTGAAATTACCGGCGTGTCCGCTGGAACGGTCAACAAGACATTGGCGCTGCTGAAGCTGCCGGAGTCGGTGCTTGAAGTGATGAAGGAGCGACCGGCTGGTATCGGTATCGCAACCGGATATGAGCTGACGCTGTATTTCAAGAGCGCCGGCGAAGACCGCACGCGTGAACTGGTGCATCGTGTGCTGGAAGAGGGGCTCTCAAGCCGCGACGTGGAGCAGATCCGCAAGGTGGCTCAGGAGGGGCGTACCCGCAAGGTCAAGGAAGTCAGCCGACAGTACAAGATCCGCAGCGCGGAAGGTGATCTTCTCGGCACAATCAAGGAGTGGGATTCCGGGCGCGTCATGCTCGATGTGAAGCTGGGAGATCGTGGTGCCCGGGAATCGTTGGTGGAGGCGCTGAAAAGCCGGTTTGGCCTGGACGTCGCCCTCCTGTAGCTTCGCCGCAGATTTATCCGCCATAAGCGCCCGATTGGGCGCTTTTTTTTGGGCCCGATTTCGTGTGCAGAAAGCACTTCGGCGCGTTGGGCGTACCCGTTTCTGCGGGAGGGCGACTCGCGGAGGGTGTATTCCCGGGAACGCTTCTCCTCACTCCCAAACGCGCGCCGAAATGCGCAGATTCGGTGCTCCACGACCATCTCAATGTCTCGGATGCGGACTGCAAATACATTCATCCTGTATTTAAATAATGGTCTCTATTGTGCGGTATTTGAGGTTTTTAACCCTTCATGTACACTATCTGGACACCCAATAGCCCCCATGGCACGCCCCGGTCTACATTTCTCGGCAGAGCAGCAGCAGCGGATCGTTGAAGCGATCCGAAGGCTGGATATCGCTTTCCCGCACGACAATGCCGTGTTCCTGGACGAAGTCATCGAAGCCGTTCAGGGCGTGACGCGTCGTATTTATGGCGCGCGGCGTTACGCACAGTGGCTGGCGGAGGCGGGAGTGCGCCGACGTCCGAGCAATACGACGCTGCAGAAGGCGGTGGATCGAGCGCAGGGCCGCGGGCCGGCTGCAAGCGGTGTCGCAGCGGATGCGGTTGAGCCCTGGCCGATCCCGTTGATGCACGCAGAAACGGGTACGCTTTCGGCGCGTGACGAGCGCAACCGCATCGCCTCGCGCGCCATTGGTGCGCCGGGTGCGGGTGCTGAATGGATGGAAGCGCGCATTCGCGCCGAAGTGGCGGAGCGGGCGCTGGAGCACGAGGCCGCGCGCAACCGACAATTGCAGGCGGCCATGGCCGACTTGGAGCGGCGTCTCGGCGAGGCGCTGGCCATGGCGCCTGCCCTGCCGCCCAAGTTGACCGATGCGACCCTCGAGCGCCTGGAGCAGACCATGGAAACCGTGACCCGCCTGGAGAGCGCGGCCAGCGCGCTGGCGGGGACGGAGCGCTTCCTGCGCTTGCAGAACGATGCGGTGCGGCAGCAGACGCAAAACGAGGCCGATCAACTTCGCCAGCGCATTCGCACCCTTGAGGCCGAGGTCACGCAACTGAACGCGCAAATCGACGCCTACCGACGCACATCGGAGCGCACCACACCGGTTTCGCGCGGCTGGGTCAAGCCATCTTCCTGATTTTCTGACGCACTGTTAGCGCGTGTTTACGGGTCTGGCCGACCGCAAGTTCGCGCAAATCGGTACGCAGAATTGGGTACGCTTTTCGACTTTCGGCGCTGAAAGTTGGTGCGGCAGAGTTGCAACCGGTTGTAGGAAAGGCGCCCATGCGATGCCTGCCACGTCGAGCAGGCCGCGCCAGATGGTGCTCCATCAAAGGGCCGACCTACGGGATTGCACTGGCATATGACTTGCTCCTGACGCTACGTCTCACCAATGGAGTCGTCATGAACGAGAAGATCACCAAGGCCGTGTTTCCCGTGGCAGGGCTCGGCACGCGTTTTCTACCCGCCACCAAGGCCAGCCCGAAAGAGATGCTGCCGATCGTCGATAAACCGCTGATCCAATATGCGGTGGAAGAGGCAGCCGCTGCGGGTATCACGGAGATGATCTTCATCACGGGCCGCGCCAAGCGTGCTATCGAAGACCATTTTGACAAGGCCTACGAGCTTGAAACTGAACTGGCCGCCAAGAACAAGCTGGCGTTGCTGGAGATGGTGCAGTCGATCAAGCCGCCCGGCGTCGACTGCTTTTATGTGCGCCAGCCCGAGACGCTGGGCCTGGGCCACGCCGTGCTGTGCGCGCAGAAACTGGTACGCGACGAACCCTTTGCCGTGATCCTGGCCGATGACCTATTGGACAGCCAGCCGCCCGTCATGCAGCAGATGACGGAGCTTTACGATCACTACCGTTGCTCCATCGTCGGCGTCGAAACGATTGCGCCGGAAGCCTCGCGTTCGTACGGCGTCGTGGCCGGCCGTGAATGGGATGACCGCCTGGTCAAGCTCGACGGCATCGTCGAAAAGCCGGCGCCGAAGGATGCACCGTCCAATCTTGGCGTCGTCGGGCGCTACATCCTGACGCCGCGCATCTTTGATCATCTGCGCAATCTGAAGCCCGGCGCGGGCGGCGAGCTGCAGTTGACGGATGCCATCCAGAGCCTGCTCGCAGAAGAGCAGGTCCTGGCTTACCGCTACCGTGGTCAGCGTTTCGATTGCGGCAGCAAGTTCGGTTACCTGCAGGCGACGGTTGAGTTTGCCCTGCGCCATCCGGAAGTGGGTGCTGACTTTGAGGCGTATCTGCATCACCGCCTTGGCCTGTCTCACACGCGTGAGGAAGTACCTGCCGAGATGGATTCGTTGGTCCGTGACGCCATTCCGCTGAGCGTGGCAGCCTGAGCCTCGCCTCTTTCAGAATCGGTCGTGCGGGTTTCCGCACAGGCCGCGCGGCCGATTCTGGGAATCCGCACACTTCTCTTATCCCCCGCCGTTCCTCAGTTTCCCCGCAAAGCCTTGTGCTATGGGCGTTTGCGGCGGATCAACGCGCCTGATTTCCGCATGGAATGCTTCTTGAGTAAGAGCGACCACCCATAAACCGGCGGGCCGCTCGGACGTCGCGCACGTAGCTGCATGTGCCGACATGTCATGAGCAAAGGCCGCCGCCAACGCTCCAAGGAGACACCATGACGCAGCCTCAGGCTGGCGCGGTCACGGGCGACTTTTCGCCCACGCAAGCCCCCGCCAAAGACACTCCCGCAGACGTACGCCGTCGTCTGCGTTCCATCTTCTCCGGTTCGATTGGCAATCTGGTCGAGTGGTACGACTGGTACGTGTACTCGGCGTTTGCGCTGTACTTTGCCAAGTCGTTCTTTCCCCAGGGCGATCAGACCGCGCAGCTGCTCAATACGGCGGCGGTGTTTGCGGTGGGCTTCCTGGCGCGTCCGGTGGGCGGCTGGCTGATGGGCATCTACGCCGATCGCTACGGCCGCAAGCGCGCGCTGTTCTTCTCGGTGGTGCTCATGTGCCTGGGCTCGCTCATCATTGCGCTCACGCCGAGCTACGCGACCATCGGCGTTGCGGCACCAGCGCTGCTGGTGCTGGCGCGTCTGCTGCAAGGGCTGTCGGTCGGTGGGGAATACGGCACCTCGGCCACGTACCTGAGCGAAGTCGCCAGCAAGGAAAACCGCGGCTTCTACTCAAGCTTCCAGTACGTCACGCTCATCGCCGGCCAACTGACGGCGCTGGCGCTGCTGATCGTGCTGCAGCAGTTCGTGCTGTCGCCGGCGCAGCTTGAGGCGTGGGGCTGGCGCATTCCGTTCTTCGTCGGCGCGCTGTGCGCGCTGGTGGCGATGGCCATGCGCTCCCACATGGAAGAAACGCAGTCCTTTACTGCCGCGAAGGCAAACACCAAGCGCGGCACGCTGTCGGAGTTGGCCAAGCATCCGCGTGCCGTTGCGACGGTCGTGGGCCTGACGATGGGCGGTACGGTGGCGTTCTACACGTACTCGATCTACATGCAGAAGTTCCTGGCCAACACGGTCGGTCTGTCGAAAGACAAGGCGACGCTGGTGTCCGGCGCTACGCTGCTGCTGTTTGCGATGCTGCAGCCGATCGTGGGCGGGTTGTCCGACCGCATCGGCCGCCGTCCGATCCTGATTGCGTTCGGCGTGCTGGGTACGTTGTTTACCGTGCCCATCATGACCGGCATCAGCCAGACCACCAACGTGTGGACAGCCTTCTTCCTGATCATGGCCGCACTGGTGATCGTCTCGGGCTATACGTCGATCAACGCGGTGGTGAAGGCGGAGCTGTTCCCTGCAGAAGTGCGCGCGCTGGGTGTGGGCCTGCCGTATGCGCTCACGGTGTCGATCTTTGGCGGCACCGCGGAGTACATCGCGCTGTGGCTCAAGCAGTCGGGTCATGAGTCGCTGTTCTACTGGTACGTGACGGGCGCCATCTTCCTGTCGCTGTTGGTGTACGTGTTCATGCGCGATACTCGCGAGCATTCCCGCATCGAACATTGACCCCATGTCGCCAACCGACGGCCACGCCGATCTTGCCCAACCTGCGCGCGGGAGGGGCTGGCGCGTGGCCGTCGCGCTGGCCATGGCGGCGTGCTGCGCAGTGGCGGGTTGGGGCGCTTACGCCATCGCCCTGCAGCGCTACGTTGCAACGCGCGCCGAGGAGGCCGGACAGCGCACCACCTTCTACGCGCAGAACCTGCGCAGCACGCTGGCGCGCTACGAGTCATTGCCAAGGCTGGCGGCGTTGGAGCACGTGCTGCACGTCGCGCTACAAGAGAATCCCCCGGCTGGCGACGCCGTCATGCGTCGTGCGGCCAACGCCTACCTGAAAGAAGTGCAGGCGGCCACCGATCTGGCTGCCGCCCACCTGATCAATACGACAGGCCTGACGATTGCGGCGAGCAATTGGGACTTGCCCACTTCGTTCGTCGGCCAGAACTACGCATTCCGCCCGTACTTTGTCGAGGCCATGCGCGAAGGGCTCGGCCGCTTCTATGGCGTCGGCAACACCACTGGCGAGACGGGCTATTTCGTGGCCGCCCCGGTGCGCGAAGACAACAAGCCGATCGGCGTGGTGGTCGTGAAAGTCAACCTCGATGCGTTCGAGGCCACGTTGTCGCGCAGTGGCGATACGGTGCTGCTGGTGGATCGGCACGGCGTGATCTTCCTGTCGTCCGTACCCGAGTGGAAATACCGCACGCTTGGCACCTTGAGCGCGGACCAGCGCGCCGCACTCGATGCGACACGCCAGTACGCACCCCACAGCCTCACGCCGCTCGGAATGAACGACGGACAAGCCGGGGGCGTACCCTTTTCTGCGGACCACCCGCCGCAGACCGTGCGCGTGGCGTTGCCCGGAAAATCGGTATCGACACTGCGTGTGCAGTACCGCCCGGTGGGCTTGCTCGGCTGGCAGGTCGCCGTGTTGATCGACCCGCGCGACGAGCAGCGCACCGCGCTGGTGGCCGGTGCGAGTGCCGCGTTTGCGATGGCGCTGATCTTCGCCGTACTCGTTGCCTTGCGTTTGCGTACGCGCCGGCGCGAAGAGCAGCACCGCGCGCGCGCCGCGCTGCGCGAAGTCCAGCGTGACCTGGAAGTGCGCATTGCTCAGCGCACCGCCGAGTTGACATCTGCCAACACCGCACTCGCCGGCAAGGTCGAGGCACTTGACGCCGCACAACGCATCCTGCGCGAAACGCGCGATGCCGCCGTGCAGGCCGGCAAGCTCGCCGTGCTCGGCCAGATGGCAGCCGGCATTACGCACGAACTCAACCAGCCGCTCACCGCGCTGACCACGCTGTCCGACAACGCCAACCAGCTTGCCGAGCGCGGCCGCATCGACGAGGTGCGCGGCAACCTCACGCACATCAGCCAGCTTGCCGAGCGCATGGGGCGCATCGTTTCGCACATCAAGGCGTTCTCGCGCAAGGGCGATGCGGCACGCGCGGCTGTGTCGGTGGACGAAGCCATCCGCCAGGCACTGATGCTGGTTGAGACGCGTCGCCGCCAGGCCGGCGTGACGGTGACGGCCGAGCCGGTGCCGGCAGATCTTGCGGTCTGGGCCAACGCCGTGCGGCTCGAGCAGGTGCTCGTAAACCTCATCCGCAACGCCATTGATGCCACCGTCGAGGCGCCAAAAGCCGAAGCCGCCACCGTGCACGTGAACGTCGAGTCCATCGAGAAATGGGTACGCATCACCGTGCGAGACTTCGGTGCGGGCATTCCCGCCGCTGTGCTCCCCCGCCTGTTTGAGCCGTTCTTCACTACCAAGGACGATGGTCA
Organism: Ralstonia psammae; assembly: GCF_958405935.1. Lineage (NCBI taxonomy): Bacteria > Pseudomonadati > Pseudomonadota > Betaproteobacteria > Burkholderiales > Burkholderiaceae > Ralstonia > Ralstonia psammae. The sequence continues at coordinate 47,474 of NZ_CATZBU010000016.1, forward strand.
GGGCCTGGGGCTCGGGCTGGCGATTTCGCTGGCGATCATCGAAGACTTTGGTGGTCGACTCGAAGGTCGCAATGCTGGCGACGATGCGGGTGGCGCAGAATTCATCATCGAGCTAGAACGCGTTGTGGAACCCACATGACTGAACACGGTACGCCGGACCCTTCCCCCATCGACCACGCGCCCGTCTTCCTGATCGAAGACGATGACGTGGTGCGCCTGGGCTGCGAGCAAGCGCTCACGCTGGCCGATGTGCCGGTGCAGTCTTTTGCCGATGCGGAAAGCGCGCTGGCCGCGCTCGCCACGCAAACGCCGTCCGTGGTCGTCACCGACGTGCGCCTGCCCGGCCGCGACGGTCTTGCTGTGCTGCGCGAGATGCTCCAGCACGACCGCCAGTTGCCGGTCATCCTCATCACCGGTCATGGCGATGTGACGATGGCCGTGGCCGCCATGCGCGCGGGCGCGTACGACTTCATGGAGAAACCGTTCCACTCCGAGCGCCTGGTCGACGTGGTGCGGCGCGCGTTGGAAAAGCGCAGGCTCACTTCCGAAAACCTGCGTTTGCGCGAAGCGCTGCAGGGCCGGCAGGCGTACCCATTGATCGGCCAGAGCGCCGTCATGCATAACGTGCGCCGACTCGTCACCGCGCTGGCACCGACCGACGCCGACATCCTCGTCACCGGGGAGACCGGCTCGGGCAAGGAAGTGCTCGCGCGTGCCATTCACGAAGGCAGCCGACGCCGCGGGCCGTTCGTCGCGCTGAACTGCGCGGCGTTGCCGGAGTCCGTGTTCGAGAGCGAGATGTTCGGGCACGAGGCGGGCGCCTTCACGGGTGCCAACCGCCGCCGTATCGGCAAGATGGAATATGCCGATGGCGGCACGCTCTTCCTGGATGAAATCGAATCGATGCCGTTGGCGCTGCAGGCCAAGCTGCTGCGCGCGCTGCAGGAGCGCAGCATCGAACGGCTGGGCAGCAACGCGAGCGTGCCGGTCAATTGCCGCGTGGTGGCCGCCGCGAAGGTCGACTTGAAGGACGCATCCGATCACGGCCAGTTCCGCGCGGACCTGTATTACCGCTTGAATGTCGTGTCGATTGCGCTGCCGGCGCTGCGTCAGCGTGCCGAAGACATTCCGCTGCTGATGGCCCACTTTCTGCAGCAAGCCGCGGTGCGGTACGAGCGTGCCGCGCCCGATTGGACTGCGCAGGACATGATGCGCTGGCAGCACTACGACTGGCCCGGCAACGTGCGCGAGCTGAAGAACGTGGCCGAACGGTTTTGCCTCGGATTGGACGATGGCCTGGTGGCTTCCGAAGCGAGCCAGCATTCCCTGGCCGGCCGCATGATGGCGGTCGAACGCACCACCATCGAGGAAGCACTGCGCGCCACGGAGGGCAATGTTGCGCGCGCGGCGGACTTGCTCGCGGTGCCGCGCAAGACGCTGTACGACAAGCTCAACCGGCACGGCATCGAGCCGGACCGATTCCGCAGCAGTTAGCGCAGGGAAGATTCGCCGAGCTTGCGGCCACCTTGCGGGGGCCAGCATGTTGCTGCCAGCAGCACGGCCGCCACGGCGTAGATCGCTTCGGTCACCGCCAGGGGCAGCACATGTACCTGGTACAGCGCAGCGGGCAAGTCCGCCAGCGCATGCAGCAACACCGCCAGCACGACGATCACAAACCGCCGCTGCCGCACCGCGTGCCACACCACCAGCGTGAGCGTGAATTGGATCAGCATCGCCGCCATGCGCTCGCTCACTGCGCCGAGTGCAAGCCACGGCGAGAGCTGCGCGAGCATGGCGTGGATCGTTCCGCCCATGGCGTCGGCGCCGCTGGCCGCGAGGCGCGATTCCAGCTCGCCCCGGTTGGCGGCAATGCCGAACATCACCATCTGCGCCTGCGATGCCGCACCAACCAGCCAGGCCTCGACGCCGGCGTGCCCGAGCGCGTACGCGACCGGTGTGGCGGCATTCCCGGGTTTGCGCACGAGAAAGCGCAGGCCGAGCCAGCGGCCGCTTTCCTCGAACAAACCGGCCATCAGCGCGCCGTAGATGACGAACAGCACGGGCATGCGCAGCCAGTGCGCCGTGATCGGGTTGAGTTGGAGCAGATACAGGTGCAGCGTGCGTTCCAGCACCAGCGCAAACACGACAAACACCGCCGCGCCCACGCCGATGTCGCGCCACGCCAGGTCAAAGCGCCGCCGCAACCAGAGCCACGCCCCGACGGGCGCGCTGGCGATGAGCAAGGCCGCGATGGCGTGGGCAACGAGGGCAGGCAGGGCGACGGTGGGCATGACGGATGGCGCAGTTGAGACGATCGAGGTGGCCGCATGCTACCTGAGGCACGCAGGCGCGAGTCTTACGGGCCGATTGTTACAATACGGCCTGCGGCAGGAATGCCGCTTCTTGGCTTCTTGATATGGCAGGACAGACGGTCGTGAAACGCATGATGTGGCGGTGGTTCTGGATATGCGGTGTCGTCGTGGGCGCCTTCGGCATGGCGGCGCCTGCCCAGGCAGCACGCTGGCACGAGTACCTGACGACCACCTCCGTCGTGGCTTCCATCGATCGCACGTCTTTGCGCTCCAACCGTACTGGCCACAAGATCTTTCTGGCGCGCACCGTGCTCAAGCGCGGCGAACGCCGTGCCCATGGGGCCCGCTACCGGCCCGGCACGGTGATCCTCTCGCGCCAGGAGATCGACTGCCATCGCCAGCGCATCCGCCTGATCGACTACGTGGTGCGCGCTCCCGACGGCGCCACGCTCGATAGCGATACCGCAGCCGGCGCGCACTGGATGCGCATCCGCCCCGGTACGCTCGCGGCGCGCTCCGCTGCCTACGTCTGCAGCCGCCGCTAAACGTCACGGCGGCTCGACAATGACCGGCGGGCAGAGCACTATGGTGTCTGCCCACTCTCTACAACAAGACACCGGCCGCGAGGGGCGCCGGTGCCAGCCGACCGTCCGATGAAACTGACCCTGAAGTCGCAGGCGGCCATCATGGCAACCGTCATCAGCGTGACGGTGGTGAGCCTGTTCGGCTGGTCGCAACGCGAGCCGATCCGCCGCGAGGTAATGGCGCAGATCAAGGTGCAGCAGACGGCCCTGGTCAAGGAGTCGGCGGAAGACCTCAAGCAGCGGCTGGACACCTATCTGGGCGTGCTCGAGCGCACCGCGCAGCAGATGCGCACCGTGCGGTTCAACACGCCCGCGCAGGAAGCGGCGTTCTACCAATCCATCCAGCCCGCCAGCGGCCTGTTCGACGGCGTGTTCCTGGCCTCGGCCGAGGGCAAGGTGACCGCCACCTCGTCGCGCCGCGCGGGCGTGGTCGGCATCGACATTTCGGATCGGGATTACTTCAAGCAGATCATGGTGGTCGATCAGCCGACCATCTCCGCCCCGCTGCGCAACCGCGTGGGCGGCGAGCCCATCGTCATCCTGGCCGCGCCAGTGCATGATCAGGACGGCAATCTCGTCGGACTGATCGGCGCGTCGCTGTACCTGCTCAAGCCGAACTTTCTCGGCGAGCTGCGCGACATGCGCGTGGGCCAGACCGGCCATGTCTACCTGGTCACGCGTGGTGACAATCCCATCTATATCGTGCACCCCGAGGCCGACAAGACGCTTGCGCCGCTCGATGCCGATCCGGTGGCGGCCGCGGCGTTCCGCGCGGACCCGGAAGCGCTGCCTGAGCGCGGCGGCGACGTGGTCACCACGCACGACATCATCGCGGCCGGCTGGACGCTCGCCGCCGTGCTGCCTGGCGCCGAGGCCAATCGGCAACTCTTCCTCATGCGGCAGCGTTTTCGCTGGTCGCTCCTGGTGCTGGCGGCGCTGATCGGTGTGTCGGTGTGGGCGGCGATGCTGTGGCTGTTGCGCCCGCTTGGCCGGTTGCATGCCGCCATGACGCAGCTCTCTGCCACGGACTTGCGCAATGCGCCGCCGCTTGAGCTGCTCGGCGCCTCGGCGGAAATCGAGGCGGTGTCGACGGCGTTCCGCAAACTGATGGGCGAGGTCGTCCGCCAGCGCGCCGAGCTGGAAGCCGTGAACGATGCCTCGCCGCTCGGGTTGTTCCGCTCGGATGCGGACGGCCGGACCGTCTATACCAACGAGGCATATCGCCGCCTGCTCGGTGCCACGCATGAAGAGGCCCTGGCCGACGTGTGGCTCGCGCGCCTGCATCCGGACGACCGGGATGCCACCATGGCCGGCTGGCGCGAGGCGCTCGCGCGCGGCGCCGGCTACAGCGCCGAACAGCGTGTGATCGTCCCGGGCATCGGCGAGCGATTGCTGATCGTCACGACCGCACCGGTGCGGGTGGACGGCGAGGTGGTTGGCCACGTCGGGGCCATGGAAGACATCACCGTACGCGCGCGCGCGCAGCAGGCATCGCGCGTGCTGACCAAGATCCTCGACTCCACCACCGACTTTGTCGCGCAGAGCGACGTACAGGGCAACGTCACCTACATGAATCCGGCCGGCCGCCGCTTTGCCGGCATTGCGCTGGACGCCAGTCTTCAAGGGCTGACCGTCGCAGATTTCTACCCGCCCGAGACGATGGGCTGGCTGCGCGAGGTGGCCGTACCCGCGGCTGCGCGCGACGGCGTGTGGATTGGCGAAACCACCGTGCGAGGTGCAGAGGGGCAGGTCGTGCCGATCAACCACATGATCATCGCGCACCGCGATCCCCGTGGGCGTATGGAGTACTTCTCGTCGGTCATGCGCGACATCACGCAGGACAGGGCCGCCAAGGAAGCGCTGCAGCGCAGCCGCGAAACGCTGCAGACCGTGACCGACGCGCTGCCCGCGCTGGTGGCCTTCATCGACACCGACGAGCGCTTCCGCTTCCTGAACGCCGCCTACGAGAAAGCGTATGGGCGATCGGCCGCCAGCATGCTCGGACAGACGCTGCGTGAAGTCGTGGGTGACGATGCCTACAGCATTCTTCGTGACGCGTTGCGGCGCGCGCTGGGCGGCGAGACGATGGTCTTCGAGCGCGAACTGCGCGGCCGCGATCTGTACCGCTGCGAAGAGGTCAGCTACCTTCCGCAGTTCGATGCGCAAGGCCGTGTGGCGGGTGTGCATTCGGTCACGCTCGACATCACGGAGCGCAAGAAACAGGAACTGCGCCTGCGCGCGCTGACCACCACCGATCACCTCACCGGCCTGGCCAACCGTGCCGGCTTTGAAGAGCGTTTGCTGGCTGCGCTCGACCAGGCGCGTGTGAACGGATCCACCGGCGCGCTGCTGCTGGTCGATCTCGACGGCTTCAAGGTCGTCAACGACACGTACGGGCACGCCGTGGGCGATGCGCTGCTGCGTACCTTCGCGCAGCGCCTGGCGCGGGCCGTGCGCCCGTACGACGGCGTGGCGCGTTTTGGCGGTGACGAGTTCGCCGTCATCCTGGAGCACCTGCCGCACCCCGACGACGCGAAGACGGTTGCCACCAACATCCTCGCCGCATGCAACAAGCCGTTTCGCCTGCGTGAGGCGATGGTGCAGGTGGGCGCGAGCATCGGCATCGCGACCTTTGACGCGCGCACGCTGGCGCAGAGCGTCGTCTTCGAAGCCGCCGACGAGGCGCTGTACGAAGCCAAATCGCGCGGCAAGGGCTTGTTTGTCAGTGCCGACGAACTGTCGACGGGCTGATTTCGCAGTGCCGCAAGGCACGCAGAAACGGGTACGCTCCACGTCGATTTGACGGTGTTGCGCGGGCAATGTTGCGCCGCAATGTCCGCCCCCCAGGCCGGGCGGCGGACAATCCCCTATCGCACGGTCGTGCGCTTTCCGGTAAAGTCCCGCGACTGACTGCACGTGCCGGCCACCCCGGCGCGTCGCACAAGAGCGCTGTACCCATGGCGCCTTCGCTTCACACGCCGACGCACTCCTGGAGCACGCATGCCCAATCCGGCATCGCTTGCCCGGCAGGCCTTCCGCCGTTTCGCCAACGTTGTTTTGTCTTCGTGGCGTGAAACCCGGCAGGCGAGCGTCCGGACGCGATGCAGGGCGCATGCGGGGGAAGCGACGGTGTTGGGCCAGCGCATCTTCGAGACGCATCGCATTCAAGCAATCGCGACGGACAAACAAGGAGCAGGTTCGCATGCAAAAAATGATCAAACGGCTGCTGTTGACGGCAGTGGCTGCGGGGGCGGCAATCGCAACGGGCACGACTTTCGCGGCCCAGGACATCAAGATCGGTGTGGCCGAAGCGCTGTCGGGCGGCGCAGCCCAGTACGGCGTGGCCATCCGCAACGGCTTCCAGCTGGCGGCTGACGAGATCAACGCCTCGGGCGGCATCAACGGCAGCAAGATCGCGCTGGTGATCGAAGACGAGCAGGGCAAGAAGGAAGAGGCCATCAACGTCTTCAAGAAGCTGATCTTCCAGGACAAGGTGGCGATGGTGTTTGGCCCCACGCTGTCCAACTCGGCCCAGGCGGCCGACCCGATCGCGCAGGCTGCCAAGACGGTGGCCTTCGGCACTTCCAACACCGCAGACGGCATCACCAGCATCGGCGATTTCGTCTTCCGTAATTCCGTGACCGAAGCCGACGTGCTGCCGGCCACGATCCAGACGGTCGTGAAGAAAGCCGGCGTGAAAAAGGTCGCGGTGCTGTATGGCAACGACGACGTCTTCACCAAGAGCGGCTACGACAACTTCAAGAAGGCGCTCGAAGACCTGAAGATCCCGGTCACGACCACCGAGACCTTCGCCAAGGGCGACGTCGACTTCAAGGCCCAGCTCACCAAGATCAAGGCGACGAACCCGGATGCGATCGTGCTGTCTGCGCTGATTGCCGAAGGTGGTCCGATCATGGTGCAGGCGCGCCAGCTCGGCCTGAACGTGCCGATCATCGGCGGCAACGGCATGAATTCGGTCAAGGTGTTCGACCTGGCGAAGGACAAGTCCGATAACCTGTGGGTGGGCAGCCCGTGGTCGATCGAGAACCACACGCCTGAGAACAGCAAGTTCATCACCGCCTACACCGCCAAGTACAAGGCAGCGCCGGATCAGTTTGCGGCGCAGGCGTATGACGCGATGTATATCGCCAGCAAGGCGCTGAAGACGGTCAAGTTCAGCGGCAACCTGGATGCCGACCGCAAGGCGATCCGCGACGCGCTGCCGGCAGTCAAGCACACCGGGGCGACCGGCGCGTTTGCGTTCCGCCAGGTGACGGCACGCGGCAAGCCGGCCGGCTATGACGCCGTGCAGACGCCGATCGTGAGCGTGACCAAGAACGGCAAGTACACGATCGAGAAGTAATCTTCGGTTCTCGTTGAGACCGAAACGCGGGGCGTAGCTAAACCTACGCCCCATCGCTTTTTTTGCGGCTGCTTTGGTGACCGCTTTGGTCACATTCGGCCGCACCTCACTCTGATTCATCATGCTGGAACAGCAACTCGTCAATGCGTTGTCGCTTGGCTGCGTGTATGCGTTGTTCGCCCTGGGGTTCACGCTGGTTTTCGGCATCCTGGGCGTGATCAACCTGTCGCACGGCGCGGTCTTCATGCTGGGTGCCTATGCGGCGCTGCAGGTCGTCCTCCACTTCGATCTGCCACTGTGGGCAGCACTGGCCGTCGGTTTTATCGTGAGCGGTGTGGCCGGGCTCATCATCGATGTGCTGCTGCTGCGCCCACTGCGCCGCCGCAACGCGCCGCACCTGATCCCGATGATCGGGACCATCGGTGCGGGCATCGCCATCAACAACGCCATGCAAGGCGCGTTTGGCGCAGAGAACCTGCGCTTCCCGGCCGGGCTCGTGTCCGATGCGTCGCTGGATCTGGGCGGCATCCATCTCACGCCGCTGGAGCTGAGCATCATCGTGCTGTCGTTCGTGCTGATGGGCGCGCTCATGCTGTTGCTCAAACGCACGCAACTCGGCCGCGCGCTGCGCGCGATTGCGGAGTCGCCCAAAGCGGCAGCGTTGCTTGGTATCAACGTCGAAGGGCTGTTCCTGCTGACGTCGTTCGCGGCCGCTGCGCTGGGCGGGTTGTCGGGCGTGCTGATCGGGCTGTATTCCAACGCCGTATTCCCGCTGATGGGCCAGCCGATGCTGCACAAGGGCATCGCGGTCATCATCCTGGGCGGCCTGGGCGATATTCGCGGCGCGATGCTCGGCGGGCTGTTCCTCGGGTTTGCCGAAGTGCTGTCGGTTGCCTACATCGGCTCGACCATGCGCGATGCGGTGGCGTTCGGTCTGCTGTTCCTGATCCTGCTGGTGCGGCCGCAAGGGCTGTTCGGCAAGGTGCTGGAACGCAAGGCATAAGGAGACCGACATGGAATGGTTCGACAACTTCTGGTCGGTCTACAGCAACCTGGTGCTGACGCTGGGCATCAACGCGCTGCTGGCGCTGTCCATTTACCTGACCCTGTCGTGCGGCCTGCTGGCGATGGCGAATGCGGCCTTCATGGGCATCGGCGCATACACGGCGGCCCTGCTGACGATGAATGCCGAGATGCCATTTTCGGTCGCGCTGCTGGGCGGCATGGTGGCGCCGGCCGTGGTGGCCGTGGTCATCGGGCGGCCGACGCTGCGTCTTTCCGGCGTGTATTTGGCCATGGCCACGCTTGGTTTTGGCGAAGTCGTGCGCGTGCTGATTTTGAACACCGAGAACTGGACCGGCGGCGCGCTGGGCCTGAACGGCATTCCGCAACTGACCGAGTGGTGGCATGTGGCGCTGGCCGTGTTGGCCACGCTGTTCGTGCTTGCGCGTATGCGCCGCTCGAAGGTTGGCCGCGCATTCGAGGCCATCAAGGAAGACGAAACGGCTGCAGGCCTCATGGGTATCAACGTCGCCGGTACCAAGCTGCTGGCGTTCACGCTGGGCGCAGCCATCGCGGGGCTGGCGGGCGCACTCAATGCGCACCTGACCTTCTTCATCGGCCCGAACGAATTCGGCTTCGATCGCGGCGTGGAAATTCTCACGATGACGATTCTGGGTGGCACCAACGGCCTCACGGGCCCCGTGCTCGGCAGCCTGATCCTGTCGCTGCTGCCGGAGTTGCTGCGTGCGTTCAAGGATTTCCGCCTGGTCGTCAACGGCGTGATCCTGATGGTGATCGTGCTGTTCCTGCCCAAGGGCATCTGGGATCCGGCGCGTTTCGCGCGCTGGTTCGGCATGAAGCGCGGTGGCACCATGCCGGGCACGGGCGACACCCGGGCCGCTTCCAATGAATCGCACTGAGGCCGCCATGCTGAAACTCACCTCCATTTCCAAGCGCTTTGGCGGCCTGTCGGTCTTGCAGGACGTCAACATTGAAGTGCCGCAAGGCAGCATCTTCGGTTTGATCGGCCCGAATGGCGCCGGCAAAACCACCGTCTTCAACCTGATCACCGGCTTGCTTGCGCCCACAGGCGGCTCGCTCACATTCAACGGCGAGAATCTCGTCGGCAAGAAGCCGCACCAGATCACGCAGATGGGCATCGCGCGCACGTTCCAGAACATCCGCATCTTCAAGGAGATGACGCTGCTGGAGAACGTCGTGGTGGGCATGCACCGGCATCTGGACTACGGCGCGCCGGGCCTGCTGCTCTCGCTGCCCAAGTACCGCGCTGCCGAGCGCCGCGCCCGCGACCGTGCGCTGGAGCTGCTCTCGTGGGTCAAGCTCGACCACAAGGCGCATGACATTGCCGACAACCTCTCGTACGGCGACCAGCGCAAGCTCGAACTCGCGCGGGCGCTGGCCACCGACCCCAAACTGCTGCTGCTCGACGAGCCTGTCGCGGGCATGAACACGGGCGAGAAGGTCGACCTGATGGCCGAAATCGAGAACATCAAGGGGCGGGGCTACACGATCTTCATGATCGAACACGACATGCGCTTTGTGATGGGTTTGTGCGAGCGCATTGCCGTGCTGAACTTCGGCCGCATCATCGCCGAAGGGCCGCCCGAGGCGATCCGCAACGACCCGCAAGTCATCGAGGCGTACCTGGGCCGCGATGACGACGAAGGTGAGGTGGCAGCATGACGACACTGCTGGAAGTCAAAGGGCTGGACGTGTCGTACGGGCACATCGCAGCCGTCAAGGGCATCGACTTTGCGCTCAAGGCCGGCGAGATCACTTCGCTGGTGGGCGCAAACGGTGCGGGCAAATCGACTACGCTGCTGGCGCTCTCAGGCCTGATCCCCAAGTCGCAGGGTGATGTGCGCGGCCAGATCCTGTTCGAGGGCGAAGACGTTACACAGTGGTCTGCCCACAAGCGCGTGGAGCGCGGCATCGTGCAGGTGGCCGAAGGGCGCGCCACGCTCACCACGATGACGGTGCGCGAAAACCTGGAGCTGGGCGCCTACACGCGCAAGGACAAGGGCCAGATCGCCTCTGACCTCGAGCGCGTGTTCCACCTGTTCCCGCGCCTGAAGGAGCGCATCGACGGTCTGGCCGGCAACCTGTCGGGCGGCGAGCAGCAGATGCTTGCCATCGGCCGCGCGCTGATGGCGCGCCCGCGCGTGCTGCTGCTGGATGAACCATCAATGGGCCTCGCCCCGATCATCGTGCAGGAGATTTTCCGCATCCTGCGCACCATCAATGCAGAGGGTCTGACGATCTTCCTGGTCGAGCAGAACGTGCGCCAGGCGTTGAAGATTGCGCAGCACGGCTATGTACTGGAGACCGGCCAGATCGTGCTGGCTGACAGCGGTAAAAACCTGCTGGGCAATCCGCGCGTGCTCGAAGCCTACCTGGGCGGCTGAGTGTTCTCAACGCGCCTCGGCATGCAACATCGCCGGGGCGCGAGAACCGCATATCCATTGGGTTTGCGGTTCATTTCCATCCAAAAGCGTACCCGTTTCTGCGTACGTTCACATCCCTGCCAACACGTGTCGCTGTGCGTCGAACAGCGCGATCAACGCATCGGCCACGGCCCGCACGCGCGGTGATCGTCGAACGTCGGGGTGGATCACCAACCAGATTTCCCGATGCAACGCGGGGTCGTCGACGGGCAATCGGCGCAAAAGCGTACCCGTTTCTGCGGGGGCGCCAAGCAGGTGGGGCAGCGCCGCGACCCCCAGGCCGGCCAGCGCCGCCTGATGCATCGCCAGCAGATCGCTGCAACGTAAGACCACGCGACGTTCGCCTGCGTAGTTGTCCAGCCAACGCTGCTGCGGGACGTGGCGCAGGTTTTCGTCGTAGCCGATGAATTCCCACTCTGATTCGGGGCGTGCGAGCACCTCTGCGGTGGCGTACAGGCCGTAGCCGAGATCGCCCAGCGGGCGTGTCGCCAACCCAGACGATGTGGGACGCGACAGCCGCACCGCCAGATCGGCTTCGTGCGCCATCAGGTTGGCGTTGCGCTTTTCGCCCAGCAGCACGAGGTCGATGCCTGGCCATTGCCGGCGCAGTGTCGCCAGGTTTGGCGCGATGATGTGGCTGGCCACCGTGGGCGGCGCGGAGATACGCACCGTCCCGCGCAAGCTGCCCGCCCCCGCTGCCGCACGTGCAAAGCCGGCGGCTTCCTGCTCCATGCGTTCAGCGCGCTCGGCCAGCGCGTTGCCTTCGGCGGTCAAGCGCCAGCCGCGCGGCAGGCGGTCGAACAACCGCACGCCCAACGATTGCTCCAGTGCATCGGCGCGCCGTGCCACCGTGGTGTGTTCTACCGCCAGCCGCCGCGCAGCGGCCGACAAGCTGCCCTCGCGCGCCAGCACGAGAAAGTAGCGCACGTCATCCCACTGCAAGGAAGAAGAAGGTTCGGCCGCCGCCGCCCGCGACAGGGCGCGCACTTTTTTCGGTCGGTCTGAGCTTTTTTGCACAGAAAGTGATCAGTTTTTGTGAATTCCCGGGTGATTCTGAACGGATTACGCTTGTTTCACAACGTGACGAACGCAGTACCCCTCATCACGAAACCCGAGAGCGTACCCATTTCTGCGAGGACTTTTTGCCATGCACACGAAGGTGATCCAACTCCGCGAACCCGGACCAGCGTTGGGTTTGCAGCCCACCAGCCTGATGTTGCCGCCGCCCGCGCCGAACGCGTTGACCGTGCGGCACACCGTCGTCGGCGTGAACTTTGTCGACGTGTACCACCGTGCCGGGCTATATCCGGTGCCGGCGTTTCCGGCGGTGCTGGGTGTGGAGGGCGTCGGCGTGGTGGAAGCGGTAGGTAAGGATGTGCGCGGCTTTGTGCTGGGCCAGCGCGTGGCCTGGGCCGGCCTGATGGACGGCGCGCCCGGCGGCTACACCAGCCACCGCAACATCCCGGCCGAACGCGCGATTGCGTTGCCTGATGCGCTGGACGACGAAACCGTGGCGGCCACGTTGGTCCGCGGCATCACCGCACACATGCTGCTGACGCGGGTACGGCAGGTGCGCGCCGGCGATACGGTGCTCGTGCACGCGGCAGCCGGCGGCCTGGGCGTGTTGCTGGTGCAGTGGGCCAAGCGCCAGGGTGCGCGCGTGATCGGCACGGTTGGCAACGAGGCCAAGGCCGCTCTTGCCCTCGGCCATGGCGCGGACCACGTCGTGCTGTATCGCCAGCAAGACGTGCGCGAAGCCGTGCTGCAGCTCACCGGCGGAGAAGGCGCCGACTATGTGATCGATGGCATTGGCGGCGCGATGCTGCAGACCTCGTTGGCGGTGACGCGGCCGTTCGGCATGGTGGCGAGCATCGGTCAGGCGGGCGATGTCGGTAACGCGCAAACGAACGCCGTCGATCTTGCTGCGCTTGGGCCGTCGCGCTCCATTGCGCTGGCGCGGCCAGGCGTATTCCGCTACATGACCGATCTGTCGAACTACCGCACGGGGGCGCAGGCAGCATTGCAGCGCATGCTCGATGGCGTGCGTGTGCCGGTGGGCGGCATCTATGCGCTGGAAGAAGCGGCCGCCGCGCACACCGCCCTGGAAGCCGGACAGACCTCGGGTGCGCTGCTCTTGCGCCCTTGAGAACCCTGCGCACCGAAGGGTTTCCCTGCAAAGCGTACCCATTTCTGCGTGACACTCGACGTCGTTGTTTCACGCTGCCGGGTCTCGCGTTTCGAAGGTTTCACCTCATCCCATAAGGAGCCATCGCATGCTGTACCTGATTCTTTTCAACTACACGGCACCGCTCGAAGCACTCGATCGCGTGCTGCCTGCGCACCGCGCGCACCTGGACGCCCACTATGCGAGCGGTCACTTCCTGATGTCGGGCCCGTTCGTCCCCCGTGAGGGTGGCGGCATCCTGGCGCGTGCCGAATCCCGCGAAGAGATCGACGCCATCGTCGCGCGCGACCCTTTCGTGATCGAAAACCTCGTACAGGCGCGCGTCATTACCTGGGGCCCGAATCGTCGCAGCGCCGACGTACCGCAGGCGTGGTTGCCAGACGCCCTGGTTGCGGCATCGGCCTAAAACCGGTGCGGCGCCGCCGCTATCATGTCGATCCGTCCTTGCGCGAATCGACATGACCGACACGCCGCCGCCTCAACCTGATGTGCCGCGCCAGCCATGGTGGCGGCACGCGATTGCCCGGCTGCCGTTCGGCCGCGAGCATCTGGTGTTCGTGATTGCCGGGGTGATCGGCTGCGCTGGGGCCTTGTCGACGATCCTGTTTCGCGAGTGCCTGCGTCATCTGCAATGGTGGCTTTCGGGTACGGACCAGGGCTTGGTGGCCACGGCGCGGGCGCTGCCATGGTGGGCGCGCCTGCTGGTGCCGACGGCGGGTGGACTGCTGGCAGGCATCACCTTGCAGGTGGGCCTCAAATGGATTCCGCGAAAAGGCTCGGACGACTATATGGAAGCCATTGCCGTGGGCGATGGCGTGCTCAGCGCGCGGCAGAGCCTGGTACGCAGCGCGTCGTCGTTGTGCTCGGTGGCCAGCGGTGCGTCGATCGGGCGCGAAGGGCCGATGGTGCAACTGGCGGCGATGTGCGGCTCGTTGGTCGGCCGCGTGCTGCGGCGCTGGACGCCCGTGCCGGTCGAGCAATTGCGTCTACTGGTCGCGTGCGGGGCGGCCGCGGGCATCACCTCTGCGTATAACGCGCCCATCTCGGGCGCCGTGTTCGTCTGCGAAATCGTGTTTGGTGTCATCACCACGGCCACGCTGGGGCCGCTGCTGGTGGCGGCTGTCACCGCAGACATCGTGGTGCGCCAATTCTTCGGGTACGGGGCGGTCTACGAGATGCCGCACTTCGATTTCGTTTCCGGCTGGGAAGTGCTGACGTATTTGGGCCTTGGTTTGGCGGCAGGAATGGTGGGGCCGCTGCTGCTGGGTCTGATTGACCGCGCGCGCGATGCGTTTGCACAGACCAAGTTGCCGCTCACGTTGCAATTGGCGGCCGGCGGGTTGATTGTCGGTGCGCTTTCCACGGGCGTGCCCGAGGTCTGGGGCAACGGCTATAGCGTGGTCAATGGCTTCCTGCACGAGCCGTGGCTGTGGCAGACGGTAGCGCTGGTGCTGATCTGCAAGGTGGTGGCAACGGCGTCGAGTGCGGGATCGGGCGCGGTGGGTGGTGTGTTCACGCCCACGCTGTTCTGTGGCGCGGCGCTGGGGTTGCTGTACGGCACGGGCATGCATGCGCTGCTGCCGGACGCCGCGCCCGTGCCGGTCAGCTATGCGGTGGTCGGTATGGGCGCGTTGCTGGCAGCCACCACGCATGCGCCGCTCATGTCGATCCTGATGATCTTTGAGATGACGCTGTCGTACCAGGTGGTGCTGCCGCTCATGTTGGCATGCATCACCGGTTATGTGACGGCACATGCAGCGGGTGCGCCGTCGGTGTATGCGCGCGCGCTGGCGCGCAATCGTCAGGATGCGGGCGACGACGCCGAGCACCTTCCATCGCCATCATCAGATGCCACGCAGAAATAGGTACGCTTTTCCGCTTGTGGGGCACCGCCACCCAATATCCCAGGAGCACAGCTTGCCCTGTCAGCTAAATCCAAGGAAAAGCGAGCCATGAGTCTCTTGAAATTGTGCGTGTTCGGGAACTTTTCGGAGATCGTGCGACAATTTGTTGCTGTTGCGAATCGTTATCATTTATATTTGCGTCCGCAATTCGTAGTGCGCTCTCGTGCACGGCGGCACGGGCGCAGGAGGGCGTTCCGTAGCGGTCGGCACCCAACGAAAGAGTGCCGCCGGAGAAACCACGCAATGAACCGCCACACGCCCGTCGCCAGCGCCTTGTTGGCCCTGTTTGCCACCCCCACCGTCGCACTCGCCCAGCAGACCACGCTTGCGCAGGCGCCAGCCACCGCCACGTTGCCGGAAGCCGTCGTGAAGGCCTCTGCCCCGCGTGACGACTACAACGCCGCCAAAAGCTCCATCTCCAAGCTGCCCGAAAACCTGCGCGACGTACCGCAATCGGTGACGGTCGTGCCCAAGGCGCTGACCGACGCGCAAGGCGGCAGTTCGCTGGCCGATGCGCTGCGCAACGTGCCGGGGATCACCATCGGCGCGGCCGAGGGCGGGCAGATCGGCAACAACATCAACCTGAACGGTTTCTCTGCGCGGACCGACATCTATCTCGATGGCTTCCGGGATCGCGGCCAGTACTACCGCGACCTGTTCGCCCTCGATTCGGTGGAAGTGCTGATGGGCCCGTCGTCGATGCTGTTTGGCCGCGGCTCGACGGGCGGCGTCATCAACCAGGTGACGAAGAAGCCCAAGCTGAAGGCGGCCACGGAAATCACCGGTTCGATCACGACCAACGGCCTGGTGCGTGCGACTGCCGATGTCAACACGCCGACTTCCGACACCTCCGCCTTCCGCATCGCCGCGATGGCGCAGAACGGCAAGACCAGCACGCGCGACGAGATGACCGCGCAGGATTTCGGCATTGCGCCGTCGTGGCGTTTCGGCATCGGCACGCCGACCGAGGTGACCCTGTCCGCGCTGCTGCAGCACAACCGTGACATGCCCGACTACGGCGTGCCGAACCTCAATGGCCACCCCGTCAACGTCAGCCCCAAGACGTACTACGGCTACACCGATGACCGCACCACACAGGACGTGGCGTCGTTCTCGGCCAATATCGATCACAAGTTCTCACCCAACCTGAGGCTGCGTAACCAGACGCAGTTCAATTACGTGCAGACCGACGCGCGCGAAACGGCGCCCAACTCGGTGGGTACCGTCAATTCGTCGGGCGTATTTACGGCGCTGACCAACAGCAATTTGCCGCTCTCGGCGCTGTCGGTGCGCTTGCAAAGCCATGACCGCCGCATCCGCGACTATTCCCTGTTCAACCAGACCGAGTTGACGGCCAAGTTCGATACGGGTTCGGTCAAGCACACGCTGCTGGTTGGCACCGAGTTCGGCCACGACGGTTACGACAACCAGAACTACTACCGCAACGGTTCGTGCAACGGCACGCCGCTGGCGCAGTCGAGCCTGACCACGGGCTTCGTCTCGTGCGAGCCGCTGGTCAGCCCGGGCTACACCACCTCGCCGGCCAGCACGCCGTCGAGCCTGGGCAACCTGCAGGGCGGCTCGGCCAACACGGTGGCCGCGTACTTCAACGATTCGATCGAGTTCACCAAGCAGTGGAAGGCGGTGGCCGGCCTGCGCTATGACCGCTACGTCGCCAGCATTTCGAACTCGCTGAATGCGGCGAACACGCCGGCGTCGGCCAAGATCACCGCGCTGCCGTACGCGCAGCAGACCGTGAACTTCGTGAGCACGCGCCTGGGCGGTATTTGGCAGCCGACGGAGTGGCAGTCGTACTACGTGTCGTACGGCACGTCGTTCAATCCGTCATTGGAACAACTCGTGGGCACCACGGGCCAGCAGGGTTTGGATCCGGAGAAGAACAAGTCGTATGAGGCGGGTGGCAAGTGGGATCTGCTCAACGGCGACCTGTCGGTCAGCTCGGCGCTGTTCCAGATCACCAAGGACAACGCCCGCACGCAGATCGACAGCACGACGTACACCTCGGCCGGCAAGATTCGCGTGCGCGGCGCGCGCCTGGGTGCCACGGGCCACGTGACCGACAAGCTGCAGGTGTTCGCGGGCTATACGTACCTGGATGCTCAGATCGTCAACGGTATTGCCGCGGGCACGCAGGGCATGACGCCGGCCAACACGCCCAAGCATGCCGCCACCGTGTGGACGAGCTACACCTTCCTGCCGAACTGGGAGGTGGGTGCGGGCGCGTTCTACATGTCGCAGCGCTACGCCAACAACACCGACACGGTGCAGGTGGGCGGCTTCGTGCGCTGGGATGCAATGCTGGCCTACCATCAGCCGAAATACGACGTGCGCCTGAACCTGTTCAACCTGTTCAACAAGACGTATTACGATGCGCTGATTCCGTCCGATGGTGGTCGCGCCGTGCCGGGTACCGGCCGCGCCGCGATGCTCTCGGTGGTGTATCGGATGTAATGGCTGGGGGATGGGCCCTTGGCTGCATTCCCGTTTCTTTCCAGCACCATGCTTGTCTGCATCCCGAATGTCTTCAACGCCGCGCAGGTGGCGGCACTGCGAGAACTGCTCGACGGCGCGGGCGACGCCTGGGTCGATGGCCGCGTGTCGGCCGGGTATTCGGGCGCGCCAGTCAAGGTCAACCAACAGATTGATGAGGGCGCGGAAGTGGCCCTGCAGTGCCAGCAGCTCATCCTGAGCGTGCTGGAGAGGCATCCGCGCTTTATCAGCGCGGCGCTGCCGAACGTGGTGTACCCGCCGATGTTCAACCGCTACGGCGAGGGCATGACCTTCGGCGCGCATGTCGATGGCAGTGTGCGTATCCACCCGCACAACGGTACGAAGCTGCGTACCGACATCTCGGTCACGCTGTTTCTGTCAGACCCCGCCAGCTACGACGGCGGCGAACTGCAGATCGAAGACACCTATGGCATGCACAGCATCAAGCTCAATGCCGGCGACCTGGTGATCTATCCGGCAACGAGCCTGCATCAGGTGACGCCCATCACGCGCGGTGTGCGCGTGGCGAGCTTCTTCTGGATCCAGAGCCTGATTCGCGACGACGCGCAGCGCGCCATGCTGTTCGATCTGGACAACGCCATCCAGACACTCAATCAGACCGACGCGGATGCCACTGCGCGCCGCACGCTGATCGGCGTGTATCACAACCTGATGCGGCAGTGGAGCGAAACCTGATTTGAGCGCCCAGCGTCACACCGGGGAGGTGTGCGACGCCATATTCACACGTTCCGTGTGATTCGGCTTAGTGGCCCGAACGGCGATACAGCTCGGCCATCATGCCGCAGCTTTCCACGTGCAGCGCAACGGCGCGGCTGGCCTCACGGCGCACGATTTGCCAGAAACGGGCGAAACGCGAAGCGGGGGCGGCTTTGAGGGCGACGGTGTTCATGGCGATTCCTTCTGAGGACTGATTTAGGGATAACCCTAGTAGGGAATACCCGAATCTTAGTCGGAATATTGCGACGCAGCAAATTGCACGTGCCCGTGTCGCCTCGTCGCCACATAGAAGTGGCTAGACCTCCACTCTGCTGACCGTTCCGGCATTGCCGTCTACGCGGATCGTCTCGCCGTTTTTCAACTGTGCCCGGATGCCGGGCAGGTTCACCACCGCCGGAATCCCGAACTCCCGCGCGACGATGGCGCCGTGCGACAGGTAGCCGCCGGTTTCCATGACCAGTGCGCCTGCCTTCAGGAAGAGTGGCGTCCAGGCGGGGTCGGTACTGGGCGCGACCAGGATGTCGCCTGCTTGCAGCGCCGTGCCGGCGGCAGCGTGGTCGACCAGACGTGCCTGGCCCTGTGCCGAGCCCGCGCCCACGGCGGTGCCGCTCCAGACATTTCCGACGACGCCGAGGCCGAGGCCGATTGGTGCTTTGGCCGCGACCAGCGCCCCGCCATGTTCGGTGAGGATGTCCGGCTCCTGCTCGGTGGCCCAACCGTCCAACTGCTGCCGGCGTTCGCGCGCACGCTGGGCGGCAAAGCGCAGGGGCAACGTGCCGATGCCTGCCGCCACGCATTCGTCCAGCGTCAGGTTGAAGATGTCTTCCGGCGTATCGAGTCCTTCCTCGTCGACCAGCCTGTCCGCAAGCTTCAGCAGGCCGATGCGCAGCGCTTCCAGATACGCCACCAGCGCGCTGCGCGCGGCTTCGCGCTGGTTGCTGTCGCGCACGGCACTCTTGAGCATCCCTCGCACCATCGGGCGCAGCCAGAACGGCAGGCGCCCCCACGCGCGCTCAGACGCCGCTTGCTGCCGTTGTCGCACGGCCCGCGCATCGCTGCCGATCAGACCGACGACGAGGTCGAGCAGGTAGTCCGGTTGCTCGCGCCAGCGCGGGTGGCGGACGTAGCTCTCTTCAATGGCGCGGTGGCCGTAGCGCTCCAGAAACGTACTGAAGTGCTGGCGGAACGGGCTGTGTGCCGGCAACTGCTGCGCCCATTGCGCGCCGATGCGTTTGTCCGAGCGAAGCCAGGCGAGCGCTTCGGTATCGGCGGCGGCCGTTTGCGCCAGCGCCATCAGCTCGTAGCTCTGCTGCGCGGTGACGCTGGGTTCAGCGCCGGCCATGAGCGCGGCGGCCAGCGCGTGGCCTTCGCCGGGGCACTGTTTTTCGATCACGTCGACCAGGCCCGAAACGGAGCCGCCCGCCGAGCCCTGCAGGAAGAACAGGCTGTCTGCGCGGCGCGCGGTGTTAAAGCGCTCGCGAAGGCAGGTGGCCAGCTCAGCTGTCGTTTCCGGCCATGCGTCTTCGCGCCATTGCGCGGCTTGCTTGCGGGCGCGGTTCAGATCGCTCTGCGCATGGCGGCGCGCCGCGCCGGCGCTGAACAGATAGCGCACGAGCCGCGCGCCGCGTGCCAGCCGTTGCGGCCACGTGGCGCGCGGCAGCGCAATCTCGGGCTGCGTGCCGCCCAGCATGCGGTTGATGGCATCCGGCGCAATGCCGAACGCGTCAAATGCCTCCCACTGCATCAATGAGACATCGAGATACACGCGGCCGCCGAATAGCCCCGCGCGCGCCAGCCCCGGGCGCACCGCGTAGCCTGCCAGCGCGTACGCCAGCGTCAGCATGCGGTTGGCCGCGTGGCCGTAGAGCGTCCAGTCGATGGGCGACAGCGGCGTGGGGAACATCTCGCGCGTGTTGCCCCGTGTCCAGAACGTGGGCTGGTTTTGCAGGGCGGTGTAAGTGTGGCGGGCGGGCGTGGTGATCGGGCGTGCCTGCACGATCCAGAAGCGCTGTCCGTCCCAGACCCATTCGATGTCGTAGCGCGGCTGTGCAAAGTCCAGCGCGCGTGCCGTGTCGCGCGCCACCGTGGCAAGGGCGATGCGTTGCGCATCGTCCAGCACGGCGCGCCGGGCGTCTTCTGTGGCGGTGTCGGCGAGTGCCGTGCCGCCTTCTGCCAGCGCGCGCGTCATGCGGCGCTTTGTGCCGACCTGGCGTTCGATCACGTGCAGCATGTCGGCTTGCGGCGCGACTTCCACCCGGTCGACGTCGCCATCGGCCTGGCCGGCCACCAGCGCTTCGCCCAGGCCCCAGTGCGCGTTGATGACGATGTGGTCGTTGCGGCCGCTCACCGGGTCGCCGGTGAACGCGATGCCCGCGGCCACTGCCGGCAGCATCGGCATGATGACCACGGCCATCGCCAGGTCGGTGGTGTCGATGCCGAAGCGCTCGCGGTATGCCAACGCTTGCGGTGCGTGTGCTGAGTCCCACACGGCGCGGACCGCTTCGGCCATCGCCTGCGCGCCGATGACGTTCAGGCGCGTTTCGTGAATGCCCGCGAACGAGCGTTGCGCGGAATCCTCTTGCGGCGCGGACGAACGCACAGCCAACGGTATGTTCTGCCAGCCGCGCGCGGCCAGGGCTTCTGCGATGGCAGCCAGCACGGTATCGGGCACGGCATCTGCGCGACGCCGCCCGCGGCTGGCGTCTGCGGCCAGCACGACACCATCGGGCACCGGCACGCCGAGTCTTGCCATCCGACCCAGCTGCCAGCCCTTGCCGCCGGCCACTGCGGCACCCGCTGCCGCCGCGGCCGGCCAATCCAGCACGAGCGTGTTCATCGCGCCCCCTTGCGGGCCATGCCGTGCAGGAACAGGTCGATGACGGCGGAGAAGCCCGCGTGCAGGTCTGTGTCGGGCCGCGCGAGCCAGCGCATCAGCGCGCCGAGATACAAGTACTCGAACAGCCCCGCGAGGTGCTCGGCATCGAGCCGTGTGTCGAGTTCGCCCGAGCGCTGCGCCGTGTCGATGAGCGCCATGAACACCGCTTCGAGCCCGCTGCGCTTGTCGGTGTCACGGCTGCGGGCGGCCAGGTCGGCGCTGGCAAAGCGGTAGCGGAAATACGCGGCCAGGTAGGGGCGGCGCGCGTTGCACCAATCGGCCGAGGCGGAAAGCAGCACCGCCAGGCGCGAAGCGAAGTCCGGCTGCGCCTCGATCTGCGCACGCAATTGCGCGCCGCCTGCCGCCAGCTCGGCATGGAACTGGTGCGCCAGCAATGCTTCCTTGACCGGGAAGTGGTTGTACAGCGTGCCCTTGGACACATCGGCCTGCGCGGCAATCTGCTCCATCGTCACCGCGTCGTAACCGTGCTGCTCGAACAGGGAGAAGGCGGTGGCGGCCAGGTGGTCCAGCGTCTGGGTGCGCTTACGTTCGCGGCGGCCGGCTTCGAGGGGGATCGCGATGGGGACCGGTTTGGACGACATGATGGGTTCGCTTTTTTATACGATGAGCAATTTTATACGTCGTTCAAAAATATGCGCAAGCGAGAACCCCTCTGTAGAATCAGCCCATTCTCCCGGCAGCCTTTCGACAGGACCCACCATGTCTGCACTGCGCACCCTGTATCCGCCAATCGAACCGTATGAGACCGGCATGCTCGACGTGGGCGATGGCCACACGATCTATTACGAGCGCGTCGGCACGCCCGGTGCCAAGCCGGCGGTATTCCTGCACGGCGGGCCGGGCGGCGGCGTGTCGGTTGACCACCGCCGTGTGTTCGACCCCGCACGCTACGACGTCATGCTGTTCGACCAGCGCGGCTGTGGGCGGTCTACGCCGCATGCGGGCCTGGAGGCCAACACCACGTGGCATCTCGTGGCCGACATCGAACGCCTGCGCGCCATTGCCGGCGCCGAGCGCTGGCTCGTCTTCGGCGGCTCGTGGGGCTCGACGTTGGCGCTCGCTTACGCGCAGAAGTATCCGCAACACGTAAGCGAACTCGTGCTGCGCGGCATCTACACCGTCACGCAGGCCGAGCTGCGCTGGTACTACCAATACGGCGTGTCCGAGATGTTCCCCGAGAAATGGGCACGTTTTCAGGCGCCCATTCCCGAGGCCGAGCGCGGCGACATGATTGCGGCCTACCGCAAGGTGCTCACCGGCAATGACACCGCCAGGCAGATCGAAGCCGCCCGCGCCTGGAGCGTGTGGGAAGGCGAGACCATCACGCTGCTGCCCGACCCGAGCAACAGCGCCAAGCACGCCGACGACCATTTCGCACTGGCGTTCGCACGGTTGGAGAACCACTACTTCACGCATCAGTGCTGGCTGGAAGAGGGCCAGTTGCTGCGCGAGGCGCACAAGCTGGCGGGCATTCCGGGCGTGATCGTGCACGGCCGCTACGATATGCCGTGCCCAGCGCGCTACGCGTATGCGTTGCATCAGGCGTGGCCGGATTCGGACTTCCACCTCATCGAAGGTGCCGGCCATGCGTGGTCCGAACCCGGCATCCTCGATCAGCTGCTGGCCGCAACGGACCGCTTTGCCGGCAAGTAACCCATGACGGATTCTGCCGACCTGCGCTTCCTGCTCGCCATCCAGGACAACGGCAGCCTGGTGGCGACCGCGCGGGCGTTGGACCTGACGCCATCGGCAGTCTCGCAGCGCCTGCAGCAGCTGGAGAAGAAGCTGGGCACACGGTTGGTCGATCGCACCGCGCGCAGCCTGCGCTTTACGCAGGAGGGCGCGCTGCTGTGCGAGCGCGGGGCCGAGCTGATCCGCCAGCTCGACGCACTGTCAGAGGATTTGCACACGCGCCGGGGCGGCCTGGTCGGCACGCTCAAGATCAACGCGCCGCTGGGGTTTGGGCGGCGTTACGTGGCACCCGTCATTGCCGATTTTCAGCAGCAGCATCCCGATGTCGACATCGAATTGGCACTGTCCGATGCACCCCTTACCGAAGCGGCGGACCGCTTTGATGTGGTGGTGCATATCGGCGCGTTGCAGGTGTCGAACCTGGTCGGCCATGCGATTGCGCCAAATGCCCGCTTTGTCTGTGCGTCCCCCGCGCTTGTGAAGCGCTTCGGTTTGCCGCAAACGCCCGATGACCTTGCCGCGCTGCCTTGCATCGTGCTGCGCGAGAACAAAGAAGACGTGTCGCTCTGGCACTTCAGCAAGGGCCGCACGAGCCGCAGCGTGCGCGTGCCGAGTCAGCTGATCTGCAACGACGGCGATGTCATCCGCCAGTGGGCGTGCGAAGGGCGTGGCGTGATCCTGCGCTCCGAATGGGATGTGGCCGACGACCTGCGCGCGGGCCGGCTTGTGCGCCTGCTACCAGGCTGGAAGGCACCGGATGCCAACGTGATCGCACTCACGCACAACCGCGCCGGTTTGCCACAACGTACGCGTCACTTCATGCAGGCGCTACAAAGCCGCTTCAAGCCGCAGCCGCCCTGGCGCACCTAATGTAGCCAGACTGAATCTTTGATTCAAACCGGCTTCACCGAAAGCCGGCGTGCGGTGCCTACAATCGGTTGCATCGATCTCCACCGATTTGCAGGTGACAAACGTGACGTCTTCCACGGTTTCCTCCCACTCCGGCTATCCCAAGGCCGTCCTGTTCGATCTGCTGACCGCGCTGCTCGATTCATGGTCGTTGTGGAACCGCGCCGCCGGTTCCGAGCAGGCTGGCCGCACGTGGCGCGCCGAGTATCTGCGGCTCACGTACGGCTGCGGCACGTACGCCCCTTATGAGGCGATGGTGCGGCAGGCCGCGCAGAACGTCGGCTTGGCCGCGTCGGCGCCGGAAGCGCTGGAAGCCAACTGGCTGCAGCTCGCCCCGTGGAGCGGCGCTGCGCAAGCGCTGGCCCAGCTCCAGCCGCACTGCAAGCTGGCTGTTGTCACCAACTGCTCGGAACGGTTGGGCCGGCAAGCCGCCGCGCTGTTGCCCATCACGTGGGATGTCGTCATCACGGCCGAGCAGGCGGGCGTGTACAAGCCCGACCCGAAGCCATATCGCATGGCGCTCGAACAGCTTGGCGTGAAGGCGGCCGACGCGGCATTTGTCGCGGGTTCCAGTTACGACATGTTCGGCACGGCGGCCGTGGGGCTGCGCACGTACTGGCACAACCGCATCGGCCTGGCGCCGGTGGAGGGCGCCAGGCTGCCGGACATCACATCGCCCACGCTGGACGATCTGCTGCCCTGGGCCCGCCGTTTTGCCGCATGAGGAGTAACCATGACCATCGACACGCACACGCTTGAAAATCTCGACACCCCCGCTGCGCTGATTGACCTGCCGCGCATGCAGCACAACATCGCGCGCATGCAGCACCGCATGAACGCGCTGGGCGTGAAATTCCGCCCGCATGTGAAGACCACCAAGTGCCTCGATGTGGTACGTGCACAGGTGGCGGCCGGCGCGCAGGGCATTACCGTCTCGACGTTGAAGGAGGCCGAGGCCTTCTTTGCCGCCGGCATCAAGGACATCCTGTACGCGGTGGGCATTGTCGCCAACAAGCTGCCGCGCGCGATGGCGCTGCGCAACCGTGGCTGCGATCTCAAGCTCGTCGTCGACAACGCACAGGCCGCCCGCGCTGTGGTCGACTACGCCCGCGCACACGATGCGCGCTGCGAAGTGTGGATTGAAGTCGACACCGATGGTCACCGCTCCGGCATCACGCCCGAGCAGGATGCGCTGCTGGAAGTGGGCCGCATCCTGAAAGACGGCGGCATCGGCGTGGGCGGCGTGATGACGCACGCCGGATCAAGCTACGACCTGAACGACCGCGCCGCGCTGGCCGCATTGGCCGAGCAGGAGCGCGCCGGTTGCGTGCGCGCGGCGCAGCGCCTGCGTGAAGCCGGCGTGCCGTGCGCGGCAGTGAGCGTGGGCTCCACTCCCACGGCGTTGGCCACCGAGCACCTCGAAGGCGTGACGGAGGTGCGCGCCGGCGTCTACGTGTTCTTCGATCTGGTCATGCACAACGTGGGCGTGTGCGCGATGGACGAGATCGCCCTGAGCGTGCTGACCACGGTGATAGGCCATCAGCCTGAGAAAGGCTGGGTGATTGTTGATGCCGGATGGATGGCGATGAGCCGTGACCGCGGCACCGCCAAGCAGTCGCATGACTTCGGCTACGGGCAGCCTTGCGCGCTCGACGGCACGCCGCTCGACGGGCTCATGCTGATCGGTGCGAACCAGGAGCACGGCATTCTGGCGGGCAGCGATGGCTCGGTACGTGAAGACCTGGTGGCGCGTTTTCCTGTGGGCACGAAGCTGCGTGTGCTGCCGAACCACGCGTGCGCCACGGGGGCGCAGTTCCCGGAGTATCAGGCGGTGTCGTCGCGCGGCGGGGTGCAGACGTGGGGGCGGTTCCACGGCTGGTGAGTCGTGCGCCTGGCAAGCCTTTGGTGATGTAGGCCACTGCATTCTCGCGTGCCGCCGGCAGCGGTGCCGCCGAATGGGCGGCGGCCGGGCGTTTGCACTTGTGTCATTGCTCGCTTGCATGACACATCCAATTATGCGGAACTCGTGATTATTTCTGCAGAACGCATAATCGGTGTGCGCGGCGTTACGTAACGCGAAACGTTTTTAAGTGCCGTACGGCGCGCTTTTCGTTGATGATTCCGACACGTTGCCCTGCCCGCATCGCCTTGCGCGGCAACGTTTTCATCTGATTTAGGTGATGTTGCAACCGCGCATGGCACGCACTTTGCAGAATTGCCCCTCATAAAAATGGTCCTCAGCCGCCGCCGGAACTGCGTCTGCGTGAACCATCACAACGGGTCGGCCCACGGGTAGCCGGTCTGATTCAACGAGGGGAGCGGGCGATGTCACTGGGTGGCGAGTCGACGTTTGCAGAAAATCTGTTCATCAAGCCGGCGCCGCGCTGGCCGGATCCGGTAGCGCCGGCGGTCGAGCCGGCCACAGTCAAGATTGCGGTGGTCGGTCTCGGCTATGTGGGTGCGCCGCTGGCCGTGGCGTTCTCGAAGCACTTTGCCGTGTCCGGGCTCGACATTGACGCCACGCGCGTCGCCGAGCTGAGCGAAGGACGCGATCGCACCAACGAGCTGACCGGCAACGAGCTGCTGGAATCCGGCGCGCGCTTCACCACCGACGCCGCCGTGCTCGGCCAGGCCGACGTGATTGTCGTGACGGTGCCCACGCCCGTGGACCAGGCTCGCGTGCCCGATCTCAACCCCGTGATGCAGGCGTCCGTCTCGGTGGGCAAGCACATGAAGCGCGGCGCGGTCGTGGTGTATGAAAGCACCGTCTACCCCGGCGTGACCGAAGAGATCTGCATCCCGCTGCTGGAGCGCCACAGCGGCCTGAAGCATCTGAAGGATTTCCACGTAGGCTATTCGCCCGAGCGCATCAACCCAGGCGACCGCGTGCACACGCTCACCACGATGACCAAGATCGTGGCCGGCGACACGCCCGAAACGCTCCAGGCGCTGGTGAGCCTCTACGGTGCTGTCACGCAGGTGCATCCGGCCACGAGCATCAAGGTGGCCGAGGCCGCCAAGGTGCTGGAGAACACGCAGCGCGACGTAAACATCGCACTGATGAACGAGGTGTCGCAACTGCTGGCCGCGCTCGGCGTGGATACGCACGACGTGCTGGCTGCCGCTCGCAGCAAGTGGAACTTCCTGGATTTCCGCCCGGGGCTCGTGGGCGGGCACTGCATTTCGGTCGATCCGTATTACCTGACGCACAAGGCGGCGTCGTGCGGCTTCAACGCGAGCCTGATCCTGGCTGCGCGCGAGACGAACGACAGCATGTCGCAGTTCGTGGTCGACCAGCTCATGCGGCGCATGACGCAGTGCCACCTGCTTGGGCCGCACACGCTTGTCACCATCCTGGGCACCACGTTCAAGGAAGACGTGCCGGACATCCGCAACTCCAAGGTGGCCGACATCGTGAAAAAGCTCGGCGCGCTGGGCATTCGCACACAGGTGATCGACCCATTTGCGGACAGCAACGAAGTGGCGCACGAATACGGCTTCCGCCTCACGCGGCTGGCCGATGCCAAGCCTGCCGACGCCATCGTGCTGGCTGTGCCGCACACCGAGTACCGCGAGGGCGGCTGGGCGCTGGTGGAGTCGCTCGCCCGACCCGGGTCGCCGTTCGTGGTGAGCGATCTCAAGGCGGTGCTGGATCGGAATACATGCCCGGATCGCGCTGTGCTCTGGCGGCCTTGAGGTGCGTGCGGGGCCTGGCCCCCGCCTTTCCTTTTCTTTCTGTTTCTCCGTTTTTTTCTATCGCCCTGGCTTGTTCATGGATGCATATCTGCTGCTGACCCTTTCACTCGGCTGGGTGCTGTCGGCCTTGCTGTACCTGATCCCGCTGTTGTGCGTGATTGTCTGGCGCAAGGAAACCTTCCTGGCGAAGGACTACACCCAGCAGCGCCGCGTGTCGGTGCTGCTGCCTTGCTTTAACGAAGGCCCGCACGCATACGACACGATCAAGAGCATCAGCGAGTCGAACTATCCGACCGGGCTGCTGGAGATCGTTGCGGTGGATGACCACTCTACCGACGACAGCTGGGAATGGATCCAGAAAGCGCAGCGCGATTTCTCGGGTGCGGTCAGGATCGCCGCGTATCGGCAGCCCGTGAACAAGGGCAAGTACGAAGCGCTGAACCGCGCGGCCAACATCGCCAACAGCGCAGACATCTTCATCTGCATCGACAGCGATTGCACCTTCCACCCCGATGCGGTGCGCGAGCTGGTGGCGTCGTTTACGTCGGACAAGATCGCGGCGGTGGGCGGGCACGTGCGCGTGAGCAACGTCAACGAGAACCTCGTCACCAAAACCCAGGCCACGGTGTACTTCTACGCCTACAAGGTGATGAAGATGTTCCAGAACCGCCTGCGCAATGTCACGTGCATCAGCGGTTGCCTGTTTGCCATCCGCCGCGATGCGTTTTTCGAGATTGAAGACGACGTGAAGACGTGCAACTTCCTGGGCGCCAAGTTCTCGGCCGGTGAAGACCGCTACATGACGCACCTGCTGATGCTGCGCGGCTATCAGACTGCGGTGAATCTCGATGCCATCTGCTGGACCGAGGTGCCGACCACCTTCCGCAAGTTCTTCACGCAGCAGTGGCGCTGGCGCCGCAGCGGCACGCAGGACTACTTGCTTACGCTGCGTACGCTGGGCCGGCACGCGCGCAACGTCCATCCGCTCTCGGCCATGAACCTGATCCTGCCCGAGACGGTGAACTACCTGATGCTGTTCACGTTCGTGTTCGCCATCGCCTCGGGCAACGCGCTGGAGTGGATCGTGTCGCACCAGGTGTTCACGTACACGGTGTTCGCGCCGTTCCTGTTTGGCGTGCATTTCTGGGCCAAGCGGTGCGCACCCGATCAGGCAGTGAAGGGCGGACCGCTGCCGCTGCTGCCGTTTATTGCGGCATGGGCGCTGGCGGGCACGGTCACGTGCGCAATGATGGCCATCTTCACGATGGACTCAAGCAGCTGGGGCACGCGCGTATCCAAGAAACCGGAGGAATCCGCCGGCACCGCGGAGGACGGCGCCGAACTTGAAGGCATGCAGCCACAACAAGGCTGACACACAAAAAAACAAATCGAACGCGCCGGCTTCACAGAGCAGTACGCGGAGACGGCCGGGGGAGCTCAGACATGGTTCGTCGTTCTATGCGCTGGAAGGGCGCAGTGTTTCTTACGTGCGCGGTGTTGCCGATGCTCGCAGTGGCGGGCGAGGCCGATCTGTTCTGCGAGCTGTCGGGTGTGCAGGCCGACGCGGAGTCGAAGGTGCTCGACGCGCCGTACGCCTTCGTCAATGTGGGCAATCCATCCATCTCGAACAAAGTCGTGTCGGCCGGTGTAAGCAAGAGTCTGTCGCAGGCGCGCCGGGCGGGTTTGGTGCAGGAACGCGCAGCGGCAGAGTGCGAGGCCTATCGCTCTGGCCTTGCGCTCAAGGAATCGGTGGACGGCGTGCCCGCCAAGATCGAGCTGCGTTCATTGGCGGAGCGGAAACAGGGCTTGGAGCGCGCGCTGCAATCTGCCGAGCGCAACCTCGCTACCGAACAAGCGTTGCTGGCGAGCAATGACGCCACGCTGGCCGACCTCACAGCGGCGCTGCGCCTGCGCGACGGTATTGCGATGGATATGGCCGCACTGCGCCAACGTGAGGTCGAACTGTCCACCGCCGCCGAACCCGCGCAAGGCCCGCTGAGCGAACTCGTGAGCCAAAACGCCACTGCCCAGGCGCGCGCTGCGCAACTGGCCTCGCGCGTGAGCGCCACGCTCGGCTGGGACGTCACCATCCTGGCCGGCATGCGTCACGACTTCACGTCCGGTTCGCAGTCACCATTCATCGGGCTCACCGCATCGCGCAGCTTCGGCTATGACGCTTCCGTGCGCGCGTCGGACCGCGTGGGCGAACTCACCGCAAAGCTGGTTGCCGAACAGCGCGACGGCGCGTATCGGCAAGTCCAGCGCATGCGCCAGTCGCTCGAAGGCGTGCTGAGCGCCGAAACCCTGCGCCAAAACAGCCTGGAGCAACGCAACACGGCTATCCGCACGATGATCGAACGCGCCCAGGGCGTGGACACCAATGCTTCGCGCCGCCTGCTGCGCAACATGTCGGTGGAGAGTCTGACCACCTCGGCCGAGCTGGCCGCCAGCAACGCGCGCATCCAGGACATCCGCACATGGCTCAAGGCCAATCCGACCAACTGATTCCGAATCCACCAACCTGCGGGGCACCTTCATGATTGCCGCCTTCTCCAACTACTTTCAGTCGAAGATGCTCGTCGTCTATCGGCTGGCTTCCTTCTTTGTGCTGATTGCCATCATTGGCGGCATCTTCGGCTACATCGCGCTACTTTTCTTCTACCTGCAGAGCACCAACTGGGGCGCACCCCTCGTGATCTCGCCCGCGCAGGAGCGCGTGCTGTCGTATCAACCGCAGGTGGCGCAACTGCGTGCACAGCTCGACAAGCAGCGCACAGACTTGGTAGACCTCACCGCGCAGCTCGCTGTCAAGCAAGAAGGGCTGCAGGCGCTCGATGCGTTGATCGCGCGCACCACCGAAGCGCAGCAGCGCCAGATCCAAAACATGTCGCGTGTGTCGAAAAACCTCGGGCGGCTGGTGAGCCTCAAGTTCGGCGACATCGCCGACAGCGAGCGCGCGCACGCGCAGCTCAAGGGCATGATGGCTTCGACCGATGCGGAGATGCGCGCGGGCCTCATCTCCAAGGAAGACGCTGCCGCGCGCATGGTGACGCTGCAATCGTCGGCCAATGCATTGACGGATTCCAAGATCGCTGCAGTGCAGGTGGGCGTGAACTCCACGCAGAGCCGTGCGGTGATGTCCACTCTGGGCGGCGCGGCGGATGACCTGCAGACCATGACCACGCTGGCACAGACGCAGCAGATGATTTTCTCGCGCATGCAGCTCAAGGCCGAAATCGATTCGGCACAGGGCAATCTGGGCGTGCTGCGCGCGGGCATCAAGGAGTCGGAGCGTATCCTGGCGGTGGCCATGCGCTCGCCGTATTACAAGGCGCTCACACAACCGGTGTCGGTGGCCTTCGTGCCGTACGAGAACATGGAGCGTGCTAAGCCCGGCGAGCCTGTCTATGACTGCGTTCTGCAGATCTTCCTATGCAAGCAGGTCGGCAAGGTGGCGGCCACCTACGACGCCGAAGAATACGCAAAACATCCGCTGTTCCGCTACGACCTCAAAGGCAAACTCGTCGAGGTGACATTCACCGAGCCGGCGTCGAGCACCAGCCGCGTCGTTTTCTTCGGCCGCAAGCCGCTGCTGCTGTGAGACCCGCCATGCTGCGCCGATTGGCATGTCTGCTCGCGGGGCTTGCGTGCACGTGCACGGTAGCAACGGCCCGAGAGATCACGTTCTCCGATCAGCAGTGGGTGGTGCGTTCATCCGGCGACCAGTTGAGCGGGCCGGGCCCCAACATATTTTCGGATGGGCTGGATGCGGTGCACGTTGATGCACAAGGGCGTTTGCGCATGGCCATCGTCAAGGCGGGGCAGGGCTGGCACAGCGCCGAGGTCACGCTCTCGCGTCCGCTGGGCTACGGCACCTACGAGCTTGAGGTGGAAACCAATCCGTTCGGCATGGACCGGCAGGCCGTCTTCGGTTTCTTCACCTACAGCAGCGCCCCGGAACAGGCGCACCGCGAGCTGGACGTGGAGCTGTCCTACTGGGCGCGGCCGGGCGAGCCGAACAACGCCCAGTTTGTCGTGCAGCCCTCCGGTGCGCCGGACACGCTGCGCAGGTTTGAGGTCAATCAGGGGCACGTGACCTATCGCATCCATTGGGAGCGCGGCTTGGCCGAGTTCAGCGCCATGGCCGCCGACGGCACGGTGTTGCAGCACTGGTCGCGCACCGCGGGCGTGCCCGAGGCGGGCGACGCGCGTATCCAGTTGAACCTGTGGCTGTTCCGGGGCAAGCCGCCGCAGAACGGGCAGCCGGTGGAATTCGTGATGCGGGCGTTTCGCTTTACGCCCCGCCGGTCGCCTAGTGAATCGCAGCGGTGACGGCGCCCCAGAAGCTCGTGTCTTCTGCGCCCAGCACCCACATCGACACGCCCGCCAGGTTGAGCGTATTGGCCAGGGCGGCCTTGGTCTGCAGGCCTTGCGCTGTCTCGTACCAGACCTCGTGCGCGCTGCCGTCGGTGGCGGTGTAGTTGAAATGGCCTGATTGCGTGGCGGCGTCCCATTGGGCCGTCGCGCCGGTTGTGGCAATCAGCGTGGGGATGTCCTTGAAGGCGACCGAGGTGCCTGTGTTCCGTGTGCGATTCCAGTCGTAGCCATAGGCTGGCAGGCCCAGCAGCAGCTTGGTCGACGGCACGAGGCTCGCGGCGTACTGCAGCGCGGCGAGCATCCAGTCGCTGCCGGCCACCGGGCCGGGTTGGCCGCTGGGGATGTGCTCGTCGTAGGTCATCACCTGGATGAAATCGGCGCTCTGGCCCAGTGCGGCGTAATCGTACGGCCACGTCCACGTGTTGCCGATCACGTCTGCGCTCTTTGCCGGCAGGCTGAGCATCAGCGTGGAATGGTTGGCGTGCAGTTGCGTAGCCAGATCGGCGACGAAGCTGGTGTAGGCGTCACGATCGCTGGTGTACAGGCCCTCGAAGTCGAGATTGATGCCGGCCAGGTTCTGCGTCTTGGCCAGCGTGACGATGTTCTGCAGCGTTGTCGCGCGGTTGGTGACGAGCGCGCCGTGCGCAATGACGGGGTCGAAATCGGTGCCGAAATTCGTGATACACGCGTATGAAAGCTTACCCGCCGCCTGGTTGCTGGAGAGCAGCGCCGTAGGCAGCGTGCCATTCAAACCACCGTTTGCATCGGCACGGATCACATCCACTGAGACGGCAGTGACCGGCGTGGCCGCGTTCATGGCCGACGCCATCGACGTGGAGCTGCCCAATGCGTAGCCCAGCAGCACCTTGGGCGCGGCCGCGGCGGTCTTGGTGGACGTCGTGGGGGTGTTCGTCTGCACAGCGGCGCCCGAGCCGGATGCGCCGTCGCCGCCACCGCATCCGGAAAGCATGAGTGCGACGCACGCTGCGCTGACCAAACCGACAATCTTCATGTGAAACCCCGTTCGTTTTTTGTTCTCTCGGGGTTTATCGGTCGGGCCTCTGGAACCTTGAGACGCCGACGTCTCAGCCATATCGCCTAGGGCGATGTTGAAATCAGGCGTTTGAATCGGCTGTCAGGCACGAAGCATTGTCGGATCTTCTAGACTGCTTCTGACGGGCTTGCCACGGCAAGGGTGGCGTTGATGTATTCGGGGGTTTCGCGGTCTTCCTGACAAGAGCACACGAATATGGCGATCACGGTGAAGGACAGTAACAAGACCAATCGACTTCGTTGGCTTTCGTCCTTTTGGGATCACCGCTGGGTGACAACGCCCCATGCAATCGTGGCTGCAGGCGTTGTCATCGCGCTATCGATGGTGGTGATCTGCACGGTGGTGCTGTACGAGAGCCGGCTGGATGCGATGGCCCGCGCCACCGAAACATCACGCAACCTTGCGCTTCTGGCGGAGCGGGACATCGAAAGAAATTTCGAACTCTACGCGCTGTCGCTCCAGGCCGTCGTCGATGGCGTGAACGACTCCGAAGTGATGAATGCCTCGCCCCGGTTGCGTGGCTTCGCCTTGTTCGACCGCGCCGCAACCGCAACGTATCTGGGCTCGATGCTTGTGCTGGACGCCCAGGGCAATATCGTCATCGATTCCGCTGGCGATGTACCGCGCAAAGCCAACTTCTCCGATCGCGAATACTTCAAAGTCCACCGGGACAATCCCAACGTCGGCCTGTACGTTGGCGATCCCTACTCGTCTCGGTTGCGGGATGGGGCGCCGAGCATTCCGCTGAGTCGACGTCTTTCCCGGCCGGACGGCTCGTTCGCGGGCGTCGTTCTGATCGCGATCCAGCTCGAATATTTTCAGAAGTTGTTTGCTGCCCTGTCACTGGGGCCGCATGGATCGGTGGCGTTGATTGCACGAGACGGCGCAATGGTCATGCGGCAGCCCTACGATCCGAAGGTCATTGGGCGCAACATCCGCAACGCCAGTACGTTCAAGCAGTTCCTGTCGGCGCCGGAGGGAAGTTTTTCTGACACATCGACACTCGATGGCGTCGAGCGGCTGTATTACTTCAAGAACCTGCCCAACCTGCCGCTCATCATCATGGTGGCCGAAGCACACACCGACATCTACGCGGCTTGGGAGCATCGCGCGCTGGTCATCGCCTCGTTGATGGCCGCGCTGACACTGGGCTTCATCGGCCTGTCCTTTGCTTTCGGGGCACAACTGCGGCGGCGCATGCGCGCGGAATCGGAGCTGGCCATGCTGGCCCGCACAGATGGGCTGACCGGGCTGAACAACCGCCGCACCCTTGGCGAAATCCTCGATCAAGAATGGCGTCGGGCGAAGCGAACGCGCAGCGTGCTGTCCTTGCTGTTCGTCGATATTGATCGGTTCAAGATGTACAACGACACCTACGGGCACCAGGCGGGCGACGATGCCTTGGCGGCGGTCGCGAAGTGCATTGGCGACAATATTCGCCGACCGACCGACAGTGCTGCACGGTATGGCGGTGAAGAGTTCATTGTGGTCCTGCCGGATACGTCGCCGGAGGGCGCTGCCTCCATTGCCGAAAAAATACGCGCGGCAATTGCCAACCTCGCCATCGAGCACAGGGCCAGCGAATATGGCCGGGTGACTGCCAGCATCGGCGCGGCAGCGTGGACGCCGGAACAGGATGTCGACGTGTCGGCCGTCATCCGTGCTGCAGATGAAGCCCTGTACGACGCGAAGGCAACGGGTCGTAACCGCGTGGCCCGGTCCAGGCTGAATCCGGCGTAGTTGCCCGCACGCGTACGCGACCATACATCTCGCGCCGAATCCATCCGGACAACAAAAAACCCGCGAGGCTCATCGCCACGCGGGTTTTTGGTCGCCCCTGAACTGCTTGGGACTGTGTTTGGTGCCCAGGAGAGGACTCGAACCTCCACGGAGTTACCCGCTAGTACCTGAAACTAGTGCGTCTACCAATTCCGCCACCTGGGCTAGGTGAGCCGCGCATTCTACCGACCGCTGGAAAATTTGCAAGCCCTTCTTTTCTGAACGGCTATTCCGCTAGCGTTACAGCAGTTACGCGTGTGGGGGTCAGCAGGGCGGCAACCTCGCTGCTACGCTGCCGCGCAGTTGTCCGCATTCCCCCAACATGAGGTTGAACGATGATGAAACTCCGCCACGCCGCCACCGGCGCCCTGCTCGCCGCGCTTGCCACGTTGGCCCACGCCGAGCACCCGATCTGCACGATCGTTGCTGATGCCGCCACGGGCCAGGCCGTCTTGCACGAAGGCACGTGCGACGAGCGTGTGACCCCTGCTTCCACGTTCAAACTGGCCCTGGCCGTCATGGGCTTCGACCACGGCTTCCTCAAAAACGAACACGCCCCCGTCGAGCACTTCAGGCGCGGTGACCCCGACTGGGGCGGCGAAGCCTGGCGCCAGCCCATCGACCCGGCGCTGTGGCTCAAATATTCGGTGGTCTGGTATTCGCAGCGCATCACGCATGCGATGGGCGCGCAGACCTTCCAGGCATACGTGCGCAAGCTCGGCTACGGCAACATGGATGTGAGCGGCGACCCGGGCAAGAACAACGGCATGGACCGTTCGTGGATCACCTCGTCGCTGAAGATCTCGCCCCAGGAGCAGGTCGGCTTCATGCGCAAGATCGTCAACCGGCAATTGCCGGTGTCTGCGCGGACCTACGAGATGCTCGACCGTACCGTGCAGACCTGGCAGGTGCCGGGCGGCTGGGCCGTGCAGGGCAAGACGGGCACCGCCGGCCCGGCGCCGGGCAATACCTCACCCGACGGCACGTGGGATCAGGCGCACGCTTATGGCTGGTTTGTCGGCTGGGCCAAGAAGGGCGACAAAACGTACGTGTTTGCCAACCTGATCCAGGACGACAAGATTGAGCCGACGTCCGGGGGCATACGCTCGCGCGATGCGCTGCTTGCGCGCTTGCCGGCAGTGCTGGCCTTTGGTGCGCACTGATCGACGGCGTCATGCATGGCGGTGTTCGGCTTCGCTGCGCACCGTCGCCTCATCCACGCCCAGGCGCTGATGCAGTTCCTGCCAGCCCTTGGGCGTGACCAGCACGGCGCGTGAATCGCGTGCGCGCAGCATCCAACCAACATCGCACAGGCGACGCAGGAACTGCACCCCCAGCGGCCCCGCCAGGTGATGCGTGCGCTCCGTCCAGTCCAGGCACTGCCGGGCGAGCCCCCGTCGCGTCGGGCGAATGTTCCGCACGTCGAGCCCCACGTCGCCAAACCAGGTGATGCCGGCGGGCGTGATCTCGTATTGCTTGTCGGGCATCGGCAGCAGATAGCCGCGTGATTGCAGCGCCTGCGTGACGGCCACGCCCACCTGCCCGGCGAGGTGGTCATAACAGCAGCGGCAGAAGCCCAGCTCGCGCGCCTTCGGGCTGGGTGTGGCGCGGCGCACGGCCGCTGCGGGCGTGATGGCGGCCAGGTGTTCCAGAGCTTGCGCCACATGCGCGCCGGCCAGCCTGAAGTACTTGTGCCGCCCCTCGGTTTCCACCACCACCAAGCCACCGTCCAGCAACTTGGCCAGGTGCGTACTGGCCGTCTGCGCGGTGACGCCGGCAGTATGCGCCAGCTCGCCTGCAGGCAGTGCGCGCCCATCGAGCAACGCTGTCAGCATGGCCGCCCGTGCCGGGTCGGCAATCAGGAAGGCCGTGCCCGAAAAGCTGTTCGGATGCGACATGTCGGACTCCTCGTCATGTGGCCATTCTAGGGAGCCCCGCGCCGCGATGCTTCGACACGCATCGAAGCGTTGCCCAGGGTGCCGGCACTACGCTGGGGGCATCGCTTGCTCAAGCCCAAGGCCAAAGGCCCCGAGATGGATGGAATCACGATGCAACAAGCGCATGCCGACACCGCGACACCTAAGCGGCTGGTGCTGTGCGTGCTGTCGATGGCCGTGTTGGTCGCGCAGATCGACACCGCCGTCGTCAACCTGGCGGTGCGCCCGATTGGCCAGTTCTTCCACGCAGCGGTTGGCCCGCTGCAGTGGGTGATCGACGCCTACAACCTCGCCTATGCCGCGCTGCTGCTCAGCGGTGGCCTGTTGGCTGACCTGTACGGCCGGCGGCGGGCGTTTGTGTCGGGTGCGGCGGTGTTCTCGGTGGCGTCGGTGCTGTGCGCGCTGGCGCCGTCGATCGGGTGGCTGATAGGTGCGCGTGCCATGGCGGGGGTGGGGGCGTCGTTGCTGCTGCCGGCATCGCTGGCGATCTTGCGGGTGGTGTGGCGCGACCCGCGCGAACGTGCACATGCGCTGGGCATCTGGGCGGCATGCAACGGCTTGGCCATGGCGATTGGGCCGACGGCCGGCGGTGTGCTCGTCACGCACTTCGGCTGGCGTGCCGTGTTTTGGGTGGTGGTGCCGGTGAGCGTGGCCATCATGGTGCTGGCCGTGCGCGTGGTGCCGGAATCGTCCGACGCCGCGCACCGCCGTTTCGATGCGCTGGCCCAGGTGCTGGGCGCCTTCACGTTGGGCGGGCTGGCCTTTGCCGCCATCGAAGCGCATCACGCGCCCGCTATGGGGGCGACTGTGCTGGCGGTGGCGCTCATCGCGCTGGCGTGGTTCATCCGCGTAGAGGCGCGCTATGGCAGCGAGGCGCTGGTGCCGCTGGAACTCTTTCGCGTGCGCGCGTTTCGGGGCGCCATTGTCGCCACGGCTGGCATGACGTTTGGCATGTACGGCGCACTCTTTCTGCTGCCGCTCATGTGGCAGAGCACCGGGCGCTTGAACGTCATGGGCGCGGGCATTGCGCTGATGCCGATGGCGCTGGTCTTCATGGTGGTGTCGCCCGTGTCCGGCACGGTGGCGCGCCGCTATGGCGCGCGGCTGGCCACGGCGGGTGGGGTGGGCATCATCGCACTGGGGCTGCTCACATTGGGGGCGTCTGCCGGCGCGGCATCGGTGGTGCCGGCGGCCATCGGGCTGGCACTCACGGGGCTCGGCATGGGCTTTGCCACCGGGCCGCTGATGGGGGCGGCAGTGGGGGCCGTGGGGCCGGAGCGTTCGGGCACGGCGTCGGCGCTCGTCAACGTGGCGCGCATGAGCGGGGCCACGCTGGGCGTGGCGATCCTGGGGGCGGTGTATGCCGTGTACGGCAGCGGCGCACCGGGGTTGCGCGTTGCCATGTTGTGCGGTGGCGCAGTACAGCTCGCGTGCGCCGCTGTGGCGTGGCGTCATGGTGCGGATCGCCACTGAGCGCTGTGCAATGTCCCAGGTTGACGACAGAGGGTCGCAGGCAGGGCCCTCTGCAACACCGCCCAAAAAAATACCCGGCGAGGGGATTGCCGGGCTAAGTGGGATGTGAATGCGTGCGACAGAACCCACCTTACAAGAATTTCTTTGATCAGATTGAAAACAAATTTAAAACACCACGCGATTTTGAGTGTTTGCTCTAAAGAAACGGGTGCTTGAATGCAGATGTGATGTACGGGTTTTTCCTGATGAGTAAGCCATTTGTGGGGTCTGTGGCAAACGATTTCCTTTAAAGATTCCAATGCGGGGTAAATTGCGGCGTATTTAAAAAGAGGCGAAAAATAAAAATGAAAAATCCTCGTTTGAGTTGATCCGATTTGAATTGAGTTGGACGGGTGAACCGTCAATTCCGTCTTTATTTGCCGAGTCGCACGTCGGCGGTCCGGAATTCGGGACTTGGTGTGTCGGGTCCAGCGCTGTAGGTCCAGC
Organism: Ralstonia psammae; assembly: GCF_958405935.1. NCBI lineage: Bacteria > Pseudomonadati > Pseudomonadota > Betaproteobacteria > Burkholderiales > Burkholderiaceae > Ralstonia > Ralstonia psammae. The sequence goes on from NZ_CATZBU010000016.1 coordinate 85,837, forward strand.
TTGATACGCTCGGACGGCAGCCTGCATGGCTACGACGGTAAGCTCGGCATCCGCTGGAACGGGTAAGCCGGCAGCAACGCGGCAACACTGCACCCTGCAGAAACCCTGGACACGCCAGGGCTTATGCTGCGCCACAACAATCAACGGGGAGCCACTGCGGCTCCCCGTTGTGCTTGGTGCCATGCGGCACCGTGGCGGCTTGCGATTTTTGCTCACGCATTCGACGGCTGTCTGTCGTGACAGGAATTCGTGAAAACCCTAGGAAACCCGCGCCCACCTTAGCGATTGGTTATTTCACGCGAAAAGTCTACGCTTACTACGTACTACTACGTGTGGCTGCTGCGTACAGGTGCGGATGGTCTTCCAGAAGGCGCGCGATCACAGTGCGCCCGATAACAACAAAGGCGGAAAGCATTTCGTCAGACATCCGTCTGGTCACGCATCGGGCGTGGCACCTCACCTGTTCAAAACAACATCCGAAGTCCCCGAACTAGGAGACAAACCCATGAAGTTCTTGCTCGCACTGCCTTTCATCGGCCTGCTGTGGGTGCCGTTCTACAACCAGGAAACGCCTACGCTCTTCGGCTTTCCGTTCTTCTACTGGTATCAGTTCCTGTGGGTGCCGATCACCTCGCTGCTGATCTGGATCGTCTTCAAGAACGGTCAGAGCAAAGGAGAAGAATGATGGACGGACAAATCAACTGGACTGCGCTGGCGGTCTTCATCTTCTTCTTCGCGCTGGTCACGGTGCTGGGCTTCATCGCCTCGCGCTGGCAGCGTGGCAAGTCCGACAAGGGCGCCCACATTGAAGAGTGGGGCCTGGGCGGCCGCAACTTCGGCACCTGGATCACGTGGTTCCTGGTGGGCGGCGACTTCTACACCGCCTACACCGTGATCGCCGTGCCGGCACTCGTGTATGCGGTGGGCGCGTATGGCTTCTTCGCGCTGCCGTACACGATCCTGGTGTACCCGATCGTCTTCCTGATCATGCCCAAGCTGTGGAAGGTGGCGCATGCCAACGGCCACGTCACGGCGGCTGATGCCGTGTACGGCCGCTACGGCTCGCGGCCGCTGGAGTTTGCGGTGGCGCTCACGGGCGTGGTGGCGACGATGCCCTACATCGCCCTGCAGCTCATCGGCATGGAAGTCGTGATCAAGGCGCTGGGCCTGACGGGCGAGCTGCCGCTGGCGGCCGCCTTCATCATCCTGGCGCTGTACACGTACTCCGCTGGCCTGCGCGCTCCGGCGCTCATCGCCTTCGTCAAAGACATCATGATCTACATCGTGGTGCTGGTGGCGGTGGTGCTGGTGCCGGCCAAGCTGGGCGGCTACGGTTCGGTGTTTGCGCATGCACACGACGCGTTTGCCGTGAAGGGCGGCGCCACGGGCCTCACGCTCAAGCCCGCGCAGTTCCTGCCGTTCGCCACGCTGGCGATTGGCTCGGCGCTGGCGGCGTTCATGTATCCGCACACGCTCACCGGCATCTTTGCCGCGCGCAGTGCAGACACCATCCGCAAGAACGCCGTCTTCCTGCCCGCCTATACGGTGCTGCTGGGCCTGATTGCGCTGCTGGGCTTCATGGCCTACTCCGCGGGCATCAAGGTCACCAACAACAACGACGTCGTGCCCGCGCTGTTCAACGCGCTGTTCCCGAGCTGGTTCACGGGCTTTGCGTTCTCGGCCATCGCCATCGGTGCGCTGGTGCCGGCGGCCGTCATGTCGATTGGTGCGGCCAACCTGTTCACGCGCAACTTCTGGAAGCCCTACGTGGCGCCGGACCTGTCGCACGCGGGCGAGGAAAAGGTCGCCAAGGTGATCTCGCTCATCGTCAAGGCGGGCGCCCTGGTGTTCATCCTGTTCCTGCCGACCAAGTTCGCGCTGGACCTGCAACTGCTGGGCGGCGTGTGGATCGTGCAGACCTTCCCGTCGGTGGTGTTCGGGCTGTTCAACCTCTCGAACCGCTTCCGCGCACCGGCGCTGCTGGCCGGTTGGGCGGCGGGCATGATTGCCGGCAGCTGGCTGGCCTTCTCCGACGGCATCAAGCCCGTGCACACCTTTGTGATTGGCGGGGACAAGTACTCCATCTACACGGGCCTGGCGGCACTGGCCTTCAACATCATCGTTGCGGTGGTGGTGCAATTGTTGATGGGTAAGCGCGGAGAACAAGCAGCGGCACTGCGTCAGGCCGGTTGATCGACGCTGCGATCTGCAAGTGAAAGGGCCGGTACCTCAGGGTGCCGGCTTTTTTTTTGGGTGAATTCCCCGTCAGGGATCTCTTGATGGGTTGCGAAAGCCATGTCGAGACGGCGTGGTGTGCGCAGCGGGGGGCCATTGCCCACACGGTGGAAAGGGTCGCTGACCCGTTCGGCGGCTGCGAGGTATGCAAACTGCGTTCCGCTTGCTAGCTGGGGCGCTGAGACGGGTCTCCGGCTCGCACCCCCCAGACCGCGCCGCTGTACGGGGGGACAGGCCATGGGCACATTCGTTGCTGGCCCAAACATATACCCCTTGCGGCGTTTGCACCTTTACCTGGTACCTGAATGAACGACGCCGCTTCCTTGTCCTCCGAATTTGGCTCTGCATGGCTGCGGCTGTGGGCCGAATCCACCTCGGATTACGCCGTCTTTGCACTGTCGCTCCACGGCATTGTCGCGACGTGGAATCCGGGCGGCGAGCGCATTCAGGGCTATCGGTCGGACGAGATTGTTGGCCAGCCACTCGCGCAGTTGTATCCGCCGGAGGGCCGAGGCGCGGGGGGCGCCCCCGGCGCGCGGGCTGCAGCCGCCGGCCCAGGCGGGGGGGTGGTGGTGGGTTTGGGCGAGGGCCAGG